>NZ_CP128185.1:3070644-3741288 GCF_030316135.1 Aliiglaciecola sp. LCG003 | reverse complement strand
ACCGATTTACCTACGATGAAGATGATTATAGAGCAGACCCAGATCAGCGTTTTATTGTGCTGACTCCGGAAAACATCAACTCCTCAATACGTCAGAAAGAAACGAGCTATGCCGGCTACGTAGATCAAGTGTTTGAATTCGGTGATTGGGATTTTGGCACCGGCGTGAGGATAGAACGGGACGGTTTTGCCAATGAAAGCTTCGCGGCGCCTAGGTTCAGCGTCAACTGGCAGCCGAGTAAAACGATTAGATATTTCGCAACCGCCGGCATCTTTCATCAGTCGCCACGGTATTTAGAGCTTGCAGCTAACGAGTCAAATGACCTTAAGACCGAAAAAATCATACATAGTAGTGTCGGTTTAAAGTATTTTCCGAACTACAATTGGTCAGTATTAACAGAGGCTTATTATCAAAACCTCGACGACCTAGTGGTAGACCTTGATCGGGCAAGTGGAACCTTTGCCAACATTGGTGAGGGCATATCGTATGGCGTCGATATCGTTGTCAACGGCACGGTCTTCGAAGGCCTTTACGCTACCGCAACTTACTCTTACAACGATGCCGTGGTCGACCGCAAAGACGGTCGCGGTGATGTTGCAGCTGAGTTTAGTCGCGAGCATGTCGCTACACTCGGTTTGACCTGGGAAATAAGCGACCGTTGGAAGGTCGCAGGGCGATACAAATATCTTTCCGGCAGACCAGACGACGAGTTTATTATTCACCCAGACGTGTTGGGGTCAGAACAACCTCTGCGCTACTCGAAAGAGATCATTGAGCGCAATGTCGGTCGCAAAAGCGGTTCCAGTTTGTTGAACGTTCGCGTTGACTATCGGCGCGCATTTGGCCCCATAGATGTAACCGCCTTTCTTGATGTCATCAACGTAACGGCAGCTTCATCGAGTGACGACAACGAGTTTGACTACCGCCGAGGCGTTGAAGTTAAAGACGAGAGCGAAGCAGAGCCGCTTATTGGACTACGTCTGGATTACGCTTGGTAAGGAGCAGCAGATGGAAAATGCACTGAGTGCCGCGCCGATTAGAGCGTTGATTGTCGAAGATAACCGCGACATTTGTGCGAACATTGCCGCGTATCTTGAAAAGCATAGCTATATATTGGACTTTGCCTATGACGGTATTAGCGCGATGCACCTGGCGTTGACGAATCCGTTTGACGTTATAGTGCTGGATCTGATGCTTCCGGGGATGGATGGCCTGAGTTTCTGCCAAAAACTGCGAGCTGATGCCAAACAAGATACTCCCGTGCTTATGCTAACGGCGAGAGACACGCTTAACGATAAACTTGAGGGATTCAAGGCGGGAGCCGACGACTATTTGGTCAAGCCATTCGCATTGCAGGAGCTACATGCGCGACTACAGGTACTGAACAAACGTAGTCGAGGAAAAACTAACAAACTGTTAACTGTTGGTGATCTGACTATGAACCGGTCCACGCTGGAAGTTTATCGAGCTGGGCGTCGCGTCGATCTCAACCCTGCTGGCATGAAACTGCTTCAGCGATTGATGGAAGAGTCGCCGTCTGTTGTGACTCGCGATGATCTCGAGACGTTGTTGTGGGCTGATGACCGCCCTGATGGCGATGCGCTTCGCTCACATTTGTACAAACTGCGAAAGGCTGTCGAAAGGCCGTTTGAAAGCCCGCTAATTCATACAGTGCATCGCATTGGGTACCGAATTGCAGAGGATCCTCAGTAATGTACCGACATAGTTTGCGCAAGCGTGTCGCATTTGCATTTGGAATGTGTGTTGTAGTGCTCAGTATCGTCTGGGGATTCGCTTTCTTCTCTGCGATAAGGTTGAGCGAAGACCGTGTACTGGTGCATCAGCTAGAGCGAGCTGTCGAAAACTATCCTTCTCTTTCGATGAACCTTCGTGGATACGATGAGGTTGCTAACTTGCCGGAATCACTCAGGGAATGGGCACAAACCAACCCCGCTGAAGGATTTTACGAATTCGATACCGAAGAGTTACATGTCGCGGTAATACCTTCCGACAATGAACAGCGAACTGCCTTTGTTGTTTTCGACGTTGCTGGGATTGAGGCTGCATCGTCAGAGGATTGGTGGTTACTGCTCGCAATTACCGGTGTTGTGGGAACGCTAGGTGCTCTCGGTTTTGGGCTTGGAGTTATTGTAATGCGCAGAGCGGTAGCCCCTGTGGTTCAACTCGCTAAGGCGGTTGCGGACCTCGACCTAGAAAATCTATCGGCCGAAGATTATAAACGTATAAAATCTAGTCAGTTTGGTGATGATGAGGTTGGTATGCTCGCGGGGACTATTGAGAAGACACTTGAGCGTATCAGCGCATTTATTGTAAGAGAGCGGTACTTTACCAATTCAGCGAGTCATGAGTTGCGCACCCCAATTACCGTGATAACTGGTGCAATTGAGCTATTAGAAGAAAGCGATCTGTCACCGACCGATATTAAGTCTGTAGATCGAATGAGACGTGCGACACTTGATATGAATACCACTGTTGAAATGTTCTTGTGTCTCGCTCGCGAAACCGACGATGGGTTGTATGACGAGCTGTTTCTAGTCATACCGCTGGTGAAAAAGGCCATAGATCAGCACCGTTACCTACTGAGTGGTAAGTTCATCGATATTGAAATAGAATATCTTGCAAAACCCAGAATATACGGTCATTCACAGGCTTTTTCTATCGCGGTCAACAATCTAGTGCGAAATGCGTTCGAACACACCCTCGACGGACAGGGCCCGATCACAATTCGTATCAAAGAGCACGAGCTATTAGTCACCAATCAGGTGAGCAGTGAAGCTGATGAGAGGTACCCACCGACCAAGGTGGCATCGTCTAACGGTTATGGTCTGGGTCTCGGTATTGTTCAACGGCTATGTGAGCGCAATGGCTGGTCGTTTTCGCTGCTCACTGATGAGGTGCGCGTAATCACCCGTCTTTCGTGGTGACGACGGCAGATCACCGTATTGGTCTAATTAGCAGAGTATAAAGTGATTAAGTTAGGGATGCGAAAGAAGCGTGTATCTTCCTCGTCTCGCTAAATATGTGAAAGTCTGCATTATATTCATATCTTTGCATCTAATTGTTGTATAAATAGGTTCACGTAGTTTTGGCTCCCATACCGCACTACTAGAGATCTTCCCCTATGTCTGTAGGCCCTTTTCACTAAGAAACCGAAGTAAATCTGCTGGGCGTTATGTCTGCTTTCTGCTAACAGCACTCATAGCGGTGTTAGGGTGCTAATGTCACCTTCTAGCACTGAGCTGCCCAACAACTGACTAGCCGGAACGGGGAAAACGCTCATAGCTTTTCTGGCTATTATCAAAATTATTGGCTTAGGGATTGAAAACAGCCATTGTTAGTGGAGTTATCGAGGTACTTTGAAGGTGTTTTATACAACTCTTACTAATTAGCATTGATATAAATAATCAGGTATTAAGAAATTCAAAAATCAAACTATTTTGTGTCAATGGCTAACATTTAAAGTGTTGCCTGAAAAGTAAAAACCGTTCTGCTTTCATCTGAATTCACGGTTAGTGTGCCGTTGTGTGCTGCGGTTATTTGCGACGCAATGAACAAGCCCAAACCCAAGCCTCCGGTTTGTTTATTGCTTTCGTTTCGCCAAAAGGGCTGAAATAGTTTATCAATCGTTTCAGGACTTATTGGCGCGCCTCCGTTACTAACACTTAATGAGAAAATGCCGTGCTCGATAGTTGATTTAACTTCAACTATTTGTTGTGGATCGCCGTGCACAATGGCATTTATTAATAGATTAGACAGCAATTGAGTAAGTCGCTCAGGATCACAATTAAACGAACCCTCTATTTTGATACTGGTTTGGATAGCTCGCTGTGGATGTAATCCAGACAGTTCAGAAACAGTATGAATTAGAATTTCTTGCAGATTGCTAACCGGCTTTACTTTCAATTCAATGCCATTGCCCATTTTTCCATGGGTCAAGTCCATAACATCACTAATCAGACGCTTCATTCTGTTTGCACTATTGTCCATTCGAGCGAGTATTTTTTGAGAGGTTTCATCTTTTACCTGCTCTTTTAAAAAACTGACACCCATCGTAAGGGCAGACAATGGGGTTCTTAAATCGTGACCTAGAATCGCAATATATTGCTCTCGCAACTTGGCGGCTGCCTGTTCGTTGAACAATTCAGACTCCGCAATATTTAGTCTTTCGTCAGCCGTAATCTGCCTAGAAATTAATTCAGCAAATGATTTGATTTTAAGTTCAATTTCAGAGGTTTTTAATTTTGCGGGTAAAGGATCTAAACCACATATTGTGCCGAAAAAGTTGCCATCTTTACTATAAATAGGGAAAGAAAAGTAACTTTCAAACCCGTACATAGTGGGAATTGGACTTTGGCTGTAATGCCCATCGTTTTGAGCGTGCTCAATGATGATTGGTTGTGTCGACTTTCGAACCTGATTACAAAAAGTAGTATCTATATCGAGCTGGTCACCGGGGTTGAGATTAAAGTTAACTAAATCTAACACCGCGCAAGTAGTCCATTTTGAATCAGTTACTCGGGCAATACATATGAAGCGCAGCCCTGTAGCATCCGATAACATCTTCATTATAAAAGGAACAGCCTCTATGGACTGAATGGTACGGATATCTTTTTCGATTAACGAGTTCATAAATACTCTTTGATTAGCACTCTTAGGCACTTTAACGATTGGCGACTGAGATATTTTGTATTTCATTTGTCGCAGGAGTGCCTTTAAGTTTTGAAATAATTTAGATAAAACAAAAGGCAACTAAACGTAATTTTTTAACATTACTCACTGACACTAAGCATCTGACTTCACCCAAAAGCGTTCTAGGCTCGCGGTTATAGATGTGGAAAACTGAACTGCAATTTATTTGATTAGCAGGGTACTTGTGATTAGCCACTAACTACACAGTATTACCCTGAATCTGTAATAGTATCATCAAGAAGTAGTGCTGATAAGCATATTGAATGGGGATTTTGACTTTTTTATAGTATAGGTGTCCTTGATTTAAATGAGCCAAAAGAAGGGGGACTGACGCTGCAGCGTACTTCCATACTGGGGGCACAACAGGAGTGCCGAAACTTGCCGCTCACAACCACGAGGGGCAGCTCACTGCTGCATCCGGCTGTGCCGCGTTAATGAACCTCGAGCCTGCCGATGTCGTGACCGGCACGCTTCCAATGTTTCATGTCGCAGGTACGATCCTAATCGGTATCAGCACATTTATCGCCGCAACCGAAGTAATTCTCATGTCGCCATCTGGGCTGCGCAATCCCGCGATGGTCACCAATTTCTGGCGGATCTGTCAACGATTTGGCGTCACGGTCGCCGGTGGCGTGCCTACGTCAATCGCTGCGATCATCCAGGTTCCTGTCGACGAGGCAGACATCAGTTCACTCCGAAGTGGGCTCACTGGTGCATCATCGCTACCTGTCTCAGTACGTGAAAAGTACGAGACTATCACCGGCATACAACTGAAGGAGATCTTCGGCATGACCGAGGCATCAGGTCTCATCTCCTGCAATCCGTTCCAAAGCCAAAGCGGCGCCGGTTCGGTGGGTTTGCGTCTCCCATATACTATGGTAACTGTTCGCCGCCTCGTAGACGATGGCACACTCGGTGAGGTATGCGAAGTTGGTGAAATCGGCGTGCTGACCATTGCCGGGCCAACGGTCTCACCTAGCTATCGGAACACTGAACAAAACGAAGGGACCTTAAGCGACGGCGCACTTAACAGTGGCGACCTTGCCTACACCGACTCCGAGGGCAGGATTTACATCGCGGGGCGGTCGAAGGATCTCATCATTCGCAGCGGGCACAACATCGATCCTTTGATGATCGAAAACACCCTTCAGCGCCACCCAGCGGTGGCGGTTGCCGCGGCTGTGGGGATGCCCGACGTGTACACTGGCGAGCTGCCAATCTGTTACATCCAGCTTCTCCCAAACATGACCACCACCGAAGACGAACTTCGAGCGTTTGCCGAAACCGAGATCAGCGAGCGGCCCGCGTGGCCCAAACACATCCACATTGTTGACTCGATCCCAGTCACGGCGGTGGGCAAGATTTTCAAACCGACGCTTCGTCGCAACGCGGTCAAGCGCGCCGTCGACACCATCCTCACTAAGAACAAATTTACCGGCAACGTCACAGTGACCGTCGGCGGTCCACGAGGAATGCGCGTCGACGTCAAACTCTCCGACGCTCAGCAAAAAGACGCAACACGACTTCAGGATTTGTTGGATGCCTATCTGTTCGAAGCGACGGTCACGAGCTAGGCATTGGCTGAAGCCGAGCCATCAGAATGGGCAATAACGGCGCGCATCGCAAGAGTTGCGTACCTAAATGCACTAATTGGAAACACGAGAGCCTGCGCCTTTGCATTACCCGCTCTGGTGTATCAGAAAAATGTTGGTAATAATGACTTACAGCAAAGTTAGTTGCCATCTCAAATCGCCTTACCGCAATTACAGGGAGATCCATGTTAATGTGCTAAAACTTAGGCTTTTTACTCTGACCCTTTTGATAGAGACGATTAGCAGACTTTCATGACGTTAGGTTATCATTGACCAATAATGGAATCAGGGAACGTTGGGAATGCACAAAGTAATTTTATTTATTTTGACTTTTTTTGCGTCAACCATGTTGGGTTGCTGATCAACTGAAACAAATACAAAGCGTCTTTTTTTAACTGCGAAAACATAAGGTAGGTGTTTGGAACTGGCAGTTATAACTGGACTGTTGGGGTGAGGGAGAAGATAGAGCAAACTCACTTTGCTCTATCTGTGATTATTGTGTTTGGGTCTTGGCGCAAGGTCGTCAAGTTAAAGCGTCAAGCAACCTTGAGCTAGTTTCCTCGCAGGGAATAGCTGCTGCAAGGTAGTGTTTAATTGTTGCCATTGCTGCGCCATATTATCTGCCTGCTCTTGAGTTAACACTTTACCAAATTCTTTTTCCCGTAGGTCTTCTATTCGAGTGTAATGAAAAATACGCATATCTAGATCCATGGCATCTTTATACGCACGGTAGACATCATCAATATTCTTTTTCGAATCGTCGACAAACACGATAGCTGCAAATTCTCTATCAGCTTTGTCTAACAGGTATTGCAACATTTCGCCTTTATTCATCCCTGATGTCATCATAACCCCTTGCATATAGCTGAGTTCTCGGCCCTTCATTTCTCTAAATATCAGCGTATCTTGCCCAAGTGGTACTAGCGCACTGGCGGATAAGTTAACTTGATTACGGATTAATTCGCGCTCGGTGGCAGCGCGATACTGAGGCGCTCGAGAGGTTAGTGCAACTAGCGTATGTCCCGTGTTTTGCCAATTCACGATGGTACTATTTAGCCTATCTTCGGTTAATCTCATCGGTGATAATTCGTATAGCAAACCAATTGAATCTTCAAATAAACAACTGACTTTTTGCGCTGGAGAGGGTTTAACATCAAGCTTACCCGTTTGCCATTGATACCAAACATCACTGCCTAAATCTGTGCTACTTGTCAGTATGGTATTATCAATATCCATCACAATTAACACGTTTTTAGCACCATACTGGCGGCTTAACTCAGTGGTTTCAGATACTACATCTGCAAAGGTGAGTGTTTCTTGTTTGACCACCCTAGTGGCAACAGGATTAAGCTGAGCATCTTGACTGACTACCGCACAAGATGAAATAAACAAAGTAGAGAAGACTATGGGTAAGTAGCTGGATAGGTTAAGTTTCAAAATTATTCCCGTAAAAATGTTTAGTAAAGAATCAGGCTAAGAAAACTATTATCGGCATAATAAGTCACCAAGTCGACCCTGTAGCATCAGGATGTTGTCACTCATTCTTTTGAAAGGTCTCAAAAAAATTACAACGAAAACATTAGTGAAAAATCAATGCTCTCTGATTATGTCTTTGATTTAGTAAATTGCTTGGCTTTGATCACCAAAATTATTCCGCCTAGAATGCTAATCGAGGCGACTAACAACCTAATAGAAAATGTTTCGTTCAGCAGTAAAATGCCGCCCAGAGCTGCAATAATCGGTACACTTAATTGACATACCGCGGCAATATTAGCGCGCAAATAGGGTAGCACCTGATACCAAATGGCATAACCAATACCAGATGTCAGTGTGCCTGATAGGATGGCGTACACGACTCCCTCAAGTTGAATTTGAGAATGGACGAATAGTATAGGTACTAACATCACCGATAATAGTGATGCTTTAACAAAATTGGCAGCTGTATCTTGTAATGGTGTGGCAGATTTAGCCCCTAACAGTGAGTACCAACCCCAAGCCATTCCTGCCAAGCTCATTAGCAACACACCGGATAAAGATGGTGCTGTTACCCCCGGCGAAATTAAGTAAATAAAGCCAGCAAAGGCGCTAAGTAAGCCAAGCCATTCAAGCTTTGTCGGATGTTGCCCACGGAGGATTCCCACTACTATCATGGTGATCTGCACACATGTAAATAGCACCAGGGCACCTGTTCCTGTGTCTAAATCAATGTATCCATAGGAAAAACCCGCAGCGTAGATAAACAAAGCCAATGCTGACAGCCAACTACCTGAATGAAAAACGGTATTGTTACTTTGGCGGGTAAACAGAATAGTGCTGAGGATTAAGGCGCCAGAAACTAAGCGGATTAAGGTGAAGCTGGTGGCATCGATAGTATGGTTAGCTAATGCCAGTCTGCACAGCAATGAATTGCCAGCAAAAGCAATCAGGGCAAGCGTTGTTAAGCTGATGATTTTTAAGCTTGAAATGTGCTAGTCCCTTATCTATTTGCTATAGGTCACATTAAAAATAGAGTAGCTGTACCTAAAAATGCGAATATCCCCACCACATCGGTAATGGTCGTGAGGATTACGCTTCCGGCCAATGCAGGATCAATTTTCAGACGTTTCATCACCAAAGGTAAGGTTGCGCCAGCGAGGCCTGCGGCTACCATATTGATCATCATCGCAAAGGCTATCACCCCGCCAAGCATCCAATCTTGTTTCCATAGCGCTATCACGGTGGCAATGAGCACCGCCCAAATCATACCGTTGAAGAAGCCGATAGCCAGTTCTTTAGTGATCAAAAACTTGGAGTTTCCGGCGCTAACATGACCCAGTGCCATACCGCGGATAACCAGAGTCAAGGTTTGGTTGCCTGCGACCCCGCCCATACTGGGCACTATGGTATTGAGGATTGCAAGGACCGCTAATTGACTCAGTGTTGCTTCAAATAAATCACTGACTGCAGCCGCGAGTAAGGCTGTCACCAAATTGACCGCCAGCCACACCGAACGCCTTTGGGTACTTTGTAACACCGGCGCAAAGGTATCTTCTTCATCGTCCAAACCGGCCATACTCATCATTGAGTGCTCAGCGTCTTCACGAATGATATCGACAACATCATCAATGGTAATTCGACCTAAAAGCTGGTGGTTTTCATCTACAACTGGTGCAGACAACCAATTATAGCGAGCAAATAATTTGGCTACATCTTTCTCAGGCATGTCTATCGGGATAGCTTCTGGCTCTTCATCCATTAAATCGCTAATCGACAGCTCGGGTAACGCAGTAAGCAGTTTGGTTACCGCGACTGTACCGATTAAGGTGTCATTGCGACTGACCACATAAAAGGTATCGGTACTTTCTGGTATTTCACCTCGCAAGCGCAGATATCTTAGTATTACTTCGATAGTGACATCAGCACGCAGGGTGATGGTGTCGGTATTCATAATAAAGCCGGCAGTATCCTCTCCATAAGATAGGGCTTTTACTGCGCGCAAACGATCTTGCTCGTCCATGGACTGCAGCACATCATTACTGACCGATTGTGGCAGGCTGCTGAGGGTTTCGGCCAAATCATCGATGTCCATATCTTCAAGGGCATCGACCACTTTTTCTGGCACCATTTGACCGATAATGCCATTACGGACATCCTCTGACAGTTCTTCGAGAACATCACCGTAAAAATCAGGGTCAAGCATCTGCCACAACTCGTACCTAGATTTGGTCGGAGTTGATTCAAGCAGTAGGGCTATATCACTAGCAGGCATATCGTGAAGCACTTTGTGCACATGCACAAAACGGCCACTACTCAAGGCTTGATTAATTGCCTTGAGCTGTCGTTGGGCGTGCTTAACTTCTAGGGCTTCTGCCATGAACCTACAGCTTGATGAAAAGATTAAACTTATTAATAGTTTAGTGGAGTAAGGGAGTCAGGTCAGCAATTATATTAGCTTCTGCATCGTTTGTTTATATTTTTGCAGGATGAGCTTATTCTTGTTCGTTGAATTTTTCGACAATCAACTTTTCAATGGCTTCCATAGCAATTTCTGCATCTGGCCCTTCGCTGATCACAGTAACCTCGCGGCCCTGATAACTTTCTAACATCATCAATCCAAGCACACTGACAGCGGAAGTGCTTTTTTTACCTTGTTGCAAGGTGACTTCGGCATCAAATTGGGTGGCGAGTTTAACCAGTTGAGTCGCTGCTCGGGCGTGAAGGCCGAGTTTGTTGACGATAACCATTTTCCTTTCACAACGGATCAACGGTTTAATTCTCGGTGACGGATCTGAACATCTGGATGGGACGCCCCAAAGGTCTTGGCTAAGGATTCGGCCACAAATACCGAACGATGTTGACCCCCAGTGCACCCGATAGCTACTGTCACATAACTGCGATTGTTACGTTCTAGGTGGGGCAGCCATGTGGAGATTAAGTTTTGGATTTGCCAAATAAATTTAGTCACTATAGGTTGAGAGCCAAGAAATATTTCAACCGCAGCATCAAGGCCCGTAAGATGTTTTAAATCCGGCTCCCAGTGTGGGTTGGGTAAGAAGCGGGCATCAAACACATAGTCGGCGTCTTTAG
Organism: Aliiglaciecola sp. LCG003; assembly: GCF_030316135.1. Lineage (NCBI taxonomy): Bacteria > Pseudomonadati > Pseudomonadota > Gammaproteobacteria > Alteromonadales > Alteromonadaceae > Aliiglaciecola > Aliiglaciecola sp. LCG003. Next base: position 3,730,420 of record NZ_CP128185.1, on the reverse strand, counting down.
GGATCCCGTACTTAAAGCCAAATGATTCAAATACCAATACTAATCTTGAGCTCTTTTTACCTAAGATACGTTCACGAACTAATTCAGCTAGTTGATGTACCGATAATTTATCAGTATCCAGGTATAAATCGGCTCGCTCAGCGATAGGCGCTAATAGCTGTCCTTCGGCTTGAATTGCATCAGACAAAGATTTGTTCTGGCGTGAAAGAGGGTGCAGACGACGGGTTTCGCTGAATCGTTTTATCAGCATATCGTCGCTGGCATCTAGATAGACAATGGTCATATCCCAAGTGGAGGGTAAGTAGTCAAGTATCTCTACTAATTCCCCCGGGATCTTAGGTAAATTCCGTACATCGATACTGACTGCCACCTGATCGTATTCGTCCACCACTGTGTGAGTAAGGGTGGGTAGTAAGTTGACCGGAATATTATCAACACAGTAATAACCTAAATCTTCTAAGGCCCGCAGAGCGATAGACTTACCTGAGCCAGAACGGCCACTTATGATGATCAATTTCATCCAATGATTGCCTCATACAATTGCCCATCAGTCTCGCATTTTCGGAGTACTTTAAGGACTTCCTTATCACTGAGTCTAGTTGCTATGGTTGCCAAGGTTTGCAAATGCCCTTGGGCTTGTTCTTCAGGAACCAAAATGGCGAAGAAAATGTCAACCGGACAATTATCTATAGCATCAAAGGCTATAGCGGGTTTACAGGTTATTAATATGGCCAAAACCTTATCAATGCCTTGCAAACGGCCATGGGGTAACGCAATGCCATTACCAATTCCAGTGCTACCAAGTTTTTCACGACTTAACAGGCTCGTAAGTATATCGGTTTGATCAATGTCGGGCAGCTTTTGGGCTGCGAGTTGACTGATGATTTCTAATATACGCTTTTTGCTCGTCCCCTGAACTGCACAGCTTGTGCAGTCAGGAGTAAGTATGTCTCTAATTTCCATTAAGATTCAAATTTTAGGTTAATGGCGCTTAACTTTTTCCTTATGCTTGATCACCTGTCGATCAAGCTTGTCAATCAAACTATCAATAGCCGCATACATGTCGTTATGCTCAGAAGTGGCGAAAACTTCGCCTCCTGTCATGTGAACGGTTGCTTCGGCTTTTTGATTGAGTTTCTCGACATTTAGGATTACATGAACATTGTTTATATGGTCAAAATGTCGTTCTAACTTAGTAAATTTCGTGTCTACATAGTCTCGCAATGAATCTGTAATTTCTACATGATGGCCAGTAAGGTTAATTTGCATAAAGCGTCTTCCTTCTGTTGATGAGCCTACAGCAGGCTCTTGCGTTGATTAGACGGTGGGATCGAAAGAGACTCCCGATATTTTGCTATGGTCCGTCGGGCAACCTGTATACCTTGGTCAGCCAACAGTTGAGCAATTTTGCTATCGCTTAATGGTTTCGTCGTAATTTCAGACGCTACCAGCTTTTTAATCAGAGCGCGTATGGCGGTAGATGAACATTCTCCACCTGAGTCAGTCGCCACGTGGCTTGAGAAAAAGTATTTTAATTCAAAAATCCCACGGGGTGTATGCATATACTTTTGCGTAGTTACCCTTGAAATGGTTGATTCATGCATGTCGACCATTTCCGCGACGTCATTTAACACCATAGGTTTCATCATTTCCGGGCCGTGCTCGAAAAATCCAATTTGCTGTTGAACGATACAATTGGCCACTTTTAACAAGGTATCATTTCGGCTTTCAAGGCTTTTAATAAACCATTTGGCTTCTTGCATATGAGAACGGATAAATTGGCTGTCACTGGTATTTTTGGCACTACGGCTCATTGCTGCATATTGCTGATTCACGTTTAACTTGGGCAAGCTGTCTGGATTTAATTCGACTTGCCATCTGCCACTTTTTTTCATTACCGTTACATCAGGAATAACATATTCAGGCTCACCAATAAGTAATGCACTTCCAGGACGTGGATTCAATGTTTGCAACAAGCGCATGGCTTCCCGTAACTCTTCTTCTTTCAAACGCGTCTTACGCATAAGAGTACGATAATCTTTACTGCCGAGAAGTTCCGCATGCTCACCAATTAATAATTTAGCCTCAGCTAACCAAGGTGTGTCCGCTGAAAATTGATTGAGCTGAATCATTAGGCATTCTTGTGGGGAGCGAGAACCTGAGCCTATGGGATCAAACATTTGAATGCGCTTGAGTACGCATTCTACTTCGTCAAGCTCTACTTCATCATCATCGAGACTGGCTAACACCTCTTCGGTGCTCATGGTTAAATAGCCAGATTCATCAATTGAATCAATAATTGCGGTAGCGATGGCGATATCTAAATCGGAAAAATGAGTGAGGCGCATTTGCCACAACAAATGATCTTGGATGTTGTCTGTGGTTTCACCTTGAAATATTTGGTCATCATCACCACCACCACCGCTGATGGAAGCCGGAGCGGAAGACGCGCTAATGTAGTCATCCCAAGTACTATCAATGGGTAATTCGTCAGGTAAATCGTTTTTCTCTAATGCCTCATTTGTGTCCATAGTGTCGGCACTTGCAGAGATAATCTCGTCCGCTTCGTTACCATTATTTTCAGCTAATGCAGCGTCACCGCTAGGGCCATCAGAGCCTTCTTCTATCTCCAATAACGGATTAGACTCAAGCGCCTCTTGTATTTCCTGTTGGAGATCAAGGGTCGACAGTTGCAGCAATCGAATAGCCTGCTGAAGCTGCGGAGTCATTGTGAGTTGTTGGCTAAATTTTAACTGTAACGAGGGTTTCATTTATTTTTTAAGTTCTTACTCAGTTAGCCAGAAAGCTGTGGGTTAAATTCTTGATACCTTAACTATAGCTTGAATTGCTCACCAAGGTATACATCTCTCACTTGTTGATTATTTAATACTTCTTCTGCGGTGCCTGATGCGATCAGTTCACCATGACTTACTATATAGGCTTTTTCACAGACATCCAAAGTTTCCCGAACATTATGATCCGTTATTAACACCCCAATACCTCGCTCGCGCAAGTGTTGAATAATCTTTTTTATATCATTTACCGAAATAGGATCAACACCAGCAAAAGGTTCATCAAGCAGAATAAACTCGGGGGATGCAGCCAAGGCCCTGGCAATTTCAACTCGTCGTCTTTCGCCACCAGACAGGCTCATTCCTAAACTGTTTCGAATGTGGTTAATATTGAATTCATCTAACAAAGAATCGGCTTGTTCTTCTCGCTGTGTAGCGCTTAGCTCTTTGCGGGTTTGCAAAATAGCCATAATATTTTGATACACAGTAAGCTTGCGAAAGATGGACGACTCTTGAGGTAAATAACCTATACCTTCGCGGGCTCTGATATGCATGGGCTGAAAGGTCAGTTCTTTCTGATCAATCATGATCTCGCCTTTATCCAAGGGCACCAAGCCCACTATCATATAGAATGTAGTGGTTTTACCCGCGCCATTGGGACCCAACAAACCGACAATTTGTCCAGTGGACACCTCTAAGCTAACGTCGCGTACTACTTGTCTAGATTTGTACGCTTTGGCTAGATTGGTTGCTCTTAAGGTAGCCATTAAGGTTTTTTATCCTGTTCAAGTTGCTGCTCAGATTCTTTATCATCTGATTTTTTGCGTAAACTGTCCGGCTGAAAAATCGCGGTTACTCCACCTTCACCGTTGTCGCTGCTCTCTGCTACCAGTTGTTCCAGTTCCATATTAAAGATAATCGACTCACCCTTAACTAAACTACTATCCTGATTCAGCTCAGCATTTCCAGAAAGGGTTAGGGTTCTGCTACTGACTTCATATTTGATTTCATTCGCAGCGGCACTTATGGAGCCTCCATCATCAAGTTTCTGGGTATACTTGGCAGGCTCTCCTCTGGCGATGAAAATTTCTTTGCCTTCCCCTAGGCCGGCAATGACTTCTACTTCATCCGCTAAAATCTCCAACGAACCTTGAGTGATTTTGACATCTTTGCGAAAAATGGATGTTTTGGTTTTGCCATCAAAAAAATTAGATTGAGAATCGACTTTTATGGGCAGTTCAAAGTCATTTTCGTCAGCTAATGAAACTTGGCTGCTGGCGATGAAAAATATTAGTGCACTAGCGCGGAGCATATTGTGTTTGGACATGATCTTTTAACTCATATTCTTGTGTGGCTAAGTTTGCTGAAAAGCCATTGCTCATGACAACAAAATTTTTGCCGTTAATTTGTACTGGTTGATCTGACATCATGGTCTTGTCTCCCAGATTAATTTCTAAAAATTGAGTCTTGATGGTTTGGATAAATCCACTTTCGTCCAAGCTGCGGATTTCAACATCAGTTTCCAATTGAATTCGGTTGTCGTCGTACAAGGTTCCTTCTGTCGCCTCAACATGCCAAGGGTTTTGTTGATCCGCCACATATATGGTGTAACGTGGCTGACTAAAGAGTGTGAAACCTAATAACTGATAATGTTCCATCTTTAAGGCAAATACTTGGTGATTAATTTCACCAAACTCATTGTACAAAGTACTGCGCATGTTACGTGCTTGATAGTTAGGTCGCCAAGACTCTTCGTTAGTTTCATTGGTGTTTTGTGGATCTGCGCTCATCCAGCTTGGTACATAAATCAATAAGACCAACAAAAATAATAGGCCGATACTGATAGTTATTCGACTCATGTGCTACTTCCGTAGACATGATTTAACTTATTATTGGCGAACAAAATCAAATCGCACACTTCACGCACGGCCCCAGCGCCACCATAGGTACGGGTCACATACTCGGCTTGTTGACGAACATAGGGGTGGCCATTGGGTACGCTAAAAGCGACATTGCTTTCTTGGAACATGCCAATATCTCCAACGTCGTCACCAATGGAGGCTACATTTTCTTTTTTAATTCCCAAGTGGCTGATCATCTTTTTTACGGCCGATTTTTTGTTTTCTTCGCCTTGTACAATCAAGGATACACCTAAGGCGGACATTCTAGTCTCAACTATGGCAGATTCTCGGCCGGTGACAATAGCCACTTCTACACCGGTTTTTAGCATCGCTTTGATACCATAACCATCTAAAGTATTAAATGCTTTGAGCTCTTCCCCACTGTTACCCATGTAAATATTTCCATCAGAAAACACGCCATCCACGTCACATACCAGTAGTTTTACTTTACTCAGCTTACGGATAAGGTTGTTCTTTACCGGACCATACAGGGTATCAATAGTCGACATTATAGCACTCCAGCTTTGAGCAACATGTGCATATTTAGCGCACCTACAGGTAAGTTGTTGTCATCCACTGCGAACAGTGCGCTTATTCTGTGCTTTTCCATTAGATTCAATCCTTCAACTGCAAGCATATCTGCTCGGCCGGTTATACTATTAGAGGTCATGACCTGTGAGACGGCCGTCGAGTGAATATCGATTCGATTGTCCAAAATGCGGCGTAAATCACCATCAGTGAAGATACCCCTAAGTAGACCTTCATCATTAATGATGCCAGTCATACCTAGCCCTTTACTGGATATTTCCATTAGTGCGCTACTAATGGTCTGTGCTTCTTTTACTAGAGGAAGCTCACTGCCAGTATGCATAATATCTTCGATAGTAAGTAATAACCGCCTACCTAAACTTCCACCTGGATGAGACAGGGCAAAGTCCGCCGGAGTAAATCCATTAGCATCCAGCAGGGCGACCGCCAGTGCATCCCCCATGGCTAAGGTTGCGGTGGTGCTAGCGGTAGGAGCTAATCCTAACGAACAGGCCTCTTGTTCAACTTTGACACACAACACTGCATCAGAATACTTAGCTAATGCGCTGTGTTTATTATTGGTCATGGAAATAATTGGAATTTTAAGCCGCTTGACGACAGGTAACAGATTCAACAACTCAACGGTTTCACCAGAATTAGAAATGGCCAGTAAAATGTCGCGTTCACTAATCATGCCCAAATCGCCATGGTTAGCTTCGCCAGGATGCATGAAAAATGCCGGTGTACCTGTGCTAGCCAACGTAGCTGCTATCTTTTTGCCGATATGTCCAGATTTCCCCATCCCACAAACGACTACTTTGCCGGTGCAGTTAAGCAGTAATTCACAGGCTTTGTCAAAGCTGCTATCGATATATTGTTGCAGCTGCAAAATAGCCTGAGATTCAATCTCAAGCACCTTAATCGCTGACAGTCTAAACGGTGAAGACATACTTAGTTTCACTTAATTTAGTAGAATAAAAAGGCGCAATAGGCGAAATAGCACAATATTAGTGCCACACCTTCCCATCGGTTGATTCGTCTGGTGCCACGAAGATTGAAACTAAAGGCTATCATCAGACTCGTGATGAATAACATCGCATAGACATCTCGGCTAGCGACGTTTTCATCAATGAAACCAGGGGCAAATAACCCTGGCATGGCTAGTACGGCTAACAAATTAAAAATATTCGAACCTATGATGTTACCCAAGGCTAAATCATCTTCGCCTTTCAATACCCCGGCTATACTTGCTGCAAGCTCCGGTAAACTTGTTCCCAGCGCTATTATTGTCAAACCTATTACCAGCTCGCTCATACCGAAGAAGCGAGCAATCTCTACCGCTGAGCCGACCATAAAGTGCGCACTGACAGGTAATAAAATCAGTCCAATTATCACCCAAAAAATAGCTTTAGAGGCAGGTACGCCAATGGGAATTTCGTCTTCTGTTTCTGCTTGCAGTGGATCATCTTTTTCCACATTCATAGAGATAAGGGTTAACCCTCCTATGCTGACGAAAAATAATATGATTAGGATGACACCTTCATTGAAGCTCAGGTAATTATCTGACAAGAAATACATGGCTAATAAGGTCACGGCCAATAGCACCGGCATTTCACGCCGTACAGTAGTTGATGAAACAATTAGAGGTTTGAGCAGTGCGGTTAGTCCAAGGACTAAAGCCACGTTGGTAATATTAGACCCTATGGCATTACCCACAGCGGTATCTGGATTATTGGCCAGTGATGCAGTGGCTGAAACTACAATTTCTGGTGCGGACGAGCCCATGGCAACTATGGTCAAACCAATTACCATAGAAGATACACCGATATTTTTGGCCAGTGCTGAGGCACCAAATACAAATCTGTCAGCACTCCAACTAAGTACAGCCAAACCGGCAATAAAAATAGCTACTTCTGTTATCACTTCATCAATTCTTTGGAAAACAATGGTATGATTATCTCAAAATTCACAGGTATTTCCTATTGCGCTGTTCAATATTATTTAATTCATAATATTGTGATCAATTTTGTCAAAATCAAGCTACAAATTCTTACGATTTTTTTTATTATATTTTGTTACCTTTAGTTTTAGTTACTTACCCTTGAAAAAGGGTAAAATGGCCTCAAATCGGACGGCTCGTTGAAACATAAAGTGTAATTAGCGTGTCTACTACCCAAGGCATCTCGGAGTTTCTAGTGAAAAATGTGATTGAAATAGAGAGTTTGACCTTTAAAAGAGGAGAACGCGTTATTTACGACGATATTTCCTTGCAGATCCCAAAAGGTAAAACAACCGCCATAATGGGACCAAGTGGAATTGGTAAGACGACCTTGTTGAGATTAATTGGTGGTCAATTGAGACCAACCCATGGAGATATCAAATTTCATGGTGAATCCATACCTGGGATGTCACGTAATAGATTATTCAAGGTGCGACGTCAGATGAGTATGCTATTTCAAAGTGGTGCTTTGTTCACTGAAATGAGTGTATTTGACAACATCGCTTATCCATTACGTGAGCACACAAAATTATCCGAAGATTTAATCAACACAATAGTGTTGTTAAAATTGCAAGCGGTTGGTTTACGCGGAGCTGCGAAGTTAATGCCCAGCGAGTTGTCTGGTGGCATGGCGAGGCGAGCTGCATTAGCCCGCGCAATTGCCCTTGACCCAGAATTGATTATGTACGATGAACCTTTTGCCGGTCAGGACCCTATTTCTATGGGGGTATTGGTTAAGCTGATTAAACAACTGAACAATGCATTGAATCTTACCAGTGTGGTTGTGACCCATGATGTTAAAGAAGTGATGAGCATTGCTGATTACGTTTATATAATGGCAGAAAAGAAAATCATTGGGTCAGGTACACCAGATGAAATTCGTCACAGCGACTCAGCACTCGTCCAACAATTTTTACGTGGTGAAGCTGATGGTCCAGTGCCATTTCATTTTCCAGCAGACTCCCTCGAACATGAATTTATGGGATTAAATTAATGGATTGGTTAGCAAATCTGGGGCGCTCGGCATTAGATAAATTTGCCGCTAATGGCCGTGCAACTAACGTGCTAATTGGTGCAGTTATCGCTGTTCCGCAATTGAAAAATGTTTCTTTGACGATCAAACAACTGTATGTGGTTGGTGTGCAGTCACTATCTATAATTGTGGTGTCTGGTTTGTTCATTGGTATGGTAATGGCTCTGCAAGGTTATACCATATTAGTTGATTACGGTGCGGAAGGTAGTCTCGGACCTATGGTGGCATTGTCGATTCTGCGGGAATTGGGGCCGGTGGTGACCGCTTTGTTGTTTGCCGGTCGCGCTGGTTCAGCACTAACCGCAGAAATAGGCCTGATGAAGGCAACCGAGCAACTTAGTAGCTTGGAAATGATGGCGGTTGACCCTTTGCGGCGTATTGTGGCACCGCGTCTGTGGGCTGGAATATTGTCGATGCCTATGTTGGGGCTGATATTCAGTGCAGTAGGTATTATTGGCGGGCATCTTGTTGGCGTAGAGTGGCTAGGTGTTGACAGTGGAAGCTATTGGTCGATTATGCAATCCACAGTCGAATGGAAAGCGGATGTGATGAACGGTGTGATTAAAAGTATCGTATTTGCATTTGTTATTACCTGGATAGCAATTTTTAAAGGATATGATTCAGTTCCTACATCGGAAGGTATCAGTGCGGCTACAACCCAAACAGTAGTGTATTCGTCGCTCGCTGTGCTTGGTTTAGATTTTGTATTAACAGCAATCATGTTTGGAATAGAGTGAGGATAGGGGCATGACATCAAGGAAAATTGAAATATATGTGGGATTGTTTGTTGCTCTGGCTATCGCTGCAACATTAATGCTGGCGTTAAAAGTCGCCAGCCAAGGATCCGTAGGACAAGGCGATACGTATAACTTGTATGCCAAATTTGACAACATCGGCGGTCTAAAGGTGCGCTCATCAGTGAAAGTTGGCGGAGTCACCATAGGACGAGTTGAAGATATCCAGTTGGACCCAGAGGATTTTACCCCGGTAGTAACCTTAAGCATTTCGAAACAATATAATGCCTTTCCAGAAACAAGTTCAGTGTCGATTTTGACCTCAGGTTTGTTAGGTGAGCAATATATTGGCTTTCAGCCGGGCTTTTCAATCGACGACATCGAAAATTTAGCCGAAGGTGATTATATCGCAGATACAAAATCAGCCTTGGTACTTGAAGATTTAATCGGACAATTTTTATTTAGTCGTGATAGCACCCAATAGGCTGCTCAGGACCCGTTAGGACTTATTATGAATAAACCATTTTTAGTTAAAATAGCAGCGCTAGTTCTAGTATTAGCGACTTCAGCTTCAACTGCTTTTGCAAAGGAGATCAGTAAAGACGATCCCTATGCGATGGTGCAAGATGTGGCAACGATTACCTTTGAACGAATTAAAAATGATCAAGCAAAGATAAAAGCGGATCCAGATGTGCTGCGCAATATAGTAAAAGAAGAATTGCTGCCTTATGTAGATTATAAGTTTTCGGCTTATAAAGTGCTGGGCAAATACGTGACCAAAGCACCTAAAGAGCAGTTGCAAGAGTTCGTTATGGTGTTTCGTGAATATCTAGTCACCACTTACGCGGTTGCGATGGGCTATTATGACAACCAAACGGTAGTGTTTGAACCGACCAGCGACTTTGAAGATGAACGAGATGTTACGGTCAGAGCAATCGTAAAAGATCCCAATCGCCCAGATATTAAAATTGCATTCAAAGTACGCAAAGACAGAAAAACCAATCAGTGGAAAGCCTACGATATGATTGCTGAAGGGATCAGTATGTTATCTAGCAAGCAAAGTGAATTTGAGTCTATCTTGCGCCAACAAGGGATAGAAGTTGTAATAGATTTGATGAAAGATAAAATCAATAAACCTATTACCATGGACAAGGCTGAAGGAGCGAACTAAGTGTCTTCAAAATTGACCGTCTCACTTGTGCAGAAAAATCAATTCAAACTGAGCGGCGATTTAAACCGTGAGACGGTGATGCATTGCTGGCCGGAGCAAGCTGAGATTATACAATCTGCTGCTCAGGCCAAGCAAAGCCTGACAGTCAATCTAAGTTCTGTCGAAGCTGTGGATACCGCAGGACTAGCTTGGCTGATGCATTTGGTTAGAGACTGCCAAGCAGCCGAAGTGCCTTTAGCGATCACCCAAGCGCCGACAGGATTGGTGAATTTGGCGAAATTAAGCAACGTTGATCCACTTTTACCGTTACAATAGACTCATGCAAGCATTATAAAAAGACGACAGATGGAAACTAACGAAATAGAAATTTTGCTCAAAGAGCAACTCGGATTGGCTGAAGTACACGTAACTAGCGATGGCTCGCATTTTCAAATTATAGCCATTAGCGATCAATTCGATGATATGAGTCGAGTCAAAAAGCAACAAATGATCTACGGCCCACTAAAAGATAAAATTGCGGATGGCAGTATGCACGCGATTTCTATTAAAACCTTCAATGAAAAGCAATGGCAACGTGAACGCATGTTCAACATGCCTCAGTAGCCTTATATTTTATGCAAAAATTACTTATAAACACTAGCCCTGCGCTGCACGGTGAAGTGGTGATATCAGGCGCTAAAAACGCTGCGTTACCCATTTTGATGTCGACTATCTTGGCAGATTCAGCTTGCCATTTCGACAATGTCCCGCATTTGCGGGATATCAAAACCAGTATAGCCTTATTAGCCGAACTCGGTGTCAAAGCTACCCGTCATGATAATTTGGTACTCGAGCTAGATCCGAGCAATATTGATAATTTCACTGCGTCTTATGATTTAGTCAAAACCATGCGCGCATCGATTTTAGTGCTAGGTCCTTTGCTCGCCAAATATGGTCAGGCGAATGTGTCCTTGCCTGGTGGCTGTGCCATAGGCGCCAGACCCGTCAATTTGCACCTAGATGGCTTGAAGCAGATGGGGGCTCAAATTGACGTGGACAATGGCTACGTTCGTGCCAAAGTTGATGGTCGACTAAAGGGGGCACATATCTTTATGGATATGGTCAGCGTAGGGGCCACCGAAAATCTAATGATGGCTGCGGCTTTAGCGGAGGGCGAAACTGTATTAGAAAATGCGGCAAGAGAGCCTGAAATTACCGATTTGGCTAATTGCCTCAATCGCATGGGGGCCAAGGTCACTGGAGCAGGCACGGATAATATTAAAATTGTAGGTGTAAAACGCCTACATGGTTGCCATTATCGAGTGTTACCTGATCGGATTGAAACTGGGACTTTCTTAGTGGCTGCTGCGGTAACTGGCGGTCATATAAAATGCCTGAATGCCGCACCAGATACCCTAGATGCGGTCTTGAGCAAGTTGAGTCAAGCAGGTGCAGATATTCAAACCGGCGAGGATTGGGTGTCTTTGAATATGCACAGTAAGCGGCCAAAAAGCGTCAGTATAAAAACCGCACCTCATCCCGGTTTCCCTACTGATATGCAAGCGCAATTTGTCGCTATGAATTGTATCGCGCAGGGCAGTGGCGTTGTAACTGAAAATATTTTTGAAAATCGTTTTATGCATGTTCCTGAACTGCAACGAATGGGAGCTAATATTTCACTAGAAGGTAACAGTGCTGTTTGTAACGGTGTTGACCAGTTAAACGGTGCACAGGTGATGGCTACAGACTTACGTGCCTCTGCGAGCCTTATCATTGCTGGGCTGGTGGCTAAGGGTGAAACCGTGGTCGATCGTATCTATCACTTAGATCGTGGTTACGAAAATATCGAGAAAAAGCTAACTAATCTTGGTGCTAATATTCGCAGAGTGGAATAGTAAGTCAGTTGCAGCCCTCCGAACTAATCAGTTCAATTGTCTCTGTTATTGCCAGCAATCTGTTTGTAAATCGTGATTGCTGGCTCCTCCATATTATTGTAGTTATCAATTTGCTTTGTAAGTCGAGATGGCAATCACAACTCGCATTTTGGAAAGATTCTATTTAGTCAGCGATTTGAATTCATATTAAATCTGGAAATCGATTAGCAGATTCGCTAGGCTAACCTTCAGGACATAGTACTGAAAGGGAATACCATGAAATACATATACATGCTGCTTATATTAACCTTAGTCGGATGCAATGCTGATGATGAGCTAACGGCATTAACTGCCACTGCTTCTGAGGATAAAGTTTGGGTGTTTGCGCAGTTTAATGTGCAGGAAGAAACCGATGGTACGGAATCCTATTATTACTATGCGATGATATCCGCACAGACTTATAAGCTCATTAGCAATAATAAGCTCAAACAGGGTTTTATTCTTTTGGAGAATGTGAAGTACTGGGGAGCTAATGATTTAATTTATGACTATCGCGATGAAGAAAACTCCGGTGAGTTGGTGTTTCGAATCGAAGATATTGTTAAATTAGATTTAGTGAATCAGGCTCCAATTGTAGGCAAGGGTGTCGAACAATATGACAGTGAGCAATCCAAAGAAGAAGAGGTCAGTGCCACCCAACAAGCGCAGGATAACGAATCTGAACAAGTAACATCACGTCCTAAAAGAACGCTTAAATCGGGATTATGACGGCTTAGCTTGCTATTTAATCTGCTTGGTTACATCACCTGTCCTCAGCAGAATTAGCGGCTCTTGCTTTTCGCAAAACATCATTACTGTGTAGCTTCGCCCACCACTACTTGAATACTGATAACTTTACCATCTCGGGAAACAGATAATTCCAGTTGTTCTCCCGGGCTACTTTTGGCAATCATATCGAAGGTTTGATCAAGAGTATCTAGCTCAAACTGATTGATTGAAAGAATGATATCAAATTGTTTCAAGCCGCCTAAATCAGCTGGGCCGCCGGCAACAACGTTGGTAACCACAACTCCTGTTACATTGGGATCTATGCCACCAGTAAAGCCTAGTTGTCCATGAGTCGCTCTGCCACTTTCAATGATTTCATCCATGACTCTTCGTGCTAGAGAATAAGGCACAGCAAAGAAAATGCCATTTACATCAACAACTCTGCGTTGGCTATCGAGGGTTTTAAAGTTTGCATTATTAATGCCAATTAAATAGCCATTACTATCAACCAAAGCACCACCAGAATTACCTTCGTGTAAAACTGCATCGGTTTGAATAAATTCTCTAAAATTTTGGGTAACGGTGTGGCCAGAACGGCTGACAATGCCTTGGGTAATAGTCTGTCCGATATTGAGGGGATTACCGATCGCTAGTACTACGTCACCTACACGGATTTCGGGGGCTTCTAATTGAGGAATAACCTGCAGGTTATCGGCGGTGATTTTCAATACTGCTAAATCTGTCAGTTCATCATAACCGGCAAGTTCAGCTGGAAGTCGGCGTCCATCAGGCAAACCTACCACTGTCATTTCTGCATTTTTTATCACATGCCAGCAGGTTAAAATGTAGCCATTTTCAGTCATGATCACACCAGAGCCTAAGCTGGTTCGGTTGACTTGACGGCGTCTAACAATATCGATACTGGAACTGTAAATATTGACTACGGCAGGAGCGGAACGACTAATCGCATCATAATAACTGAGCTTTTCAGGGGCGTGGTTATTTTGACTAAACACGTCCAAACTCAGGCCGCTGCCTTTCCTAAGCTCTGGGACAAGTGCGAGGATTAATGCAGACATAATCAATCCTAATGCGACTGATTTGCCAATAAACTGTAGCCAGGAAGGTATTTTCACGGTTTAAACAAGGTTAAATGACTGATTAGTAAGAATAACACTGAATAAGCCATGATGATAGGCGTGCTAGCCAGGAATCTACAATGCCGGGTTTTTGATAAACTCGGCATTGCAGTTAGGCGGTACTAAAATAATTAGCGAATGACCAGATACAAAGAGGATTTCCCACGTTGCACATTGAGCGCTATCACACCTTCAGCATCTTCCATCTGTCGGCGTAATTCGGCTACATTGTTGATGCGGTTTCTATTCACACCAACAATGATGTCACCCTCTTGCAAGCCAAAACGGGCAGCTGGTGAGCGGGCGTCTAGTTCACTGATCTCAACGCCTTTATTGCCTCGCTCGGTTGTGCCATCGGCTAAGGTTGCCCCTTCCAACGCAGGATGTATTTCACGGGCTGCAACCACCGCTGCACCGGCATCTCCCAAGGTCACTTTGACCTTTTTAGATTTACCCTTGCGTAGTAATGTAAGCTCTACTTCCGCACCCGCGCCCATACTACTAATTTTAGCTCGAAGTTCTTGGAAGCTATCAACGATTCTGCCGTTTATGTGAGTGATAATATCACCAGACTCAATTCCACCTTTGTCGGCAGCTGAATCCGGACTCACCTCGCTGACGAAGGCGCCTTTATTTACTTCTAGATTCATTGCTTCAGACAAACCCGCATCTACGTCTTGGCCGAGAATCCCGAGCAGCCCACGACGGACTTCACCAAATTCAATGATTTGGTCAACGAGACTTTTCATCATATTACTGGGAATAGCGAAACCGATACCCACATTACCGCCATTTGGTCCGAAAATAGCGGTGTTGATACCGACTAACTCACCACGTAAATTAACTAAAGCGCCACCAGAGTTACCGCGGTTAATCGCTGCATCGGTCTGAATGAAATCTTCATATCCGCCAATATTCAAACCCGAACGGCCAAGGGCACTAACGATGCCTGACGTTACCGTTTGGCTTAAGCCAAATGGATTTCCGATAGCCACCACAAAATCACCCACGCGTAATTTATCAGAATTAGCTAAAGGCAGAGCTTTCAGTTTTTCTGAGTCTATTTGTAACAGAGCAATATCGCTTTGTTCATCGGCACCGAGTTTTTTTGCTTTTAATTCGCGCCCGTCAGTCAACATAACGGTGATTTCATCGGCGTTGTCGACAACATGATTATTCGTTACTACATAGCCTTTTTCGGCATCGATAATGACGCCGGATCCTAAACCTTTAAAGGGTCGCTCTTGCACTTGTTCATTCTGACCACCAAAGAAATGACGAAACATCTCTGGCACTCTCTGTCGCGATACCTGGGTACCTTCAACCGAGATGCTCACTATCGCCGGAGTCGCTTCTTGCAGCATCGGCGCTAATGATGGAATTTCTTCTTTATCAGAAGAGAAGAATGGTAACGCAGCATTTGCGTTCATAGTAAATGACAAGGTACTGACAATGATGCCAGTGGTAAGTAACAAACGATTCACAGCTTTTTTCATCGTAATTTTGTCTCCAAAGTAATGCTACTTGATAAAATAGTCAGTCAAATGACCTAACAATGGTGGCCAAAGTTCAGATTTAATTATTTATTGTCGACGACTTGCTTATTTTTTGCGTCAGTAAACAGCCCAGAGCTTTCAGTTGAAAAATCTTTTGGTTGAAATTCCGCCGTTTCGGTTTTGCGCTTTTGCTTCGCTTGTTGATGACGAATGAACAAGGTCGCGTGTTCACCAAAGAAGGTTAAATTATCCTTGCTGTCATCCATTTGGCTTGCATTAAGCACATTTTCATAGGCGTCCAGTTGCTCATTCAGATCTTCACACTGAGATTGCAATGTCGCCACTATTTCACGAGATTGACTAAGATGATCAGCTGCGTGCTGCGCCATCATTTCTTTCAAGGTGCTGTCACTAGCTTTTTCGGCTTGTTCTGCATATTTTCGCTCCAAAAGGAACTTGGCAGCAAAAAATCCAATAATCATACCCACTACTAATAGCAATAGCCCTACTAACCAGTCCATAATGTCTCCAGATTCTACAAATGCTTTACTTAATCATACTCGCTTAGCAAACTATGCGGCCATTTATTTTTCATTCAAGACGATTTTTAACAATTTAATATTAGCGGATATACATGATTACGCCTTGGCAAAAATATCAAAACGATTTAACCGATCCAGAGTTTCTATTCGACGCTGCTCAAGAAAACGCAGTTAAGGAACTTCAACGCTTATATGATGAATTAACCCAACCTCGTAAAAAGCTTACGTGGCGAGTGCATCTGGCCAGCAAGTTTGGAATGGGAATGAGTAAACCCAGTATTCAAGGGCTCTACTTTTGGGGAGGTGTGGGACGAGGTAAAACTTATTTAGTGGATACATTCTATGAGTGTTTACCTTTTGAGCGCAAAATGCGCATTCACTTTCATCGTTTTATGCACAAAGTACATCAGGAACTAAAAACCCTTGGGGGTGAAAGTGATCCATTAAAAATTGTGGCAGACAATTTCGCTAAACAAACTAAAGTGATTTGTTTTGACGAATTCTTTGTCTCAGACATTACCGATGCCATGATCCTTGGCACGTTAATGCAAGAATTGTTTGCCAGAGGTATCTGCTTAGTCGCGACTTCTAATATAATTCCGGATGAGCTGTATCGAAATGGGCTACAACGAGCACGCTTTTTACCCGCTATAGAATTAATTAACCAAAATTGTCGAGTGGTAAATGTGGATTCAGGCGTGGACTATCGCTTACGGACGTTAGAACAGGCGGAGATTTACCATTATCCGTTGGATACAAAGGCGACCGAGAATTTGTCGCGGTATTTTACTCAGCTGGCCCCAGAAGTGGGCAATAGCAATCGTCAGATTGAAATCGAAGGCCGCAAAATCCCGTCTATCCAAGATGCCGATGGGGTTATCATGTTGGAATTTAGAGCGCTATGTGACGGCCCTCGAAGTCAAACTGACTATATGGAGCTAAGTCGATGCTATCATACGGTTCTATTGGCCAACGTAGAACAGATGGGCCGTGAAATAGATGATATCGCTCGGCGATTCATTGCTATGGTGGATGAATTTTATGAGCGAAATGTGAAATTAATCATTTCAGCAGCGGTACCGATGGAAGCCTTATATACTAGCGGACAGCTTAATTTTGAATTCAACCGATGCTTGAGTCGGCTAAAAGAAATGCAATCACATGAGTATTTAGCGACACAACATTTGCCCTAGGCCTAGCTGTCTGGGTAGAATTCACCGACAGAAATATTAACCCAATTAAAAAAGAGCAATTCATAATGGGAAGAAAGTTTGAAGTTCGCAAACTTGCGATGGCGAAAACAGCGGGTCAAAAAACCAAAGTTTATTCCAAATACGGTAAAGAAATCTACGTAGTAGCGAAGAACGGCGGCACGGATCCCCATGCAAACCTTTCTCTTCGCCGTTTAATCGAAAAAGCCAAAAAAGATCAGGTGCCTGGTCACGTAATTGATAAAGCAATTGAGAAAGCCGAGGGCGGTGCAGGTGAAGACTTCTCAGTTGCACGCTACGAAGGATTTGGTCCTGGCAATTGCATGGTGATCGTGGATTGTTTGACGGACAATAATAATCGTACTATCACCGAAGTCCGCAATTGCTTTACTAAAACTAATTCTAAGATTGGTGCTCCAGGCGCAGTTGCGCATATGTTTGATCATCAAGCCGTTCTGGCATTTAAAGGTGATGACGAAGACGCTGCGTTAGAATTATTAATGGAAGCTGATGTGGATGTAGCGGATATTGAGAATGAAGAAGGCGTGATTACGGTTTTCGTTCCTCACACCGAATATTTCAAAGCTAAAACTGCGCTCACCGATGCTATGGGCGAAATAGAATTTGATGTTGACGAGATCACCTTTATTCCGCAAATGCATACCGACGTGACCGGTGATGATGTAGAGGTGTTCGATAAATTTATTGATATGCTCAACGATTGTGATGACGTTCAGGATGTGTATCACAACGCTGAAGTCCAGCGTGAAGAAGCGTAATCCATAAGCTGTCTAATGCTGCATAGATGCTTTAAAAGTAAATAGACTTTTAGCAGACGAATAAGGCCCACTTCGGTGTGGGCCTTCTCATGTTTGTCTCTCCCTCCCCAAATGAGACACCCATGTTTATTCAACACCCCAAATAAGACATCCATTTTTATAAATGATTTAATGAAGACCCTTTATGCAATGTTTGATTGTCAAAGTGTCTTAGTTCTGGGTAGGTAAAATAATGCCTAACTGCAGATTTTGAATACGATATCGGTTATTCATTTGATAAGTCGGTCGATTTACCAAATCCTAAGCAGCCGAAATTACCCGCTTATTGTGGCATGCAGAGACTTGATGATTTGATGTTGTTATGCGTGTTTGAACAATATTTTTGCCTTACCCATGCCTCTTATGCGTTGATGTTTTGTGTGACGCTTGAACTGCTGAAGCATATGCTCACTGCCCACCGCGGTGGCAAAGTGCTTTTCGAATTCAGTGGTGAGTGCCAGCCATTGCTCTGTATTGATGTTTAGTCGTTGAAGAATGTCGCTCTGGCTATGGTCAATATATCCGGCTTTGTCGTCTCGAAGACTTCTGCCAGTGCTATCAACTAGTACACAATAATCAATCAAGCTGAAGGCGATACCTTTGGGCATATTTTGTCGATAATTACCTACAAAACACATCAGAGAAGCAGGTTGTTTGCCTTCTTTGAGGGCGTGAATACGTTGAAACACACTAGTATGCTTGGAGGTTTCTGGCGTACTTTCCATTTTGGAGCGAATTGGGTTTAAATCCACATAGGCCATACAGGCTAGCACCGCGCTTTCATCTAGCAAGGCCTGGCTTTTGAATCTTCCTTCCCAAAACCTGCCCGTGCAGCCATCTTCTGCATTGGCTTCACGAGCAATGTGTTCATTTAATTCACGCATAAACCAACTGATGTCGTATAAGCGATGACGGACAACCTCAACGGTTTCATCCACTGTCAGTTGCTCGCAATGACTTAGTGCATCACCGCGTAAATACTTTTGTGTGAGAAACGTACCCTTGTGTAATCGATGCCAGCGGGTAAGCACCTCTTTATCAGACCAACTGCCCGCAAGGTCTTTATCCACACACAGCACCACATGGGTATGATTACTCATCACCGCATAGGCCGCGATATCAATGGCAAATACCGAACCTAAAAATAACAAACGAGATTCTACCCAGTCCCGGCGATGTTCATAACTTTGTCCCGTGTACTCATCTTCGCCACACAAAAAAGAACGCCGTACACAGCGGGAAACACAATGATAATAAGGGGTATCGATTAAGCTGATTTGATTTTTTCGAGCTTGAGGCATACATCATCCATCCATGGTTGATTAACGTCCTTAAAGCCTAGTCGAAGATTGAAACTTTAACAGTCTAGGAATGGGTGTCTTGATAAGAATAGTCTAGGAATGGGTGTCTTGATAAGAATAATTGATAAGAATATAGGAATAGGTGTCTTGATAAGAATATCTTGATAAGAATATAATAAGAATAATTAAATGGAGAAATTGGGATTTAAACTTTGCTATAGGTTAAATTTTCGTCCGATTTCTTCGGGTGGTTCATTGATAGTGCTCAGCCTGGTTAGGCAATTCATTCACTATAAACAGAACCTGCCTGTTGTAACAAAACCGTCATCTAGCCCAGACCAATTGGGCATTGAAGAGGGACCTTGTAAACCAACGAAAATTCTACTAAATAGCAGGGAGTGAAAATTAACTATATATAAAACAGCAAGTTAAAACTAATTTTCCTATACAAATCAGTACTCTAAATCAGTCCGCAAATTCACTACCATTTTGTAATAATACTGTCACACAATAGCCCTATCCTTGCCGCAGTTTTTATTGTTGGTGAGCTACCAACCTGATTCCACATTAGGGCTTGATTGTATGAAATTTATAAATACGCTGTCTGCTTTATTACTCGCCAGCTTAATGGCCAGTACAACAGCTACCGCACAGCAGGATAAAGATCTGGAGCCTGCTTTAGCAGCTGCTGCAGAGATAAACCAATCAGCGGCCACGTCGCAATCTAAGATCAATACTATTACTGATCAGATTGATAACAAGCTGCAACAGTTCAAAACTATCAATAAAGAAATTGAAGGTTTATTGGTTTATAACAACCAACTTAAAAAGCAAATCGCCAATCAAGATCAAGAGATGCTTGATTTGAATGCGGCCATTGACGAAGTCAGCGTAATTGAACGTCAAATTACCCCATTGATGATTCGCATGATTGATGGTTTAGGCCAATTCGTAGAGTTAGACATGCCTTTTCTACCCGAAGAGCGTGCCAATCGAATTATTGATTTACGCAATATGATGGATCGCGCCGACGTTGCGCCGTCAGAAAAGTTTCGTCGCGTGATGGAGGCCTATCAGGTTGAAATGGATTACGGCCGCACACTGGAATCTTACCCCGGCCTACAGCTGATTGATGGGCAAGAGCGTAATGTTGACTTCTTACGCATCGGTCGTACTGCGTTGATATATCAAACCCGAGACGCTAGCAAACAAGGTATCTGGAATAAACAGACACGCCAGTGGGAAGAGCTTTCTTCTGACTATCGTACCCAAGTTACTAAGGGGTTGCGTATGGCCAAGAAACAAATGGCACCTGACTTGTTGATGTTGCCTGTTGCGATTACAGACTGAGAGATTCCATAGCATGAGAAAATTACTTAGAAATACTGCAGTTCTTTTGGTCGCAACCTTCATGGGTAGCGCTATTGCTCAAGAGAGCAAACCATTGGATCTAGATGCACTGTTAAAGCAGTTGGAGCAAGGTCAATTCCAACAAAATCAACAGAATTCGCAACGTGAGAAAGAATTTGCACAGATGCGTTCTGAGCAAGACCAAATGTTACGTGACGCGGCTAAATTGCGCACAGCGACACTTGCAAGCTCTGAGAAGCTAGAAACCCAGTTTGAAGAAAATGAGTTCAAATTAGCCGATTTAAATGAAGCACTGGATAAACGTTTGGGCTCATTGAAAGAGTTGTTTGGGGTTTTGCAGCAAGTAGCTGGTGACACCAAGAACAAATTTTACAACTCTGTTGTGTCTGCACAGATGCCTGGTCGCTCTGACTTCTTAGATAAAATGGCGCAATCTATGGGCACCAGTTCTAAGCTTGCTACGATTGAAGAAATCGAGCGTGTTTGGTTTGAGATCCAGCGAGAGATGACCGAAAGCGGCAAGGTTACCAAATTCAATACCGATGTGGTAGAAGCCGGTGGCGCTAAAGTTAATAAAGAGGTGGTTCGTGTTGGACCCTTCGCATTAGTAGCAGATGGCATGTATCTAAAATATGAAGGTGAAACCAATACGGTGGCCGAGCTTATTCGTCAACCTGCTGACCGTTACATGAACAGTGCGCAAAACTTACAAGATTCTAATGGTGAACTGGTCGAGTTTGGCCTTGACCCCACTGGTGGCACAATCTTAAGTTTGTTGGTTCAAGCCCCTAGCTTAGAAGAACGAATTCATCAAGGTGACTTGGTCGGTTACATCATTATTGCGGTGGGTGCAGTAGGTATCTTGGTTGCTGTATGGCGTTTCATCGTACTGACTATGATTGGTGCAAAAGTTAACGCACAGTTGAAATCTGATAAGTTGTCCTCAAACAATCCATTGGGTCGGGTATTGAAAGTAAAAGAGAAATATCCTGATGTGGATACTGAGGCCTTAGAACTGCATCTAACCGAGGCCATTTTGGGCGAAGTCCCTAAATTAGGTCGCTTCCTTACCTTGGTCAAAATGATTTCAGTGGTTGCGCCCTTGGGTGGTTTGCTTGGTACGGTAACGGGCATGATTGTAACCTTCCAACAAATTACTTTGTTTGGTACCGGTGACCCTAAGATCATGGCTGGCGGTATATCTTCAGCATTGATCACCACGGTATTAGGTTTGGTTGTGGCTATCCCAACTACCTTGCTTTATGCACTGCTTAGCACCCAAAGCAAAAACATTGTGGCGATTTTGCAAGAGCAAGCCGCAGGTGTAATTGCTGAGCGTGCTGAAAGGCACACTGGCGCTAAGGCATAACATTATGTTTGTTGAGATCTTTGAATCAATCCGAGACTTCACCGAGACCGGCGGGATTATCCTGCTGATCATCGGTGGGCTAATTTTCGTGATGTGGATATTGATACTCGAGCGGATCTTTTATGTGTCTTTTGGTCACAAGCAATTTAAAAAACAGACTATCGAAGCATGGCAAGCACGAAGTGACCGTAGCTCGTGGAACGCTGAGCAAATTCGGCAGGCGATGATTTCCCGTGTGAGTTTAAAACTACGTTTTAGCTTACCGATTATTCAAGCTCTGGTTGCCTTGTGCCCATTGCTAGGATTGATGGGAACCGTAACCGGAATGATAGTGGTGTTTGATGTAATGGCGATATCTGGTGGCGGTAATGCTCGCTCTATGGCGGCTGGTGTATCCCAGGCGACCATTCCAACGATGGCAGGTATGGTTGGCGCTTTGTCTGGTGTATTCGCATCAACATGGTTAACACGTACAGCTAAGACTGAAAAATTGCATTTAGAAGACGCATTAGAGGTTCAACGCTAAGCCAAATGGCGAGTTGAGAAGGGTTATTTATGAAAAAAATTCAGAATTTAGTTGAAGAAGAAGAAGCCACAATTGATATGACACCAATGTTGGACGTGGTCTTTATCATGTTGATCTTCTTTATCGTGACCGCATCCTTCGTTAAAGAATCGGGCATTGATGTGAATCGCCCTGACGCCGCTACTGCGGTGAAAAAAGACCGAGCGAATATACTTGTTGCAATCAGCGACAAGGGTGAAATTTGGATTAATAAGCGCCGCATTGATGTACGCGCAGTACAAGCCAATATTGAGCGTCTTAAAGCCGAGAACCCACAAGGAACAGTGGTGATCCAAGCTGACAGAAAAGCGACCACGGAAGTTCTTATTAAAGTTATGGACGCCTCGCGAGCAGCGGGTGTGTATGACGTGTCTATTGCAGCACAAGAGTAGATTATAATGGCAAGACTACTTCTGGCAGTTGTTTTAGCGTTTTTTATCACCGTCAGCTTGTTCTTTTTGATGCAAGCTTTGATAGCCAGTGGTGATCAAACGCTAGATGACCCTAAACCGGGCGCGCAACTGGATTTTATTCGATTGAAGAAAGAGGAAGCGGTTGAGTCTAAAGACCGTAAACCTCGTAAGCCGCCTCCGCCAAAAGAGCCGCCACCACAGATGGAGCAGCCACAAATGGACACCCCTACTCCTAACGCGGAAGGCTCAGGTATAGCCTTTGAAGCCGACGTGGGTGGAGATATCGCCCTAGGTGGTGGATTAGCGCTGGAATCAGGTGATGGTGAATATTTGCCGATAGTAAAAGTAGCACCGGTTTATCCCCGTCGTGCATTATCTAGAGGTATTGAAGGTTTTGTGATAGTTGAATTTACTGTGAGCAAACTTGGCTCAGTGAAAGATATTCGCGTAATCGAAGCCACACCACCGGATATTTTCAATCAAGCGGCAGTGGATGCGGCAATGAAGTTTAAATACAAACCTCGGGTCATCGACGGTGAGCCGACAGAAGTATCTGGTGTGCAAAACCGTATTACTTTCCAGATTGATGGTTAACAGGAGGCGAACATGAAAGCAATTCCATTCATTCTAGCAGTCTTGACTACCACCTTGGTGGCATCGACTATCAATTTGACTCTGTCAAGCGTGGTTATCGCCCAAGAAAAAGCCAGTGACAAGAAGACCAAGCGCACGCCTGCCATGCGTACCCGGGTTTATGACCAATTAGCCCGGGCGCAATCAGTCGCTGACGAGGGAAAAACTCAAGAAGCCCTTGATATACTTGATGTAGTGGCTAGTAAAGAAACCTCAATGAACAGTTATGAAATCGCCATGTTGCAAAATTTCTACGGGTTTATTTACTACAACGCCGAGAATTTTGACAAGGCCATTGAATCTTTTGAAAACGTAGTCGCGCAACAGCCGATCCCTGAAAAATTCGAACAGAGTACTTTGTTCAGCTTGGCTCAGTTGCATATGATGCGTGGCAACTATGATAAAACCATCGAATATCTAGAGCGATGGGAAAACCTCCAAGCAGGCAAACTTCCGGTAAAAAACTTGGTGCTTAAGGCTCAAGCTATGTATCAGAAAAAAGATTATGAAGCGGCATCCGGCTATATTAATCAAGCTATTGAGCAGCAAGAAACCAGTGATGAAGGCTATAAAGTTGACGAAAACTGGTACGTGCTACAACGTGCTATCTATTATGAATTGAAACAGCCGCAAAAGGTCACAAAAGTACTCGAAAAAATGGTTAAGTTATTTGACCGACCGGATTACTGGATTCAATTGGCCGGCATGTACGGTGAACTTGGTGAAGAGAAAAAACAATTAGCGGTATTAGAATCAGCCTATCAACAAGACTATATCAGCAAAGCCTCTGATATTTTCAACTTGGCGCAACTCTATTATTACCATCAGGTGCCCTATAAAGGCGCCAGATTGATGGAACAAGCCATGCAAAATGGCCTATTGGAAAAGAACTTACGTAACTTGAAATTTTTGGCGCAAAGCTGGACCTTAGCCAAAGAAAATGAAAACGCAGTACCTGTTATGCGCTCGGCGGCGGCGTTATCCGAGGATGGTGAACTCGACGCGCAGTTAAGTCAGTTGTTTCTCAATTTAGAGCGTTATGATGAGGCCATCGAAAGTGCATTAACCGCGCTAGACAAAGGCGGTTTGCGTAATCAAGGTACAACTCATTTGGTGTTGGGCATGGCATATTTTAACAATCAACGTTTTGTTGATGCTTTAAATCAGTTGGCAGAGGCAGAGAAGCACCCGACGAGTCGAGGGATGGCTCAACAATGGCGCAAGTTCGTGCAATCTGAGAAGTCTTCAAAAGAACAGTTGCAAGCAGAATTAGGCTCTTCCTAATCTGGAATTTCCTTGAAAAGGTACAGTTTCGCTAAAACGCCGCAATTTTGCGGCGTTTTTGTTTTGTATTTAAACCGTCCCCACGTATCATGGGGTGACGAATTTAAAAAACAGGGACTTTACCGCTATGCGAAATATATTAATCTTCGCTCTTCCTTTGGCCTTTTTGTCGGCCTGCTCACCAGTAAAAGAATCAGAAATGCAAAGTACCGCCAAACAAATCGAAATGCCTAGTGTTACGAGAATAAAACAGTTAGATATTCCTGCTCCTGTTGCCCCGAAGCAAGACTATACCGCGCAATATCATGGCAAAACCGTGAATGACCCTTATAACTGGTTAAAAGATCCTGGTTACCCTGAGGTTAACGACCAGCCTATCATCGACTATCTAACCAAAGAGAATGAATATTTCAATGCTTTTTTGGCTCCTCATACAGCTCTTGTTGATACCTTGTTTGAAGAATTTAAAGGACGCACCAATGAGCAGGAGAGCTCTGTTCCTTGGATTGATAACGGTTATGAATATCGTTGGTATTATCGTGAAGGTGAAGAATATCGTACTCGTAGCCGCAAAGATTTAGCCACTGGCGAAGAAACTGTTTTCTTAGACGAGACTGCGCTAGCCAAAGATTACGACTATTTTTCACTGGGTGGCTGGGATATCAGTCCGGACAATCGTTATCTAGCCTATTCTTTCAACACTAATGGCGACGAGCGTTATTTGCTGCGTGTTAAAGATTTACAAAGCGGAGAATATTTAGAAGACGAAATCACTGATATACAAGGCGGTGCAGCGTTTGGTGCTGACAGCCAAACTTTAGTGTATGCAAAACTAAAAGAGGGCAAATGGCTGACGGAAAGCGTCAATGTACACAAGCTTGGTACACCCCAATCAGCTGATAAAGTGATGATTGCCGAACAAGATGAAGGTTTCTTCCTTGGTTTTGACATGAGTAGCGACGACAAGTACATCATACTGGTGAGTAGTCAGCGCGAAGTGCAAGAAACACATGTAGTGCCTACTGATGATCTCTATGCAAAACCAAAGTTATTGGTCTCAAGAACACAGGGGTTTTCAAATTCTATTGATCACGCTAATGGACAATTTTACATTCTGGCCAATGATACCCATACCAATTTCCGTCTAGCTACGGTGGATGCTGCTGAGCCAGATTACGCAAAGTGGCAGAGTTTAATTGACGGCTCAGACAGCGTATATCTTTTGGGGATGCAGACCTTTAAAAATTTCATCGCGATTAATGCAAGAGATAATGGCATTGAACAAATTAGGATCCGCAATTATCAGAGCGACATGCATGATGTTGCTTTCCCAGAAGATGTCTATGCCGCCTCTTTAGGTAATAACTCTCAGTTTGAGCAAGACTTTGTGCGTATAGATTATGAGTCAATGGTGACGCCAGAAACGGTGTTCGACTACAATCTAAAAACTAAATCTCTTGAAACTCGCAAAGAAGTAGAAATCCCATCTGGATATGATAAGTCTGAGTATGTTACTGAGCGCAAAATGGCTCCGGGCCGTGATGGCACAATGATCCCCATTTCCATAGTGTATAAAAAAGGCTTTGCCAAAGATGGCTCGCATCCACTTGCATTATATGGTTACGGTGCCTATGGCTACACCATTTCTCCAGGCTTCTCTACCATGCGCCTTTCACTGCTAGACCGTGGCTTTTCGTATGCAATCGCTCATGTCCGAGGCAGTGACATGATGGGCTATCAGTGGTATTTAGATGGTAAATTAGAAAAGCGTCCCAATACGTTTAATGATTTTGTTGATGTAGCTAAATTTTTGGTTCAGGAGCAATACACCACAGCAGGAAATATTTCTATTTCAGGCCGAAGTGCGGGTGGTGAGCTAATGGGAGCTGCGGTCATTCAAGCTCCTGAGATGTGGCGTTCAGTTATCTTAGGTGTGCCCTTTGTAGATGTACTAAATACCATGCTGGATGCCAACTTACCGCTTACTCCACCTGAGTGGAAAGAGTGGGGTAATCCAATCGAAAGCGCCAAGGATTTTGACTTGATCCAAAGCTACTCGCCATACGACAATATTGCAGCCCGAGATTATCCGCCCATGTTAGTAACCGGTGGTATCAATGATCCTCGCGTAACTTATTGGGAGCCGGCAAAATGGACCGCCAAAATGCGCGAATTAAAAACCGATGACAACCTGTTGATGATGCGCATCAATATGGGCGCAGGGCATTTCTCTAACAGTGGTCGTTACGGTAGGTTACGTGACTACGCTGAAGAGTTCGCCTTTGTATTAAAAGCTCATGGGATAGATAAATAAGCATAATGCCAAGTTAAAAAGGTGGCAATAGCCACCTTTTTTATTGAACATAAAAAATGTTTTTCTAATCATGTTATGACTACTCACGCTTGTTACGGCTTACGAGTGTGACCCGAAACAGTTAAGAGTGTCTATTTGCTTAAGTGCTTATATCTGCCAAATGTTGGTATAAGCACTTAGGGTTGGTTAAACTTACTTAAAAACTACTGCGGAACAACGTTGTATTCACTTAAATCGTTACATACATTTGGATTTAACAATCATGCTAGAAATCTCCTCATCCTTGATGAAAACTTCAATGACTTGTGCCAATTGGAACAGCCATATTGGATTCTAGGCCAAGGCAGTAATTGTGTTTTTCTCGAGGATTTTGACGGCACAATCGTGAAGATAGAATCCGATGGCAAACAGCTAACTGAGTTGGAACACGAGTATCAATTAACGGTAAGTGCGGGTGAAAACTGGCATCAACTGGTGTGTTTTTGCATGGAAAATGGCCTTTATGGCTTAGAAAACCTTGCCTTAATTCCTGGGACGGTGGGGGCTGCACCCATTCAAAACATAGGTGCTTATGGTGTTGAGCTTAATCGCTTTATAGAAAGTGTTGAGTTTATTGACATCCGCAGTCTGCAGAAACGCCGTTTTTCGCAACTTGAATGTAAATTTGGCTATCGAGACAGCGTTTTTAAGCGCGATATGCAGGGCCAATTTATTATTACTAAAGTGGTGTTGCGCATCCCGAAGCTATGGGTGCCAATTGCATTTTATGGCGAATTACAGCGGTTAAAAGAACCCACCGCGCTAGATATATTCAATAAAGTCATACAAATTCGCAGTGCGAAATTACCCGATCCTAGGCAAATTGGCAATGCAGGCAGCTTCTTTAAAAATCCTCTTGTGAGTAAAAAGCATTATGCGGCATTGCAATGTGAATGGCATGACATTCCGTGTTATGAAGTGGACCAAACAAGTGTAAAGGTGCCTTCAGCCTGGCTGATTGACAAGTTGGGTTTCAAAGGCCAAAAAGAAGGTGGGATCCAATGCCATCCAACCCAAGCTCTTGTCTTAACCAACGATGGCACAGGAACAGGTTCTCAACTGTTAACTCTAGCTCGAAAAATCCAGCACCAAGTTGAAGCTACCTTTTCGATAAAATTAGAAAACGAAGTTCGTTTGGTCGGCAGTAAAGGTATGATTGAATTATGAATTATCAAACTAATCTTTCGCGAACTGTGCTGTTACAGCGTTTAGCGGACGGTAATTTTCATTCCGGTGAAACACTTGGCCAAGAGTTAGGCGTAAGCCGCTCTGCGGTGTCTAAACATGTAAAAGCGTTGACGGATCTAGGATTGGACATTTTCAGTGTGACAGGCAAAGGCTATCGGTTAGCTAAGCCTCTTTCTTTGCTAAAACACAGCGAAATTATTGCTAATCTAACGCCAAACTACTCTGCACAAATTAACGTGCTCAATGTGATTGATTCCACCAACCAATATTTGAAAGAGTTGAGTCTCAAGCCAAGTAATGGTTATGTCTGTTTGGCAGAAGCCCAGACTGCTGGGAGGGGTCGACACGGTAGAACCTGGGTATCGCCATACGGTGCTAGTATTTATATGTCGATGTTTTGGTCATTTCCGGGTGGGTATCAGGCCATTGGAGGGCTAAGTTTAGCGGTAGGTATTGCGGTGGTTAATGCCTTAACCAAATTAGGCGTAGCAGATTGCCAACTGAAGTGGCCAAATGATATCTATCTTAAGGGTAAGAAGCTGGCAGGTATTCTGGTTGAAGTAGAAGGGCAAATGGGTGCGGCCTGTGACTGCATCATCGGTATTGGATTGAATATTGATTTGCCAGAACATCAAATTACCATTGATCAACCTTGGACTGATTTGGCTAAAGCTACGGGCGGTGAATTTGACCGTAATTTTCTAGCCGCCAACATCATTGATGAGCTAACCACCTCGCTACGGCAATTTGAACAACAAGGTTTGCTGCCGGTTATTGCAGAGTGGAAAAAACTCGACTTTTTTGCAGATCAGGCGGTGACGCTGACAATAGGTAACAAAAAATTGACTGGTATATGCAGAGGAATTGATAAAGATGGCGCGCTTTTGCTAGAGCATAATGGTGAGGTTCGTCCTTTTCACGGAGGTGAGATTAGTGTCAGGGCAGGATAAAAGCTTACTAATTGACATCGGAAACAGTCGGATAAAGTTCGCCTTAGTGGACCGCTCATTCATCGCTGGTGAGGGAGCGCCTATTGAGTCGAAGGTTTGTGAGAACTTAGAGGGACTAAAATTAGCGATTATGCAAGCAGACGAAGTTGTTGTCGCCTCGGTACAAAAAGACCAAGTGTTAGCTCAATTATTTACCCAGCTTGAACAGCAAAATAAAACTTGCAAGCATATTGTCACCGAGTCACGTGCATTTGGTATTGAATGTGCTTATCAACAATATCAAAATTTAGGTATCGACCGATGGCTAGCGGTACTAGGTGCTAGACTGCATACCGCCTTACCTGTCGCTGTAATAGATTTAGGCACTGCAGCAACCTGTGATGTATTAGTTGGCAACCAACATGTTGGTGGTTGGATAGCACCAGGATTCCATCTTCAAAAGGAGGTGATCAGTCAAAGAGCTGCTAAAGTATTTTCAAATGAAGCAATTCCCACAAACTTACAATTTGGAACAGGGACTGAGGATTGCGTAAATTTTGGCTGCTTGGCCATGTTGGAGGGATTTATCAGTAGCGCAGAAAAAATGCTTAAACAGTATGGCGATGAATATAAAGTTTTTATTTGTGGCGGCGATGCGAAATTACTCGGAAAATTTTCCCGTGCTGCAATTGAAATAAAGCCCAATTTAGTCCTAGAAGGGT
Organism: Aliiglaciecola sp. LCG003; assembly: GCF_030316135.1. NCBI lineage: Bacteria > Pseudomonadati > Pseudomonadota > Gammaproteobacteria > Alteromonadales > Alteromonadaceae > Aliiglaciecola > Aliiglaciecola sp. LCG003. The sequence goes on along the minus strand of NZ_CP128185.1, from coordinate 3,700,307 downwards.
TGAGTCGATTCGCTTAAATATGCCCTAGAGTGGGCATTGCCGTTGAATTTTTGTCCAATCGGCAGAGTAATTTAACAAATTCCGCTAAATTTAGTGTTTTTTTGGATTTACCCTCTTGCACCCATGGGATCATTACTCTAGAATGCGCACCCACTTGATGCAGTGCCGACTTAGCTCAGTTGGTAGAGCAACTGACTTGTAATCAGTAGGTCGCCAGTTCGACTCCGGCAGTCGGCACCATCAATCTGGAGGGGTACCCAAGCGGTCAACGGGAGCAGACTGTAAATCTGCCGGCTCAGCCTTCGCAGGTTCGAATCCTGCCCCCTCCACCATATTTACTGTGCACTTGCAGGTTAAATCAAGTGCAGGTTGTGACGCGGTGTGTCACGCCACCACTTTTCGACGAGGTGGACAGAGAAAAGGTTTGCGAGCATCGTATAATGGCTATTACCTCAGCCTTCCAAGCTGATGATGTGGGTTCGATTCCCACTGCTCGCTCCAATACAGTGCTGATATGGCTCAGTTGGTAGAGCGCACCCTTGGTAAGGGTGAGGTCGGCAGTTCGAATCTGCCTATCAGCACCATTTTTCTCTCCATTTCAATGAATTGGTTTTTTAATTACTTTGCTAGGAAAAATTTAAAATGGCAAAAGCTAAGTTTGAACGTACTAAAACCCACGTAAACGTCGGTACAATTGGCCACGTTGACCACGGTAAAACGACGCTAACAGCGGCAATCACGACTGTTCTAGCAAAAACTTATGGTGGTTCTGCATCAGCGTTCGATCAAATCGATAACGCTCCAGAAGAGCGTGAGCGTGGTATTACTATTTCAACGTCTCACGTTGAATATGATACTCCAGCTCGTCACTACGCACACGTTGACTGCCCAGGACACGCGGATTATGTGAAAAACATGATCACCGGTGCTGCACAGATGGACGGCGCGATTTTGGTAGTTGCTGCAACAGATGGTCCTATGCCACAAACACGTGAGCACATCTTGTTGGGTCGTCAGGTTGGCGTACCTTACATGGTTGTTTTCATGAACAAATGTGACATGGTTGACGACGAAGAGTTGTTGGAATTGGTAGAAATGGAAGTTCGTGAACTTCTAACTGAATATGAATTCCCAGGCGACGACTTACCAGTAATTCAAGGTTCAGCGCTTAAAGCGTTGGAAGGCGATGAAGCATGGGAAGGTAAAATCATTGAGCTAGCGGAAGCACTGGATACTTATATTCCAGATCCAGAGCGTGCAATTGATAAGCCATTCATCTTGCCAATCGAAGACGTATTCTCAATCTCAGGTCGTGGAACAGTAGTTACCGGTCGTGTAGAGCAGGGTATCGTTAAAGTAGGTGAAGAAGTTGAAATCGTAGGTATCCGCGACACAACTAAATCTACTTGTACAGGTGTTGAGATGTTCCGTAAATTGCTTGACGAAGGTCGTGCAGGCGAGAACGTTGGTGTACTACTACGTGGTACTAAGCGTGATGACGTTGAGCGTGGTCAAGTATTGGCTAAGCCTGGTTCAATCAACCCACACACTAAATTCGAAGCAGAAGTGTATGTATTGTCTAAAGATGAAGGTGGTCGTCATACTCCATTCTTCAAAGGCTATCGTCCACAGTTCTACTTCCGTACAACTGACGTAACAGGTGCTGTAGAGCTTCCTGAAGGCGTAGAAATGGTAATGCCAGGTGACAACTTGAAATTCGTAGTTGAGTTGATTGCTCCTATCGCGATGGACGAAGGTTTACGCTTCGCTATCCGTGAAGGTGGTCGTACTGTAGGTGCTGGTGTTGTAGCTAAGATTATCGCTTAATCTAAGTTCACGCGAGTCCAAAAAAAGCTGCCTAGTGCAGCTTTTTTAATGTCTGCTTATCGGCAAGCAACCAAGCACCAGACGCTTTCAGGACAGCTAGGATTAACATGCCTGTCCAGATAGCACAACATGCCTGTCCAGATAGCAGATTATTCTTTATTTTGACACCCACCTTAAAACTTTTTTAATGAATCAATATGGCTGTCCAGATTAGATAACATGCCTGTCCAGATAAAATATGTCGATAAGATACAAGAAGTTATATATGATTTTGTTCGCTACGGGTTTTCATCTTTGTGTTGGATATGCTGGGATAGGAAGATAGAGGCTTGCAGTCTGGTTTAGCGGGAAAGGTTTTTGCTTCAGTTAAGAGGTTTCATTTGTCGCCAAACTGAATCCGCCATGATGTCATCTGTGGATTCGATGTGGTCTAACCATGTTTTACCAATTAAGTGATCATATTCGTGTTGAAAAATTCGCGCCACAAAACCTTCGATTAAGCGCTTGGTTATATCTCCATTTTCAGCGAGATATTCAATTTCAATCCATTGATGACGTTTTACTTTGCCGCGTAAATTGGGTACCGATAAACAGCCTTCCCAATCAGCGCATTTTTCTTCACTGCTGGCTATGACCTTAGGATTAATCAATACCAGAGGTTCCATGTTGGGAGCATCTGGATAGCGTTCGTTAGGGCGGGAAGCGATAATCATGATGGCGCGAGGATCAAACACTTGCGGCGCTGCAATCCCAATTCCGTTGGATTCCAGCATAGTAGATTTAAGGGCATGGATAAAGCTACAGAAATTGTCAGTTAGCATATCCTCAACATTCACACTGACAGCGGGTATTCTTAAAATGGGCTCGCCGATTAAGGCAATCTTCATTTTTTGTTTACCTTGCCCCAGACTGAGGTAGTCTCGCTAGCTTTATCAACTGGCTTTCCTTCTACTTTCTTATCAGCTATGGGAGCTTTGGCAGGACGTGCTTTGACGTATTTTTTATCACCAGCATTCGCTGTACTCGTCTTCGCACTATCAGGACGCAATTTGATTACCATCCCTTTTAATAAGTTACGTACCACTTGGTCACCGGCTTCTTTGTAGTTACGATGGTCGGGTTTTCGGAATAAAGCATTGAGCTCGCCTTTGCTCATTCTGAAGTTAGCAAGTTGCATTACTGCGATCATATCCTCATCTCGATATGACATAGCGATGCGAATTTTACGCAATACTTCATTATTAGATAGGCGTTGTGACCCGCTCAAAACCTGAGGCTCGACACCTTCTTGTTTGCCACGCTTTTTAATGATCAAGCCATCTAGGAACAGACTGATGGTTTTATCGCGGCAGGGCAAGAAACCATCTTCTTCTTCTTTTTTCATCAGACTTTTTAAATAATCACGATCCATTTCGTGGTCGGCTAAGGCAAATATACTGATGGTAGCTTCATCATTCAATTGCAATGCATAGCGAAGGCGTCGAAGAACGTCATTGTGGTTCATAAACAGGGCCTGATAAAAGATAATGGCTAATTCTACCTGAAAGTTCTGATTTTCAATATGTAAAATATCAATGCAAGGTAAATAGTGGTTCAGAAATCGGCAGATTACATTGACCAAAGGGTTGGATCCTATTGGTTGCATGCAGGGATTACATTTTTTTGGTTCAAATACTGTTGATTCGCGACAAAAAAACTCGACCCCAGCTTCAACTTAACGATAGGATAGCTAGGCACAACATTTAAACAGTTCGCGGCACAAGGATGACTTATTTTCTATGAATATAGATACAACTCGACATTTGCTGACCCGAAAAACCGCATTTTATATGCTAATTCTGGTTATTGTGGCGACCATTTTTCGACCCATTTTAGTTAATCAAAGCATCGTTTTTACCTTGGTTGGTGTACTGAACTGTGTGTTGTTAGGATTACTCTATCTGTATATTAACAACACCAAACCCAGCGTATCTCACGCCTATATGCTTATCGCGATTGGCTTCGCGACAATTTTGCCGCTAACTATTATCTCCGGCGGGGTGAATAGCCAATTTGCAGTACTTTTGCCCATTACACCTGTGGTTATCTGCTTACTAACCAATGCAAGAACTACACTCATTTCGAGTTTTTTCTTGATTGTAGTGATTTTGCTTATGGTGGCATTTGAGCATGATTTTCCCAATTATGCGGCTGAGAATTTGTCTCAGTCGAAAACCTATTCAAGGGCATTTTGGTTGTGTTTGAGTGCTCTACTAAGTTGCTTCTTTGGTATTGAGTTTGACCGTTTAAGTCGTAAACTCAGTCATAAATTGAGATTGCAGGCGACTATCGATGGGTTGACGGGAATTTATAATCGAAGAAGCGTTATCGAATTCCTAGACGATTCAATCCTCAATAGCCCAGATGAGCGAAGTTGGATATCGGTTTTAATGATTGATGCTGATAATTTTAAAATAATCAATGATTCATATGGGCATTTATTTGGTGATGAATGTTTAAAACAAATTGCCAAAAACCTAAAGCAAAACACGCGGAAAAATGTTGATGCTTTGGGGCGCTATGGTGGTGAAGAGTTTTTAGTAGTGCTCAACGACGTGGACCAATCTCAAACTCACTTAGTGGCAGAAAAAATTCGCCAGTCAATCGAACAGATATCAATGGAGTTCGAAGGTGAAGATGTCCCCATTACAGTTTCGATTGGCTATTGTTGTTTACGAGGAAGTGAAATACAAAGTACCGAGCAATTGCTCCAAGCGGCTGATGAAGCTTTGTATGTGGGAAAAAAATCCGGTCGAAATGTGGTGGTAGGTGCAGAAGACAGTCGTTGTACCGCTAAAACGCTGAATCAAATTAATAGCATGGATGCTGCCATTAACAACTCAAAAATTTAGTGATGGGGGAAGAGGGAACCTTGACCGCCATTCACTTTTGTTCAGTTGTTTACGACAATACAAATACTTTGAACCAATCAGGGCTTGATTACCCGTCCATCGCCTACACGTATTTGTCAGATTTGTGTTCTAAGTTAAATTACTCCAGCATAAAGCCGACTTTAATAAAGTAAATAGGGCGCGTCTATAGATGGACGCGCCACCACTCTAATCCTGTCGAAGTGCTTTATTCGGATTAGCCCTAGCAACACTAGCGGCATTGCCACCTACAGTTATCCATGCAATCAGTAAAAGTGATAATCCAACCGTCAAACATATAGGAATTAACCAAAGAGGGTCAATGCGATAGGAGAAATTTTCCAACCAATTTAGCATTGCCAGCGAGGCAATTGGCCATGCAACTAAGTTTGCGATTAGCACGGGTTTAGAAAACTGCCAGATTAATAATCCTACTATATCTCTTACTCGAGCCCCCATAACCTTGCGAATACCAATTTCTTTGGTTCTGCGTTCGGTTGTGAAGGCCGCCAGACCATATAAGCCCAAGCAGGCAATGATTATCGCCAGAAGCGAAAATGCTGAGAACAAGCGAGTTTGAATGCGTTCATCGTTGTACTGCGCTTCCATCATACTGTCTAGAAACTGCAGATTGATAGGTTGCATTGGTACATGTTTTTTCCATATCTGCTCTATCTGTATGCGCAATTGAGCGGGGTTATTGGTCTCAAACGTCAAACTAGCAACATAAAAGCGCAATGGATTGAGTGTGTAAACCGACGGACGAATACCAAAATTTATCGAACGAAAATATATATCAGGGATTACTCCAATAATCTCAAAATGTTGTTGGCCTCTGATGTTGGCTTCTATTGTCTGTCCAACCGCTTGCTGTGCGTTGGCGAAGCCAAATTTAGCTAAAGCACTGTAGTTTAAAATGGCGCTGGCTTTGCCTGCTGGTTGACCATCTTCTACTGTTGATATCTCATCAGAACCATAATTTTGGTCAAACAAACGTCCGGCAAGAGGCTTAACTTGGTACGCTTCAAAAAAACCGTAGTCCATATTGTGATAGTTCAACAGCTGGCTCTGACTGTTATTTTGATCTGCGTCTAGGAGCTTGAAATGGCGGTTGTTTTCATTATCTTGTGTCGGTGCTTCTGATGAGAAAACTACAGATGTTATTCCTGATAGGTTTAGCAATTCCTGGCGCAAGCTCTCCCGCTCATCACCCATTCGATTGACAGCCAATATCATCTTATCATTGCTTACGTAGCCAACATCAACAGATTGTGCATATTGAAGATCTTGACCAGTTTGGCCATGACTTTGTTTATCACCTTACGAATATAAAAGCAGGTGAACGCAGACTGGTAGCCTTTCAGGGAGATGATATGACTCATCAGTTAAGTGTCTCTATGACAGATGTGATTGTAGCTGCAAAGCATGAAAAACTCCTTAGCTTACAAGATATCCAAAATGAGCTTGATGCCAGTCAGATGCAAGCCTGGCAGGACCTGGTCAAAGTACTAACACATGAAATTATGAATAGCATTACTCCTGTAGCATCGCTGGCCAAAACCGCAGTTGATTTGGTGGCGGACACTAAACATAAGGTTGGTGAAAAACCAGAAATAAACTCACATCTGGATGATATAGCTAGTGCCGTTACAACGGTTGCTCGCAGAAGTGAAGGACTGATGACCTTTGTCGGTAGCTATCGAAAACTGACCAGCCTGCCTGAGCCTAACAAGATCTCATTTAAGATCAGTGAGGTATTCAAGCAAGTAGTTGAGATTATAAATCAGCACAGTGGGTTAGATAAAACTAAGCTAAGTTATCATGTTGAACCCAGTGAATTGAAAATGGAGGCAGATCGCGCCATGCTCGAACAGATATTGATCAACTTGGTAAAAAATGCTCAGCAAGCGACGTATCGCATTGACCAACCCATTATCACCTTAAGTGCCGGACTAAACCGCCGTGGTAATGTAGTGATTGAAATAGCCGATAACGGCTCTGGTATAGATGATGAAATCAAGAGTAAAATTTTCATTCCTTTCTTCACCACCAAAAAAGAAGGGTCAGGGGTTGGTTTGGCGTTAACCCGACAGGTAATGAATGCCCACGGCGGAACCGTAAAAGTGACTGCCAGTGGAACCGGTGGAGCACTGTTTAGTTTGGTGTTTTAATTTAATGACAAAAAAAAGAGGTCTAATATTAGGCCTCTTTTCCCATCAAATCATGCTCTAAGTTAGTTTTAATGGATAATTTATCATCCTTTAAAACGCATATTTCGCCGAAAATTGTAGGCGACTCATATCACCATCTGCTCCGGTTTCCAATTCCCGTTTCGCATAAGCGTATTCTGCACCAAAGGTTAGCTCTTTGGATGGAGAAAAGAGTATGTTGGCGCGAGCACTGTACGTTTGTTTAGTGGTGGCGGTGCCTGTTAAAGCAGTGTCATTGTCTGCGCTAAACATTGAATAAGTAAAGTTACTTCTCCATGTGTCATTCCACAGATGACGGTAGGCGATAGAGATACCCGATGAATCAATTGCTTCCAGTTCATTATTGGCGTTGAGCACCGCACCATTTACTGCATTGAGCGCCAAGTAACGACCTAAGCCACTACCGAAGGTGGCCATTAAACGAAGGTCATCTTGACCGAGCATGAACTTAGCAGTCAAACTAATACCAGCGCTAGTTTCTGTCGTATCAATATTAGCTGAGCCTTGCTTGTCAACATATTCTAGCTGACGCAATAGACCTGCTACGGCAAAGTGGCCCCAATCTCCTTTGAAGGTATAGCGAGCCGCTAAGTCAGGCAGAGTATTGTCATCCCCAACGATGCGAGCACCACCGCCAAATGGGCTGATGGTGGTTTCTGGATTTTCCAGTGATACTTCAAAGCCACCACTGCTATATTTCACCATCGCTTGACGGACAAAAATGGTACCGTCTGTTGTACCAATAAAGTCTAATGTTTCTGGTAAGGTTCTAACATCTTGGAAGGTTGACCAAGTTTGCCCGATCAGCCAATTATTGTATTTTATGAATGCGTGTCTTACTCTAGGTTCATATGAATTACTTACCCGCTCATTACCATCCGGTGTGGCATGAAAGTCAAGTTCTATCACCGCAGTAACCGTTTCATTGTTATCAAGATTGGTATTGGTGGTAAATCTGAATCGAGTTTGCTTTATATGTGCATCGAATTGAGTCGATTCTTCATTGCCACCCACTGGGGTTAAACTAGGCAAATAGAAATCTCGACCTATGTTGCCCGCAGCCAGAGTACCATCACTATAACTGCTAAACATGGCGTCTGCTTTGACGTAACCTGAAAATTTCACGTCAGTTTTATCAAGAATATTGGCTTGTGTGTTAAAAGTTGTAAGTCCTGTTATAGCTAGTGCGACCGTTGCTGCAATGTGTGTTCTCATTATTTTTTCCTAGTGCAGAATTAATACCCGCCTAAATTTAGCACTTGGTAATTAAATTTACATATAAGCCGATGGTCTATAAGACTGAAGTCGTACAATATTTAGTAGCGTGAAAAGCTAAGACCAAAGTCTCATTCCACAATAACGGTATAAAGTTAAAGTACGCTAATATGAAGTAACGATGTTTTGAATAAATTTTGGTGGAGAACCTAATGACAGATTTAATTTATCCGGTACCTGAGCACGCCAAGCAAGGCTCACATTTAACTGTTGAGCAACATCAGAAGATGTATCAACAGTCAATAGATGCCCCCGATACGTTTTGGAAAGAACAGGCTAAAATTTTAGATTGGTCGCGCTTCCCTAACAAAATTAAAAATACTTCCTTTGCCAAAGATAATGTCACCATCAAGTGGTTTGAAGATGGTGAATTGAATGTAAGTTACAACTGTATCGACCGTCATTTAGCTACTCAAGCCAATGAGACTGCCATATTGTGGGAAGGAGACTCTCCTGAGGTTGACAAAAAAATAACCTATCAACAACTTCACGATCAGGTCTGTCAACTTGCTAATGGGATGAAAAAGTTAGGGATACAGAAGGGCGATCGTGTCGCTATTTATATGCCTATGGTGCCAGAGGCTGCAGTAGCTATGTTGGCCTGTACCCGCATTGGCGCAGTGCATTCCATAGTATTTGGTGGATTTTCACCTAACGCTATAGCAGATCGCATTAATGACTCTACAGCCAAACTAGTTATTACGGCGGACGAAGGGCGTCGCGGTGGAAATTGCGTACCATTGAAAGTGAACGTTGATCAGGCAATTGCTAATGACCGCTGTCCTAGTATTGAAAACGTCATAGTGTTTAAAAATACTGGTTCGGATGTGGCGTTTTCAGGAAAAGACCTGTGGTGGCATGAATTGACATCAGATTGTTCCGCGCACTGTGAACCTGTTGCCATGAATGCGGAAGATCCACTTTTTATTCTGTATACCTCAGGTTCAACGGGCACACCTAAAGGGGTATTACATACTACCGGTGGTTATTTAGTCTATGCCGCTGCGACTCACAAATATGTATTCGATTACCGTCCAGGTGAAATATATTGGTGTGCTGCAGATGTTGGCTGGATAACCGGACATACTTATATGGTCTATGGTCCGTTAGCCAATGGTGCGACAACCTTATTATTCGAAGGCGTACCCACCTACCCAGATGTAAGAAGAATTTGTCAGATAGTAGATAAGCATCAGGTTAATATTTTATATACTGCACCAACCGCAATTCGCGCCCTCATGGCTCATGGCGACTTCGCAGCCCAAGGCACTCATTGTGATTCTTTGCGTTTGCTTGGGTCGGTTGGCGAGCCCATTAACCCGGAGGCGTGGCACTGGTATCATGAGACTATTGGCAAGGGTCGTTGTCCGATTGTAGACACTTGGTGGCAAACTGAGACCGGTGGCATTATGATTTCGCCTATGCCAAGCATCACAGCTCTAAAACCGGGTTCGGCTACCAATCCATTTTTCGGGGTTCAACCCGCGCTGGTAGATAGCAATGGTGACGAGTTAAGTGGTGCAACAGAAGGCAATTTAATCATTAAAGACAGTTGGCCTGCCCAGGCCAGAACTATTTATGGTGATCATGAAAGGTTCGTACAAACCTATTTCAGTACCTATGATAATTGCTATTTCACTGGGGATGGTTGTCGTCGGGATGAAGATGGCTATTATTGGATCACCGGTCGAGTAGATGATGTACTCAATGTCTCGGGACATCGCCTTGGGACCGCTGAAATTGAAAGTGCATTAGTGTCACACCCGGCCATTGCTGAAGCGGCTGTTGTAGGTTACCCACATGACATTAAGGGGCAGGGGATCTATGTTTACGTTATTCCGATTGAAGGAACAGTAGTGACCGATGAGCTAACTGCGGAAGTCAAACGTTGGGTGCGAACTGAGCTCAGCCCCATCGCTGTTCCTGATCTGATCCACTGGACGTTAGGATTGCCAAAGACCCGCTCTGGAAAAATCATGCGACGGATCTTGCGCAAGATAGCAGCCAATGAGCACAATCAGCTAGGTGATACTTCGACACTAGCAGATCCTGGTGTTGTCGACGAGCTTATCGAGCACCGCTTAAATCCCTAGCAAATAAGTTTGGGCATCCAAAGTTGATGCCCAAACTTTGGCGCTTGCCTGCATTTTCCCTACCTTATTTTACAAACTTTTAACGCAATGATTGATTTGTTCGCTTTAGCCTGTTTGAATGACCACTACCCTATAACAAAAATAAAAACTCATATGTTTACTTTACTCATCGCTGATGACCACCCCCTATATCGGGATGCTTTGCGTTTGGCACTTACTCATTCTGATAAGCCGTTAACACTACTTGAGTCTAGTGATTTAAATCAGACCTTAGAAATCATTCAGCAGCATGATATTGATTTGTTGTTACTTGATTTACATATGCCTGGTAGTAATGATTTGTTTGGTCTGATCCACATTCGCAAACTCTATCCCCAATTACCTGTCGCCGTAGTTTCAGGACTTGAAGATAAAAATATTATTTCAAAAGTGATGGGCAGTGGGGCGATGGGCTTTATACCCAAGACCACCAGCGCGCAATCTATCGCTGAGGCGGTGGGCCGTATTTTGGATGGTGATAATTGGATCCCTGACGCTATGGTCAATGAAATTGAACAACCAGATAGCGAGTTTGTCCAGTTGGCTGAAAGAGTCGCGACCTTGACGCCCGCCCAATACAAAGTGTTGTGTTTTATGCGGGACGGTTTGTTGAATAAACAGATTGGTTATGAATTGGATATCGCCGAAGCAACAGTTAAAGCGCACGTGACGGCATTATTTAAAAAACTGGGTATCAACAATCGTACCCAAGCGGTGTTGATATCCTCGCAATTGCAGTTAGAGCCTCCAGCCCCAGAACTTTGCCACAAAAGCTAATGAGTAAACTTCCTAGTCAGCGGGTTTATACCGTCGATTTTATGCGTTTTGTTGCCATTCTATTGATGGTGATATTTCATTTTATTTACGATCTTAAATTCTTTGGCTATGTAAGCTGGGATACGCCAGACGGTGAGGGCTGGAGACAATTTCGTCAGGTAATACTGACGTTGTTCTTTTTATGTGTCGGTTTTTCTTTAGCGGTGGTGCATGGTTCAGGATTCAAAGCAAAGCATTTTGTACAGCGCTTAACCTGGCTAATCTTGGCAGCGATAGCGGTTACTATTTCTTCCTTAATTATGGCCGCGGATAATTGGATTTTCTTTGGAGTGCTGCATTTCATTGCAGTGGCCAGTGTTTTAACCGCCATCTTTGCAAGTTTACCTAATGTGGCCTTAGTCCTGGGCCTAATAGTTATTGCTATCTACAACTTAGGATGGGTCAGTAGCTTCTTTCCTTTTCATCCAATAGCCCATATGCTGTCAAGCTATACTAATGATTATGTGGGACTTTTCCCTTGGACAGGGGTAGTGTTAATTGGAGTTTGGCTGGCTTATCAAGCTTGGTTTACACGAGATATGGCTAAACATATTGGTAATCGCCCACTCATATCCTTCGCCAGTCGTCATAGTTTAATCATCTATCTTGTCCATCAACCCATACTGTTTGCCATATTCGGAGCCGTTGGCATCTTGAGTTAACTGGCCAATCGACAGAAAACGTCATCGACCCTAGATCTGAGCTTTGAAACTATTTAGTAGCGCACGGAGTTTAGCCGGTTTAACTGGTTTGCTTAAGTAACTGATATGTTTTTCATGACACAACTCCATGATATTGTCTTCTTGATTGGCTGTGACCAATACAGCCGGAATACGCTGTTCAAGTTGTTGCCAAATGAGTTCAATTACCTCAATACCATTTTTGCTTTCACCTAAATGATAATCGACTAATAATACATTGGGGGTATGTTGCTCTAATGTAGCTAGAGCTTGAGCTAAATTGAGAGCTGTATTGGTATGGATATGCCACTTGTCCAACAAGGTCTGCATGGCATCAAGATTTTCGTGCTTGTCATCTATACACAATACTTGCAGGTTATCTAAGTTGGAGCCTAGTATGCTGGTGCTCTTAGACGTTGTGATTTCGGCTTCTACCGCAGGGACAAGGATTGAAAAGCAACTTCCTGTGCCTAATCTTGATCTGACATTAACAGACACATCCAGTTTCGAAGCCATACGAGACACTACTCCTAGACCTAAGCCCACCCCATGTTGAGAACTGCCGTCGACACGGTAAAAATCTGAAAAAATTCGACCTTGTTCTTCTTCGGAGATCCCGATTCCCGTATCCCACACTTGGAGTAAAATGTGCTGTTGGCGTGTTCTGGCAGAGATCAAAATATGTCCGTGTTCACTATATTTAACTGCGTTGGATAGTAAGTTTTGAACTATCCTATATAAGTGTGTTTTATCGGTTTTGACCCAATGACTCCCTAGGCGTGATTTTAGGTTTAGTCCTTTATTTTCTGCCTTCATACTGAATTCATCAAGCAAGGGTTGTAACAGTTGTGCCAACGAAAATGTTTCAATCGATAGCTTAATCTCACCTTGATCTAGCCTAGAAATATCCAGTAAGGTCGAAATTAACGTTTCGCTGGAGGTTACGCTGTCGCCCAATTTTGCCAGTATACTCCTTGCTTCAGGTCCGACCTCAATTTCGTGTAAGGCAGATAGATAGAGCTTTGCCGCGTTGAGCGGCTGCAATACATCATGGCTGGCTAAGGCCAAAAAGCGAGTTTTGCTAGCGTTGGCCGCTTCAGCGTCTTTTCGCGCTTGAACCAGTTGGGTTTCTAACTCAGCCCGGCGTACGATTTCAGAACGTAATTCAGCGTTAATCGCTTGCACTTCCTCGCCCCGTTTCTCAATTCTACGTTCAAGATTAATATTGGCTTCTTTAAGGGCTTTTTGGATCTCGATATGCGAGGTTATATCATTGAAGCTGGTAACGAAGCCGCCGCCGGGTAGGGGATTACCGACCATCTCAATCATGCGACCATCACTGCGTTGTCTGACGAACCTATGCGGGTGTCCGGCTTTGAGATGGGACACGCGCTTTTGCACTAACACCTCAATATCACCCACGCCACATTCGCCGCGCATAGCATTGAACCGAACCAAGTTCTCAATAGGAGTGCCTACACTTAACATGTCATCGGGATAATCAAACAATTCAAGATAACGTTTATTCCACGCCACCATTTTTAATTGTTTATCGATGACACTGATCCCCTGATCTAGACTTTCTATGGAAGTGAATAATGCAGTAGCGTTAAATTGAATGGCTTGTGTGGTGTCATCAAAGAAGGTTACTACCTCTTCAAAATTTAATTTCTTGCCGCTGACAGCACTGTCAATTAGGGCTTTGGCGCTTGATGCGCCGATCACGCCTCCCAATGACAGTTCACAAAACTGCAAAAAATCACTGTCTGGCGAATGGCTTTGTCGTAAGGTTTTATGTTTGCGTCGCTCGAAATCGGAAATTAAGTTTTCAACTCTAGTGTCACCTAAAAAGGTACTCATCAAGGTGGCAAGATCAGCTACCGTTGCTGAGGTTTGTTGTTTTTTGAAGTCACTGAGTTGTCCCTCCCTGGGGGATACGAAAGCTTGTGCCTGAATGCGATCAATTAAACTATCATGGGAAAAAATCGAAAAGAACACATAACACAGAGTATTTGCCGCTAGGCTGAGCATTGCGCCTATACTGATAGTATCCGTCTGCAGCCGATAAGCCGGTTCTCCGTCTGTGAGAGGCAGTAATAACCACAAGACCCAAGTGACAACACCAGCTAAAAGTCCAGCATATACACCATGAGCATGACCCTTCTTCCAATATAATCCGCCTAAAATAGCCGGTAGCAATTGAATCACTAGCGAAAAAGCCACTAGTCCTATGGACGCTAAAGATCGGCTTCCCGCCATGTATTGATGGTACACATAGGCCAATAATAGTAGTGCCGCAATCACGATACGTCTGACATTGACAATCATTTTTGCGTAGTCGGTCAAGCCGTCGCTTTGATGCTTGCGGGCCAATACCTTGGGCAGAATGACGTCGTTAGTCAGCATGGTACTTAGGGTCAAGGTCGCAATGATAATCATCGCGGTAGCCGCCGATAATCCGCCGACAAAAACTAACATTTTTATGATAAGCGAATCAGTCAAAATGGCTAATCCGAGCACGTAGGTGTCGGGATCCTGATTGCCCATCAAGGCTTGTCCAGCAGCAGCCAATATTGGGATAACCATAGCTGTGGCAATGAGATAGAGGGGAAAGAGCCATCTAGCAGTTTTGAGTTGCTGCAAATTTACATTGTCAACCACAGCGACGTGGAACTGACGAGGCAAACAAATTATCGCTGCTGCCGCCATAATCGTCTGTGCAATAAAGGGAAAGGTTTGCAGGCGCTCGAAGGAGGTAAAGGATGATATGGCCACCGAAAACGTGTCAAGGTCATCAAAGTTGGCCCAAAAGTACGCCACTACGGCAACGCAGATGAGAGCTATTAATTTCACGCTTGACTCAAATGCGATAGCCAGTATCAGTCCCCGGCGGTACTCAGTAACGTCGGCTCGTTGGGTACCAAAATAAATCGAAAACAGCGCGATAAACCCGGTCGCTATAAGCACTATTAGCTCGCTATGGGCTTGCGCTGAGACAAGTTGAAAGGCTGAGCCAATGGCTTTTAGTTGCAATGCCACATAGGGAATGGTGGCCAGCAGGGCTATGATGGTTACTAACAATGCAACCGTTTGCCGTTTGCCATAACGGGACGAAATAAAGTCGGCAATAGTCGTAATATTTTGTTTTTTGCTAACCAACACGAGTTTATGTATGAAGCGATAGCCAAAAATATATACCAGCGCTGGGCCAAGTAATATGGGCAAATATTGCCAGTCTTTACGTGCCGCCTCCCCTACTGCACCGAAGAAGGTCCAAGCGGTACAATAAATCGCTAGTGCTAATGAATACACTGCCGGATGAGAAGTGATTGAGCGTGCTAGGGGCGTGTCTTTTTCACCCCAGCGGGCAATCCAAAACAAACCGGTAAGATAAATAAGCGCCAGTGCTACCCAACCTAGAGTCATGCAATTAACCTTTCAAAAAACACTATTTATTTTAATAAGTTATTCCAATCGTGCAGACACCTAGCTAGGTAATGATAACGCTCTGCAAGTGGTTAATTAACCTTATCACATTAAACCAATAGAAAATAAATTAAGGGTCTACGACCATGGTCTCATTTGCCTACAAGCAATAGCGGTCTAGATTAGATAGCAATGCTTTGGTAGGTACATAGATTTTTTGTGTTTGTCCACGCCGAAGCCAATTGCCAGACGACAAGCGTGAGGAAACGAAAATGGCGTTTAAAACAGAAGAAGATAAAAAAGCCTACTGGCGAGAAAATATCTCGTTAATGATGAAACTGCTGACTGTGTGGTTTGTTGTGTCCTTTGGATTCGGCATTCTACTTGTTGATGTATTGAATGAAATCAGGTTCTTTGGTTTCAAATTAGGGTTCTGGTTTGCCCAGCAAGGTGCTATTTACGTATTTGTGGCGTTGATTTTTGTCTACGTTCGTCAAATGAATATTTTAGATAAACGCTTTGGCGTAGACGAAGAGTAGGAGCAAGAAAATGGATGTAAAAATATTAACCTTTATTATCGTAGGAGCCTCTTTCTTGCTCTATATCGGTATTGCTGTTTGGGCCAGAGCTGGCTCAACCAATGAATTCTATGTAGCCGGCGGCGGGGTTCACCCTATTGCTAATGGTATGGCAACCGCAGCTGACTGGATGTCTGCCGCATCATTTATTTCGATGGCAGGTCTGATCTCATTTATGGGTTACGATGGCGCAGTATATCTACTGGGATGGACAGGTGGTTATGTATTACTAGCGCTTTGCCTGGCTCCTTACCTACGAAAATTCGGCAAATTCACGGTGCCCGATTTCATTGGTGACCGTTATTACTCTCAAACTGCCAGAACCGTGGCAGTTATCTGTGCAATTTTTGTCTGTTTCACTTATGTGGCAGGCCAAATGCGCGGGGTAGGTGTGGTATTTAGTCGCTTCTTAGAGGTGGATATCGTCACCGGGGTTGTAATTGGCATGGCAATTGTTTTCTTCTACACCGTTTTGGGTGGAATGAAAGGTATTACCTATACCCAAGTGGCTCAGTACTGTGTATTGATATTTGCATATCTAGTACCTGCAGTATTTATCTCAATCATGATGACGGGTCATATGTTGCCTCAAACAGGCTTCGGAGCAACCTTGATGGACGGTTCGGGGGTCTACTTGCTCGACAAGCTCGATGGGTTGTCGTTGGAGCTGGGGTTTAATGAATATACCTCTGGCACCAAAAGTATGATCGATGTGTTCTGTATTACAGCAGCCTTAATGGTTGGTACTGCTGGTTTACCCCATGTAATTGTACGCTTCTTCACTGTACCTAAAGTACGTGATGCCCGCTACAGTGCAGGTTGGGCATTGGTCTTTATTGCCATCTTGTATACCACAGCACCTTCACTAGCATCTTTTGCTAGGGTGAACATGATCGAAACCATCAATGGCAAAGACCAGATGGGGACTAGTTACGCTGAAGCTCCAAGCTGGATATCCAACTGGGAAAAAACAGGCTTAATTGGTTGGGATGACAAGAATGGCGATGGTAAAATGTTTTACTCGGGTGATGATCGCAACGAAATGAAAGTTGACCGAGATATTATGGTATTGGCGAATCCTGAAATTGCTAATTTACCAGCATGGGTCATTGCTTTAGTTGCTGCTGGTGGCGTTGCCGCTGCACTATCCACTTCGGCAGGCTTGTTGTTAGTTATATCAACGTCGGTATCCCATGATTTACTCAAGCGTAATTTGATGCCCAATATTACTGATAAGAAGGAGCTGTTTTACGCCCGACTCGCTGCGGGGGTGGCAATTTGTATTGCCGGTTACTTTGGGATTAATCCACCAGGATTCGTCGCCCAGGTGGTCGCCTTCGCGTTCGGGTTAGCTGCATCCTCCTTCTTCCCTGCTATTATTATGGGAATATTCATGAAGCGTATGAATGACAAGGGGGCAATCGCAGGTATGTTAGCGGGTATTACGTTTACTGCTGCTTACATAATCTACTTTAAATTTGTTAACCCGGCAGCGAATGTACCGGCTAACTGGTTGTTTAATATCTCACCTGAAGGTATAGGTACAATCGGTATGATAGTTAACTTCGTAGTGGCATTAGTTGTACTGAAGTTCACTGGTGATGCACCAGAAGAGATTCAGCAACTAGTCGAAGATATCCGTTTTCCAAAAGGATCAGGTGAAGCGACAGCTCACTAAGGCAAAGCTCTATGTTCAGCAAAGCCCGGACATTTCCGGGCTTTTTATTTACTTATCCAAAGTTCTAATAACTTTGATAAATGAATATTACCTTTTAAGGAGTAGACAGTGACAAGCATGCCACAACAATCATTGGACTTTCTTAAATCCTCAGCACCTTTTGATATTCTTGATTTGGATGATATAACTCGGTTGGTCAAACACATCACTGTTGCTTATGTGAGTGAAGAAAATGCAGCGCAGATTGTCAGCCAGAAAAAGCGTTCACTGTTTCTGATCAGCAGTGGTCAATTTTCAGTCAAAGATTCAAACAATGCTGAAGGTCACCTAAGTGAAGGTGATTTCTTTGGTGTTGATAATCTGCTCAATCATCTTGATCAAACTATTCAGGTCAAAGTTGACCGAGCTGGATTAATTTATTGTATTGATGCCGCAGCAATTAATAGTTTAATTGAAGAACACCCTAAAATTGCACAATTTTTTCAAACCTATCACTCTGAGCAGTTACATCAAGATGCTGTAACCGATTCTAAATCCATGTGGTTGTATAAACCCATAGAAGAAGTTTTATCAGGACAGCCGATAAGTGTAGATTTGGGTACGCCAATTTTGCAGGGGGTACAATTGATGTCTCAGCATAGTATTTCGTCATTATTGGTCACGCAACAAGACAAACTAGTGGGTATACTGACGGATAGAGATGTTCGCAATCGAGTGGTAACTGAACAGGTCGACGTGCACAGTCCAATTGAAACTATAATGACGTCTGATCCGGCTAAAATTAGCCAGAATAAAACCTTGTTTGACGCGCTCTGCGTGATGACCGAACACAATATCCATCACCTTCCAGTAGTCGACCATATCACTGAAACGCCTGTGGGTATGCTCACCGCCAGTGATATGATCAGGCATCAACGTGGCAACGTGCTGTTTATCATTAATGAGTTGTCAAAAGCACAAAGTCTTTATGATCTTACCCGCTTGAGTTGGCAGCTCCCACATTATTTCGCTAAACACGCCAAAAGGCTAGGGGACTTTGATATTGCCGGAAAAGTGCTGTCCCAAGCCACGGATATTATGACACGAAAACTGATTCTGTTTTATCAGCAACAGCATGGTAGTCCACCATTTGATTATTGCTGGTTAGTATATGGCTCCCAAGCCAGAGACGATCAAACCATGGGTTCTGATCAAGACAATGCGATGCTATTAGCACGCAGTCCAGATGCACAAGAGGCCGAGTATTTTTCATCACTGGCTGACTATGTCTGCAAAGGGCTGGGGAAATGCGGTATCAAGTTATGTGATGGCAATATAATGGCAAGCAATCCCGATTTAAGAATGTCAGTGCAAGAGGCTATTCAGGAAACTCAGAAATGGGTAAGACAACCTACTACGGAAGCCATTCTTCATTTTAATATTTTCCTTGATGTTCGTGCGGTCGCAGGGAACAAAGCGCTCCTCGATAACTTGCAAAAAGCTCGTGAGCCACTCCTGAAACAACCAATATTTTTAGCGGCTTTAGCCCGACATGCAGAAGAAAATAGTGTGCCTTTGTCGATGTTCCAACAGTTTGTCTACAAAAAGGGCCACAGCCGGGATGACTGCATTGATATTAAAACCAATGCGGTGGCTATCATCAACAATCTGGTGCGGATTTACGCTCTTGCTAGTGGTTTGAAAATGCCTTCTACTTTGGCCCGACTAGAAAATTTGCAGGATTCATCACAATTAACTCAAAGTGATGGCAATAATCTACGGGATATTTGGTTGTTTTTAAATCGGTTGCGCTGGCGACATCAATTACAGAACAATGCCACTGATAACTATGTGTGTGTGTCCGATTTATCTTCTATTGAGAAGCATCAGTTAAAAGCCGCATTTAAATCGATAAAACGAGCGCAACAAGCTGTATTAGTTAAATTTTCGGCTGGTATGGGCTAATGTGGCAGTCCCTCATAAACTGGTGGACGCCATCGTTGGCTTTGCCTGAGAAATTTCGGACTCAACCTTGGGGTCAGATCCCATTTTTAGCCGTTGATCTCGAATTGACCTCTTTGGATGCAGAACAATCGAATATATTGTCAATAGGTTGGGTGCAAGGAAAAGCTAGCCTGATCCCCCTTGAAACATGCTATTACAAGGTGATTACCACTACCGCATCTTTGCATCAAAGTCCGATAATTCATGGCCTTGTGGGGCAAGATATTGAAGATGGTGAACCAGTTAGAGTCGCCCTTGAACATTTATTAGACTACGCTCAAAGCCATGTTTGGGTGTTTCATTGTACTAATTTGGATATGTCAGTGTTAACTAAGGTGTATCACAAGCTGGGGATTTCACTGCCGCAATTAGTCACAGTTGATACCTTGCGATTGGCCTTATATCAGCTTAATAAAGCTCATCAAATTCCAGCTCCTAATGCGGCGACCTTAACATCCTGCCGGCAACGTCATAATTTACCCTTGGCACCGGCTCACAACGCATTAGATGATGCATTAGCTACAATGGAATTATTGTATGCACAATTACGTCAGTTTGACCCATTGGGCCGCGAAAGCTTCGCAAGCCTGATGTCCACTGGTGCCGTCAAAGTATTTCAGCATAAACCGATTTAAAGGGCTTTTTTGGTTGGCATAACCACGTTTGCAAAAATTAGCCCTGCCACCAAAGACATTAATATTAAGAAGGTTTCCTGCCCAATATGGTCGGCTTTGATAAAATCTTGCCCCGAGATAAACGAATTCAAACCAATATAGGTTTTTGAGCCGGGGACTAACACGATTAAACCGTGCATAGCCACGATAGTCGATGGTGCGTTGGCAATACGGGAAAACAAATTGGAAAATACCCCCAGAGCGAATGCCCCCATAAATGCGCCCAAGCCATTTTCCAAATAAGCTGAGCTTAAAGTCGAAGCACCGTACGCGATGAAAGTCGACGCAACTGCCCAAGGAACATGTTTGAGTCGAGTACGAAATATAGCGACTAGGCCGGTACTTAACATCAACACGCCAAGCCAATTCACCCATAGTGGCAGGGTATCAGCCGCTTGTAGCTCTTGTTGTCCAAATATGTGATAACCCAAGCTGATACCCAAAAATGCTCCGAAGTAGAGCTTAAACAGCTGCATAATGGCATCCATAACCCGCGCTGTACCGGAGACTAAATTTCGAGATGACAACTCTGCTAGCCCCATAGTAAGAGACAGCCCAGGGACTAAAATAATTAGTGAAGATAAAATGATCAGCCAAACATTAAAACCAGAAGAAAAATAATAACAAATCGCACAGGCGAGGAAGCCCACAGAGAAAGAGGCGACTGGCTCAAGCATCAAGTTGACGCGTTTGGATTTTTGCGCCCATAGTGTCCAGAAATACACCATCAGGCCGAGTAAACCTGAACAGGCAATCTCGGGCCAGCCTGCTCCCATCAACATAGCAAATGCGCTGGTTGAAAGCCCAAAGGCTACACCAGTGATCGATTTATTGTAGGGACTTGGCGTAGAATCAATTTCATCGAGACGCTGGCTAGCTTCTTCCAGCTCAATTTCTCCCGATAATAACTGATAGGCAAGCTCATCAGTTAATGACAGCGAATTCATGTCGAGTTCGCCCGGTTGGATACGGACAGAGTGATTATACTCGTCTTCATGCCGATCGCTCCACAGAACAATAGTCAGCGATGTGGGGGTGGAAATAAACGATGCATGTAACCCAAAGTAGGTGGCAATTTCACTTAGATAGGCTTCTAAACGAAAAGATGGTGAACCATACTTATGTAACATTTTTCCTAATTTAAGGATAAATTTACGTATCTGGGCAAATTCTGATTTATGCATTCTAAAATTCAACTACTGAGTGTGCGGCCTAAGCCAAAAATAATGAAGGTAAGTACCCAAAGGCGCGCAGTTTAGTGGGCGAATCAAATCATTGCAATGAACATTTTTTGTGCATTTGGAATTAAAAAAACTAATCCATATATTGGCGATCATAGCTTGTGAAAATGACTTAGGGTTTCAAGTGCCAATAAGAAAACATCAGCACTGTGTTCACCATCAACATTCTTGACCACAGTCACCGCCCGTTGATGATCGCGGCATAGTATCATCATGGTTGTGCCACCATTACTGCCGCCAGCATGCATTGCTGCATTGTCAAAGCTAGCCATAAGTTGCTGGGCCCTAGAATTGTCTTGGTAATAGCTTCGACGTTTAAAACTGTCGAAATTAATCATCCAGCCAATGCCAAATCCATTTGTACTGCCATCGTTTAATTTTGTCGGACTAAATAACTGACTTAATGACTCGGCTTGTAAATAGCCTGGCGAAGCGTGGGCGACAGCAAAACGGGAGATATCTGACGCCGTAGCGAGAAATCCGCCTCCGGCATACTTATAAGAATGGTCCGTTTGTGGAGCGTTAAACAGTTTTCCATCAATTGTATTATAGGGGCGTTGGCGAAAGGCTATGATGTCGGCCTGGTCGTCGAATACTGAGTCTTGCATACCAAGTGGCGCAAATACTTGCTGTTGCACAATTTGCTTAAAATTCAGCGGGGAGTTGGCACCTTCCAGTGCCGCTGCAATCAGACTAAAGGCGAAAGTAGAGTATTGGGTTTTATCACCGGGTTTAAAAAGTAAATTATCATCTTTAAATATTGTTAAACTGCTGGATACATCGGCAAAATGTTGATTCATTAAAAACTCATCACTGTTATTGTAGTGACGTATGCCAGCGGTATGCGATGCTAATTGGCGTAATGTCAGTGGAGCATGTTTAGTCGGCCAAACACTGACATACTCAGTTATCCCCCTATCCAGATCAATTTTTTGTTGCTCTAACAAACGCATCATCGCTGCCACTGTAATCAATTTGGCAACACTACCTATACGCATTTTGTGCTTAGGCGTCATTGTTACTTGATTTTCTATATCCGCTAATCCATAACCGTTAGCCCAGACTACTCCGGTGTTGTCGGCAATTGCAACACTGATACCAGGCACGGTGCTAGCGGACACAGCTTGTTGAAATTTTGCATCTATCTGCGGCAATACTTGCATAGTTTTACCATGTGCCAAGCCTACAGTGAGCCACAATATTGTATTCAACAAGATAATCTTGGGCGATGTAGCTAACTTTAGAACAAGCATAGGGCGAACCTCTTTGATGACCAATTAACACTGGTCTATTGAATTCTGTTATATAAAATAATGAAAAACTGGTATTGAGCTATTAGATATTCTATTGCTTTAGTAACAATCTGATTCACGTACAATTGATGTGGACGTTATTCTGATCTATATCGTTTGGTTGCGTATCCTTACCATGATCTAAATACGCTTGATAGAAGTAAAAGCTTAATATAGATGAAAATTTTCAATTGCTTTTATAATCTAAAGGTATATGTTTGCATAGATTTTGGGCTTATTACAATAGCCGATGAACCCTGTCACGGCAAAGCAAAGTTGCTAGCATTTTAGGTGGATTATGATTGGATACAAAATCTTTTTGACCTGGTTTAAAATGACTTTATGGATGTTGAGTTTGTCCTGCGTTGCTCAGGTTGCCCAACCTGCGCGGGTGACTTTTGTGCTCAATGCACCAGGCGCGCCTCCGTATTCGTATTTGAACTCTCAAACCAATGAGTACCAAGGTGTGGTAGTGGATTTCTTTGCTGCGCTAGAACGAAGTTTGCAGCTTGAAGTGGTTTATCTTGATTCGAGTCGCGCCCGAAGTGAAAAATTTTTACACGAGGGTAAAGCGGATATCATGTTATCAAGCACTGCATGGTTGGTGACTCCAGAGAAATTGATCTACAGTGCTCCATTATTAAAACATCAAAGTTATTTGTATGGGCTTAAACCTTTACCGGAAGCATTCAGCCTAGACACAGCACCTCGTTTAACAATCTGCACTAGGCGTTCATATTTTTATCCGATTCTGCAACCTTATTTTGCACAACGAAAATTGATGCGGGCGGATTCAAGTAGCCAAAGCACTATGGTCAACATGCTGGTAAAAAACCGTTGCGACCTAGCCATTATGAACGAATACAACGCGCTGGCTATATTCAATGAGGCCCAATTTTGTAAAACTACCTTTTATCAATCCGTTGAACCTATCAGCAGTGTTAACTTGAACTTTATTTTGCGACCAGAGTTGACGGACATACAGGTATTAATCAATCAACATTTAGTTAAATTCATTAGATCTGGCGAATTAGAACAGTCAATGCAAAGGCATGCTAAAAAAATTAACTTGGCCAAGCGCAATGCATGCCTAAATTTTACAGAAATGGAAGACAAAGCAGAATTAACCCAGCTAACCAAATAGTTTCTAGTAGCAGCAGTATTATTGGTTTAGCGCCAACCAGTAATAGTTGTTTGAGATTAGACTTCATCCCTATGGCCGCAATAGAAATTACTAAAGCGAAGCGCGATACATCGTTGGCTGTCTGGGTCACCAGTTGGGGCAAATCGAAAAAGCTGTTGCAACACATCAGCACGACGAAAGCGATTAAGAATAAGGGGAATGATGGTGGAGAGTCAGTTGCGTTTTTAAAATTTAAGCGCATAACTAGTAAAAGACATAGCACTACAGGCATCAACAAAGCTACCCGTACTAATTTAGTTAAGGTGGCGAGATTACCAGTATGCTCAGATACTGAATAGCCCGCCCCCACCACCTGCGCGACATCATGGATAGTGCCGCCTAAAAAGATACTCGTGCTAGTCTCATCTAAATTAAGTAGACCGGCAATTATAGGGTAAATTATCATCGCTAGAGTTGATAAAGATGTTACTCCAATGATAGTTAATAAAGTGTCTCTGTCTTTATGCTTATCATTTGGTAGCACCGCTGAAATTGCCATGGCGGCTGATGCACCACAAATCCCCACGGCGCCACCGGTCAATACGCCAAAGCGTTTGCTTAGACCAAATACTTTAGCCAACAAGATTCCGACCACAATGGTACTGGCTATTGCAACAATAAGCAGCAAAGCGGTTTTCCATCCAAGGGCAATCAAATCACCTAATGCAATGCGCAATCCAAGTAGCGCAATGCCGAAACGCAGCACATGACTGGCGGTAAACTCTATACCCGCTTGGCATTTAGTCTCCTCATAAAGGAATGACAAAGCAATACCCAACAACAATGAAAACAGCATGGCTGGAGCAGCATAGTGCTGGCTGAGAAACAATGCTGCCATGCCGACAATTGTTACGACAATAATGCCGGGTAATTTTGGGGTGATATAATTCATTTAGATGAGTGCCATTAAGCTATCGATTGTCAGGGGGTACTGGCACAGCATAAGTATCTGTTTACTCTGCGTCTAGTGAAATACGAAGTAAAAGTGAGGAGCTAAGCTAAGCAGGGTTCCTCTGTATGCAAAAGCCTAGGTAAACCGGAGATGAAGTAGTTAGCGCGCTGATTTTAATGTGATGCTTTATCTATGTGATGGTGAAATAGCTAACAATGAATTGGGTACCAACAGGCAAATGCAAAAGTTAAGGAGCAAAAGCAAATATGCGGTTAGTACCCAAAAGGTCACATTATAGTTTGCTGATCTCTGCATTCGACTGTTCAAACTCGTCTGGCGGTATACTTTGAGCAATTAATCCGCCTCCAAATGCGCGATATATTTCAACAATTTGAGCGAACACCTGCGCTTGGGTTTGGGCTAGATTATCTTTTGCTTGCAGCACGATTCGTTCGGCATCAAGCAAAACTAAAAGGTCAATAGTACCAGCATCATACTGCAGTTGAGCGATGTGCTGTGCCCCTTCACTGGCAACAACTTGCTGACGAAGTAAATTGAGTCTTAGCTGGCTTTGAGTGTATACGGACAAAGCTGTTTGCGCTTCGTTTAAGGCATCAAGTACCACCTTATGGAACTGGTGCTTGGCGCTGGTTAATTGCGCATCGGCGATGTCCACTTGCGCGAGCATAGAGCTGAAGTCCAAGGCTGACCACGAAATACTGGGAGCAATCGACCATGCTTTAGTTTGATTGCCCAAGTAGGCTAAATCGCCGGACAAAAAACCAACGAAACCCGACACACTAATATCAGGGTATAAACTCGCAGTTTGAAAGCCTAATTGTGCATTGGCAGCAGCTAGTTGGCGTTCAGCTAGCAGTACGTCGGGACGTTGATTTAGCAAGTTGGCGGTGACACCGATTGCCACTGGCCGGGTCAACACTAAGTGCTCAAGGGGAGTTATGTCTGAGCTATAAAATTGTCTAGGTTGGAATATTGATAGGCTATCATCCTGAGGCGGCAAGCCCGCAAGGGTTTTGATGCTATTTTCAATCCTAATTGACTGGGCGGTCAAAGCGGGGATCCTGGCTTTAACTCCTAATAACTGAGCCTCAATTCGCAGCCCATCTAGCTCGGATACAAACCCCGCATCCTGGCGCGCATCAATCACTTGTTGAGTTTTCCCCAGACTGCCTAAATTGCGTTTAGCCACTTCAATCTGTGTTTGTAGGCCGTTCCACTCGCCATATAAGGTTGCGACTTGGGCCGCTAAATTAACTCGTACTTGCTGCCATGCATAGGTTTGCACTTGCACATCGGCTTCAGCTACCTGACGGGCAAACTCCAGCTTGTTAAACAAATCTAAGCTCCAGCGTAAATCAGATCCTGCTCTATAACTGCGAGAATTGAGCCGCGCTTGACTGCCACCAATTACGACTTGGTCGCTGACGGTATAAGTTGCACCGATTTCGCCTTTAGGCAGGTCGTCATTGTCCGCATCGGCAAACATGGCATAAGCAGCCTCAATATTCGCTTGAGCGATAGCCAACGACGGATTGTTTTGCAAGGTAATAACTATCAGTGCGTTTAATCCCTGGTCGTCAAAATGCTGCCACCAATGGTTATCTCGCTGGCTCAATGAGGTGCCCGCCGCCGATTTGATTTGCACTTGGTTAACTCGCAGTTCCAACGGCGCTTGATATGCATCAATTACCTGCACGCAACCTGATAAAATAAGAGCACTTGCGATGGCTGGCAATATTCTTAACGACTTATGCCCCATGATGGCTTCCCTCATTGCTTGATTGATTAGGCGCTTTCAAAGGCAATTTATTGGCGTGACGACGTCTAACCAAGTGATAAAATACAGGGGTTAAAACTAAGCCAAATAGGGTTACCCCAATCATGCCGGAAAAGACCGTAATACCCATCGCTTGACGCATTTCTGCTCCTGCACCGGTTGAGAACGCCATAGGGACTACACCCATAATGAAGGCAATTGAGGTCATCAGGATTGGCCGCAAACGCATACGGGTTGCTTCCATCAAAGCGTCCATTAGGTTCAACCCTTGGTGTTCTTTTTCTTTGGCAAATTCGACGATCAATATGGCATTCTTGGTAGCCAATCCGACTAGTACTATGAGACCAATTTGGGTGAAAATATTGTTGTCACCACCGGCTAAAATCACCCCTGTCATCGCGGATAACAGTGTCATTGGCACAATCAGAATGATAGCTATTGGCAAACTCAAACTCTCGTATTGCGCCGCCAGCACTAAAAACACTAGTAACACTACTAGTGGGAAAACTAGCATGGCGGTGTCACCGGCTAATATCTGTTGATAGGTTAAGTCGGTCCATTCGTATGACATGCCTATGGGTAAGGTTTCGTCCAATATTTTCTCAATGGCTGTTTGTGCCTCACCTGTGCTGTAACCTTGCCCCGGTGCAGCATTAATTTCTGCAGTTTTAAAGCCATTGTAATGCATCACTCTATCGGGGCCGGCGACAAATTCAACGGTGACGAAGGAACCTAATGGGATCATCTTTCCTTGGGCATTTCGCACTTTTAATTGAGTGACTTGTTCAGGCTCTTGCCGAAAGGTATCTATAGCTTGCACGTTTACCTGATATGTCCGACCAAACTGATTGAAATCATTAACATACAAGGAGCCAAGATAAACCTGCATGGTTTGGAATATTTCGCTGATGGAAACCCCTTGCATTTTGGCTTTTTCCCGGTCAATTTGCACATCTAACTGAGGAACATTCACCTGGTAGCTGGAAAATACGCCCGCTAGTTCTGGGGTTGCCCATGCCTTTTGAGTAACTTGCTGGGTAACTTCATATAGGGCTTCATAACCAAGGTTAGCTTTGTCTTGGATTTGCAACTTGAAGCCACCAATGGTGCCCAAGCCCTGGACTGGAGGTGGTGGAAAGATTGAAATGAAGGCATCTTGAATAACTGAAAATTTCTGGCCTAAATCTGCGGCGATAGCATTTGCCGATAAGTTGTCAGTATTACGCTGCTCGAAATCTTCAAGCGTCACGAAAATGATGCCGCTGGATGGGCTGTTAGTAAACCCATTGATGTTCAATCCAGGAAACGCCACGGCAGATGCCACACCTGGATGTTCCAGCGCAATTCGGGACATCTCTCGAATGACCTCTTCGGTGCGATCTAATGAAGATGCATCAGGCAACTGTGCAAAAGAGACTAAATACTGTTTGTCTTGGCTGGGCACATAGCCTGTTGGTGTGCTGGCAAATTGACCGTAAGTTAAAGCCAATAGACCCACATAAAGTACCATCATAATAGCACTGGAACGTACCACTTTTTTGACTGTAAAACTGTAGACTTTTTCGCCTCGAGCAAAGACTCGATTGAAAGGCTTGAACAGCCAATAACCGAAGAGTTTATCCATCAGACGAGTTAACCAATCTTTCGCTTGTGATTTGTCTTTAAGCAGTATTGCGGCCAAAGCAGGGCTAAGAGTTAATGAGTTGAATGCTGATATAAATGTAGATATGGTGATAGTAAGTGCAAACTGCTTGTAAAACTGTCCGGTTAGGCCTGACATAAACGCAGTGGGAATAAAAACCGCAGCTAAGACTAAGGTTGTGGCTATGATTGGGCCAGTTACCTCTTTCATTGCTTTTTGGGTAGCAGCAAGAGGGGCGAGGCCCTGCTCTATATTTCGTTCGACATTTTCGACCACTACAATTGCGTCATCAACTACAATCCCAATCGCCAGTACTAGACCGAAAAGAGACAGGGCATTTAGCGAAAAGCCAAGTAAATGCATCACCGCAAATGTCCCTACTAGAGAGACTGGGACAGCCACTAAAGGGATTATCGACGCTCGCCACGTTTGTAAAAATAGTATGATCACAATAACCACAAGTAAGATGGCTTCGAGTAGGGTGGTGATCACCGCATCAATGGAGCCTCGCACAAATACTGTAGGGTCGTAGGCAATTTCATAGCTTACGCCTTGGGGGAAGGTTTGTTGAAGCTCGGCCATTTTACGGCGCACATTGTCCGAAATATCAATTGCATTAGAACCAGGAGCCTGAAAGATTGGCATAGCGACTGCTTGTTCGTTGTTTAGTAGCGAGCGCAACGCATATGAATTTGAGCCCAATTCAACTTTAGCTAGGTCATTTAAACGAGTAACCTGGCCGGAATCGCCCACTTTAACAATGATATTTCTGAACTCTTCTTCGCTGTTTAAGCGCCCTTTGACATTGATCAAGAACTGAAAATCACTCGCACCTGTGGGTTGAGCTCCCAAACTACCTGCAGCCGCTTGTTGATTTTGCTCGCGAATAGCATTGACGACGTCAGAAGTACTCAAATTCAACGCGGCTACTTTTTCTGGGTCTAACCATACACGCATACTGTATTCGCCAGCACCAAAGATCCGTACATCACCCACTCCCTCTATAGCATTGAGTTGGTCTTTCACATTTAGCTGTGCATAATTAGACAGATACAAGGTATCGTAATCATTGTTAGGCGAGGTTAAATGTACCACCATAGTCAAATCTGGAGATGACTTTTGGGTTACTACGCCAAGTTTTTGCACCACCGCTGGTAATCTAGGTAGCGCACGGTTTACTCGGTTTTGCACTAGCGTTTGCGATTTATCCACATCGGAGCCAATTGCAAAGGTGATGGTTAAGGTCATACGTCCATCAGAGGTAGCCTGTGATGACATATATAACATGTTTTCGGTGCCCTGAATTTCTTGCTCCAAAGGACCAGCAACTGTATCAGCTATGACTTTAGGATTAGCTCCAGGATAACTCGCGGTGACCACTACTGTGGGGGGAACCACTTCTGGGTACTCAGTTATGGGCAATTGCCATACCGCTAGAGCACCAGCGATAAAGATTAAAATCGACAGCACCCCTGCAAAAATAGGGCGACGAATAAAAAATTGCGAAAAATTCATGTTACCTTCCAACTGGAATGGCAGTAGTAGGGGGATAACTAATGCTGGTTTTAGCTAAGCTATTTGGTGTACGAGCTTCGTCTACACGTAACTGTTGAGCGTTTAATTGCTCAAGAACCGCAGAGGGTGCCATGCTGACAGTCTCTGGTGATATCTGACTACCAGGACGGACCCGCTGTAACCCCTTCACCACAATTTTTTCACCAGCTTGCAAACCAGATTTGATGATCCTCAGGCCATTCAATTTTTCGCCTAGGACTACATTGCGGTATTGAGCAACGTTCTGTTGATCAATCACTAGTACATATTTATTGCTCAAATCCGTAGAAATCGCTTTATCATCAATCAAAATCCCTTGATAAGATTCGCTAGCAAATAGTTTTAGCCGCGCAAATAATCCTGGGATCAAACTTCCATCGGCGTTATTGAACACAGCGCGACCGCGAATGGTGCCAGTGTCTGGATTAACCGCGTTATCAATAAAATCAATCTCACCCTCATAGGCATAATCATCGCCTGAAGCCAGAGCCATATATACAGGGTTGTGTGAATCAGCAGCATCGGGGCGGCTGCCACTTTTGGACAGGGCCCGATATTTCAAATACGTTTGCTCATCCACATCGAAATAGGCATACACTTCTTGTGTCGACACTAAGGTAGTTAGCAGGGTTTGCCCAGCATTCACATAGTTGCCTTTGGTGACGATAGCATGAGAGACACGACCGGAAATGGGAGCTTCTACTCGTGTGTAACTCAGATTTAATTTGGCAATATCCAACTGCGCCTTAGCTGAATCTACATTGGCCTGTGCTTGCTGCTCAGTCGCTGATCTGTTTTCAACTACCTCAATTGAAATGGCATTCTGACTAAGCAGGTTTTTCGCCCGTTGATACTCTTTTTGGGCCAGATTAAGGGTGCTTTCAGCACTGGCAAGAGTGGCTTTTAAGTGCTTCACTTCCGCTTTATATGGGCCGTTATCAATAAAAAATAGCGGCTGGCCAGCTTTGACCATACTGCCCTCAGCAAAATTAATAAAATCGATGTAACCAGATACACGAGGCCGTAACTGAACGGTTTGGGGAGCTTGTAATCTGCCACTAAATTCGTCTGTCTCGGTTAAGCGCTGGCTTAATACTTCAGCAACTGTGACCTGTGGTGCTGAAAATTGGGATTGAGTATTGGCTTGCTCGGCTGGTGCACAAGCGCTAAGCACAAACATAGCCGCAGCGGCGGCCAGACCGAATATATTATTACTACTGACATGTGTGGTGAGTGATTTCATCTTCTTAGCTCCTCAACTAATCTATTTGACGGATTGCATTATCCGTGACTACAATAAATAAAAATAATTATTAAATTGTATCGAATACATTTATTTATGTGATGTATTGGAGTCCTCCACGTGGAGAGCCTATGCGCCCGCAAGATCTGAATTTATTGATGGTGTTTGATGCCATCATGACTGAAAAATCCATCACCCGAGCAGCGGATAGGCTGTCTATGACACAGCCTGCGGTGTCGAATTCTGTTAGCCGGATGCGCACGGCATGGAAAGATGAAGTGTTTGTAAAAGACGGACGCAACATTCAGCCCACTATCTATGCGCAAAATTTGTGGGAAAAAATTAAGTTGCCACTCAGTAGCTTGTCAGATGCCGTGGACCCAAAAGTGTTTGACCCGGCCACGGCCAGACGCACATTTCGCATTGCCAGTGCCGATATTGTAGCGGATACCGCGTGGGCGCATTTGCGGAAAATTATTGAACAGGAAGCGCCGCATATTAATATTCATGCTATTCCATATACTATTGTGAATGCGGATAAGGTGTTGGATGATGCTGAAGTTGACTTAGTGATTGGTGACGCTAGCGGGACGTCATCGACCTTTCGTTCAGAGTTCCTATTCACCCCTAGCTTTTTGTGTGTAATGCGCTTGGGTCACCCTCTGGCTAAACAAAAATTGGGTTTGCATGAGTTTGCCAACGCCGACCATCTGCTAGTCTCATTGTCTGGTGACACCACTGGTGTCACAGATCAAGTATTGATGCAACATGGGTTATCGCGCAGAGTGGCACTGACGGTGAACCACTTCTCTTCGGTGGCCAAATTAGTCCAAAATAGCAATTTGATTTGTGTGGTGCCTACAGCTGCAGTTTATGAAGCCATCTTGGATGAGAAAATTGCGGCCACCCGCCCACCTATAGATATTCCACCCAATCAAATTTCGATGATATGGCACAAGCGCCAAGACCGAGATGAGGGTTTAGCTTGGCTGCGTCAGCATTTAAAGCAAATAATTGTTAGTAATACAAAAAATAACACCAAGGCGACTATGCTGAAGCTGTGTAAAAGCAATCCGCAGATCTGTTCGGCGGCCGAACAAGATAGCCATATTGACAACGTCAGACCCATAACGCTAAACACTGCAATTTGAACCATTAGGCATACATTTTTGATAAGCAGAGTCACTTGTGACTAGCTATAATTGCAAGAGCAGACATCCTCTGACTGGCAATCCTGTGAGTTTCGGTGAAGTGCAGTCTAGTCAATCTGCTAAACCTTGCTGGCAACCCACACATGGGTTAGCCAAATTGCTATTACCTAAGTTGAGTAAAAGCTAAACGGGATCAAACGGATTCAAAGCCAATTAGATATTTCGCTTAAATATGAGGTTTTTGGGGTGAAACTACTAGATTTGGGGGCGAAGTGGCTGGAAAAATCAACCTAAGGCTACTATGTTTATAGTATGCATTAGGAGATGTTTATGAAGTCAATCCCACTATTCTTCATCATACTTAGCGCCTTGTTAGGGTGTCAAACCGCCTCGAACCCAATAACTCAACAAAGTGATTCACTTCTTAATGATCAGGCATACCCCCAATACAAAGAGATCAATATCGAAACTGAACAGCAAATTTTCGGGCTGGATCAGGAAGCCATAGACTTTGTTCGACATAGTGTCGGTAAAATCCAAGATCCCGTTGACCGAATGGAAACCCTGATAAGTAAAATTTTTGACCGCTCAGAATTTAATCTCTTGTATATGGGCAGTGCCAATACCACCGCAACTCAGACATTTAAAAATAGAGCTGCAAATTGTTTATCGATGTCCATTATGACTTATGCTCTGGCTAAAGAAGCCGGTTTTAGTGTGCGCTTCCAAGATATACAGATCCCTGAATACTGGACACGCCGTGAGGGCTACAGTCTGCTTAATGGGCACATTAATTTGCAGATATCCCCACGAGACCGAAACGGTATTATCCATTTGCTTGCCGATGGCTATGAAGTCGATTTTGATCCGCAAAGTAATCGTAAGAAATTTCCTAAGCAATTTGTTGGTAAAGAGATGGTTATCGCCATGTTTTACAACAACAAAGGGGCTGATGCATTACTCTCAGGTAACCACACCAAAGCCTATGCTTACTTTAAGCACGCAGCAGAGATTGCACCCAAATTCGAGTCCACTTGGGTGAACTTGGGTATTTTATACCGTCTGTCAGGGTATTATGATGACGCGCAAAACTCATACAATCACGCTATTGAACTGCAACCGGGAAATTTAACCGCTTGGGAAAACTTGGCGTTTTTATACGATTACACCGGACGAACCCAAGAAGCTCAGGCCATCAATGCTAGATTGGAACGTTTGCGTGGAGCCAATCCGTTTTACCATTATATTTTAGGGGAACAGGAGTTGGACAATGGCAATCTTGACCTAGCCCTGAAACATTATCGTGATGCGCTGAGGTTGGACAAAAGCAAACATGAAATATATTTTGGATTGGCCAAGACTTATTACCAATTAGGCGATATAAATCGTAGTCAAATGTACTTTAAGCGTGCCCGTGACCGCTCTAGAAATGACCAAGATCAAATGCGCTATCAAGGAAAGCTCGATTTACTCAGTAGCCACAATGATAAAAACATTTAACCTTACTCCGTATCTTTGTGCGGCTTTTCTCTGCCTATATGTTGACGTGAGCAAAGCTGATCCTATCTGTAGTCAATACAAGTTGAATCAAAGGGTCAACGCTGAGCAACTATGGAGCGACTTTTCAACACTTGCATCGGACAAAATGCAGGGAAGGAAAAGTCAAACCAAAGGAGCATTGCTTGCTCGCGAGTATATTCAACAGCGTTATGCGAATGCAGGTTTGGCCGGTGTTATTAGTGAACTGGACTACTTATTACCTTTTACCTATAAACATGGATGGACCGAATTTGACGGTGTAAATGTTGCGGGCTGGGTAAAAGGGGCGGTTTTTCCCGATCAATACATTGTGGTAACAGCCCATTATGATCATTTGGGTAAAAAAGGCCGTGATATATATAACGGCGCTGATGACAACGCCTCCGGTGTGTCAGCCATGTTGGCATTAGCGGATAAAAAAATGTCTGAGCAGCCTAAACACTCCATTATATTCCTCGCCACAGATGCCGAGGAGAAAGGTTTATATGGCGCCAAAGGGTTCCTACAAAAGCCCCCAGTTTCGCTATCTAAGATTAAATATAATTTGAATTTGGACATGCTGTCGCAGAATAAGTCTGATAACCGTCTGTATATTTCTGGCGCCCGTTCTTATCCCCAGTTGGCACCGCTAGTGCAAGAGGCTATATCCTCAGCGGGACTATGTTTAGTTTCAGAACACCGCAACCAAAGACGAAATAGTGCAGGCTTTAAACGGACTAATTGGCGTAAAGCCAGTGATCATGGCGCTTTTGCTAAACTTGGTATCGCCAACCTATTTATCGGAGTGCTGGATCACCCTTACTACCACTCTAGTAATGATACGGTGGATAAAGTTGATGCAAAATTTTTTACCACTGCGGTTGAAACCAGTCTGCATGTATTAGAGTTATTGGATAACTTATAAGGAGGGAGTAAACAGGTTTGTGGATATCCCCCAAACCTGTTTTATATAACAGACAACTAATTAAGCTAGATAACCCCTAACTCTCGTAAACGTTCTTTCAAGTAGCTATCTGCGGTATGTCTTTCTGACAGCACCACGTCTGGGCGAGGATGCAAAAAAAGTGGTAAAGATATTCGTGATTTAGACATGTCTGCGCCATCCGGATTAACAACTCTGTGAGTGGTAGAAGGGAAGTAGCCGCCAGAAGCTTCTTGCAGCATGTCACCAATATTGATAATCAAATTGCCGAAGTCACTAGGGACATCTATCCAATCGTCACCCGTGCCCTTAACTTGTAGGCCAGGTTCGTTGGCGGCGGGTAAAATGGTGATCAAGTTTATATCTTCATGGGCAGCGGCGCGAATGGCATCGACTTCTTCGCTACCCGTCAGTGGAGGATAGTGTAATATGCGCAGTAAGATTTGTTGACTTTCGGTGATCATCTTCGAAAGGGGTTGACTGTACAGGGCAGCCACTTCAGGTGGAGAGTGTTTTTCGACCCAATCTAATAATTCAGCCGCCAACTCTGTGGCTGCTTGATAATAAGCTGCAATCTCTTGTTTTAATTGGGGCGGGCATTTTCCCCAAGGATAATAGTGAAAATATTCTTTTATATCGCGTTTCTTAAAGCCTTTAGCAGTTTCAGAAACACGTGTAGGGAAGAAACCATCTTGGGTCTCTTTGTCATACAAGTACTGTTCTTTATCTTCTGAATCAAAAAAAGTCTGCCAATTATTGTATATGGATAACACAGATGATTGTTGAATCGGATGATTTTTCAATACACCGAATCCGGTTTTATGTAGAGACTCTACAAACAGTTTATCTGCATTTTCTGCAGTATAATCAACGGCTTCTAGTTTCATTGTAATTCCTCATATAACGCTTTAGCTTGGCTGAAGTCAAATTGTTCAAACCGAAGCTCACTATTCTAATTGTCAGCCAAAGATTGCCAGTATAAAGGCAATCTTGCGCTGATCTGTATCAATACTTAACTAACTTAAAGTGATATAAACAAACCGGCTAAAGCGGCACTCATTAAATTAGACAAGGTTGCGGCAATAACAGCTCTTAAGCCTAATTGTGCAATTTCTTTCCGTCTAGTGGGAGCCAATGCTCCGATGCCACCCATCAAAATGGCAATTGATGAGAAGTTAGCAAAACCACATAATGCGAAGGTGATTATTGCTTGGGATTTGATCGACATATCGGCTTGATATTTCACAAAATCAAGGTAGGCAACAAATTCGTTTACCACCATTTTTTGACCAATGAAACTTCCAGCCAGATTGGCTTCTTCCCATGGCACACCTAACACCCAAGCTAATGGTTGAAATAGGTAACCGAGGATCAATTGGAAGCTTAACTCATCGTGACCAAACAAACCGCCTATGCCGCCAATGATCCCATTAAGAATGGCGATCAGTGCAATAAAAGCTAATAACATGGCACCTACATTTACGGCCAATTTCATGCCTGATGCGGCTCCTGTCGCGGCAGCATCAAAAATATTAGCATAGTCGTTATCATCGCCTTTTAGTTCTTCCAGTTCGTTTTTAACCGACTCTGTTTCAGGCATGATTATTTTGGCCATTAATAGCCCACCTGGAGCAGCCATGAAACTTGCTGCTAATAAAAATTTAATGTCCACCCCAAGTTGGGCGTATCCCACCATGGCAGCGCCTGCCACTGATGCAAGTCCACCCACCATAATGGCAAATAATTCAGAGCGGCTCATTTGTGGAATAAAGGGTTTCACTACTAATGGTGCTTCTGTCTGGCCGACGAAGATATTGGCCGCAGCTGACATAGATTCGGGACGGCTGGTTTTTAACGCAAGTTGCAGTGCACCGCCGATGAGGCGAATAACCCAACTCATAACACCGATGTGATACAGCACCGCAATTAAAGATGAGAAGAAAATAATCGCGGGTAATACGTTAAACGCGAAGATGAAGCCGAGGGATTTATCACCAAGAGGACCAAACAGGAAATTCACACCCGCTTGACCATAGTCCAGAATGGCAGTCACACCATTTGACATGAAAAGTAATGCTTCTTTGCCCGCGGGGACGTATAAAATAAAGGCCCCGATCGTTGCTTGAATGCCAAATGCACCACCAACGGTTCGCCAATTAATTGATTTGCGATGGGCAGATAGCCCAAATGCGATGGCAATTAAAACAACTATGCCAAGAACACTTATCATGTGATTTCCTTCTTCTTATTATTTTTTATTTAAGGGTCATTTAATTATTATTTTTGTCTAGTGCTTGTTGGATATGAGATTTGATAACATCCAAGGCAATATAATTTTCCCCGCCTTGAGTAACAATAACATCAGCGGTAAAGCGGCTTGGTGCGATAAACTGGTGATACATAGGTTTGACAGTGGTTTCGTATTGATGGGCTACAGATTCTAATGTTCTGCCCCGTTCGGCTATATCCCGCATGATGCGACGCAGCAGACATATATCTAAAGGTGTATCAACAAAGATCTTCACATTATAAAGGGGCTCTAACTCAGGGCTAGCCAGCAGCATTATACCTTCAACGATGATCACAGGGGCAGAGTGTAAGATTTCTCTTTGTTGCAATCGAGTATGGGTTTTATAGCAATAGGTTGGATACTCAATTGATTTTCCCGCTTTCAAGGCTTTGAGGTGGTCGACCAACAATTCATGCTCAAATGCTTTAGGATGGTCGTAGTTGTTTTTTTCACGCTCCTGCATGGGGAGGTGATCTTGAGCGCGATAGTAATGGTCTTCGCGCAAAATTTGCACGGGGCGGCCCGTTTGAGCGAACTCTTTTAGCAAGTTTTCAGTGAATAGCGATTTACCAGAGCCGGAAGCACCTGCGATAGCAATTATTAATGGAGAAGACATTTCGACCCTGAAGCAAAATTAAACTTGGTGAAAGATACCAGTCATGACCAAAAAAGTCAGTCTTAAAGCACAAATTTATTACTAAAATAGCTGTAAAAAAGAATAAAATTTGACCTTGACTGCTTGGTCAGGTATCTATATGACTGTTTAGTCAGGATTTTACTGCAAGCTGAGCAACAGA
Source organism: Aliiglaciecola sp. LCG003 (assembly GCF_030316135.1). Classification (NCBI taxonomy): domain Bacteria; kingdom Pseudomonadati; phylum Pseudomonadota; class Gammaproteobacteria; order Alteromonadales; family Alteromonadaceae; genus Aliiglaciecola; species Aliiglaciecola sp. LCG003. The sequence goes on along the minus strand of NZ_CP128185.1, from coordinate 3,662,575 downwards.
TGTAAGACCAACTGGTCAAGAAAGTAAATGAAACGTTACAACGGCGTGACCTGGGTGTTAAATGAAAGAAATAATATTCTTGCTGACACTGTGGTCATAAAAGTGTAATAATTGAGCTGCTACAATCTGTTTTCAGTTATCGGTATCCAAGAATACGAAGCAGCGCTATAAGACTGCTACTGATTTTGGCTAGACAGAAACGAACACACTCTACTTAGGAAACACACAATGTTTAAAAAAACCAAACTGAATCGTATTGCGATTGCAGTTGCTATGTCTGTTGGCATGTCTACTGCGGCAATGGCTCAGGAGACTTCATCTAGTATCGCAGGTAAAATCACAGGTCCTACAGGGGACGCTGCGGTAGGTACCGTATTAACCATCAAACACGTACCATCTGGTACAGTTAAAACTGTTGTTGTGAATGCAGCCGGTCAGTTTAGTGCAAAAGGTTTGCGAGTTGGTGGACCATACACTGTAACAGTTGACTCTGATAAATTCGAAGATGCAACAGTAGACAATGTTTTCCTTACCCTAGGTGAAACACTACCTTTTGAGCTTGCACTTAACTCTCAGCAAAATATTGAACGTATCGCAGTAACAGCGGCACAAGTAAGTAGCTACGATTTTGGTCAAATTGGTCCGGGTACAACTTTCAGCCTTGCTGATCTTGAAACCCTTCCTTCTGCAGACCGTGATATTAAAGATATCGTTCGTCTAGACCCAAGAATCAGCATCTCTGAAGACAATGGTGATGAATCTATCATCTGTGGCGGTAGCCACCCACGTTTCAGTAGTTTGACGGTTGATGGCGTTCGCATGAACGACAGCTTTGGTTTGAACGCTAACGGTTACCCAACTACTAGAATGCCATTCTCTTTTGATGCCATTGATCAAGTAGCGGTTGAAATTGCTCCTTTTGACGTCCAATACGGTGGTTTTACTGGTTGTAACGTAAACGCAGTAACCAAATCTGGTACTAACGAAATCCACGGTGGCGTGTTCTTCGATTATACTAGCGATTCATTATCGGGTGACAAAATTGGTGATGATACTGTTGATCGTGGAGATTACACAGTTAAGCGTTACGGTTTTAACGTTGGCTTCCCATTACTAGAAGATACTTTGTTTGGTTTCGTTTCTTACGAGAAGCTTGAAGGTGCACAAATCTTTGACTATGCCGCTGTAACTGGTGGTGCCGTATCTATGGATGAAGTCAATCGTGCGATTCAAATCGCTCGTGACGTGTATAATTATGATGCAGGCGGTATGCCAGCTTCTGCACCAGTAGAAGATGAAAAGCTACTAATTAAACTTGATTGGAACATCAATGAAGATCATCGTGCGTCTTTAGTTTATAACTACAACGATGGTTTCTTAATTGACCAGTCAGATGATAGAAGCAGCAATTTAACCCTTTCTAATCACTTCTATAAGAAAGGTGCACAACTAGATTCAATCGTTGCATCTGTTTATTCAGATTGGACAGACAACTTCTCAACAGAAGTTCGTATTGGCCGCACGAAACTGGACAACACTCAAGAATCTACGGATGCCGCTAGTGGCTTTGGTGAAGTACAAATCAGCTCACTTTCTGGTGGCGGTACTATTTTCCTAGGTCCGGATGACTCTAGACAATCAAATGATCTTGATTGGGAAAATACTACACTTAAAATCGCTGGTACTTATTACCTAGACGAACACACCATCACCGGTGGCTATGAAAACGAAAACCTAGATATCTATAACTTGTTTATGCAGCACACTATCGGTGAATACCGTTTTGGTGGCGACAGAAACCGTAACTCAAGTTCAGGTACTTCAGGCTTAGACGATTTCGAAGCCGGTATTGCTGATGATGTTTACTATAACAACTCTGCTGGCACCAACAATCCTATAGATGCTGCAGCGACTTTCTCTTATTCAACTCATGCAGCATATGTTCAAGATGAGTGGGTAATTGATGACCTAACACTAATGTATGGTTTGCGTTATGACTGGATCACTAGCAGTGATAAGCCAAAATACAACGCTTTGTTTGAAGACCGTTACGGCTTCTCTAATCAAGCTACCTTTGATGGTAAAGACTTGCTTCAACCACGCTTTGGTTTCAACTGGTCTGCAGCGGATAACTTAGAATTCCGCGGTGGATTCGGTCTGTACTCTGGTGGTAACCCTAACGTTTGGCTTTCTAACAGCTACTCGAATGATGGTGTAACCAACATTGATACCTATCGTGGCGATATCAATATTCTAGATGCAGTTAAGTCTGGTGCAGGCAACGCAATCTATGATCCAATCCAAGCGATGGTTGATCAGGTGACTGCAAACAATCCTTCTGCTGGTTCAGAGCCTTCTACCAATGCCGTAGATCCTAACTTTGAAATGCCTTCAGAGTGGAAATATAACGCTGGTGTGACTTATAGCACTGAAGATGAATATATCTTCTCTGTTGATTTCTTGCATGCCAAGAAACAAGACTCTGCAACTATTGTTGATTTGAGTATTCAACAAACTGGTGATGTTACTATCGATGGTCGTCCAATTTATGAAAAACGCACTTTGGGCGCTGATGAAGTAACTCGTAACTCTCGTTACAGTGACTTGATGCTTACCAATGCAAAAGCAGATGGTAGTTCAACTACAATCTCTTTCGCTGTGAAAAAAGAGTATGATTTCGGTCTAGACGTTCAGTTTGGTTATGCATACAACGAGTCAGAGGATTACAACCCTATGACAAGTTCTGTTGCTTACTCTAACTTCACCAATATTGCTGTATCTGATCAGAATGATCCTGGTGTTGGTACTTCAAACTACGAGATCCCGCACAACTTTACACTTAGCTTACGTTATTCAGCTGAGTTTGTTGACGGCTATAAAACACGTTTCTCAATGTTTGCTAACCGTAAAGCAGGTCGTAACTTCTCTTACTCCTTTGATAATTTCCAAGCTGGTACTGACTTAGCGGATTACCGTTCATTGTTATATGTACCAACTATGGATGAGTACGGCTCTAAAGTGACTTTTGAATCTGCTGCTGTTCAGCAAGATTTTGATGCCTTTATAGCAAGTGCTGGTTTAGAAGGTTACCGAGGACAAATCGTACCAAGAAACTCAGCTACATCTAGCTGGGCGACACGTGTCGATTTCAGAATCGATCAGGACCTTCCTGGTTTCTTCGACGGTCACAATGCTAACGCATTCCTAGTTATCAAGAACCTAGGGAATATGTTAAACAGTGATTGGGGAATCCAACGTCGCGGTCCTTTCAACACAGCATCTGTTGTTGAAGCTGAACTGAACGATGACGGTACTTATACCTACTCAGACGTTAACCCTAATGTTGCCAATGAATCTGCATTTGCTACAGGTTCACTTTGGGAAGTACGTTTAGGTGTTAAATATAACTTCTAATGTTTGATTAGAATGACAAAGCCGGTCCTAGTGACCGGCTTTTTTTATGGGAGATCACCATGAAAAAATATTTACTGATTAGCTTGGGACTACTAATTACTATGACATCAAGCCAGGCTGAAACAATCCGAGTTGCTACCTTTAATGTCAGCATGGAGGCGGGTAATTATGTTGAAACAGGACAAACCCTTGACCCGCTAGCGCTGACAAAGCAATTAGCTAGCGGTAAGCATCAACAGATTAAAAATATTGCGCAAATTATTCAGCGGGTGCGACCGGATATACTGCTGCTCAACGAGTTTGATTATATACCTGACGCTAACAAGGGCGTGTTAGCCTTTATCCGTAATTACCTGAATGTCTCCCAAGGCGAGGCACAAGCGATTGACTATCGGTATTATTATACGGCAGCGGTTAATACCGGTGTACCTAGTGGTCAAGACTTAAATCATGATGCAAAGGTTGAGTCAGCAGGTCAAGATGCCTTTGGCTATGGTCAATATCCTGGTCAATACGGTATGCTACTACTAAGCAAATTCCCTATAGATGATAAGCAAGTAAGAACTTTCCTGTACTTCTTATGGAAAGATATGCCTGAGGGTCTACTGCCTAGTATTAAGGCCGCTGATGGAACGCCATGGTATAGCGAAGCTGCAAAGCAAGTAATGCGTCTATCCTCGAAATCCCACTGGGATGTGCCGATTAATATCAATGGCCAAGTTTTACACATACTCGCCAGCCATCCCACACCGCCAGTCTTTGACGGGCCTGAAAATCGCAATGGTAAACGTAACCATGATGAGATCCGTTTTTGGGTCGATTATTTATCGGCTGCTAAGCGTGCAGAGTATATTTACGATGACCAAGGTAAGCGAGGTGGATTTAGGGGTAGTCGATTTGTGCTGTTAGGCGATTTAAATGCTTCTGAGCATGAAGGGGATAGATTTGGCTCAAGCATAAAAGCTTTACTACAGCACTCTGCTGTTGCGCAGTACTCTATGCCAGTCAATCAGTCCGGTCAGTTACTGCGGCCTGAAAATCCGTTTGCAAGCCTGCATACTGCGCAATGGGGTTTACAGGTAGATTATGTGCTGCCTTCTAAAGCGGGGTTGAAGGCGGTGGATGCAGGGATATTCTGGCCGGGTACAAACAGTGCAGATTACAACTTGATTAAAGATCGACAATCATCTTCGGATCATCGACTTGTGTGGGCAGACGTTAAGGTGCTGGAGTGAATTAACTCCAGCGGTTCATTTTGTGATAGTTATACGTTGTCGAACAAGGCTACTACTCTTTGTAGGGTATCTTCGATATTGCTAACATCAGCAGGGGCAATGAAAATCGTATCGTCTCCTGCTATGGTGCCCAATACCCCATCTTTTTGGCTCAATGAGTCAAGCAATCTAGCAATCAACTGAGCAGCGCCAGGACTGGTGCGGATAATAACCATAACATTATTGTGCACCACATCGAGTACCAACTGCCTAAGGGGACTTTTAGCGGTTGGCATGCCCATCTCTGGTGGCAAACAATAAACCATATCGCCACGTGCGTTGCGAGTCCGTACAGCGCCAAATTTACTGAGCATCCTAGAGACTTTAGATTGACTAATGCTACCAAAGTTTTGCTGTTTGAGAGCGTCTACGATGCCCCCTTGGGAACCAAAGCTTTCTGCTTTTAAAATATCTTTAAATGCTTTGATTAATTCTTCTTGTTTATTATTTGACATGCCACCCTCATATTTAGCTGCTATAGTTTGACACAATCTTATGGGTGTCGAAAGCACGAAGTGCCTTATTGATTTCGCTGTTTTTAAACCAGCTTGTTATAAGCTGATTTAATTAGGACTTAATCATTATGTTGAATACTGAGTATAGTGCCCATATATAGCCTTTTTATTAGGTATAAATTGTATTTTTTGATGGCTTGCATTAGTGTTTGCCGTCATTCTTAACGTTCCCACAGGAGACAACTATGAAAGTAACGGTATTAGGTGCTGCAGGCGGTATAGGTCAGGCCCTTTCTCTATTATTAAAAACCCAGTTACCAGCAGGATCTGAATTAGCATTATATGATGTTGCCCCTGTCGTTCCAGGCGTTGCCGTTGACCTTAGTCATATTCCTACCGACGTTAAAGTTGAAGGTTTTGGCAAAGATGACTTAGCGCAAGCGTTAAACGGTTCTGACATCGTATTGATTCCTGCAGGCGTTCCCCGTAAGCCTGGTATGGATCGTTCTGACTTATTCAATATCAATGCTGGCATTGTTAAGAATCTGGTTGAAGGTATCGCAGATAATTGCCCTGAAGCTTGTACTTGTATTATTACCAACCCAGTTAATACTACAGTTGCAATTGCTGCTGAAACATTGAAGGCAAAAGGCGTTTACAATAAAAACAAATTGTTTGGTGTGACTACCCTTGATGTGATCCGCGCGGAAACATTTGTTGCTGAACTTAAAGGCTTGAACACAGCAAGTGTGCATGTCCCGGTTATCGGCGGTCACTCAGGCACCACGATTCTTCCTCTTCTTTCTCAGGTTGAAGGTGTATCTTTCAGTGATGAAGAAGTGGCAAGCCTTACTCACCGTATTCAAAACGCGGGTACTGAAGTGGTTGAAGCGAAAGCCGGCGGCGGGTCTGCAACGCTTTCTATGGGACAGGCAGCAGCACGATTCTGTTTATCTTTAGTCGCAGCAATGAAAGGTGACAACGTAGTAGAGTACACTTATGTTGAAACCAATAGTGCTGATGCCGCTTTCTTCTCACATCCTGTTCGATTAGGTCCTAACGGTGTAGAAGAAATTCTACCTTATGGAGAGCTAAGTGATTTTGAGCAAAAAGCAAAAGAATCTATGCTTGAAGGCTTGCGTGGTGATATTGAACTAGGTGTGAAGTTTGTAAATGGCTAATCTTAGCTAAACAATAAATTTAAAATAAACCAGTTGCAGTTTTTACTCAGCTGGTTTTTTTGTTTTCGGGGGAGCACAGTTGTCGTGTAAGCCAATCCATCGCGGCTTCTTTGTTGGTGAAAAATTCAAAGGTCTCGCCCGCTAGCTGATATATGCTGGCAAGATGTGCCTTACTGAATGAAGGGTGAGCCGTATAGGTGACAATAATAGCAGTAGCAACTCTATTATGGGTTTTCTCTTGGCGTATAATTTGTTGCAGTTTTTTGGCCGCATCGGGCAAAAACGTACTGTTGCCGTGCATAATAGCTAACACTGCCCAGGGCTGCAAATAGAGCTCCTGTAGCATTTTTGTAGCTTCTTCATCCGTTGAACTGAGCATTTCGATATTCCACGGACCTGTGCCTTCGATAACTAATATATTGTTTTCACAAATGGCACTTAGTTGTCCATGACCGGGGAATTTCATTACTACTAAACCTACTAAACGTTAATATTTTGAGTGGGCCGACCAGCAAATCCTAGTCGACCCATGTGAACATTATAGCATTATTTTTTAACCTGTATTACGCATTCCTACGGCAATTCCGGTAATCGCAACCATCATCGCCCGTTCTAAAGTTGCATCATGTTGCTCATCAGATAATTTACGAATACGGCTGAGCAGTTCGATTTGCAGAAAGTGCAGGGGTTGCAAATATCCAGCGCGAATACTCATGGATTCTTTACCTTTTGGATCTGACTCCATTACACTTTGTTGCTTCAACAGCGACATGAGTAATTCTATGCTGTCGGCTAACTCCTCACGCAACGACTCACCAAAGTGCTGCAATTGCTCAGGAACAAGTCGATGATCATACTCTTCGCTGATACGGGCATCTGCTTTGTTAAACACCATGTCGAGCATAGACAAGCGGGAGTGAAAGAATGGCCAGTTTTGTAACATGTCATCGATTACTTCTTGATGACCGGCTTGCTGGGCACTTTGTACGGCTTTCATCACGCCCAACCATGAGGGCAAGACTAAACGGGTTTGCGCCCAAGCGAAAATCCAGGGTATGGCACGAAGACTCTCGATCCCACCAGTGGGTTTACGCTTGGCAGGACGACTACCTAAGGGTAATTTACCTAATTCTTGCTCAGGGGTTGCGACTCTAAAATAGGGCACAAAATTTTCATCATGGCGCACAGTTTGACGATAATTATCTCTGCCGGCTTCAGCCATCAAAGTGATAGCATCGCGCCAATCTTGCTTAGGTTTTGGGGGGGGAAATAATATGGCTTCAAGAATTGCACTTGCATAGATCCCAAGGCTGTTCTTAGCCAATTCAGCCATACCAAATTTGTAACGAATAGTCTCACCTTGTTCGGTGACTCTGAAACCGCCACTGAGTGAGCCAGGTGGTTGGGAATGAATCGCCGCGTGAGCGGGCAGTCCGCCTCGCCCAATGGTGCCGCCGCGACCATGAAAAAGAGTCAATTTGGTATTGTACTCTTCGGCTAATTGGACCAAAGATTCTTGAGACTCATATTGTGCCCAACCAGCGGCTAATGCCCCTGCATCTTTGGCCGAATCTGAATAACCGATCATGACAAATTGGGTACCTTGAATATATCCACGATACCAATCAATATTAAAGAGTTCGCGCATCACCTTTGGTGCGTTGTTTAAGTCGTCTAGGGTTTCAAACAGCGGCGCGACCGGCATAGGCCAATCGACTTGGGATTCCTTCAACAGCAGTTGCACGGCCAATACATCGGACGGTTGGCTCGCCATAGAAATGATATAAATGCCAAAACCTTGCTGACTATTTTGTGAGATGACTTTGCAGGTATCCAAGACTTCTTGCACATCTGCAGACGGTTGCCAATTAGAAGGTATTAATGGTCTTTTGGAGCCTAATTCACGCAGCAAAAAAGCCTGTTTATCTTGCTCATTCCAATTACTGTAATCACCCATTCCGAAATAGCGAGTTAGCTCGCCAAATACGTCAGCGTGGCGTTCAGAATCTTGACGAATATCAAGCTTTAGCAAATGTACGCCAAAGCAGTGCACACGACGGATTGAATCCAACAGCATGCCATCTGCAATCTTTTGCATACCGCAGGCATGCAGTGAACGATAACAATCGAGCAAGGGTTCAAGTAAATCTTCCTGACAGCTTATCCATGACGATGAATCCACCGGTTTATGAGCAAGATGTTCGCCGATTCCTTCTTGGGTGGCCCGCAAACGATTTAGCAGTGGTCTTAACAAGGCTCTGTAGGGTTCGCGGGCATCTTGACCTACTTTATCTCGAAACGCCTGATCACAGTCAGACATTGACAACTCAACCTGCAAGCGGTCGATATCCTTAGCAAATAGTCTCGCAGCGCATTTGCGCGCCAGTAGTAATACCTGTTGGGTCACTTCTGATGTCACATTCGGATTACCATCACGATCCCCACCCATCCACGAACTAAATTGCACTGGTGATGCATCAATCGGTAAGGATAGATTAAATTGCTGTTGTACCTTGGCGTCCAGCGAGCGAATAAAGGCAGGAACCGCGTCCCACAAGGAGTTTTCAATTACTGAAAAACCCCAACGAGCCTCATCCACAGGAGTAGGGCGGATGGTACGAATTTCCTCGGTATGCCACGCTTGGCTGATTAAATCAGCGATGCGGGTTTCAACCTCCTCACGCTCTTGTGCTGACAAGTAACTTTGATGCATTTTGCGAAGACAGCGCGCCAACTCGCTGTGTTTATGAATAAGGGTGCGACGTGTCACCTCTGTGGGGTGCGCCGTTAGGACCAAATCAATTTTAAGTTGCTCAAAGGCGGATGCAAACTTGTCCTGTTCAATATCAGCCGATTCAAGATGACTAAACAGCACACTGACAGGGTCATCTTCAGTGGTGATGCTATTAAATTCTTGCTCGGCAATATTAGCTAAGTTGAGAAATTGTGAGAATGCGCGACCAATGGTCAGCAAGTCATCGTTTTCTAGCTCTTGGAATAAACTTTTGAGCTGCTCAGTAGCTTGCTTTGTACCTTGATGAGATTCTCTGCCTGCTATGCGAATAGATTCAATTCGCTCAAGCCATGCATCACCCAGCTGTGCTCGGATGGTATCTCCCAGAGTTGTTCCCAAAAATCTCACTGACTCTTTCAATTGGATCGCAAGTTTCTCTGTCACATTTCCTCCATTAGGGTATTTAATCGCGTGTTAGGACTATATTACTGAAACCTTAACCATAAGGCGCACGTTTGTCCAAACTCATTAGTTATGCGTTATTCCAACACTAGTCAATAATTAACTCATCGGTAAATATATCGATAAATGCTTAGGTTGCATATGAATGTTCCGTTTAGCTTGATAAATGTTTTTGTCTATGCTTATAAATTAGAATCAATCAGCATTAAAATCGGCATATTTTTGATGCTCAAATGTCCATATTCGGCCATTTTGGGTATAAAGCCCCTTGTCGCTTGTGATAACATTAGCTATTTAATCCTACAACTAATTAGGAATCATAGTGACAGATAAATTTAACAGTATTGAGCGTCAAGCAAGTTACGGAATTGGTTACCAGATGGGTGAGCAATTGGCCGCTAACCCTTTTGACGGATTAGATATCGAAGCGGTTAAAACAGGCTTGGCGGATGCTTTTGCGAAACAAGCACCACAAGTCGACAATGAAGCCCTTGGTGCTGCATTTAATGAAATTCATCAGCGTATGCAAGCTGCTAAAGCAGAACAGCACAAAGGCGCTATCGATGAAGGCGTGGCGTTTTTGAGTGAAAATGCTAAACGTGCTGAAATCACTGTGACTCCTTCTGGGTTGCAGTACGAAGTGCTAGCGACTGGTGAAGGCGATAAGCCTAGTGCCGCTGCTACTGTTCGTACTCATTATCATGGTACTTTGCTTGACGGCAGCGTGTTTGATAGCTCTTACGATCGTGGCGAGCCTGCAGAGTTTCCAGTCAATGGAGTTATCAAAGGATGGACAGAAGCATTACAAATGATGCCTGTGGGATCTAAATGGCGTCTATACGTACCTCATGACTTGGCATATGGTGAGCAGGGCGCGGGTGGTGCAATTGGGCCATACAGCACGTTAGTATTTGATGTTGAGTTACTGGATATCGTAGCTTAATCAAGCGATAGACTCTAAATTAGTAGAATAAAGGCCGGTATTTCCGGCCTTTATTATTTGTGCTGCCCACGGCTTAATATTTCCCCTTCGGTTCTGCTTATTTAACATTCTATTAAAAGATATTCATATCGTAAGCTGCTAAACTGGCGACCTTAAAAATTCATAATCCTGCAAATTTGAGGTAGTAATGTTTGACCTGATCACCAAGCGAGACAGTAACGTTAAAAATGATGTGCTGTCTGGTATTACCGTAGCATTGGCACTTGTGCCCGAAGCGGTCGCATTCGCATTTGTGGCTGGTGTTGAACCCATGGTGGGTCTTTACGCAGCATTTATGATGGGCCTGATTACGTCAGCTATAGGTGGACGTCCTGGAATGATTTCCGGCGCCACGGGTGCCATGGCAGTGGTAATGGTCGCTCTGGTTGCTACCAGTGGCGTACAGTACCTATTTGCGGCAGTGATAGTGGCGGGAATACTGCAAATACTCGCTGGGGTATTTAAATTAGGTAAGTTTATCCGCTTAGTGCCTTATCCAGTGATGCTGGGGTTTGTAAATGGACTGGCGATTGTTATTTTTCTAGCGCAACTTGGTCAGTTCAAAGTCAGTAATATCTTGGGTGAACAAGTTTGGATGCAAGGCAGTATGCTGTATTGGATGTTGGGTCTGGTTGCTTTAACCATGGCTATCATCTATTTTTTGCCCAAACTGACCACTGCTATTCCCGCATCTCTGGTGGCTATCGTAACTGTGACATTGTTAGTACATGGTTTGGATCTGGAGGCTCGCACTGTTATCGATTTCGTCCGTGACATGCTACCTGAAGAGCAAAAAGCCAGCGCCACCCTTGCTGGTGAGCTGCCGAGTTTTGCTATCCCACTGGTGCCATTCACACTAGAAACCTTATACATAGTGTTACCTACGTCGGTTATTCTATGTTTAGTCGGCTTGATTGAATCCTTACTAACTTTGTCATTGATCGATGAGATGACGGATACTCGCGGCAATGGCAATAAAGAGTGCGTTGGCCAAGGCGTAGCAAACACCGTGAATGGTTTCTTTGGCGGAATGGGCGGTTGTGCGATGATCGGTCAAAGTATGATCAACATCAATTCTGGCGGTCGCGGTCGCTTATCCGGCATAACAGCTGCGCTTGTGTTGCTTGGCTTTATTTTATTTGCTGCACCCTTGATTGAAATGATCCCATTAGCTGCACTGGTTGGCGTCATGTTTATTGTGGTAATTGGTACATTTGAGTGGGCTTCTTTTCGTATTGTACGTGGTGTTAATAAAGAAGATGCATTTGTATTGTTCTTAGTTACAGGCATTACCGTGGTAGCGGATTTGGCCATTGCGGTAGTTGTGGGTGTGATTGTGTCTGCTTTAGTTTTTGCATGGAAACATGCTACTCACATTGCAGCAAAAACCCATACTGATGAAGATGGCTGGAAAGTATACGAGCTGGATGGGCCACTATTCTTCGGTTCAGTTTTGCATTTCAGAGATTTGTTTAGCCCGCAGAACGATCCAAAAGATGTCGTTATCGATTTTAAAGAGTCGCGCATTTGGGATTCATCGGGTCTAGATGCAATAGACGGCTTAGCGGATAAATACAAAGAGCAGGGCAAAACCTTGCACATTAGACATATTAGTCCCGAATGCAGTGAGTTATTAACTAAAGCTCAAGGCTATGTTGAAATGAATGTAAATGAAGATCCCCGCTACCGCATTGCTTCAGACAAGCTCGGTTAAGGGTTCTAACTTAGCTTACGCTAACTATATTATTAGCATAAAAAAAGACGTCCATTTAGGACGTCTTTTTGTTTATGAATTGGGCAAAAATAAACGATTATTTTTGCTTGGTTAGCCACAATACTAATTGTACAAACTGATCTGGCGTCATATCGCGGCCAAAAATAGCTTGATATTTATCATTCACAATAAAAGTAGGAACACTAGATACACCCTTTGTGAGCTGGTCATTCTTGCGCTCTTGGCTACGGATACCAAAGCTGGTTGCCATCTTCTCTAATTTCTCGCCATCACCACCGGCTTGACTGAATATATCTTTTATATCCTGCATTCCAGCCACATTTCGACGTTGTTTATGAATAGCATTGAACAAAGCGGCGTTGAATACATCCGCCTGACCCATAGCCTTGGCAGATAACATCGCTCGGGTGGCATCACTTGCAGCAGGGGCCATGTTGGCATGCGCCTTTATAAAGGTGACATCATCGGGCAGTTTGCTCTTTAATTCGGTGACGATAGTTTCAAAGGTGAAACAGTGAGGACACCAAAACGAAAATACTTCGCGGATGTTTTTTGTCTCGCTAGCGGTATCGCTAATGATTTCGTAATGTTCACCTTCTTCCCAGTTCGATTGAGCAAAAGACAGTGCTGGGATGAGGCATAGCAGCGCTGCGGTGCATTTGATCAAAGCTTTAAAAGTCATAGATTTCAAATTCCTTATATATGTATTATTAAGATTGTTTGGACAGCCAAACCACCAATTCAACCATGTCATCGCGATTCATATCGCTAGTAAAAGTAGCCTGATATTTGCCATTTACAATAATGTTTGGCACACCGCTAATATGCTGACCAAAGGTGGTGATGGTTTGTGAATTTTGCTCAAATAAGCTAGCCAATTCGTCACTGGCGATCAGTTTATCAAATTCTGCTGGCTCTACACCTTTGGCTTGGAAAATAGTTTTAAGTTCCGCTAAGCCATTTATGGGTTGTTGTTGTAAATGGATGTAACTAAAGATTGCTTGGTTTAACTCATCTTCTTTATTGAGTAAGCGGCCCACTAGCATCGCTTGGGTTGCTGCATTTTGTGTCTCAGGACCAGTAAAACGCATAAAATTGACATGAACTTTGTTAAATCTGACGGTTGATTCGAGTTGCTGTTTAATTTTTTCAGCTATAGGTTCGAAATTAAAGCAATGCGGGCACCAAAAAGAGAAGAACTCAGTAACATCAGAAGTCTCAGCTACTTCTTCATTAAGCACCTTGTAGTGCTCTCCTTCAACCCATTGATTTGCATCGCTAACTACTACAGCGTTCTCGACTTTAGCGGTTTCTGCTTCTACTGGTTTCTCTTCGGCGCACGCTTGTAAAGTCATGATCAGAAATAGTGATAAAAATGCATAACGTTTTTTCATACTGGATAATCCCCAAAAAATTTTTCAAAGGTTAACATAGCTATTAATCGAATAGGTATAGTAAATCTGCTAGATGAATCTAAATTGAAGATAAATGACGGTATAAAATGAGCATCAATAAAAAAGCCCACAAAGTTTATGCATCTTTGTGGGCTAAAGAGCCAATAGCTTGTGCTTAAAGCAAATTGTTTATTACTAGAAGACGTAGTTAACCGCAACACGCATTAATGTGGCATCGGCTGTATCATCGACATCATCACTATATTTGCTGATGTCAGCTTTTAAGGCCACGTTAGTGTCCATGTCATATCTAAGGCCTAGGGTAATAACACTGTATTCATCAAAAAAGTTTTGCTGAACACCGGTAACCGCTGCAGTAAAGGTTGGTTGCAATTCAGCAGGTAAAGCCGCTACTTGGTCAAGGAAACGTATTTCACCACGGCCATCTAAGCTTTCGTAAGTGATTGAAGGGGTAAATTTTCCGGTGCGGATCCCAGCAGTTACGTAGTATGCAGTATCTTTTGGTAAGAATGAATCTTTGATATTCACTTCGGTGATTTCAGCACTGATAAACCAATCAAATTGGTCAATTTCCACACCCAGCCCCAAAAATTGAGCGGTATCGTCTTGTAAACGTAATGAATCTACAATTGAAGGCGAAAATGCGGCCAATTGAGTAAAGGTTGGTTCAAGAACACTAAGATTAAAGGTTGTACTACCGCGCCCGGCTACTGCGCGGATTTTAAACCACTCATAGCCCGCTTCAGCAGTAACCACTACGATGTTTTTGGCTTCAAGTTTTTCATCTTCCTCCCCACCAGTGCCATCGGGTACAGTAATGTCGCTGTTAATCGTGCCAGTGGATAGCTGAAAATTGTATTCCCAGTCACCCGAGTAGGTACTGTAGTCAAAACGTAGACCTTCAATATTGTTGAAGGATACATCATAGACTGCGCGTGGTGCGGTAACCCAATGATAGGAGTAACCCACATCTTTAGAGGCTGAATATCTAAATAAAGGTAATCTCAAGCGGCCCGCAGAGATACTTAAATTCTCAGTAGCTTGATAGCTGATGTAGGCCCATTCGAATTCTGCTTTGTAATTATTAACGCCTTTAGCTACAAGCTGACCGGTAGCGGTCATTTTGTCATTGATGTCTCCGCTAACTTGAATAGCAAATAAGCTTTCTTCACTGAAGGAAAAGCTGTCATCATAACCATATAAGCTATCTTCACTGCTCGTTATACCGCCAACCATGTTAGCAAAACCATTGATGCGAACTTCAGCACTGGCTGAAAATGTTAAGGCGCAGGCTAGTGTCGTAAGTGTTAAAATTCTTTTCACAATAATTCTCCAGAATTAGTTCAACGGAACGACTTTGACACCGTTTGTTACAGCGCTTTCATCGATATATCCAATAGCATTTTTGTTGTTCATTATAATGTCCAAAACGGCGGCATCGTCATTAACTTCTTTCGGCGGAATACCTTTACCGGTAAATACTAACTTTGACCAATACGCAGCTACCTGAGTAGAGCTTCTGCCCAATAATTCAGAATCAAATTCAGCGCGAATGGCTGAGCTTTCGGCCTGATTAATGGGTAAGGTTTCTTTGCCATCAGAAAACTTCTTTTCTTTGCCTAAAAAAATTCGTTGCACATCTTTGACGCTTAATGCGGCATTATTATCTGGATGCACAACTACCACAGCGGCAGCAAAAGACAAGCTGGAGAATAGGGTGGTGAGCACCCCCGCCAGAGCGGTTCGTTTGATAGAAGATTTCAACATATGGTATTTCCTCAAATAAATAGATAGTGCGTAATTTACGGGTTGGTTATTGCGTTATTAGTGACACCTATGCAGTAAATAGTGTTTTCAAAGGACAACTTAGCTAGGTCAATTGACCCTCTCATGTTGTTCTTATTGATTATATTGTTTGAATACCTCTGTCGCTTTACATGCCTAAAAACGATCTGAATGCCAGAAGTATTTGCGCAATTTAATTGAAAGATACTGATTTCACGTCGCCAGTAACAGCTGCGCTGTCGACGTAGCCGATAGATGCTGGGTCGGCTGATACGGCAGCCACCACATCAGCATCGCTTGATACTTCTTTAGGTGGGATCCCTTTACCGGTAAAAACTAATTTTGACCAGTAAGCGGCAACCTGAGTCGAACTGCGGCCGAGGACACTTGAGTCAAAATCACTGCGAATGGCGCCTTCTGTTTGGTTGATTGGATAGACAGCAGTTCCGTTACTAAATTTCTTTTCTTTGCCCAAGAATATTCTTTGTACTGCTTTAGTGTCTAACGCGTTTTCATTACTTGGATGAACTATGACAACCACTTCTGCACAAACACTAGCAGCGGCAGTTAATAATAATACTGCAGTTGATATATTTAGAAAGCAATTGCGAATCATAAGTCCCTCATAAAACTAGTGTAAAAAGCAAATCAGGTTGGAAGCGGGACGAACCATACAGATTCCCTTGCTTATTTCCAAGCTAGTCGAGGTATGAGTATTTCGATAATAGTATTAAATTTCATACCATACTTCCCGTATGCAACCGAACCATTGAATAAATTAGTAGATTGATGTTGGACTACAGATTGGCAAACCTATTTTAAGCTTTAAATCTCAATATAACTAGGCATTTCCTCTAGTACTGCGGTCCAATCCATCAATACAAGGTTTTAAAAATGCCCACAAAAACAAATCTAGCCGAATATAAAAAATATTCTAGTTTTTATTTTGTCCTGAAAGGCATGTAAATATATATATATCAAGTAGCACCCATGAGCACTGTGCACATAGGTACTTTGCAGGCTTTAAAGGCTGATCGTGGTGGAAACAGATAATGCTCTACCAGCGGAGTTGTAATTGAGCACCTCTTGATACTCATTATCGAGCAGATTCGTTAGACTTGCTTTAAATGAAACGTTTTCTGATAAATGCCAATATGCCGAC
The DNA here is from genome assembly GCF_030316135.1 of Aliiglaciecola sp. LCG003. NCBI lineage: Bacteria > Pseudomonadati > Pseudomonadota > Gammaproteobacteria > Alteromonadales > Alteromonadaceae > Aliiglaciecola > Aliiglaciecola sp. LCG003. The sequence goes on along the minus strand of NZ_CP128185.1, from coordinate 3,645,976 downwards.
AGGTTAGTCACACTATAACTTTCCAACGCCTGTCCACCTATATCTTCAGCACCGCTGACGCTTCGATGAGTTAGCTCAACAAATAGCGTATCGTTAAGCAAAGCTTTTTTGAGCCCCAGATTAACTTTATTGCGAGGACGTCTTAGGCGTAATTCGCCCCTACTATCGGTTGCATTATTGTGGGTATAGTTACTTGAAAACGTCAGACCGTTGTGGAAATTATATTCAAAGTTGGCTTCAACACCGCGGGATTTGCTTTGGCCTGCAACTTGTAAATAGCCTTGGAAGCCAATTGAATCAAAAATTATTTCATTCTCAACCTGTTGGTCAAAGTAAACAACTTCTATCATATTGCCTTGGGGAGTGGTTAGTTCAAAACCCACGTCTAAACCTTTGCTATTCTCTTCTTCGAGTTGCAAGCCTGCAGCATCCCCATAAGCGAAAGGGCCATCATTGTAATTTTGCTCATACAGACTCGGTGCTCTAAAGCCTGCACCATAGCTGGTCTTTAATTTTAAATCTAAACTACCCAATTCAACATGTTTAACAGCGCCAATTCGTACACTATCAAAACCGCCAAAGGTGTCATTGTCGTCGTGGCGAATGCCAAGATTGAAAAAAGTACTTTGGTCAAACTCACCTAGCCATTCGGCAAAAATACTCTTTTGATGACGGGATAAGTTTTCACCGTCTAAGTTTTCTTGTTTATTTTCTGCGCCAAATACAAAGCGCTGGCTTTGCCAAGCGTAACTTCCAATATACTCGAATTTATTAACTGAACCGCTATTGATAAAACCAAATTCGCCATTGTTGATGAAGCGTCTTTCAATATCAGTGGTGTTAAAAGCGACTTCATGACTACTCTTTTCATCTTTGTACGCCAACGAGCCCCGCATAGTGGTTTGTTCTGAGTCTGTCAGGCAGTCGTTACTCGCTGCAAAGGTGGTGTTGTCAAAACATCCATCATATTCATTTTTTGCATCGACTTGGCGGATAACCATTTTAGCCTGCCAGTTTTCAGCAATGTTATAGTGGCCCTTGATATAAGTTGTATCGTTGTCGTAGCTATCTTTCTCGCCGGATAGATCTGTGGTTTGAGCGTTGAAGCCTGAACTGGATAAATTCGATACCGCTAGCAATACACCGCCTTGCTCATTACCAAGGGAGAGGTTTGCAGAAAGTCCTTTGGTATTGTAACGAGACCCGCTAAACGTCGCGTTGGCTGAAAGACCATTCGCAGGCTCTTTGGTATACATGGTAACAATTCCGCCAGCATCGGCGCCATAAGCTAAACCTTGCGCCCCGCGCAATATTTCGATCCGAGACAGTTGTTGTGCCAATACATCATCGAAAATTGGCGAAACCTGCGGTGCTGAAGGGTCCGTTAGCTCCACACCATCGATATACAATTTGGTTCTAAAACTTTCTTCGCCACGGATCCTCAAAGTGGTTGTTTTACCTAGCCCGCCAGCGTTAGAAACATTAATACTGGGGGTGTTGCGTAAAATGTCTGCGACGCTGAGGGTACTTTGACTGCGTAAATCGATTTCATCCAACACTGTTATGCTGGTGGCAAGGCGATATTCAGGTTGTGCGAAACGACTAGATACCACTGACATCTTTTCAATGCTTTCATCCGGTGCAGAACTTAAATCACGAGATAGTGCGTTGCTAGAAACAAGAATCGATAATGTACTTAGTGCTATAGCTATAGGAGTTTTTTGCATATTGTTAACCTTGGTTTGTACTCCGCCCGAGTACAGGTAAATGGGGATCCACTGCTGTAGGGATCATTCGACGTCCAAGGCCGGTATCCGGGCTCACAAGTGTCATAGTAATATGACGGCATTAACACCTTCCCGTTAAAAAAAAACAGTGGTATATGGTTAATGTTTGACTTGTTTACCGTTGCGGGGGCAGCGTCAGCTTTGATGTAAATTAATTTTCATCTCACTGTCTTCCCGTTTAACTGCCCCTATAAAAGGAGGCAGCACCTTGGTCTCGTTTTATTATAGCTTGATGATATAAAAAGAATAAAGAACTATGTTTAATGGAATTAAAAAAGCGTAATACTCGGCTCCTGCAAAGCGGAATACTGCTCTTTGAGAGCAAGGATTTGTTGTTCCCAATATTTAGCTTCCGCAAACCAAGGGAATGCTTGAGGGAATGCAGGATCTTGCCATCTGCGGGACAGCCAAGCCATATAGTGGACCATCCGCATCGCACGCAGAGGTTCTATTTGGCCAAGTTGACGGGTGTCGAAGTGATAGAATTCGTCATAGGCTTCAATTAATGTATCGAGTTGAATGCGCTGTTGGTTTTGGTCACCAGATAACATCATCCACAGATCTTGAATGGCAGGTCCCATTCTACAATCGTCTAAGTCGACAAAGGTCGGGCCATCACGCCATAAAATGTTGCCGGGGTGGCAATCTCCATGCAAGCGAATCATTTTCTCTGGCTTATAGAGTTGGCTAGTCAAACTTACCACTTGTTCCAATATTGTGAAGAAAGCAGTGTGCAAACTCTGTGGTATCAATTGGGTGTTGTGCAACGTCTCTGTGGCATCAATTAAATGCTCTTGGATTGAAAATGAAGGGCGATAAGTAAAAGGCTTACCTTGACCAACCTGGTGAATACGGCCAATGAAGCGCCCCATCCATTCTACTTGGTCTAGGTTGTCGACTTCGAATTGACGCCCACCCACAGAAGGAAATATCGCAAACTGGTAACCTTGATACTGATGAAGGGATTGTTGCTCAATTCGTATAGGCGCGACGACTGGAATTTCGTGGTCATGTAGCTCTTGGGAGAAATCATGCTCTTCTTGAATCTGCTCTGTGGACCAGCGCTGTGGCCGATAGAACTTGGTCACATAGCGCTTATTGTCCTGTGCAATAAATTGGTAAACCCTATTTTCATAGCTGTTGAGGGCTAGAAGACCGGATTCAACCAAAATTCCCTTTGATTCAATGGCATCAAGGATCAGGTCAGGGCCCAACTGTTCAAAATTAAATTTAGCGTCGTCAGTGATACTCATTGATAAATAAACTTACTTGGCTCACTGACTTCTACAGGTTCATCGCCGTCAATGGAAAAGACTTTAAACCTGAATTCTGTCACTGTTTCTTTTAGTGCATAGGGGTCTATCGCGACGCTAACAGCTAAGTTAAGCACTTCGCCTCCTTGCACTTTTACTTGATTGTTGCCCATATACCTATGCCCCTTTAGTCCCAGTACTTCTATTTGGTAGACACGTTCTGTTTGCGATTTGTTGAGTACTTTAAGTGAGTATACGTTTTCAATAAGACCATCGTTGGTTTCTCTATACAATGAGTTACGATCTCGAATAATATCGACTTCTAGTGGCACTCTGCTCATGATTTCATATACTAATAGCGACACCATGATCACGAGTACAACCGCATAACCTACTAGTTTCGGGCGCACTATCTTAGTTGTCCCTCCCGCAAGCTCGTGCTCGGAGGTAAAGCTAATTAAACCTTTCGGATAATTCATCTTATCCATCACGCCGTTACAGGCATCTACACAGGCTCCACAGTTGATACACTCATATTGCAGTCCATTGCGAATATCTATACCGGTTGGACAAACTTGCACACAAAGGTTGCAATCTATGCAATCTCCCAATCCTTGTTGCTGGATGGCTTCATGAGACGTTTTTCTGGAACGAGGTCCTCTTTTTTCACCTCTAGAAGCATCGTAGGCGACAGTGTAAGTGTCTTTGTCGAACATCGCTGACTGGAATCGAGCATATGGACAAATGTGGGTACACATAATCTCGCGCATCCATCCCGCATTTCCATAAGTGCAAAGGGTAAAGAATATCACTGATAAGCCGGACCAAAATCCCGCATTGAAGCTGAAAAAATCAATGAATAATTGATCTATGGGCGTAAAATATCCGACAAAAGATAACGCAGTAAGCAAGGCAACCAGAATCCAAGAACTGTGTTTGAGGGTTTTACGCCAAAATTTATCAAAATCCATTTTGCGCTGATCAAGCTTGATACGCTTGTTTCTTGCGCCTTCAATCTTTTCTTCAAACCAGATATAAATAAAGGTCCATGTAGTTTGCGGACACATGAACCCACACCATACGCGTCCAGCGAAGGTTGTGATGAAAAATAACGCAAACGCACTGATGATCAAAATCCAAGCCAATAAGGTAAGGTCTTGTGGCCACAAAGTTAAGCCGAAAATATTGAATCGTTGCGCTCCGATATCCAATAATATGGCTTGATTACCGTTATATTGAAGCCAGGGTAAAATGGCGAAGGTGCCTAAAAAAATCAATCCAAAGAATCGCCTGAACGTTTCGAGGGTTCCTTCAACCGCACGAACATAGATTCTACTTCTAGGGGTATAGGCATTTTCATGTTGGCTGGGATCGGGTTTGTGGACTTTAACCGGTGAGATGTCTTTAATCGGAATGCGCTCACTCATTCATGTGCCCTTATATTACAGCGATGGAAACCATTATGGGTAGACTATGTCTTGTAGCCGATTGGCTTTGACAGCAATAATTATCGCATATATTGCCCAGTAGTTGTTAATCTGGATCAAACTTAGATGGAATTATTTCGATAGCCACTGGCTACTCAGGTATTACCCCAATCACTTAGGTATGATCAGCAATAATAGCATTTGCTATGCTACTTGGCTGTGATGATCTATTCTGCGTCCATGATAAGCAGTAAAGTCAGTGTATGTTAAGGTACTTTTTCATTTTCTCGGAGATAATATTATTAGTCATGTTGCTAAGGTCTTCGTTTGTGCAGTATTTTTTAGCTGATATTCAGAATAATCTATCTGATTTTATGACTGAGATATCATTGCAGATAGAAGAAACTCAGTTGGCGGGTTTACGCTCTTCACTCATGCCTTACACCCAGCAAATGCGCGAGTTTCAAAAAGACTATATTGAGCAGATTACCTCTAGCTCCGGAAGTCTTGAAAATTTCCATACTCGATACTGTGCACAAAGAGAAATCAATCCCTATGTCAATGGCGCTAATTTAGAGATGGTGTGCCACACTATTGATAATTCAAAATTGCTAACGGTGAACAAAGCGTCCTAGCAAATGGATTGGTATAACAATACAGGCCAAAAGACATCGACAGGCTTGTCACTTCCCAGCAGTCAATCTTTTCTCCGCATTTCCTTGCTATCAATGGAACAATTACGCGGTAGTTACTGTCTATTCAGTTAGATAGGTAAATTTACATTCATGTTCAATTCAGCTAACTAGGCTACAATTATTGATATCCACTAACAAAACATGCTTTGTCGGTAACCATGGCAGACACTGTTAAATAAAGAGGGACCATTATGAAGACTTCAATTTCGTTACTATTAACAGGAGCCACGCTTAGTTTATTTGCCAGCGCAAGCTATGCAAAAGCTGAAGTCGAAATCATTTGGGAGAACCCAACTGAATATCGAGACGTAAAGCCAACCATGCAGAGTCGGACTAAATTTCGTGAACAAACGTTAGAGCAATTGGAGGAATACCTGATTGAATTGGCTGAAGATCTGCCCGACGGTTATGGGTTGAGTTACAAGGTAACTAATCTTGATTTGGCTGGTGAAGTATGGCCTGCTTCTTTCGCTGGATTCGGACATTCTAGTAATGATGTGCGAGTAGTCAAATCCATCGATATTCCGCGCATGGACTTTTCATATGTTTTAAAAGACGCCCAAGGTTTAGTCCTGCAAGAATCAGCCGAGGTAAAACTCAAAGACATGAGTTTTATGGATAGACATAATGCCTTCTTTAAAAATGAAAATTTAAGGTATGAAAAAAATATGCTCCAGGATTGGTTTAAAACTGAATTTTCTAAACTGTTAGAAAAAAATTAAAGCTAATTTGCTGTCATAAACCGCCACTTTTGCCTGGCGGTTTTTTTTTGACCATTTGTTCAACATTACCAAAATAAATAATTGTTATAAATCAATATGAAACGATGGTTTCATATTAAATGATGTGAAATATAATTCCCCAGCCTTCCTCTGTAGGCGTTTAATTCGTTGAATTACTGTACTATTTCTGAGACTATCGAAGTGCAAAAAGGACGGTAGTTGTCATGTATTTGTCATACAAGTTACGTAGCATCCGGCCACGCTAAAATAATAAATATAAAGCCAGGAAATGGCATTTGCAGTACTCACGATTTAGGAGATCTCATGAAAACCAAACTCACTGCTATTGCAGCACTTTGTTGTGCTTCGATGGCAACCCTAGCATATGGAGAAACCATATGGGCGGAAGACTTCAACAATCCAGCTTATAATCTCAAAGGTGCCACCAACACCACAATAGATATGGCGGGTATTACCAAGTGGACAATTGATGTATCTAGCGCATCCTTGACCGCGGATACAGATTATTTTCGCGTTGAAAACGGTGCTATGGTTGGTCGCGATCTTGATGGCGATGCAGTTTGGATTTCTGAGCCCATCAATATTGCAGATAAAACCAATGTGTCTTTTAGTTTGCTGGCTGCAGGAACGGGCTCTCACGAAAACACCGATTATTTTGACGTCGCTTATTCAATAGATGGCGGTGCGCCAACCTTAATCACCAACTGGAATGCCTCAGGCAGTGATTCCCATACACTGATTGATGATGTCTGGGCTTCTGCCACTATTATTCAAGACGTTGCTCTGGGCTCTGAGTTAGTCATTACAGTGACCATGAAAAATAATGCAGGCGGTGAATATTATCGCTTGGATGACGTCTTAGTTACCACTGGCGGTAGCGACGATGATGATGGAAGCTTAGAAGGCGTATGCTTTAATTGTCCTGACTTGCAAAAAATTAAAGATGCTGCTGTATTTGTTGATAGCGAATATTATGCTGCTGTGCTAACAGAACTAGATAATTCTAGCCCGGCCAATGTGATTAAAGACACGATCAATGCCGTTATCACCCAAGATCATAAAGTACTGACTTATTCAGAAGTATGGACTGCACTGACCGAAACAGATGAAGATCCAAATAATACTGACAATGTGATTCTACTTTACAGAGGAATTTCTATTCCCAAGTTATCTAATGGTAGTGGCTCTCAAAGTACCAACCCTGATAATTGGAATCGCGAGCACACTTGGCCTAAAAGTCACGGTTTCAGCAGTAGCAGTTTAGAAGCTTACTCTGATATTCATCATTTACGTCCTACTGATATTTCAGTTAACTCTTCTCGCGGTAATCTAGATTTTGACAACAGTGAAAATCCTTTACCAGAAGCGTCTGAAAATCGCTATGATGATGATTCTTTCGAGCCTCGTGACCTTGTAAAAGGTGATGTTGCACGGATGGCTTTTTATATGGATACCCGTTATCAAGGCTTTGGCAATGATTCGACTCCTGACCTTCAATTGGTTGACCGTCTCACTTCAGTGGGTGAAGCGAAACTGGGTCGCTTATGTACATTGATAGCTTGGCACAATGGCGATCCTGTCAATGAAGCAGAGCGTTTGCGCAATGATACTATCTATGAGTATCAAGGTAACCGTAATCCCTTTGTGGATCATCCAGAATGGGCTGATATTTTGTTTGATGCTCAGACCTGTGATCAGGTAGATCCTGAAGATCCAGTCGATCCAGAAGATCCTATTGACCCAGAGGACCCAGTTGATCCGCAAGATCCCCCTGTTACCACCGGGGCGATTTTTATCTCTGAGTATATTGAAGGTAGCAGCTACAATAAAGCCATTGAACTTTACAACCCTACTGCAAATGCAATTGATTTGGCCGCTGGCAACTACCAGTTAAATCGTTTCTCAAATGGTTCAACCTCAGGTGCTGCTATCAATCTAGAGGGTGTCATTCCAGCCAACGGTACTTATGTTATCGCAGAGGGTAGAGCTAATGCTGATATATTGGCCAAATCTGACCAGATCTCTGGCGGGATTAGCCATAACGGTGATGATGCTTATACCTTAACTGCCGATGGCGTGATTATCGACTCCTTTGGTAAAGTAGGAGAAGATCCGGGTACAGCTTGGGGTGTGGATCCAAACCGCACTGCTAATAATACTTTAATTAGAAACCCGGATGTATATTCTGGCGATGTGATCGCTGATGACGACTTTGATCCGTCAGTTCAATGGACAGGCACCGGTAATAATAATTCCGATGATTTGGGCCAGCATACGGTTCTACCTCGTGAGTTATTTATCTCTGAGTACATCGAAGGTTCAAGCTTTAATAAAGCAATTGAAATTTATAACCCTTCAGGCATGAGTGTTGACTTGGCTGCGGAAGGTTACCGCCTTGCCCGTTACTCTAATGGTTCTACTTCTCCAGCATTCTTAGCATTAACTGGCACCCTTGCAGGACAAGATGTATATGTTGCGGCTAATCCTGATGCTGACCCAGCGATACTCGCACAAGCTGATCTGCTTTCCGGCACTATTAGCCATAATGGCGATGATGCCTATGTGTTGTTCAAAGGCGATGAGGTTATCGACTCCCTCGGTCAAGTCGGTACTGATCCTGGTGCTGCGTGGGGTACGGGTGACGTTACCACTAAAGATCATACTTTAGTCAGAATGGCCTCGATTACCGCTGGCGATACTATTGTTGATGATGCCTTCGATCCTGCTAACGAATGGGATGGACATCCAAATAATACCTTTAGCTTTATCGGCTCTCACAGCCTAGGTGGCGGCGACAATGGCGGTGACCCGGGTGATCTGGATCTGGAGCTGGGTGTATGTACCGATGCGGCTACCTTTATCCATGAGATTCAAGGGTCTGGCGAAGCTTCCCCTTTGTTGTCTGAGCAACATGTTGTTGAAGCGGTTGTCACAGCAAGCTTTGCAGCACTAAATGGTTTCTTTATACAAGAAGAACAAGCTGACCAAGATGCTGATCCTTTGACTTCTGAAGGTTTATTTGTCTACTTCACCGGTGACAGTGAGTTACCTGCTGCAGGCTCTGTGGTTCGAGTCGTGGGCAGCGTATCTGAAGCATTTGGTAAAACGCAAATTGAAGTAGGCCAAGCGCCTCTTGATTGTGGTGTGGGCAGTGTTGTTGCAACAACCTTTAGCTTGCCATTATCAAGCGCGGACCAGCTTGAGTCACTTGAAGGTATGTTAGTTACAAACGAAGCCTCATTAACCGTAAGTGACAATTATAGTCTTGGTCAGTACGGTGAAGTGACACTGTCTTCTGGACGAATCTTTATCCCGACTAATGTCTATGCTCCACTTTCGCCACAAGCTTTGGCTTTAGCGGAAGAAAATGCATTAAATAGGGTTATTTTGGATGATGGAGTCAATGGCACCAACCCAGAAAATGTTATCTATCCTACCAGCGGTCTATCGGCCAGCAACTCGTTGCGCACTGGTGACACTGTGAGTAGCTTGGTCGGAATTATGGATTATAGCTTTGGTAATTATCGTGTTATTCCAACGCAATACCCAACGATAGTGCAAAGTAATGCACGAGAAGCACAACCGGATATCAACCGCGGTAACCTAACTGTTGCGAGTTTAAATGTGTTGAACTTGTTCAACGGTGACGGCCAAGGCTCAGGTTTCCCAACCTCTCGTGGTGCCGATTCGTTGCTTGAGTATGAACGCCAAGTTGCAAAAACGGTAACCGCTATTGCGGCAATGGACGCTGACATTGTGGGTTTGATGGAAATCGAAAACGACGGTTTTGATGCAACCAGTATGATTGCTGAATTAACCGATCGTTTGAATGCTCAAGCGGGTCAAGGTACGTACGCCTTTGTTGCTCATACTGGCCCAATTGGGACAGATGCCATAGCGGTTGGACTTCTTTATAAGCCAACTGTGGTATCTCTTGTGGGTGATGTTCAACTTAACTTCGATGGTATTTTCAATCGTCCACCCGTGGCGCAAACATTTGCCATTGATAATGGCGCAGAAATTACGGTAGTCGTTAATCACTTTAAGTCGAAAGGCTGTGGTGGCGCATCAAATGGCAACGCGGACCAAAATGACGGTCAGTCGTGCTATAACGAACGCCGCGTTAGTCAGTCGCAAACGTTGACTGCTTGGTTATCAACCAATCCAGCATTTGCTGACCAAGAAAATGTGTTAATCATTGGTGATTTGAATGCTTACGCTAAAGAAGATCCAATTGCAGCTCTTGAAACTGATGGTTTCGTTAACTTAATTGAAACCTTCCAAGGTGCTGACGCCTATTCTTACACCTATCAAGGCGAGTTTGGTTACTTGGATCACGCATTGGCAAATAGCGCACTGCTTGAGCAGACAGTTGATGCCATTGAGTGGCATATCAACTCTGATGAGCCTAGAGTGCTTGATTACAATGTAGAAAATAAATCTGCAGCGCAATTGAATGATTTTTATGCGCCAGATGCATTTAGAGTATCAGATCATGATCCAGTGATGATCAGCTTTGACTTAGCAGCCGCTCAAATGGTTGGTGACTTAGATGGTGATAACGATGTGGATTCAGCGGACCTTAGAGCCTTAATGGTTATGATCCGCAATGGTCAAGCTACCCTTGAGCAACATGACTACAACAATGATGGAATGCTAAACGCTAGAGATGTTTCAGCGCTACGCGCATTCTGTACTCGTAGAGCCTGTTCAACTCGTGGATAAATGATCCTAGCCAATCAATAAAAAACCGGTGAGGTTACCTTCACCGGTTTTTTTATATCTTTTACAAAGCGTGTTTATAAAAGTCTGCTTATAACGCGCAGTTAAATTACAATTCTCTACTGATAATCAAAGTCGCTATCGGCAACATCTACTAAGTCGCTAGCATCGTTTAGCAGATTGCATTTGAAGGTTTCTTTTCTGGGTAGCATACGTTTAATATAAAAGTTCTTGGTAGCCGACTTACCACTAGCGATGCTCTTATTGTCACTGCGTTGAGCACTGTCAGCCATACTGAACCACAAAACTCCAAGCAAGCAATACGCACTATAATTCATGTAATCATAGGCCGCTCCGGCTAAATCGACCGCTGGCTGCGATTTGATTTGCTCAGAAAGTTGATGCCATTCAGCTAATAGTTCTTGAGCCTGTTGCTTGGCCGTAGCGTCTTGAATGTCGCTGATTAAATTATCGAAAACAGACTTAGTAGCCGCTAACATCTTGCCGTTATCTCTGGATAGCTTGCGACCAACTAGGTCTGCGGCTTGAATACCATTTGTACCTTCGTATAATTGGGTAATGCGACTGTCTCGCATTAATTGCTCCATGCCCCATTCGCGAATAAAACCATGGCCACCGTAAACTTGAACACCAAGTTGACTGACTTCTTGGCCCATATCAGTCATAAAACCTTTTGCTATAGGCGTCAGAAAGGCCAGTACCGCGGCGGCATCTTGTCTTGTTTCATCGTCTTGAGAGTTCTTCTCAATATCCATTTGGGTCGCATATAGCAAAGCCAATGCGCGGCTTCCCTCGGTCAGTGATTTTTGCGTGAGCAACATTTTGCGCACATCAGGTTGAGCGATAATGGGGTCGGCTTTACCTTCAGGGTTTTGGATACCTTGTGGGGCACGAGATTGTAATCGCTCTCGCGCGTAGGACAATGCACCTTGAAAAGCTGCCTCAGCAATGCCAAGACCTTGTAAACCCACTTGGAAACGCGCATCGTTCATCATGGTAAACATACAGGCTAAACCTTTGTGCGGCGCGCCGACTAAATACCCTTGTGCTTGATCGAAGTTCATCACACAGGTCGGGCAGGCTTTTATGCCCATTTTTTTCTCGAGACTTCCGACCGAAAGGCTATTGCTATCGGTGAGTTGTCCGTTTTCATCCACTAATATTTTGGGTACGAGAAACAAACTTATTCCTCTAACGCCTTCGGGGGCATCAGGCAGGCGGGCTAATACCAAATGCAAAATATTATCTGTCCAATCCTGATCGCCACCGGAGATAAAGATTTTACTGCCGGTGATAGAGTAGGCACCGTTATCTAGTGGTGCTGCTTTAGTGGAAAGCAGGCTTAAGTCTGTACCGGCATGCGGCTCGGTTAGACACATAGTACCCGTCCATTCACCGGAGATTAGTTTGGCTAAATAAGTGTCTTTTAAACTTTGGCTACCGTGTTTATTGATTGCCAGTACTGCGCTTTCTGTCAGCATAGTGATGAGTCGCCAACTGATATTCGCGGCATTGATCATCTCGTGAACGGGAATAGCCATTGAATAGGGTAGATCTTGACCATCATATTCAGCACTACCAAGCATCGCGTTCCAACCATTGGCAACATACTCTTGGTAGGCAGCAGCGAATCCGTCAGGGGTAGTGACTTTGCCATTTTCAAGTTTGCAGCTTTGCTCGTCTCCTTCCCGGTTTAATGGAGCCAATACTTGCTCGGCAAATTTAGCGCCTTGACTCAAAACTTCGTTGACGAGCTCTTGGTCAAAGTCTTGCAAACCAAGATTGAGATAGTGTTGATCTAATTTCAGCCAGTCATGCAGAAGGAATTGCATGTCGGTAAGTGGAGCTTGATATTGAGGCATAAGGTGTCCCGCTGTTTCTAGTAACTGTTCAGACCAGTATACATACAGACAGACAATATTTTAATTATTTGCACAAATATCTTTGCATAACTGTGCTAAATATCCACTTAGCGATGGGGTTTAACCGCGTTTTTTGAGTCCTCCACTTGATTAAACATCGCACGTAAGGAGTTGAGACGCTCACTGAAGCGCCATTGTCTATCTGTAATAGCGTACGGATCAATCAATTGAATGTTTTGTATCTCAGTGTGAGACCATGCAGGTAAGGGGAACTGAGTAATACTACCGTCAAAATTACCCGCTAGGGTGCAGGCGAAGTAGTGTAGGTGGTTTTCGTTTTCACCCAACCATTTGACTACTTCTACATTAAAGCCAGTTTCTTCCCAGGTCTCTCTATGGGCGGTACATTGGGCCGATTCGCTGCCGTCGGATGTGCCGCCTGGTACATCGTATTTCCCGCTCAATCTATGGGTTACCGTCAGCAGTTTGCCGTCGAGCCGGATTATACAGGCCGCATTTGCCGGTTGAATCGGTATTTGTTGGTCTTTTACTCGACAAGCAGGCGCACTGGGGGGAGACTCACCACAAGAAGTAAGACCAATGGTCGATATTGCTAGGTAAACGACTAATCTTTTTGACACCGGCTCGCGTACAATAAAGTGATTAAGATTAGAGTCAGTGTACTATGAAAAATTTGACTTTAAACCTTATTCTAATCACATCAGCCATCAAATTTGTAACAGGGAACCCTTGAATGACGATTAAAAAATTGCTTTCACCACTGCTGATTGCGACTCTCGCACTAATCGGGCTTTTGATTTATTTAAATCTCCCCCAGCAGCAGCAAGCTTCGGATGGTGGACAGGGTCGCAATAATGCAACGCCAGTGGTTGTATTTACGGTTAAGAGTATCGACTTTCCGGTGACAGTTGAAGGATTAGGCACTGCAAAAGCCAATGAAGCTATTACCTTAACTTCTCAGCAGTCCGATGTCATTCAACAGATTAATTTTGATGATGGTGATGAAGTAGAAAAAGGGCAACTATTACTTTCGATGAATAATCGAGAAGAGCGCGCTCGGGTAAATGAATTGGATATTTCGTTGCAAGAAGCTAAAAGGCAGCTAAAACGAGTGACAAACTTGGCACGCAATAGTGTAGCCTCAGAACAATTACTCGATGAACAACAAGCCAAAGTTAAAACCTTACGGGCTCAGTTGGAAGTCGCTAATGCGCGATTGGAAGAACTTGAATTGCGCGCTCCATTCTCAGGCAAGCTTGGTATTCGTCAGGTTAGCGTCGGTGCTTACTTGACTCCGAGTGATGTGATCACAACCTTGGATGATTTGCGCAAAATAAAAGTAGATTTTAGTATCTCCGAAAGCCATCTACCTTCCCTTTCAGTTGGTCAAATTGTGACAGCGGGTTCAGTCGCCTACCCAGGCAAAACCTTCAATGGTGCAATTAGCAGTGTGGATTCACGGGTAGATGCGAATACTCGCTCTATCAAGGTAAGAGCAATAATCGATAACCCTGACAGGCAGCTACGTCCAGGTATGTTGCTGCAAATTACCTTGCAAAAACAGGTGGTGAAATCTTTAGTGGTGCCCGAAAAAACCATTATTCCAAATGAGGACAAAAAATTTGTGTTTGTCATCGAGGATGGTAAAGCAGTTCAAAAAGAAGTGATAACAGGGCTAAGGCGGCCGGGAATAGTGCAAATTGTTTCTGGATTGCAAGCAGGTGAACAAATAGTCACTGAAGGGGCATTGAGGCTTAGAAACGGCTCAACAGTATCCATTCTTAGTAAAGCCCAACTGTAAGCGGAGCCTATTATGTTGTTATCTGATATTTCGGTTAAGCGACCGGTTTTCGCCTCGGTAGTCAATCTACTACTGATAATTTTTGGTGTCGTCGCTATCACTATGCTGTCATTGCGTGAATATCCAGACATTGATCAGCCGATCGTATCTATCAATACAAGTTACCCAGGCGCGTCGGCCAATATTGTCGAAACTCGTATTACTCAATTATTAGAAGACCGGATATCGGGTATTGAGGGTATCAAGAACATTACATCGACAAGCCGCAATGGTCGTTCCTCAATAAGCATAGAGTTTAACTTATCCAGAGACATAGATGCTGCGTCGAATGACGTGCGCGAGCGTGTAAGCCGAGCATTAAACAATTTGCCGGACCAAGCAGATCCTCCTGAAGTATCCAAATCCGATTCCGATGAAAACGTCATTGTTTGGTATAACCTGCGCAGTGATAATTTATCGGTTCTAGAGCTGACGGATTATGCTGACCGCTTTTTAGTCGACCGCTTATCTGTGGTCAATGGGATTGCCAGAGTGCAATTAGGCGGCGGCAGAACTTACGCAATGAAGGTGTGGCTTGATCGCAATGCCATGGCCGCCCGCGACATTACGGTGGCAGATATTGAGCGTGTAATCCGCTCTGAGAATGTCGAATTACCCGCTGGACAAGTTGAATCTCTGGATCGAAATTTCGAAGTCCGTGTGGCGCGCAGCTTCTTGACCCCCGATGATTTTGCCGATCTAACCATTAAGGCCGGTGCAGACGGTTACTTAGTTAAACTCGGCGAAGTGGCGAAGGTTGAGTTAGCCTCCGAAGATGATGAAACTCAATTTCGCGGTGATGGCATTAATATGATTGGTTTGGGGATCATTAAACAATCCAAAGCCAATACTCTTGAAGTTGCGCGCGAAGCAAAAGAAGCCATGCGTCAAATATCAGAATCCTTGCCGGAAAACATTTTCATCGTTCCAAGCTATGACTCGTCAGTATTCATTGAAGAGTCGATTAATGAAGTTTATAACACCTTGGCTATTGCCATGGCATTAGTCGTGTTAGTCATCTATATCTTCCTTGGTAATATTCGCGCAACCATTATCCCGGCGGTGACGGTGCCAGTATCGCTGGTGGCCGCTTTCATAGTGATGTATGCACTTGGATTCTCGATTAACTTGTTGACCTTGCTTGCTTTGGTGTTGGCGATAGGTTTGGTGGTAGATGATGCCATAGTAGTGATCGAAAATATTTACCGTCGGATAGAGATGGGCGAACCGCCATTATTGGCGTCCTATCGTGGTGCGCGGGAAGTTGGTTTTGCGGTAATTGCGACTACGCTGGTATTAATTTCCGTGTTCGTTCCCTTGGTATTTCTAGAAGGGAATATCGGTCGTTTGTTTACTGAGTTTGCCCTGGCAATTGCCGCAGCAGTAGCATTCTCGAGCTTTACCGCACTAACCTTGTCACCTATGCTGTCTTCCAAACTGTTGAGCAATCGTTCACGTAGCTCAGGCTTTGGCAAATGGATGGATAAGAGCTTTAAGAATATAGAATTAAAATATTTCACTAGTCTAAATTCTACCCTACACCAGCCATTCTTAGTCGCAATCATGTTGATTGTCAGCGTGGCTGCGCTGGTGCAACTGAGTCAAAACATTCCTAGCGAATTCGTTCCTAAAGAAGACCGCGGTAATTTCTTTATTTCGATGCAAAGCGCTGAAGGTGCAAGCTTTGAGAGCAACGCTGCGAACCTCAAGAAAGTTGAAGATATTTTGTTGCCCTATTTGGACACCGGAGAAGTCAACCGAGTGTTGGTAAGAACACCGGGGTTCGGCGGTAGTGCAGGTATTGCTATTGTCGGGATGGGGCCTTGGAAGGACCGCACCCGACCCACCTTTGAGCTAATGGATGAAGTCAGCGAGAAACTTGCCCAGATCCCGGATGTGAGAGCATTTGCAATCATGCGAAGCAGTTTAGGTGGTGGAGGCTTAGGTCGCCCCGTACAATTTGTATTGCAAGGAAATACCTACGAAGATTTAGTTAAATGGCGTGATATTGTGCTTGAAAAAGCTGCCGAAAATCCTAAGTTACTGCGCTTAGATTCTGATTATAAAGAAACATTGCCGCAGTTGTCCGTGCATATTGATCGTCAAAGAGCAGCCGACCTAGGAGTATCCATCTCTGAAATAGGCCAAACTTTGGAAACCATGTTGGGTCAACGCCGTGTTTCCACTTATCTGGATCGTGGCCAAGAATATGACGTCATTATGGAAGGCTGGGAAGACGATTATCGCAGCCCGCAAAGTATCGATAATCTTTATGTTCGCTCCGCTCGCAGTAACGAGCTGATCCCTATGGACAACTTGCTAACCTTTGAAGAGCGCGCTACATCGGCTCAGCTTAATCGCTACAATCGAATGCGTAGTATCACCATCAGTGCCAATTTGGCAGATGATTACACTGTAGGTGAGGCGTTGGCCTATCTAGAAGATATCGTCAAAACCGAATTACCAGATAGCGTATCCATTGACTATAAGGGCGAATCGCAACTCTATCAAGAGTCGGGTAACTCGATTATTTTCATCTTTATTTTAGCTCTGGCTATTACCTATCTGGTACTCGCGGCGCAATTTGAAAGTTGGGTGCATCCTTTGGTTATCATGCTGACGGTGCCTTTGGCTTTATTAGGGGCCTTTATCGGTCTTTATATTGCCGGTGCTAGCTTGAATATTTACAGTCAAATTGGGTTGGTGATGTTGATAGGTTTGGCGGCCAAAAATGGCATTTTAATTGTTGAGTTTGCTAATCAACTCAGAGATGCGGGAATGGAGTTTGAACTGGCGCTAAAACGAGCCGCCACACAGCGACTGCGGCCCATTGTAATGACCGGATTTACCACAGTATTCAGTGCGCTGCCCTTGGTATTGGCTACTGGACCAGGCTCTGAGAGTCGTGCGGTGATAGGGATTGTAATCTTTTCTGGAGTATTACTGTCTGCGTTGATGACCTTGTATGTGGTTCCGATAGCTTATTTCTGGTTAGCAAGACATACCGGTTCGCCAGAACAGTTGACCCATAAACTGGAAGAGCTGGACGAAGAGATACCTTATAAAAAAGGTGAGATTCAATAGCATCATTTGTGAGTAGTTACAGGCTTTAATAACCTAAGGCTTGGGTTATTTGCTCTATAGTACGGTTGTATTTTGCTTATTTGTGAATCTAGGGTAATACTTATTTTCTATAGTTATAGCTATTATGAGTGTTAGGTTACAGGGCAGTGAATTGGCTGGGTAAGAGGTTTAAGACGTAATGCAGATCCTATTTGTACATGGCATGGGCCGCTCGCCAATCTCTGGTACCCCACTTTTATGGCGTCTAAGACGCCATGGGCATAGTGTTGATGTAGTCAGTTACTTTGCCGGGGTTGAATGCTTTAATTCAATTGTTAAGCGCGTTCAAAACAAAATTACCGATCTGTCCGAGCGAGGGCAGTACGTACTCGTTGGGCATTCCCTTGGTGGCGTGATATTGCGAGCGGCATTGCAAAAGCTGGGTGATATGGACAACCCCCCGCAACATCTGTTTCTATTAGGTTCACCGGTCTTTCCAGCCCGATTGGCCCGTAAGAGCCAGAATGATTTGAGCTATAAATTGCTGGCTGGAGATAGCGGACAATTGCTAGCCTCGAAAAAGAGATTGGGGTCTATTGAGATGCCCAATACGCCTACCACGGCTATCGTTGGTACAAAAGATGTAGCTTTGACAAAACGTTATTTTCAGGACGAAGAGAATGACGGAGTGGTGGCAATAGGGGAAGTCACCCACAGCGGTATAGAAGAGATAATTAGCTTGCCAGTTATTCATACCTTTTTGCCCAGTAGTCACAAAGTCTGCTCCATCATCATAGATAAAATAAGCCATCTTCAAAGCCAGCTTGCCGTAATTAATTAAGTACCAGACATAAAAAAGGCCACTTATCAGTGGCCTTTTTAATGCTGTAGCAACTTAGCTGAATATTAACGTTATATTATTATTCGTCTAAGAAACTGCGCAATTGTTCAGAGCGGCTTGGATGACGCAATTTACGCAAGGCTTTGGCTTCAATTTGACGAATACGTTCACGGGTAACATCAAACTGCTTACCCACTTCTTCCAATGTATGGTCAGTATTCATATCGATACCAAATCGCATCCGTAACACCTTAGCTTCACGGGCAGTTAAGCCTGCTAACACTTCTTGTGTCGCGTCTTTCAAACTTCCACCAGTAGCAGAATCAAGCGGCTGCACTATGGTACTATCTTCAATAAAGTCACCTAAATGTGAATCTTCATCATCGCCGATGGGGGTTTCCATTGAGATAGGTTCTTTGGCAATTTTAAGCACTTTACGAATTTTATCTTCTGGCATTATCATGCGTTCGGATAACTCTTCAGGAGTAGGCTCACGCCCCATCTCTTGAAGCATTTGACGAGAAATTCGGTTCAGCTTATTGATTGTTTCAATCATGTGTACTGGAATACGAATAGTTCTAGCCTGATCCGCAATTGAACGAGTGATTGCCTGACGGATCCACCATGTAGCATAAGTTGAAAACTTATAACCGCGACGATATTCAAACTTATCTACTGCTTTCATCAAGCCGATGTTACCTTCCTGAATAAGATCAAGGAATTGTAGGCCTCGGTTAGTGTATTTCTTAGCGATAGATATTACCAAGCGTAAGTTGGCTTCAACCATTTCCTTCTTGGCGCGACGCGCTTTTGCTTCACCAATAGACATACGTCTGTTGATGTCTTTAATATCAGCGATGATTAATCCAGTCTCGTCCTCGACTTGATTCATCTTGCTAATTGCACGCTCTAATTCTTCGCGGACTTCGAGCATTGCTTCTACATAAGGAGCACCACTTGCCAACACGGCCACTAACCAATCAGTGGTTGTTTCATTACCCGCAAAGGCTTTAATAAAGTCTTTTTTCGGCATTTTTGCATTCACAACGCAGTGTTTCATCACTATACGTTCTTGAACACGAACACGGTCCATCATGCCGCGCATGTTTTTAACCATGCGATCAAATTGTTTAGGAATTAAGCGAAATTCTTTGAATACTTCGCTTAGTTCGTTAATTTGCTTTCTAGCGTCTTTATGAGAACGACCTTTAGCTGCGATAACATCGCGCGCTTTGTTGTACTGTTCTCTTAAAGCATTGAACTTTTCACGGGCGAGTTCAGGATCAGGACCCGTATCTTCTTCTTCCTCGTCCTCATCGTCTTCGTCGCCATCTTCATCATCAAGCTCTTCTTCAGATAGCTCAGATCCAACATGGGTTGCCGTTGGAGCGACGTCTGTTTCATTAGGATCAACAAAACCGATGATGATATCACTCAAGCGAATCTCTTCGGCTTCAAATAAATCCCATTGGTCGAGTAAATATGTAATGGCTTCTGGGTATTCTGCAACGGAGCATTGAACCTGGTTAATACCATCTTCAATACGCTTAGCGATTTCAATTTCACCTTCACGAGTTAATAGCTCAACCGTGCCCATCTCACGCATATACATGCGCACAGGGTCAGTGGTGCGACCGATTTCGCTTTCAACCGTGGCTAGTGCTTGAGCCGCAGCTTCCGCGACTTCCTCATCAGCAGTAGTTTCTTGCATTAACAATTCATCTGCGTCAGGTGCAGATTCAAATACTTGAATCCCCATGTCGTTGATCATGCGAATAATATCTTCGATTTGATCCGAATCGACAATGTCCTGCGGGAGATGATCGTTTACTTCAGCAAAAGTTAAGTAACCTTGCTCTTTCCCTTTTACGATAAGGAGTTTTATCTGAGACTGCTTGCTTTGCGCCATATAACCTACGTTTCTCAAAATCAGTTAAAAAGTTTATCTGAAAGCCAAACTCTAAAGAGCTCAACACCGGATAAATCTGCGTGCACCGAGGCGTTTGCGAATTAGCCAGTATAGCAGAAAATATACGCTTCAGGCCAGTAATTCGAACGATTTAGTCGGTATTTAGTATGCTTATTTCGTTTGTTTCTACTAGGTGTGGGTGATTAGTTTGGATTCAAGTGTCAATTGAATGTTTTTTATTCAGCACTGTAAGTCGCTTTCGTTTGCGTCAGTAGCTTAAATTCTTGCTTTTCTTCAGCAGTCATAGCACTGCCAATCGCGGTAAGTTGTTGATATCTAGCTTTGAGTTGTTGCTCAATTAAACGATTGAAACTATCAATATATTGCTTTTCAGGACGTTTATCATCGGCATCATGATCGACTTGTAAAAGTTGATTCAAAAAGCGTGCTTCAGGGTCACCGCGAAAATGTTCCAGTACATGACCAGTATTGCTTTGTGGGTTGGCCACACAAAAAGATTGCATCTTAATTAATACTGGTAAGCCTTTAATAAATTCTGGATTTAGGGCTTGGGGTTGTATTTCCGCATGTTGTGAGGCCAAATTTGGATGCAACAGCAGCAATCGAAGTAGCTTCCTAACAGGTGAAACACTGGTGGTCGCAGGTGTTTTATAATCAAGTTTCGGCGATTTACCGCGCTCATTGGCGTGTTTTAAATCCTGTAAAATATCAGCTTTATAACTGTTACCTTTAACTTTTTTACGTAATTCTTCTTCAAGTAATACGACTAAGTTTTCCGCATTTATTTGGCGTATATATCCTTGCGCAGCTTGGGTCAATGCTGCTTTTCCTTCGCTGCTACCGACATTATGCTGCTGTATTAAATTTTCAAAAAAGAATTGTGATAGAGGCACAGACTCTTCACTTAGTAGGCGCTCAAATTCTTGCTTTCCAGCTTTTCTGACTAAGGTATCGGGATCTTCACCGTCAGGTAAAAATAAAAATTTTAATTGTACGCTGTCTTTAAGATGGGGGAGGGCATTTTCTAGCGCCCGCCATGCGGCTTCACGACCTGCACGGTCACCGTCATAACAGCAAATAATCTCAGGTGCGGCACGAAATAGCATCTGAATGTGTTCTGGTGTAGTGGCCGTACCCAAAGAGGCTACCGCATAATCAATATCAAACTGGGCTAGTGCGACTACGTCCATATAGCCTTCAACAATCATTAAACGTTCAAGTTTTCGGTTGGCTTGTTTAGCTTGGAAAAAGCCATACAATTCATGGCCTTTATGGAAAATTCGAGTTTCAGGAGAGTTGAGATATTTAGGGCCTCCTTCCTCCAAGACTCGTCCACCGAAACCTATGACTCTGCCGCGTTTGTCGCGAATAGGAAACATGATGCGATCACGAAAAAAGTCGTAACGGCGGCGATTGTCATTCTCAGTAATTAATTTCAGATCAAGTAACTGTTGCTGCTTCTCCGGTGTTGTCCCGAAGGCCTTATAGATACCATCCCACTCCGGTGGGGCGTAACCAATCCCAAAAGCCTTGACTACTTCACCACTCAAACCACGTTGTTTGAGATAGTCCACGGCCTTTGTTTTTTGTGGATGATGCTTTAGCTGATGTTGAAAAAAGCGGCTGGCTTGTTCCATGAGTTCATAATCATCAGCGATTTGGGCTTTCTGCTGTGGCGTAGGGCCTGGCTTGGTTCCTTGTTCCCGAGGCACTTCTAAGCCATGAAAGCGAGCTAGTTCCTCTACCGCTTCAGGAAACTCCAAACGGTCGTATTCAATCACAAACGAAATAGCATTGCCGTGGGCACCGCAACCAAAACAATGGTAAAACTGTTTATCTTGACTAACGGTGAAGGATGGGCTTTTTTCATTGTGAAATGGGCAGCATGCCTGATAATTGCGGCCTGCTTTTTTGAGTTTAACACGGCTGTCTACCAACTCGACTATGTCAGTGCGAGCGATGAGATCATCAATGAAATCTTTTGGTATACGTCCAGCCATGAATATTAGTCAAACTCTAATTAGGTTTTGGGAGGTGCATTAGGTACTTTATCGCTAGCACCAGAAACAAACAAGCCGCAATTTTTGCAAATCGCGGCTCGATTTTCTAATGCTTTTTGACGTCAATCAAGGGGCTAAGTTGGCTTTTATTTGACCGCTTAGTTTACCCATGTCTGCTCTGCCTTGAACCTTAGGTTTTAACCAAGCCATGACTTTACCCATGTCTTGCATACTTGCTGCTTGAGTTTCAAGCATCGCCTGCTGAATGAGATCATTAAGCTCTTCTTCAGTTAACGGTTGAGGCAAAAAAGTCTGCAAAATTACTATTTCTGCGTTTTCGGTATCAGCGAGATCTTGACGATTAGCTTGCTCATACTGACTTGCAGCGTCATTGCGTTGTTTCACCATCTTAGTGATGAGCGCAATGACATCGGCATCAGTCAACTCGATTCGCTCGTCTATTTCCCGTTGTTTTACAGCAGCAAGAGCCATTCTTATCGTGCCCAGACGTAACTTGTCTTTAGCACGCATTGATTCTTTCATTGCGCTGGTCAATTGATCTTTGAGGGTCATCAGAAACTCAGAAATATATATGCAAACTTAGACGGGCCATTGCTTGATAACCTAAGGCTATCAAGCAAATCAAGCGAGAATTAGTATAACTTGATACGACGTGCGTTTTCGCGAGCTAACTTTTTCAAATGACGCTTTTTAGCAGCTGCTTTCTTACGTTTACGTTCCCAAGTTGGCTTTTCAAAAAATTCGCGACGACGAACTTCTGAAAGAACACCTGCTTTTTCACATGAACGCTTAAAACGACGCAGCGCTACGTCAAATGGTTCGTTCTCTCTTACTTTAACGATTGGCATTAAACTCTCACCTCAAATATTTAATCTTGTTTACCAGCTCTTAAATTAGCCAGTGCGGTCAAAAATGGTGCGGAATTTTAATCATTTCCGCAAACAATGTAAAGTGAAGATTCAGGATTATTTAATAAAAAGACCGATTCAGTGGTCAATAACCGTTGATTCGGGCGCTTCAGAAGCGACAAAAGTAGCATACTTGCGATGAGATAGGTAAACTTCCGGTCTAATTTAAGACTTTTTTAATTGGTACTATGCGAATTCTAGGAATTGAAACCTCTTGTGATGAAACTGGCATCGCCATCATTGATGACGATTTGGGCTTGTTATCACACCAACTATACAGCCAAGTAAAATTGCACGCCGACTACGGAGGTGTGGTACCCGAATTGGCCTCTCGAGATCATGTTCGTAAAATAGTCCCATTAATTAAAGCCGCGCTGGTTGAAGCGAATTGTAAAGCCGAGGATATTGATGGCATTGCCTATACAAAGGGCCCAGGTTTAGTTGGCGCGCTCTTAGTAGGTGCATCTGTGGGACGCAGCTTAGCCTTTGCTTGGAACGTCCCTGCGATAGGTGTGCATCATATGGAAGGTCATCTGCTCGCGCCGATGTTAGATGATCCAAAACCTGAATTTCCGTTTATCGCCTTATTAGTTTCAGGCGGACATACCATGATGGTGAAAGTATCCGGTATAGGCCAATATGAAGTGTTGGGTGAGTCAGTGGATGACGCTGCTGGTGAAGCATTCGATAAAACAGCTAAAATGATGGGCCTAGAATATCCTGGTGGTCCCTTACTGGCCAAATTAGCTGAAAAAGGTATATCCGGAACCTATACTTTCCCTCGTCCAATGACAGACAAGCCTGGTTTAAATTTTAGTTTTAGTGGTCTTAAAACTGCAGCATCCAATACCATACGTAAAGAACCAGAGGATGAGCAAACTCGAGCGAATATTGCCTGTGCGTTTCAAGAGGCCGTTGTAGATACTTTAGCGATTAAATGTCGTCGGGCTTTAAAATATACAGGCTTAAAAAGATTAGTAGTTGCAGGTGGAGTGAGTGCTAACACACAGCTACGTAGTCAACTAGAAGACATGATGAGTAAAATCAATGGGAAAGTCTACTATCCCCGCTTAGAGTTTTGTACTGACAATGGCGCTATGATTGCCTATGCCGGCTTGCAACGACTAAAAGCAGGACAGACTGAACCTTTAGAGAGTAAAGCTAAGCCCCGCTGGCCACTAGATAGTTTGCCGGCTATTTAAATTATAATAGTTGACTGGCTGCTCATTTTTTATGCAGTCCCGTTGCCCGGCCTTTTTCCCATATTTTACTTTCAAGCCCCTGAAAAAGGCGGACTATATTGTCTTTGTGTCGTGCTACTATCAACAAGGCAAGCATGGACACCGGCACTGTGTATTCGGGTTTAATAAAGTAGGTCAGAAGCGGTGATAGCGCGACCGCGACTATGGCGGCTAATGATGAATATCCTGTAGCGAAGACAATCAATGCCCAACAGGCTATCAACGCACCAGCCAACTCCACTCCAATCGGCAACATGGCGCCAAAAGCGGTAGCCACCGCTTTGCCACCTTTAAAACTAAAAAAAAGTGGGAAGATGTGACCCAAACACGCCATGATAGCTACACAGCCCAACATGATTGGTGTGAATCCCAAATAGTAACTCAGCCAAACTGGCACAGTTCCCTTGAGTACATCAAAAAGTAACACTAATACTGCAGGCAGCCTTCCCCCTAATCGTAAAACATTAGTAGTACCGGGGTTACCTGAACCATGTGTTCTGGGATTAGGTAAATAAAAAATTTTACTGACTACTATAGCGCTTGAGACTGAGCCTGCCAGGTAAGCTGATGCAAGCATCAATATTGTCAGTGCTGTCATGTACTTGGCCTTCTTAAACAGTTAAACTGCCACCCAATCGAATCTTGTGGGGTGAGGGGCATTGTAGTTAGATGTGCTGTCACTTAATAGTCTTTTACTTAAATAACTGCGCGGATCTGTCATGGACAAAATTATCATACAAGGCTTGCAGGTCAAGTCACTTATTGGCGTTTACGAATGGGAACGCAAAACTAAACAATCTTTGTTGATTGATGTGGAAATAGGCATGGATCTGTCTAAAGCCGCACTGAGTGACAAAGTGGCGGATACTCTAGACTATGCTGCATTAGCACTGGCGATTGAAGAGCTTGCAAACAACAGCAGTTTTGAATTGTTAGAATCACTAGCAGGTCATATTATTAACCACTTATTTACTTATAACGGCGTTTACAAAATTCGATTGTCAGTCACTAAACCCAAAATATTGGCTAACGCAACTGCGGTAACCGTTGAACTTAATCGAACTGCGCACTAGTTAGATGCGACATCAAATCTATATTAGCGTTGGTAGTAACGTCGAACGTGATAAATATACTCGGGCTGGCTTGCAAGGTTTATATCAGGCATTTGGCGCACTTTCATTATCCAGTGTTTACGAAAGTGAGGCGGTAGGCTTTAGTGGTAGTCACTTTTATAATCTTGTAGTGGGTGCGCAAACAGAAATGTCTATTTCGCAAGTATGCCAGCAGTTAAAAAAAATCGAAGATCGCAATGGTCGGCTACGGGGCGAGAAAAAGTTTGCTCCTCGAACCTTAGATTTAGACTTGCTCTTGTATGATGACCTAGTGACTAATGATCAGGTTATAGTGCCAAGAGGCGAGATTGAATATAATGCATTTGTGTTACTACCCTTAAGCGAGATTGCTGCCGATTTTACCCATCCCACTGCCGGGAAAACAATTGGTTCATTGTGGCAAGCCTACGACCAATCCCAACAAAAACTATGGAAGATCGATTTTAATTGGAGCCCCACAGAGTCATGACACTGTTTGAAATTATTGTTTTAGCAATTATCCAAGGCATTACTGAATTTCTACCGATTTCAAGTTCTGCGCACTTAATTTTGCCATCGGAGTTGCTCGGTTGGACGGAGCAAGGTTTAGCCTTCGATGTGGCTGTTCACGTTGGGAGCTTGTTAGCGGTGATGATTTACTTTCGAGAAGATATATCACGGATGTTATTAGCGTGGCTACAAACCGGCTTTAGCCGTAAGCAAAGTGACGATAGTAAATTAGCTTGGTGGGTGATCCTAGCCACTATCCCAGCCGTGGTGGTCGGTTTCTTGGCCAAGGACTTCATCGAACATTATGCCCGTGAAGCACTGGTTATAGCTATTACCACTATCATTTTTGGTCTTGTATTGTGGTATGCGGACGTGACAGGAAAATTACATAAAAACATCTATCAGTTAAATTGGAAAAGCGCGTTAATAATAGGGCTTGCCCAGGCTTTGGCGTTGATTCCTGGTACCTCACGCTCTGGTATTACTATGACGGCGGCGCTAATGCTAGGCTTGGACCGTCAGAGCAGTGCAAGATTTTCGTTTCTGCTATCGATTCCTGTGATCCTTGGGGCAGGTTTGCTTGCTACACTTGATTTGGTTAAGCAAGACGCAGCGGTGGATTGGCAAGCGTTGTTTTACGGGACGGTATTATCCTTTGTTAGTGCCTATGCTTGTATTTATTTATTCTTGTCCTGGATCTCCAAAATAGGCATGTTACCTTTTGTAATTTATCGTCTAATTTTAGGTGCAGTGTTACTCGGATTTGTGTTTATCTGATCCGCTAAGCAAATTGAGAAACTTAGTGTTCAACCGAAAAATGTAGAGTAGGAAGCAATAACATGGCTGAGACAATATTCGACAAAATTATTAATCGCGAAATCCCTGCGGAGATTATATTTGAAGATGATCAAGTGCTGGCGTTTAAGGATATCAATCCTCAGGCACCCACTCATTTTCTAGTTATTCCCAAAAAACAAATCGCCACAATTAACGATATTGAACCCGAAGATGCGGCCTTGATAGGACAGCTTTATTTAGCGGCTGCGAGTATCGCAAAGCAATTGGGTGTAGCTGAAAGCGGTTATCGGACTGTGATGAATTGTAATCCAGATGGCGGCCAGACCGTTTATCATATTCATTTGCACGTTTTGGCCGGTAAACCTATGGGGTGGCCGCCATATCAAAATACCATGAAGCAGCAGCTCCCGTAATATTAGATTAGGATGCTGATTTTTGGGGCTTGGTGAATGGCAGGGGCTTAGATTTGACGAAATTGCTTAATGCGCGTAATTCTAATGGTTTGCAAAAATAAAACCCCTGTAAATAATCAACCCCTAAATCGCGTAAAATGTTCGCTTGTTGAACGGTCTCCACTCCCTCGGCTATCACTTCATAACCAAAAGCTTCGGCTATGTTGAGCACGGCTTTCACAATGGGTAAGCCATTGGTATCGAGGCTGTGAACAAAGGCCCGATCAATTTTGACGATATCGGCTGATAATTCTTGGATAACCGATAACGAAGAATATTCGGTACCAAAATCATCAATGGATATATGAATATTTCGCTGTTTCAAAGCGGTGATTTTCTCCAACAAGGCTTCCTTGTCAGCGGCGAAAACCGATTCTGTGATTTCTATGTGCAGGCACTCTGGAGCCAGCTCAGTTTGAGCTAATACCGAATCTACGAAATCGATGAATTCATTGTCCTGCAATTGAATCACACTGACATTAACGCTTACCGCAATAGTTGCATGCTGTTGCCAAGATACCGCTGTACTACAGGCCTGTTGTAACACCCAATTTCCTATTTTACGAATTAAACCGTATTGCTCTGCTATAGTGATGAACTCGTCAGGCGGGATATTCTCATTATTTAGGTTCCATCTCAACAGCGCTTCAAATGCGACTGTAGTATGGGTTTTGGCGTCAATTATAGGTTGATAGACTATTCTCAACTGATCTTCTTCAATGGCTTCACTAAGGGCATCTTTGAGACGTTGTTCTCTGGCTAATTGCTTTCCTAGCCGCTCTGAAAATAAGCCTGCAGTACAAGGAGAATTCTTTTTCTGGAAATACATGGCAGTGTCAGCTAACTGTATGAGTTTTATGCCACTGACAGTGTGCTCTGGATACATTGCGATGCCGACTGTCGCGCCTAGGTTTAAACGATTGCTTTCAAACACATAGGGATTGGATATTTTAGCAATTAGTTGTTGAGCTAATTCCAACGCGCTGTTAGCATCTGCTTGATCTAGTCCGACTAGAAATTCGTCTCCCCCCCAGCGACATAGCAATTGCTCGTCTGGACAACTATTCTTTAGGCGCTGAGCCGTCTGTTGTAGCACTCTGTCGCCGGCTTCATGGCCAATGCTGTCATTGATCTTTTTAAAGCCATCTAAATCGATAAATAATAACGCAAAGGTCCCGCCACTTTTCTTGTCATATTCTATGTGCTTATCAAGTTGAGATAGAAAAGCTGTGCGGTTGAAAAGGCCAGTGAGCGGATCAATATTGGAAAGTTGATAAATTTGATTGGTCCGCTCCTCAACCTCTTCTTCCATATGCTCAACCAAAATCGCATTTTCATTTTTAAGCCGAATGGCCACTTGATTAAACTCGCCGGACTTTTTGGCGGTAATAACCATCACAGCTGAAAAGGCAAGACCAAGCAGTCCCAAAATATACTGATGATGTACGTCAGACGTTAATAGGGCTAGTGAAAATGGGACCAATAAAATTGCTGAATATAAAATCGCAGTAGGTTTGTGTGCACCTAGTATGGTGGCCGCACCGCCAGCCATAGCCGCTACTATTATGATATTAAATGCCAGTTCAATGGTTTCAATATGCGGAAACACCATTAAACAATAGAAGCACCACATCAACGCGGTTAAGATGGTTCCCGAGGCAAAGCGAAGCACATACTTTTGCCCATCATAAATAGTGCCACGTTTAGTCTTCTGCCACACTAGCGCATCGGCAAAGCGTAATACAAGCAGAGCTGCCATCCCGATCCACCAATACAACTTCATTTCAAAAATGTTTGCGTCTTTGAAACCAAAGACCATTAAACAAGATGAAAGCAGGCTTATAACCAAGCCAGAATAACAATTGGTGTAGAGTAGTTCTGCGGCGTCGCGTTCACCTTTTTTTTGCAATTCTAGTGATGTATTAATGTTACATTCTCGTCGGTGTATGCGTTATGATTAAGTGGTAATAAGCAGGCCTTGTATGATTGATGCTAAGCATACAAGGCCGTACCGCCTTATAAGCCCAGTACTTCTTTACCTTGTTCAAAGGTAATGTCTACAGGGATGCTAGCATCGGCTAAACGTTGTAAATCATCAGCTAAAGTTGTACTAATTACTCCTTGTTGCTTGACCAATTGGGCTACGCCGTCATAATCACCGTCGCCTTGCAAGGTTAATATCAACTGAGAAAGTGCGGCTATAGCATCACTCATTTTATCCATGTTTACACTGTAGAGGCCGCTTTCGTTTCGACTAAAAGCGCCATTTTGCTTGAAGAAGTTAAACCTTATCATGTTCGCTTTACCGTGAGCACTAGAGGCACCAAATCTAACTGAGCGAAATATCCCTGCCATAAAGGTAACATAATAATCTTCCAGTTGTCCCTCGCTAATGGCGCCTTTACTCAGCAACTGTTCAACCATATAGAGGCCTAAAATATCGGCTTTACCTTCTTCTAAAGCCGAAGCATGTTCCTTCAGTGCCCCGCGCACTGTACTTGAACCTTCCAAGGTGTTCTTGATCCCTAAGCCATGGGCAACTTCATGGAACATCGTGTTAGCAAAAAATGCGTTAAAGGTAATGTGCTTACGCTGTTCCGGTACCATAAGAAGCTCGGAAATTGGCATTAAAATATGCTCAAACTTAGCTTGCATGGCATTTTTCAACTGTAGTCTACGAGTGCCCTTTTGCAATTGAACTTCTTCATCATTAGGGAGATTGATAGCAATGGTTTTACTGCCAGCATTTGAATGTCCAGCATAATAAATCACGTCGTAAGCATTGAGATCCGCATTGCTACCGGGCATTTCAGCTTTATACTGGGCAGGAACTGGCAGTCCTTGTTGCAGCTCTGGCAAGAAGGCAGCGTATTTCGCTAATTTTTCACTCCAACTGAGATCTTTTAACAATACGTATGACTCAAAAGCAGCGCGATAGCCAAACAACTGATCTTCATAGGTTTCAATCGGACCGATGACCAGCTCAATTGGGTTATCTTTCATTTCCATCCAGGCAAAATCTGATGGTTGATAATTATCGGAGGTTAGGGCCTGAGCACGCATGCTTAGATAATTTGAGAACGCTTTATTTTCAGCTAAGGTCGCTGCCTTTAGCAGCAATTTGGCGACTTGATCGAGCTCTTCAGCAAAGTATTCTGAATAAGGGATCTCAACTAGATTACCCTCCATGTCCCGAGAGACCATTGAATACAATCCGTCATGACTAGCGAGCTTGCTCTTTTCATATTCCTGCTTGGACATATCCTCAGGATAAAATTGCGCGCCTAGTGGCTTATCTGCAATGCCGCTTAAAAAGGCTTTGTCTCCATTTAGCCTATCCCAAGGGCCATAATTGATAGCGCTGAACTGTCTGACTTTCGGATCAGCAATGGAGGCTAAAAACTCGTTTTTGTTTTCTCCATAGGCTTGCGCCCAAAATAAGTCGTCCATAATCTTTGATGCATCAATCAGCAAGCCTAGCATTTCTTTCTGAGCCGCAGAATATGCAGAAAGATCAGCGGTAAGGGCGACCGGAAAATAGATATCTAACCGTTGTTCGGCGTCTTTCAACAGAGTCGGAGGCTGGGATTCTGAGGACGTTTTTCGCTCTACTTTCGGGGCCGGATCAGTTTCTGCAGAGGGGCTGCAAGCAGAAAGTAACACCGCTGCTAGAATTACAGAAAGAGTTTTTTTGCGAAACATTTTTTATCCTTATTTGTTTTTTTTGTTAATTGCATAAATAATTGAATTGCAAATTTAAATTGCGTTACGTAGCCTAAAGTCGCATTCTATTTTGGTTTGTTGCAAAGTATTATAAGCAACTTCAATAAGCCAAAAGCCATGTGATTGACGTGGTAACCGTTAAGATACATCATAATAGAAGATTTTGAACACTCAAAGTGTTGAATAAAGAGCGATTGGATTGCCGCTGAATCAGCCATCGCCGAAAACAATAGGTAGGAATATGTCCACTGAGAACGCACTATTAACCATTTTGGTCGAAAAAATTAAAAACGATACAATTGTTTTGCCCACCCTTCCCGCCATAGCCTTGAAGGTCAGACGGGCGGCTGATGATCCAAATGTAAACTTGCATGCAATGGGCGATATTATTGCGCAGGACCCATCCTTAAGTGCGCGAATTATCAAAATATCCAATAGTGCTTATCTCGGCAGAACAGTAAAAGTGACCTCTGTTTCTCAGGCCGTCACACGAATAGGCTTGAGTCAAATCAAGAACATTTCTACCGCATTGGCAATGGAACAATTGTTTGTGTCGAAGAATGAATTGGTAAAAGAATACATAATAAAAATTTGGGACAATACTATTGATGTTGTCTCATATGCGATGGCAGCATTGCAGGTATACACCAAAACTAAGCAGCGTCATCTGAGTTTGGACACTATGACATTAGCCGCTTTGGTGCATAATATTGGTGTGCTACCAATTTTAACTGAGGCTGAACGACATGAAGAGGTATTCGCGAATCCGACCTTTTTGAATACCGCTATTGTTAAACTGTCAGGGCATATCGGCGGTAAAATTATGCGTCAGTGGGGGTTTGAAAATGATTTTGCTGAAGTGGCTGAAAAGTGGCGTGATATGAATTTTGTGCCAGAAGGTGTCACATTTATTGACTTCGTGCGTTTAGGAGCCGTTTTGAGTGGATCTTTTGAAAGCCAAAAAGAGAAGGTTTTGCAAATTTGCATAGACAAGAAAATTATTGAGGATTTAAGTGTCTATGACAGTGAAGAGTTCTTGGAAATGCGCGATAGCGCTAAGTCAGTTTTCGCTTAACTAGCCCTTCACGAACAGATTAAAAAAGCCGAGTGATAACTCGGCTTTTTTAGTTACTCACAAATCTACACTGGCGCTAGTCTTGATCTAACTCAAATGTGGTTTTCAACCACTGAGCAAAACGCACAATTTCACCTGACATCAAGGCAAAATCTGCATCTAAACGTGCCAGCTTATCTTCCTTAGCGATATCGTCGTTTTGCTCTTTGACTACATCGGTAAACTTGAGGCGCTTAATTGACAAGTCTTCCTCAATCATTGCGCTGAGACTTTCATCCCACTCAACGGCTAGCTTATGAACAAATTTTCCAGCATCTATATGTTGAATGATTTCGTCTTCGCCAAGATCTTGGTTTTTGACCCGTACGATACTATCTTGTTCACCCTGACCTCGAAATTCAGCTTCTTCTAATAGTTGAATTGCCGCCGGGGATGAGCCATCTTTAACCCAGCTAGTCAGGTCAGCTTGGATGCTTTTCCGAGCCAAAGGTACTACAGGTAACGAGGTCATCGCTTTGCGTAACATTGCCAAAAAGGCTTCAGCTTTGCCATCTGCTGACGCATCAACCACTACAAGATTATCTTGTAAAGAAACGAATCCGTGGGTAAAGCTATTCTTAGTAAATGCCTGAGGAAGCAGTCTATGAATAATTTCCTGCTTTAAGTCTTGTTGGGCCTTTTTGCCCACTGGCGAACCGGTCTCTGCTTCTATTTGAGCCACTTTTTCTGCCAGTTCAGCGTTGACTACCACTGCCGGTAACAAGCGCTCTTGTTTCTTTAAGCAAATCCAAATACGGCCTTGGGCACTATGGATTAAACTGTCACCTTGTTGCAATGGTGAGGCAAAGCCCATGCTGGATAATTCTTGGCTGCTGCACGGACGAAAGGCAAATGCACCTAGTTGCTTTTCTAGGTCTGTTTCGTTCCAATCGAGTGATTGAGTGATGGAAAATAATTTAAGATTTTTAAACCACATAAAGAATTCTTAGATAACATCTGATAATCAAAATAAGATGGGCAGGGTAGCACAATTTAGAGCTGAAAAAATGCATCAATCCCAAAAATAGCGGCCACAAATGACCGGCTAAAATGGGAGAAATATTAAAAAGCTCAGATTCTAAGATAGTAAATAACCGCTTAGATATTGATATTTTGCGGAAAAGTAATTTCGTATTTAAGCCCTTGGCCTTCAATGCTGGTTGCGACTATTGTCCCCTTTAGGGCTTGGGTGACCAAGTTATACATAATGTGGGTGCCTAAACCACTGCCGCCTGTCCCTCGCTTGGTGGTAAAAAAAGCATCAAAATGTCGCGCTAGATTATCATCAGATAAGCCTTTTCCGTCGTCTTGATATTGAATAAATACTTCGTTCTCTGAATGAGATACATTGATACTTATAGTGCCAGCAGGATTCTCATCAAAACCATGGATCAACGAATTCATGATCATATTGGTAAAAATTTGTGCAATTACACCTGGGGCACATTTAACTACCAAATCGTCTGGGCATTCCACATTAATGGTGTGTTTGGTTTTTTTGAAACTTGGGGCTAAAGACTGGATAACTTCGTTTATATAGACTTTAAGGTCAACATCTCTGATGGCTTCGCTGGTCTGGTCCACGGCAACTTGTTTGAAGCTGGAGATAAGATCCGAAGCGCGGTTTAGGTTGCTTAAAAGTAAATCGGTGGTTTGCTGTGCTTCTGACAAAAAAGCGCTCATTGTTTTGCCAGTTAGCGTTTTATCTTCATAAGCACTTTGTAATACTTTAATCCGCTCTTGTAAAAAGCTCGCAGCAGTGACACCTACACCCAAAGGGGTATTCACATCATGGGCAATACCTGCAACCAAACCACCCAAGGAAGCCATTCGCTCTGATTCGACTAATTGATCTTTTGCCATATTCAATGTTTCCATCGAATCGGCCAGCTCATTATTGCGTTTACGCAACTCATCTTCGATGTATTGACGGTTTTCATTTTCTTGACGTAACTCACGCTGATTAACAATGAGCTCATCTTTTTGTTGCTCTAAATCAAGCATAATCTTGCTCAAGGAGGCTGTTTTCTTGGCAACTTCTTGTTCCAGCAAAATATTTTGATCGTCCAATCTTTGATTTGCTTGGGTTAGTTCATTACGGGCAACTCGGAGTTTTTGTTTGTAGTCGATGAGGTCGTCGATTAGTTCATTGTATGAAACTTGCAACAGCTTCAATTCGTTTTCATCTTCTATATGCAAATGTAATTTTGACGACTCGGGTCGGTCCACATCGAATTCACTGATTTGCTGGGTAAGCTCCTCTAATGGGTCGGTGAGCATTTGTCTAAAAGCGTTGAGAAATAGGAATACCAAAAATGCGGTTTTGATGATGGCGTTGCCAATGAGAAAAAATACTCCCACTTCTATACGCCCGAAAATAATCCCTGCACTGGAGTATAAAGTGACATCTCCAACATGAGAGGTGCGTCCGGAAAACTCAAATATCAGTGGAAAAGAATAGCCGAAAGTACCGCCAGCATGATCACGCATTATGCCGGTCGTGATTATTTCATCCGCTTGCGGTGAGGTTCTGCCTTTGTTGGCGATATATTCACCATTTTCATCTCGAATTTGCACACCTTCGATAATCGGTAAGGCCATTAATCCATCCGCTATAGAGACCGCTTGGGGGTTGTTCAATTCCCAAATGGCGCGGGTTAGGCTCACACTAAAGGTGTTTTTCAATGTCTGCAGTTCACTTTGAATGTGATTTTTGGCGTTCAAATACTCGGTTAGGATCTGCCCCACAGTAACCACTAAAGTTAGAATGAAGTACACTGACAATACCCTAGTCAGTAACTTCTTCGACAATCCTGTTTTGACTTTAGCCATTCACATACCTATACGCGAAAAAAAACGCTATTCCCATGAAAATTAAGAATATGCGTATTCAGGCTAATAAACAAGCCACTGAATAAAATGAGACCAGAACAAAAGCTCAAATAATCAAATTATCTGCGCTTTCAACCGACTATTTAAGGCTATTTTGCCGGGCTCATCGTGAAGCGCCAATCAGTGGGTGATCCACTGGTTAATTCGTGCTATTGGTCAATTTTGACAAATTTGTGATAAGTTTAATAAAAGTGTCACAACTCAAACTAATAATGGCGCCTTTATAATGAGCAGGAATAAATCAATGCCTAGAAGAATTTTACTGGTTGAGGACGAAGCGCCAATCAGAGAAATGCTCGAATTCGTATTAGAGCAATCAGGTTTCGAGACTCTGCAAGCTGAGGATTACCAAGTTGCTTTGGATATGGTTAAAGAGCCTTATCCTGATTTAATTCTTTTGGACTGGATGCTTCCCGGTGGAAGCGGGGTGCAATTGGCTAAAAAATTAAAACAACATGAATTTACCCGAGACATTCCGATCATAATGCTAACGGCGCGGGGAGAGGAAGAAGATAAGGTGCGGGGTCTTGACTCAGGCGCAGATGATTACATTACTAAGCCATTCTCACCCAAAGAGTTGGTTGCTCGGATCAAAGCGGTGATGCGACGGGTGACTCCAACCTCTGCTGAAGAACCCATCTCATTTAATGGTTTGGTGCTAGATCCTGTATCTCATAGGGTCAGCGCAAATGAGGAACCCTTAGAAATGGGGCCGACAGAATTCAAATTATTACATTTTTTTATGACACACGTTGAACGTGTGTACAGTCGCGAGCAACTGTTAGACAATGTTTGGGGAACCAATGTTTACGTGGAAGATCGCACTGTGGATGTGCATATTCGTCGTCTCAGAAAAGCGATCTCGAAATTTAGCCATGATGATATGATCCAAACCGTACGCGGTGCGGGCTATCGTTTCTCTACAAAGGTGTAATAAAACAGCACAATGTTCATCTTTCAACTCACTATGCCGAACTAGTGCCATGTATTATCCTTTTTCATGGCTAAAAAGTCTTTTTAGGGTCCTTGCTTTTTACCTTTGCGTAGTGGTTTTGGGCTTGTATTTCGACGCCCTTGCAGTCAGCATTGCAATCGGCTCGACTTGGCTGTTAGCCTTTTATTCTTGGCATCTGTACCGTTTTAATCGCTGGGTCTGGCACAGTAAAAAGATGACTCCACCCAGAGCAGCAGGCTTTTGGGAGCATATATACGAGGGTGTGTATTACATTCAGCGACGCAATCGTCGCAAGCGTAAAGAACTCACCCGTTTGGTAAAACGCTTTAGGGAAGGTTCGGAAGCCCTGCCTGATGCCACCGTTGTGGTTGATTCCAATGCCTGTATCGTGTGGTGTAATCGATTGGCAAGAATAGAATTGGGCTTGCGCTGGCCACAAGATTCTGGTCGACGGGTTGATAACCTTATTCGCCATCCAAAATTTATTGAGTTTTTCCACAACGGTAAATACGACTTTCCCATTGAGGTTCCATCTCCTTCAAACGTACAAAAAATATTTGAGTACCGGGTTATGCCCTATGGTGAGAAACATCTATTGCTCATCGCCCGTGACGTCACTCGCCTGACTCAACTTGAGCAAATGCGCAAAGATTTTGTCGCCAACGTATCCCATGAATTACGTACTCCGCTTACCGTATTAAATGGCTATCTGGAAATGTTACCAACGGTTGAACATGTTCCTCCCGCTTTTCTGAAAAAAGCCTTCAAGGAAATGCGCTCACAGTCAGAGCGAATGCAAAATCTAGTTGAAGAGTTATTAGTGTTGTCGCGAATCGAAGCGAGTTCAGAGCGGGTTTTCGAAAAGCCCGTCAATGTGCCACAAATGTTAGGGGCTATTCAAGTCGAGGCAAATACGCTGAACAAAGATAAACATCACCAGATTAGTTTCGACATTCATCCTAGCTTGCTGGTATATGGCATCGAAACTGAATTGCGCAGTGCATTTTCAAACCTGATTTTCAATGCCATTCACTACACCCCACCGGGTGGATTGATTAAAGTTTGTTGGGAGTTCAAAGACGGGCAAGCCCGCTTTAGCGTTATTGACAATGGAGACGGTATTGCAGAGAAACATATTAACCGGCTCACCGAGCGATTTTATCGTGTAGATAAGGCGCGTTCGCGTAAAACTGGAGGCTCAGGTTTGGGCCTATCTATCGTTAAACATGTGCTTACCCATCATAATTCGAAATTAGAAATTCGCAGTGAAGCCGGGCAAGGCAGTGAGTTTTCCTTTACATTTTCTGGTGAACTCATCGCCGAGGATAAACATAAAGTAACGGAAAAAATGCCGTGAACATTCGGTTAATTCAATGCTGGCTGTGTGCACTAGTTTTGGTCTCCCCATTGGATAATTTAGTCTGTGCGCAGACATTCGAAGGGCCCAATGATAGCTCTGTAAATCGCACAGAAATTTTCAGTCGCTACCAAAAACAACCGGGTGTAGCAGGCTCTATAACGTCAGTGGGTTCTGATACCTTGGCTAATCTGATGACCAGTTGGTCGGTGGAATTTAGACGATTATATCCTCAGGTTAAATTTCAAATTCAAGCATCAGGCTCATCAACTGCCCCGCCTGCACTGACTGAGGGAACGGCCAACATAGGCCCGATGAGTCGGGAAATGAAAACCAGCGAGA
Source organism: Aliiglaciecola sp. LCG003 (assembly GCF_030316135.1). Classification (NCBI taxonomy): domain Bacteria; kingdom Pseudomonadati; phylum Pseudomonadota; class Gammaproteobacteria; order Alteromonadales; family Alteromonadaceae; genus Aliiglaciecola; species Aliiglaciecola sp. LCG003. The sequence continues at coordinate 3,608,367 of NZ_CP128185.1, read as the reverse complement.
TAAGTTATTTTAGCCGTCGCCATGGCTATAAGCCTTACGCGGTTAAGGTAGGTATAGATGCGATTGCATTATTTGTCGATACTAATAATCCACTTGAGGGTTTAACTAAGGTTCAGGTTGACAGTATTTTTTCGGCTACCCGATTTTGTGGTGCAAGCAAACATGCTCACATCTGGAATGATGTTGGTGTTAGCGGGTCTTATGGTAGTAAACCGATCAAAATTTTTGGGCGTAATTCAGTATCCGGTACTTACGGTTTGTTTAAGCATATCGCGTTATGTGACGGTGATTTCAAGGCAACCGTCAACGAACTACCGGGTTCAGCCTCTGTGGTGCAATCTGTCGCCTTTTCAAATGGTGCTATTGGTTATGCCGCCTATGGACACAAAACCACCGCGGTTAAAGCGCTAGCCATAGCGGATCAAACCGGAGCCTTTATTCCTGCCAGTAGCCAAACAATTGCCAATGGCGACTATCCGTTTACCCGTTTTTTATATTTAGTGGTTAACAAACATCCCACAGATCCTTTACCATTACTTGAACAGGAGTTTTTACGCTTTGTGTTGTCTGATAAAGGACAGCAAATAGTGCAGCAAGAAGGATATGTAGGTATGCCAAATGAAACTATACAAAGGCAATTGAAAGCCCTTCTAAATTAAAATTGTCAGGACATAATTGATGGCGAGTTTACCGCAAAATTGGAAGCAATGGGTGTTACAAAGTCTACTGCAAGGGAGCGATGGGGTAGAAATACTCAAAATACTGTTACAAAATGGCTTTACCTTTGAAGCCTCAAAAAAGGCGTTGGGTGGAAATTTACCTGAGGGGATCCAATGCAACAAAGATGAGGCTTTTTTTGCGCGGGTATCGAAGCCGAAACTATTGACTCAATTAGAAAGTTATCAGGCTGAAGTGATTGATGATGATCGCTTACAGATGATTAAAATCGATAACTTTCTCAATAAGCAGGAGTGTGACGCCCTTATTGCGTTAACCAAATCTAAGATGCGTCCCTCCGAGATTCCAAAACGCGCAGAACAGATTTATCAGGGATTTCGGACTTCCTCCACCTGTGATTTACCCTTCACCAAAGATCCCTTGGCCTTTGAGATAGACAAAAAGATCGTTGATGCCTTGGGCCTAGGCGTCGGTGAACGAGAGGTGATTCAGGCCCAACATTATGCCGTAGGGCAGCAATTTAAAGCTCATTATGATTATTTTGTACCTGGCTCTGAGGATTTTAAAACCTATTCAAAAGATGGTGGACAACGTACTTGGACATTCATGATTTATCTAAATGGTGAATGTGAAGGAGGGGAAACAGAATTCGTTAATATCGGCCGGTCATTCAAACCGAGGACAGGCACCGCCTTGGTTTGGAATAATTTGTATCCTGATGGAACACCTAATCCCGATACTATGCATCATGCTCATCCGATTACCCAGGGTGAAAAAGTAGTTATCACTAAATGGTTTAGAGAAGATAGTTACCAATAATTAATCTGCTTGCCGTTGCAAATATCTGTGATGGCTGATTGCAGTCATGATATATGTAATCTAGCTAGTGCGGTCAAGCTTTTACTGTTTTTATGAAACTTTTGTTACAGAACTGCAATGTAACAAAACTGTCACTGATGTTGGATACTCTTCTCGCGGTTCATAATTTTAGCTACCAGGTCTTACCTACCAAAAACCTGGAGCACACAAAACTCGCATTTGGAGAGCATCAATGGAACTTAAAAACATCTTTAGAGCTAGCGCTATTGCGGCGGCTTTAGTTCTCGCCGGTTGTGGCGGTGACATTAATATTAATGAAGGTGATGTAGATAACAGTATAACCAACCCACCTCCACCTCCTGTAACGCCTCCACCACCACCGACCACAGATGTTTATTTGCCAAGTGTGCAAAGTGCAGTGGAAGCTGGATATGCGGTAGATGCATCTAGCGACTTTCCAAGCATAACCGACAAGCCTATTTACCGTCTTTCATCCATCACTAGTGAAGTGAAAATCACCAATGATGCTCACTGGGTGTTAAATGGCCGTGTTGCCGTGGGTAACGACAACGCTGATAGCGCCATTCTTCATGTCCAAGCAGGAACCACTATTTTCGGTGAAACCGGTGATGATTACTTAGTGGTTCGCAGAGGTTCACAAATTGATGCTAAAGGGACCGCAGCTCAACCTATAACAATGACCTCGCAGCAGGATTTAGAAGGTGCGGAAACCACTATCGGTCAATGGGGTGGTTTGGTATTGCTCGGTAATGCACCGACCAACTTGTGTAACACCGGTGATGATACCGAAACATCTGCCGATGAGCTTGCCAGTTGCGGTGTACCTGCTGAAGGTGATGCCGGTCAATATGGCGGTAATGACCCAGAAGACAATTCAGGAACCTTACAATATATCGTGGTTAAACATGCAGGTAAGGCCTTGGCCTCTGGGGATGAGCTAAATGGTATTTCATTTGCTGGTATTGGCTCAGGTACTGTTGTCGATCATATCCAAGTTCACCAAAACCTTGATGACGGTATCGAATTTTTCGGTGGAACCGTAAGCGTCAGTCACATCGTATTGACTGACATCGGTGATGACTCTCTTGATTGGTCTTTTGGTTGGACCGGTAGTGCAACTAAAATTTATATCCAACAAAGTGCTGCGGGTGGTGATAACGCAATCGAAGCTGATAATAACGAAGATAATCCTGATTGGTCGCCATTAACCAAACCTACAGTGTCTAACGTGACTATTGTCGGTGCTGATGGCACCAATGGTGTGCGTCTGCGCAATGGTACAGCTGGTGTATTGTCTAATATCTTGGTAACCGGTCCAGCGACTTATGAAAACTGCCTACGAGTAAATGGCGCTGAAGCTATCGCTAATGCAGTGTCAGGGGAATTAACCTTAACCAACTCTGTTGTCGCTTGTACTTCACCTGCCAATAACTTTGGTAGTGATACTATCGGTGATGGCGACACCCAAGCTTGGTTCGAAGGTCAAACTGGCAATCAAACCTTAACTACTGGCGAGTTGTTACTTGAAGCCAACGGATATTTCCCAACCGCCTCATCTCCTCTAGTTATGGGTGATGAAGTGGTAGGTGCATTTGACCCAACGGAAGCCAACTGGTTAGACGGCTGGACAGTGGCCATCAATGGCGGTTTCCCAACTGATATTCAAAACGCTTTCGAGCAGGGTTTAGCCACTGATGTATCGACAAGCTATCCTGAGCTTGATGATAAGCCAGTTTACAAACTTGCTGATGGTCAGACATTTGTTTCTGACGTGACTTTGACAAATAATGCCCACTGGATCATTAAAGGTCGCACCGCAGTGGGTAATGACAATGCGGCCAACGCAACGCTATATATTGAACAAGGGACTACCATCATCGGTGAAGATGGTAACGACTTCTTAGTGGTGCGCCGCGGCTCTAAAATTGAAGCGGTTGGTACTGCCAGCGCTCCAATCACAATGACGTCTATCCAAGATGTATTGGGTCAGGAAACCAGCATTGGCCAGTGGGGTGGTGTGGTTATGTTAGGTAATGCCCCTACTAACCTGTGTAATACCGGCGATGACACTGCAACATCAGACGCTGAGCTGGCTAGTTGTGGTGTACCGGCTGAAGGTGATGCGGGCCAATATGGCGGTAACAACCCAGAAGATAATTCAGGTACATTAAAATACCTAGTAGTGAAGCATGCGGGTAAAGCACTGGCTGCTGGTGATGAACTTAACGGGATTAGTTTTGCTGGTATCGGTTCAGGTACTAAGGTTGAATTTATCCAAGTTCATCAAAATCTAGATGATGGAATTGAATTCTTCGGTGGAACGGTAAGTGTGCGTAATGTGGTCTTGACGGATATCGGTGATGATTCACTCGATTGGTCATTTGGTTGGACCGGTAATGCGCAGAATGTTTATATTCAGCAAAGTGCTGCGGGCGGAGATAACGCCATTGAGGCGGATAACAACGAAGATAATCCTGATTGGACACCATTAACCAAACCAACAGTTGCCAACGTGACTATCGTTGGGGCTGACGGAACCAATGGTGTGCGCCTGCGTAATGGTACGGCTGGTGTTATAAGAAACTTGGTGGTAACTGGCCCAGATAGCTATAAAAACTGTGTACGAGTTAATGGTGCTGAAGCTATCGCTAATGCAGTATCGGGCGAGCTAAGCGTGCAAAATTCTGTAGTAGCTTGTTCTGAAACCGGTGATTTTGGCAGTGACACTATTGGTGCTGGCGATACTCAAGCCTGGTTCGAAGGTCAAACTGGTAACTCAGTCGTCGCATCATCAGCACTGCTTCTTTCTACCGATGGTTTTACACCAAAATCAAGTTCACCTTTGCTTGGTAGCGGCGTTGACTTATCTGGCGACAATCCATTCTTCGTCAAAACCGATTATATCGGAGCTTTTGACGGTGAAAATAACTGGATGGAAGGTTGGACAGTTGCAGTGAATGAAGAATTCCCTGCAAATGTGCAAAACGCCTTCGAGCAGAGTTTAGCAACTGATGTGTCAGCTAGTTTCCCTGAAATTACTGACAAGCCAGTTTATCAATTGGCGACTAATACAACATTTACTGCTGATGTAACCTTAACCAATGATGCCCATTGGTTAATTAAAGGCCGAACTGCAGTGGGTGAAGATAACGCCAATAGCGCAACCTTGTACGTACAGCGCGGAACGACTATTTTCGGTGAAGATGGTAATGACTTCTTAGTAGTACGTCGCGGCTCGAAAATTGAAGCTGCAGGCACGGCTACATTGCCAATTACTATGACTTCTGTTCAAGATCTTTCAGGTCAGGAAACCTCAATCGGTCAGTGGGGCGGACTAGTTGTATTGGGTAATGCACCGACTAACCTGTGTAACACCGGCGATGACACCCAAACCTCTGAAACTGAGCTCACCAATTGTGGTGTGCCAGCTGAAGGTGATGCGGGCCAATACGGCGGCAACAACCCAGAAGATAATTCTGGTACGCTAAAATATGTGGTAGTTAAGCATGCTGGTAAGGCATTGGCAGCCGGTGATGAACTAAATGGTATTAGTCTAGCGGGTGTGGGCTCTGGAACAGACGTTGATTATATCCATGTACATGAAAACCTCGATGACGGTGTTGAGTTCTTCGGTGGTACAGTAAATGTTAGTCACCTGGTGCTTACCTCAATCGGTGATGACTCTATGGATTGGTCGTTCGGTTGGACAGGTAAAGCACAGTATGTTTTGGTTAAGCAAGATGTTGCTGGTGGTGATAATGCAATCGAAGCTGACAATAATGAAGATAATCCAGACTGGATTATTCTGACTAAACCAACAGTATCCAATGTGACAATTATTGGCGCAGCGGGTACTAATGGTGTGAGATTGCGTAACGGTACAGCGGGCGTGATTAAGAATCTATTGGTGTATAGTACATCATCAGATTATTCAAACTGCTTGCGGGTTAACGGTGCTGAAGCCATAGCCAACGCAGTGGCTGGTGAGTTAAGTATAACTCACTCAACCGTCGCTTGTGATGCCACCCAAAACTTTGGTTCAGACACTATTGGTGACGGAGACACTAACGCCTGGTTCAACGGTCAAACGGGGAATACAGTGAGCACTGCTGATATGTTAGGCCTTGATGCTAACGGTTTCACCCCAGCCGCAGGGTCAGGTTTATTAGGAAATGGCTTTGATAGTTCATCCCTTGATAACTTCTTTGATAGCACCGACTACATTGGTGCATTTGATGGTCAAGTAGATTGGACACTAGGGTGGGTAACAGTTGGTTTAGAAGATTGATTCTGAATGTTTTAAAAAAAGCTAAGACGAATAATCGTCTTAGCTTTTTCATGTTAAGAATCTTTTCCAGCTTTATAGGAATGTCAGTAAATGAAAACTAAATTAGACTCAATGCTCAGAAGAAGCCGCGTAAGTTTGGCAGTTGTGTCTGTGCTTTGTTGCGGCACTTTGGCTTCAGACGTGTTGGCCCAAAGTAGCGAAGAAGACGCTGCAATTGAAGAGGTCGTTGCAACGGGAACCCGTTTAAAAGGTACGGCATCTGCGGTATTACAAGAACGCCAAAATCAGGCTTTCGTAGCTGATATTTTGGGTGCAGAACAAATTTCTCGTACCGGTGACGGTGATGCAGCCTCTGCGCTTCGTCGAGTTACCGGTCTGACTTTGGTAGATGGTAAGTTCATTTATGTGCGTGGTTTGGGTGAGCGTTATTCGAGTACTCAGTTAAACGGTATGACGGTTCCCAGCCCTGATCCGACCCGCTCAGTGGTGCCGTTGGATTTATTCCCATCAGACATTATTGAAAGTCTGAATGTGCAAAAATCCTTCTCGCCCAATATGCCTGGGCATTTTGGTGGTGGAAACGTCAACATTCGGACAAAATCAATACCCACGGATTTTGTATTTAGTGTGAGTGGTGGTTTAGGCTACAACACTGAAGACAGCAACGATGGCTATTTTTACGCTGGTGGTGGTGATGACTGGACCGGTCGCGATGACGGCACGCGGGCACTTCCCGATGCCTTTGCAAATGCATTAGCAGCATCAGGTTCGGCTGGGATAGAGGGCTCTTCGTCCACCACATTGGCTGACACCCAAGCGCTATTGTCTTCATTAAACTGGGATATCGGCCCTGATCCTAAAAGTATTGATCCTGATTTCAACGTTGGGGCGACTCTAGGGAATGTCTATGACTTAGACAACGGCAGCGTTTTGGGCTTCCTTGCTACTGTCTCTTATAGTAACGAATGGGCCGTTACCAATGAAAAAAACGGCTCTGATATTGGCGGAGGCTGTGACAACAGTGGCGCTCGCTGTTTTACCAAGGCATTAAATGGCCCCTCTACTGAGCAAAGCGTGCGCTGGAGTGGCATGTTCAATGTCGGTTATGAATACGACTCGAACAACAAAATTGAGTTGGTAAATATGATCTTGCACGATATGCGAGATCGAGTGCGTTACCGTGATTATTTCGATGCTAACGAGTCAGAAGAAGGGGTGACTGAGCTCAGTCGCTTAGACATTATCTTCGAAGAACGTGAAATGGTTTCAAGTCAGCTCAAGGGGACTCACAATTTACCTAATTGGTGGAATTCTTATTTTGATTGGTATGCGGGTACTAGTCGTGCATCTCGTGATGCACCTGATATTCTGGAAGTGACTTTTGAGAAAAACTTCAATCAAGCCGGTGAAGTTCAATTTGAAGGTCTCCAGGATCTCGCTGCAACTAACTTGGTTCGGCAATATCAGACCTTGCAAGATACCTCTGATACTTGGGGATTCAATGCGGCAGTCCCTATTTTCGGTGATGGTTATGAAGTTGAGTTGAAATTCGGTAGTGACTACTATGAAAAAACCCGTGATGCGGAAAATATTGATATCGGTATTCGTCATTTTGGCATAAATGATACCTTCAAACAGGGTCAACGTTTAGATCAGATCTTCACTCCCGAAAACATCGCCAACTCTGATTTTTATTTGAGCTCAACTGGCCGTGGTTTGTTTCAAGACAATACTGGCAACGGCGATAAATACTCCGCCGCCAGTAAGCTTGAAGCGTATTACTTTATGGCTGATGCCTTTATCTCCAATTCGTTCCGCGTATCTGGTGGTGTGAGATGGGAAAGATTCCAACAGGTGTCCATTCCGTATCGGCCACATAGTGATATTTTTGCCATTGAGCGGGAAGAAATTCTCGAGTCGGTTTATAACGAAGATGATTTGTTTCCTTCTTTAGCATTAACTTACATCATGGATGAAGAAATGCAGTTCCGGGTAAATGTCAGCCAAACCGTCATCCGCCCTGACTTACGTGATATTAGCGCCAGCTTCTTTATCGATCCTTTAACCGAGTTCTTGGTCCGTGGTTCGCCTTTGTTGCAACAGGCCGAATTAGACAATTTGGATCTAAGGTGGGAATGGTACAAACCAACGGGCAACAACTTATCGGTAGCTTTGTTCTACAAAGATATGGCTAATCCTATCGAAATGATTGAATTAAGTGGTGGTGAAGGTGTACCACAGCTGCTAACGGCCAATGCTGAAACCGGCGAGCTATATGGTGTTGAATTTGAATTTTTGCAGGATTTGACCTTCATATCCAGCGATTTATCTAACTTCTTTATGTCAGGTAACATTACTTTGTCAGACTCTGAAGTGAAGATCGGTCGTGATGACGACAATTCTTTGTACAATATTCAGCTTCGTGATGCATTGAACGCATCCTCTGTGACTACGCCAATCACCAACGATGTGCGACGTTTAGTCGGCCATTCTGAGTGGGTTGTTAACATGCAGTTGGGCTGGGATTCGTTGGACGGTGAGCATTCGGCATCTTTAGTATATAACTCTTTCGGTGAACGAATTATTGTCCCAGGAGTAAGTGGTAACGAAGATGCACAAGAGCAGCCATTTCATTCTTTGGACTTGGTCTATACCTATTATCCGGATTTTAATACCACGGTTAAGTTTAAGATCCAGAATATACTTGGTGAAGAAAAAGAGATCACCCAAGAAGGCCTGCAATTACTAAACGAAACCGTAGGTACGTCATTTAGTGCCAGCCTGAGTTGGGATTTCTAACTTTCTCAAGTTTAGCTTAATCTGAACTCGGAAAATGTTTTCCGAGTTCAGATTGTTAAGCTCCACGGCGAGAGTAAATCAGCCAATGGTCGATCAGCCAATCAACACGCAGTTCTGCTCTTCGTTAATCTTTGCCTAGCTCAATTCTCTATGGTTATGGATCACATTAAAAACGTCTTTAAAGTTATGAGCGATGGGGCCAACATCCATAGCTATATTTAATCCATGACTGATATCGATTGCAGAAATCACGCCCCGTAGATTTTGCTCAATATCAAAGACCAGTAGGTGCAGCTCGCCAAGTTGACGCATGGTTGCCAGTGCATCTCCAATGCTGCTTTTGGCAATTTTTTCATAGCTAACGCCGTGCAGTTCGCTAACCGGCACCATCACCTCTTTAACTGTCATATCGCCACGTGTGACACCACGTTCGTTGGCAGTTTTAAGCACTTTTCGGCTGAGTAAATCTGCCATATTAATAATGCCCAAAATATTCATTTTCTTGTCCACCACTAACTTAGATTTAACGTGACTTTTTTGCATAACATGCAAGGCCTCATCAATCGTGGAGTCGTCATCCAGAATATTGGGGTTGGGTCTGGAAAAGTCTGTCATAACAAAGAGTGCAGGGCTATGCAGGGTTAATGTCTCCGTATTGGCGTCCTGTCTGTCGATGCAGAATGTTTTGGACAAGCCTAATGCAATGGTGGGAATGGTTTTAAATTCGCTCATGTGTGATTACTCCGTTTTGCCAACTTGAGTAATGATCCTAGTTAAACATTGGGTCATATCGGCGTGTGCAAATGTTGTTACACGATATAAATAAATACAATTGTGCTGGTGTGTGTTGGATATGTCATTGGCTATTAATGCCCTAACTATAACCGCTATGGCTAACACAGATTGCCCTGATACTGTTAAATACAGTACCTAATTAAAATGACCTTAATGCAAATAAAAAGTTTAACGCTAAAGGTGCGAACGCGATGAATAGTCGAAAGCGAGGGTTAATTGGCAGTTGATGAAATGATTAGCTCCACAGCAGAGTAAAAATACCCGAGCTAGGCGTATATTTACTCTAGTAACATTAGAGAGTTTTTGGCTGTTAGCTCATCACGCCATTGACTATGGGTTCAAACGCGGTAAGGCTATCCATTAAGCTTGAGTTACCTAAACCATGTTGCGGGAAAGCTGCGGAAAAGCCACCTTGTTCCCCGTGTAACGCCATGTAATTGAGGATCACGGTTTCAACCAGTAAGTTGACGTTGTTTGCCGCAGGCGTCGCTGCGGTCTCGACCGAAGCATCGCGGCGCATGTAGCCTATTTGCTGATGTTGCGCTTGTTGTTCTGCACTCGCACCGAGTAATTGAGGCGTACCATTTGGGTTATAGACCAAAAAGAATGACGCGGCCGTGGAAGAATTGTCTCCAGTCCACACTCCCTTGCCACGACCATCGACTGAATCATCAATCATACCGTTGCTCGCAACTGAACCGTCACTGCAAACATACATCATCAGTGGTACACCCAATTTAGCCGCATATTCAATACAGGCTCCCATACAGCGACCCGCGCGCAAGTCGCGTACTTCGCCCACCATACGGTTGCCTGTGTGGTAATCAAAGCCGCCCATGGTGATGGTGCCTGCTCCGGCAAAACCATTAATGACTAATTTCATTACCGCAGCTGCTTTTCTAAATTCGCCATCACTATCAAATTCTGCTTGGCTAAATATACCGGCATCACCAACAATATCCCCATCCAGCTCCGGATTGAGTGAGGATGGGTCACCAAATCTATCGGTAATATCTGCACTTTTGACATAGCCACACCGAACCAAATCTTTGATCACTTCATCTGTGGTGATTTGGGTATTGACCTTACCCAACTTCATGTCGCTTATCCGTTGGATCGACTCCATCACCGCGACCGAGTCTTGCTGACTTAACAAGCCTACGAGATCGCCAGTGTCAACTAAACCTGTCACATCCGAAGGACGATCAATTTTGGTTGGACGCTTGGCAGAGTCTATCATCGCTGCGGGTGACATACTGTTGCCGCCAGAATCTGAATTGCGCGAGCCCACCAAAGTAAGCAGCGAACCATCCGCGCCTACTTTATTGATGCCATACATCGGATTATGCGGATTATTGCCCGTGTCATTCTCTGAGCGGGCGGGGATCACCGCACCATTGATATTCGCACGATTTGTCGGGCTGACTTTTTCCAGTATGCCCCTAAGAAAGGCGCTGTCAGAATGAAAGGCCAAACCCAACTCAGTATTGATAAAGTCACTTAAACCTGTGGCGGGATTCATTATTGAAGGCACCATGTCGCCGGGTAATCCCAGTTTGCTATAGCCACCGGTACTTAAAAAATCCAATTGGCCGCCACGACCACCGACCAGCACATTTGAACCTGAAATATTTGCTCCGCCCGCCAAATCAAAGCAGATAAACGGAATTTTTCCCGCACCTTGGGTTGCGATACCACAGTTAGCTTTAAGGGCTTCAAGATCGCCAGATAACGCTGCATTGGCATTGCGAGGATTGCCAAACAGGCTAAATACTGAGCCTGCCATCACTGTGCCTAATCCGGCAGTAAATCCTTGAGCGATGAACTCTCTCCGTGATACTGGCTTTGCATGGTCATCGTGCAATAAAGGTGCATCGGCGGATAAATTGTTAAATTTTTTGTTGTTCATGTTCAAACCTTTATTGCTGTTATTGTACAAGCATGGCTGCACTGCCGATGGTTGCAGCGCAAGTGGCTTTCACCACTGTGCGGGTATAAGTTGCATCACAGACTTTATTACCTGAACAATCTGTCAGAGTATCAATCAAGTTATTTAGCTCTTGAGCCACGTCACTGCGTTCTGGCTGGCTCGCAAGATCTTGTCCAATCACACGATCGAGTAGCGGTGTCACAATCAGCTCTCGATTTTGCGCTGTAAAGGCTTGGTCGGCGGCTTGATTAAAATCGAATCCGCTGAAGTAACTTGCGCGCAAATTGTTATTCTCAACCAATTGGTCGCAATATTTTATTGCCATCTGAGTGATAGCCATTTGATTGGACGCCAGAAAACTAGTTGGATCGGTAACGGTTGGGAGTTGCTGTTTAAGGGTTTCAAACGCAGCTTTGACTTCACTGTTGCTAGTAGGAACTGTGGTGATTGTAGCCAGAGTAGCATTGATTTCGGCAAAATTACGTACCCCAATATCGGCCTGCGCGGGCAGGTCGGTTGGCAGGCTTTGCGCCGGAGGCTCGGCTTCGACAACAATATTGCTGGCATCACCCAATTGTTCGAAGGTTAGAAAAAACTCATCAAGTTGCGGACCTTTTTCAATTGCGACAGTTGTACCTAAACGAGACAAGTGCTGCCCTTGGCCATTTACATAGTCAGATGGATTGATACTAGCCTGTAGATTTTGGAATACTTGCCCGGATGCCACTTCTTTACCGTTCAGACCGATTCGGACGCCGTCGATCGCAACAGTTTGGATCTCGGCGCTACTATCAAGGCTAATGAAAAAGGGTTCTGCGAAGAGGTAACTGTAACTGTCAAATTGACTGACTTCCATCACCACATAACTTTGAGCGATGTTGCTGTGCTGGGATACGTTAAATAGTAGGAAAAACTTTTGTCCGATGCCTGCGTCAAAGTTTTGCGCAATTTGACTGGGACTCAGAGCGCGATTATGTACCGCAGCCATACGTATCGAGCCTGCCCATGGAAACTGACCAGATACTTCGCTACCCATAACAAAGGCATAGGTACTGTTCCATTCATTGAAGTTACCCACCGGGATATCATCATTCGCGTTGGTCAATGCGCCATTGACATAAACTTGTCTACCCTTTATTGGATCATAAGTGATCACCACATGCTGCAAGCTAGCTTGCAAAACATCATCTGCATTAGGGGTCGAAAGTGCAGGCTCACCATTGGCATCAGTATTGTCGGTACGCAGTAAAAAGTCGTAATTATAGAGGGTTTGACCCAAGGTGAAGTTGCGCGTATCTGCACCGCCTGAATAACTCATAATACGAGCGGGGCCTTCTTGGGTCACATTGGCTGGCACCACCCAAGCTTCAATGGACAGCTCGTTAGTCGCTGTCAATAAATCATGAAGCTTTTTACTACTGGTGGTACTGCTTTGAGCTTTACCGTTTAGCAACTGAATTCCCCATCCGCCTATCCAGTTCACGTCACCGCTTAAGGTCAGATCCATCGCGGGTTCAACACCACTGGTATCGAATGCGGTGGTACCTGAACCGGTTTTAAATTCCCATTTGGCTATCAGGTCATTTTCAAAACGACCGCCGCCTGTGGCCAAAGTGCCATCGAATAGGGTTAATGCTTGGCTATTTACCAGTTGCGGATCCAATTCTGTCAGCTCTATGCCATCCGACATTGCTTGAATGGCAGTAATCAATTCGTCACTGTCGCTGGCACAATCACTCCAGCAGTTGTGGAATTCATCTCGTACCCTACCGACAAAGCGCGAAGCGGCAGGGTTATCCAAATTAAGCCGAGACTTGGATACTTGGTAGGCTTCGTCAGCATCGCTCGAAGCAAAATAAGGTGCAATAGGAATAGTCGCAGAGCCGACGTGGCAGTTAACACAATAGGAGGCTAACAATGGATGAACGGTACTGGCGAACAAGTCACTGCCAAGCGGAAAGTTTTTATTTGCGCCTGGTGATTTTTCAACGGGGGCTTCCAGTTGGATCTGGTTAGCCGTCACGTCAGTATCAGCCCAATTTGTGATCCAAGTCGTCATAATGTCAGCACAGGCCGCAGCACTGGACAACCAACAATTATGCCCCCCAGCAACCTTAGTGACCAAGGTTGAAGTTTCGGGCTCGGCCAGATTCACCAATGGGTTAGTGGCTACATAGGCTAAATTAATGTCATCGTTACGGGCAAACTCTGGTGATTGACCGGTTTGAACATGACAGGCACCGCAACGCTCGACACTGCTAATATTGTCCCACAAATTGAGTTTGTAACGCTGCACGTCATCAGTATTAGCGGGTGGACCTGAATAGGTTTCCCCCGGCTGTTGGGTTGGCGGTGGCAGCGGGGTTTTCTCTACCTTCGCAGTACTCCCGCCACAGCCATTTAGTAATAGCATAAACGCACTTACCACTAATAGATTAATCGACCGAGAGATAGTTGACTGCTGCATCTCTAGCTCCCTTTACAATAGTTTGCTGCATCGGCAAAGACACGTTTAATTTGAAAGCCACTGTTTTCGAAGTTGCTGATCATCTGGGTAACCTGGGCTCGGTCGTTACCATCCTGTGGATCTCTGAGACAAACATTGGTGAATACTTTTTTGACCTGGCATTGGGCGAACTTTTGACTATTGGCCAATTCTTGGCCCATGCTTTTGGCTCCGGATCCTGAGCCGGGCAGAGTGCTGTCCCAGCCTAGATGTTTGTTTTGTCCCGCGCGCCAGTAGTTGTCCCATTTATCATCTTGGATAATAAATCCGAATGGAAAATTATTGGCATTGATTTGATGTTTGCTAGTGACTCGAGAATTGCTAATCGGATCATTCTGGCCGGCTGAATTATACAATAGTCGGCCTCTTAAACCCTCTGGGTCGGCGTCGCTATCGTAACGGTAATCATAGTAGGCAAAAGCTTGAGCTAAAGGATCCATGCCTGAGTGGCAACCAATACAGGAGTTTAAAAATATTCGGCTGTCGCCGCCGGGACTGCGACTGACGTCTTGGCGGATGCGATCTGGTGCGCGGCTGATATCTTTTACACCTTCCAAATCGGTACACAAATGGTTAATCAGGGTAAAGCGGAACATGGCGCGATTCGTGCCGTCTTTGAAGAATGATTTGGCCGCTGCGCGGGTGGTTAACACGCCGGCAGTGGCTTCTGCTGGAAGTCCAGTAACAGCGGTTTGAGTGGTAGCTGTTAGTGCACTAGAAAGATCCAGCTCTTGGTCTTCTAATGCCTGATAATGGTCATTATTATCAACTGCATAGCTTGGTAGGTTTAAACTATCGTTGCCAACATAAAGCAGATTGCCACTGAGAATTTGTCGAAAATCTACATCATCACGGGTAATCCCAATAACCGTTGCAGTATAGTCGTTTAAAGGGGCAAAACTATCTGCCTCTTCATTGGTCCAAGGGGTGATCCAATTTTTAAGGGTGACACTGTAGAAGCCGGGGTTGTCCATCGCCAAATAGGCTGCTTGCTGATTGTCACCTTGCTCAAGTAAAGTGGCCATGGCGTCTAACGTGGCTGCATTTGCAGGTACACCTGCTAAGCGGTCATGGATTCGTTTAGCTTGTTCACGAGGCCCAGCCCAACCATTGATTGGCAACGCTAGACTATTTACGAATAACAGACCTAGCAGACTAATCTTTATACTTTGTTGCTTGAACCTAACATGGCCTTTTTTTGATACTACACTTTTCAAATTTTGGCGCTCCTAACTGCTTCCAAGGTAAAAATAGTCGAATTACCCACTAAGGGTAAATATAGTTGCTGAGCTTAGGGTCTAGTTATCAATACCTTTCATGGCATCCATAAAATTAAACCTGCTGAGGGGCATTCGTTTAATCGGACATTATTACCCGTATAAATATCCGCTAGCTAAAATGACCTGGGGATCAGATAGCGACGCTCACCAATTGGCAAGCAACAGCTGTGACCCTTTAGCATAAATTAGACCACTAGGTATTCGGTGGGCGTTGAAGGGAATGGATCCAAGTGCTATCCCAATCTTGGTTCGAATATCGTACCCAATTAGCCACAGCAAATTCAGTCTAACGATCAGATTAATGGATGGATTTGGACAAACTCCCTTTAAATCAGCTTTTTATGTATATACGGCGGGCGTAATTGGCTGTCTGTCATCTGTGACATGGTGGTTTCGCCGGCAACTAAATGGAATATTTTTTCAATCTAACCAGTTCAATCACGAAAATTTTTTGAGGGGCAGGGGCATTAAAGGTATGAGATTACATTACTTTGGATTGATCCCCTGATTGTTTAGCTCTAGGCAAAATGAAACACTCGCCAGCCTAGTTAAAAGCAATAGCTGTTTGAGTATTCGGATACTAGTCGGCCCCAAGTCCGTCAGTCTGTATGCAGAGACAGTTTAAAGTTTAAAGTTGGCAGTGGATAATTGCTCGCGCAAATTATCGCTACTCAGAGACAACCGTCTAACGTTGGAGGCTTGAAAGTTACAATGAATTATGTTCGTTTTACAACACTAGGGCTCAACTCCAACCTTATGGTTTTTGCTGGTGCTTGCTGCATGATCTTGCTTAGCGGCTGTGGCGGTGGCCAAGCTTTAGTATCAAACAATCAGCAGCCTGATCCCGTGGTAGTGGATATCCCCATCGCCTATATCAAACGTGCTTTGCCTTTGAATGAAGATGGTGAGCTACTCACAGCCGACTTGACTAACCCGACTGATTTTATTCCCGGCGCTGCGATTTACCTTAAACCTAGAGCTTCTGCCAGCGCCGTTGAAAGCAATATTACTGACCGAGCTTTTTATACCGAAGAGCAAATCAGCCAAGCCAGTCAAGATAATCCGTTAGCCGGTTATGATGTGAAAGATTTAGAAGTCTCTTATGATGGCGAACGTTTACTTTTTGCCATGCGCGCCCCGGAAATTGAAGATGCTGATGATGATCAGCAACCTAGTTGGAATATCTGGCAATACAATCGTCTGACTGACCAGCTTTCCAGATTAATAGTGTCTGATATCGTAGCTGAAGAAGGCCAGGATACCGCACCGGTTTATCTGCCAGATGGGCGGATATTGTTTAGCTCCACTCGCCAAGCGGGTAATCAAGCAGTATTGTTAGATGAAGGCAAACCTCAATATCAAGGTTTAGAAGAAGGCTTGGACCAGCATGCTTCTGTACTGCATGTGATGTCAGCGAATGGCCAAGACATCCAACAAATCTCATTTAATCAATCCCATGATCTTGATGCTACCGTGCTAAGCAATGGCAAAATATTGTTTAGTCGTTGGGACCAAGCGGGCAACAACAACACGATTAACTTGTATCAGATGAATGCCGATGGTTCTGGCCTAGAAATTGTTTACGGCCGACATAGTCATAATATTGAACGCAGCGAGCAAGCGCTGCAATTTACCCAGAGTCGCGAGCTAGCCGATGGCCGATTATTAAGCGCAATTCGTAGCTTTAATTCGTCCACAATAGGCGGTGACTATGTGGCTATCGACATTCAGAACTTCATCGATATTCAACAACCGTTTGCCAATCAAGGTGGACTTTCAGGCCCGGCACAACAGCCGATATTATTTGATAATATCAATATCGACGGCAGTATTTCGCCTGGTGGACACTTTAACGCGGTTTATCCTTTGTGGGATGGTAGTGAACGTGTTCTGTTTAGCTGGAGTCAATGCCGAGTGTATGACCCTGATGAAGAATTGCTAGAAGGTGAAGAGCGCCGTATTCTGCCTTGCACCGATGCCTTGTTGGCCAATCCTGATGTGCAAGCAGCTCCACTTTTGTTTGGTTTGTGGATGTTTGATCCCATTGAAAACACCCAGTTACCGATTGGTGTACCGACAGAAGGTGTGATGTTTAGCGAAGTCGTGGCGATGGAATCTAGAGCGTTTCCTGATGATGCTCAAATAGCCGAAGTCTTTAGTCAAGATTTAGCGGATGCTAGTTTGGCTCAGATCCATATTAAAAGCGTGTATGATTTTGCCGGTGTGGATGCATCCCCGCAAGGTATTGCGGTGTTAGCTGACCCTACGCAAACTCCAGTATTGCAAAGACCCGTACAATTCATTCGTGTGGTTAAAGCTGTATCAATTCCTGACCAAGATGTAAGGGATTTTGACAATTCTGCGTTTGGTCGCAGTCGCAATCAGTTAATGCGTGAAATCATTGGCTATGTGCCAGTACAACCCGATGGCTCTGCACTTTTTAATGTACCCGCGAATTTGCCACTGGCAATCAGCTTGTTAGATATTAATGGTCAACGGGTCAGCGAGCGGCATCAAAATTGGATGCAATTTGCGCCCGGAGAAGTAAAGACCTGTAATGGCTGCCATACTCAAAGTAGTGAATTACCCCACGGCCGCGTGGCAGCAGAAGCTCCATCGATAAATTTAGGCGCTGCCACAACCGGAACGCCATTTCCTAATACAAATCCTGTATTGTTTGCTGATACTGGCGAGACCATGGCGCAAACCAATGGTCGATTTAACGGCGTTCAACGCCCACAAGCCGATATTGAATTTGAGGATATTTGGACCGATCCGGCTATTGCCAATCCTGTGCCGGGCTTTGCTTATACCTATGCTGATTTAGCTACGGCCATACCTATTACTTCTGCTTGTGCAACCCAATGGACATCACTTTGCCGTATTCAAATTAATTATCCTGATGCCATTCAACCTATTTTTGAATTGCCCAGAATGGTCTTAGCCGAAGATGGCATTTCGGTACTTGCCAATCACACTTGTACAAGCTGTCATTCGCCCATCGACGAGGCGCAAATGCCGCAGGTGCCAGTGGCGCAACTGGACTTAAGCGGTTCAGTCTCAGTTGATAACCCCGATCACCTCACCAGTTATCGCGAGCTAATGTTTACTGATAACGAACAAGAATTGTTGGAAGGCGCAATAGTAGATCGTCTAGTTGCGGTGCTTGACGCCAACGGCGATCCGGTGTTTGAAGTTGATGAAGATGGTGAGCTAATCCTCGATGCTGATGGGAATCCAATTGCGGTATTTCAAAATATCAGGGTGGCAAATGCTATGAGTACCAATGGTGCCCGCAGCAGTGCGAGATTCTTTAACCCGTTTAGCGCCACCGGCAGTCATCAAAGTTGGCTATCAAAGGCAGAACTCAAACTGATTGCTGAGTGGCTGGATATTGGTGGTCAGTATTACAATAATCCTTTTGCAGCTCCGGCGGATTAATGATGGAAAAAATGGCCAAATGGTTCTTCCTGATAGGGTTTGCCTTAATCGTTAATCCAGCCTTTGGCGAAGATATCTTGCCAGAGGTGCAAATTGCACAGCCTTATATCGAATTGCATACGGGACCCGCGATGGGGTATCCGGTGTTTTACGTGGCGACGAAAGATGAATGGATAACGGTTCTCAAACGTCGCACCAACTGGTTCAAAGTCCGAACACGTAAGGGAAAGGAAGGTTGGGTGAAATTGGCTGATCTGGCAATGACACTCAGTAGTGAAGGCCAGCCGGTGGAGATTGTTCAGCAAAGTTTCGCAAGCTATCAACAGCGAGATTTTGAATTTGGCGCCAATGGTGGCTCTCTTGATGGTGTGCCTTCGTTATCGGTGGTCGCCAGTTGGGTTTGGACTGAAAATATCGCTACAGAACTGAGTCTTAGTCAGGCACTAGGCGATTTTTCAGAAAATCGTTATGCAACTTTAAGTATCACTCATAGTCCCTTCCCTGAATGGCGCTGGTCACCGTATTTTCGACTGGGCGCAGGGCAAATACAAACTAAACCGCGAGCTAACTTGGTGCAGTCTGGTGAAGATACACGTACTAACGATCTACTCGCGGCGAGCATTGGTGTGCGCTATTACCTGACACAAAACTTTGTGCTCAAACTGGAATATCAAAATTTAGTTGTGCTTACCGAGCGTGACGAGAATGAGGAGTTGGAAGAGTGGAAACTCGGATTTGCAGTATTTTTCTAGGCGTTATGCTATTGGGCAGCGCATCCCATGCAGTGGCTCAGCAGGCTGAACCACAAGACACTCGCACATCTACTCAAACAGTGTTTGAACCTGACTTGCAACGTAGAGATATCAACGCTGCAAAAATCGACAGTGAAAATTTTGAATTAGGGTTGTTTGTTGGTGTGTTGAGTATCGAAGATTTTTCTTCCAATGCAGTGATTGGTGCTCGTGTTGCTTATCATGTTAATGAAGATTTCTTTGTGGAGGCTAGCTATGCCCAATCCAAAGCGGGTAAAACCAGTTTTGAAAAATTGAGCGGCGGTGCGCCCTTTCTAACTGAAGATGAGCGTGACTATACCTATTATAACTTGTCCCTCGGGTATAACCTGAACGGCGAAGTTTTTGTGAGCAATGATTTGGTATTTAATTCCGCGACCTATTTTACCTTGGGCGCAGGTAGTACAGATTTTGCCGGTGATAGTCGTTTTACCATAAGCGCTGGTGCTGGCTATCGTTTGCTGCTCACCGATTATTTTGCCCTCCATGTGGGCCTCAAAGATCATATTTTTAATAGTGAAATTATTGGCGAAGAAAAAGCCACCCACAACATCGAGTATGGACTGGGTGCAACCTTTTTCTTTTGAGCCAAACTAACTGAATAGCTGACGGAGTATTGTCATGAATTCAAAACCATTTTCTAATTTTTATTATCTATTTGTCGCGGTGATTTCATTGTTGATCATAGCCACATTTACCGCCAAGGCGTCTGATACCATCAGCAGCGCTCCAGATTTCACCCTGAAAAGCCAGTCTGGCGAAAATATGCGCTTGGAAGAGCAGCAAGGTAATGTGGTATTGATTAACTTTTGGGCATCATGGTGTGCGCCATGTCGCGAAGAATTGCCGCATTTTGAAGCAATGCAGCAAGAGTACCAGGATATCGGTTTTACCGTATTGGCGGTGAATGTGGATGAGAATCCAGAAAAGGCCACGGCATTGCTTAAAGATATTGCAGTGAGCTTCCCGGTATTGTTTGATGATAACGATCAAGTCAGCAAGCTTTATGATGTGCGTGCCATGCCCACTACGGTGATCATTGATCGGGATGGCAACAAGCGCTTGACGCATTACGGATATAAAACTGGCGACGAGACCAAGTATCAGTCCGTGGTTAAAGCTTTACTAAGAGAATAGTGAGCAAAGTGACTAATTCTTTTGTTTATATAGGTAGGGCTATGCTTAAAAAAATTGCAGCAGGATTAATGGCCAGTGTCAGCGTGGCGTATCTCACCGGATGTGTCAGTACCCTGGAGCCATGGGTTAAGCCTTATGAGCGTGACAATCTAGCGGATCCCATCATGGCCCTCAACCCTAATCCAGTTTCCTTTAGCTACACCAAACATGCTTTTCAGGCTAGGGAAGGGGCGCGAGGTGCAGAAGGTGGAGCGGGAGGTGGCTGTGGCTGTAACTAAAACAATGACCAAGCCTTGGTTGCTGATTTTGCTGATAGTGCAATTACTCTTAGCAATTTCCCTAGGCGTAAACGCCGCGGTTCTGCCTCAGGAACGTGCCGATGTGATGTATCATTCCTATCAAGGTGACGGCATGTCTATAGATGGTCCATCGGTATTGCTGCGTAAACAAATCGGCAACAAAGTATCGGTGTCGGCTAATTATTATGTGGATATGATATCCGGCGCCTCTATTGATGTACTAGCCACCGCCAGTCCCTACACAGAAGAGCGCACAGAGCACAGTGTAGGAATTGACTTTTTGCACAATAAAACCCTGTTGAATCTAAATTACACCAGTAGTTCGGAAAATGATTTTGAAGCTCGTTCTGTGCATTTTGGTATCTCACAAGACTTCTTCGGTGACTTGACAACCCTTAGTCTAGGTTATGCCAAAGGTTGGGATGAAGTAGGCAAGCGAGGGGATGAAAATTTTGCTGAAGAAGCTGACCGCCAACAATTTCAACTAGGTCTGACTCAAGTACTGACTAAAAATATGATCATGGGACTCACCTTTGAAACTATAACGGACGAAGGGTATTTGAATAATCCATATCGTGCGGTACGGTATACCGATACAACGGCAGACAGGGGCTATCGCTTTGAAACAGAATTGTATCCCAATACACGTACCAGTAATGCTGCCGCGCTCAATCTAAATTACTATTTAGCATATCGCGCCAGCATCTATGGCGAAGCTCGGATTTTTTCTGATACTTGGGGTATTGACGCCAATAGTTTTAAAGTAGGATATATCCATACCTTTGGTGATAATTGGATTTTGGATCTGCGCGTACGGCATTATCAGCAGGATAGGGCGGATTTCTATCAAGATTTATTTACCCGTAGTGCTGAGCAGAATTTTCGCGCCAGAGACAAAGAGATGAGTAGCTTCAGAAATAGCTCTATAGGATTTAGTTTGACTTATGAGTTTAAGTTTTCTCAATCTTCTTGGTTGAAAAAGAGTACGATAAATTATGAGTTAGATCATCTGCGTTTTGAGTATGATGATTTTAGAAATATCCTCGCTGATGGACCGGTTGGCGCTGAACCTTTATTTGAATTTTCAGCTAACGTCACGAGAATATTTGTATCAATTTGGTATTAGGTGAGATTATGAATGTGCGTACTATTTTCCTCTCAATAGCGTTATGGTGTATGGCTGGATTTAGCGCTGCGCAATCACCAGAGCCCGTGTCTGTGCAGGATAACCAACCCATTGCTAAACAGTTACAGGCGCTAAGAAAAGAATTGGTCGAGCTAAATCGGGACTTATTTGTACTTGAAGAAGATTTACTTTTTCCTTCTAGCACCCAAGTAGTAGTCTATCTTTCAATGGATGTAGGCACTTACTTTAAGTTGGATTCTGTGGAACTACGTATTGATGATAAAGTCGTTGACCATTATCTTTATACTGAACGGCAAGTGGATGCGCTAAATCGCGGTGGTGTACAGCGCTTACATATCGGAAATTTGGCCCAAGGTGAACATCAGTTAACTGCTTTCTTTACGGGGATGGGGCCAAAAGATCGGGAGTATAAGCAGGCGACAGCCATAACCTTTAGTAAAGGGTCAGACGCCAAGGCGTTTGAGCTGATTATTTCCGACTCGACGTCAAAGCAGCAAGCTGTATTTTCTGTTGTTGAACTGTAATTATCTCATTCAAGCAAGGATGGCTAGATTGTCTCTATTGTTGCGCAAGGTTATTTATTCAATCGCTTTATTACCTCTGGTAATGAGTGCGGCATTTGCCCAGCAAAAATGTGAGCCGGCGCAAGTCGATAAAGCCTATCAACAAATTCTCTATCACTATTTCCAGCAAGATATTCATCAAGCGTTAACTCAATTTAGTGTATTACAACAACGCTGCCCAAAAAGTTTAAATAAGATTAACCAACCAGGCATAGACCCCATGATCCTAAAGGGAGGAATGAGCCTAGCCTATGGATTGGAGCAGCAAGCGGTAGACATTTTTAATCAATTGCTGGTGGACAATGCTGACCTGAAAACTCAAACCCAGGCATGGCTACTACTCGGAAAAGCTTTATTCCACAAGCAGCAATTTGAAGCGGCCGCACAGGCCCTTGGCAATATTAGCTTAAGCAGTGCCAATCAATATTTGGATATCGCTGACAAAGACGAGTGGATTTATCTGCAAAGCCAATTGTCTCATCATGTTAAATTAGCACCAGCTTCGATAAGTCCCAGTAAAGATTATTGGTTAGCGGAATTATCCGACGACTCAGTGTTCCGCCAATATGTGACGTACAATAAAGGCCTAGCGCAACTGCAAAATGGCCAATATGCTGTTGCAATACAAACCTTGGAGCCGCTAGGAAATCGACAAACGCGCTTCTTTATCGATTGGTTAGATGGCTGGTGGTCGCCCGTTTCTGATTTTACCGATACTGAAATCGACGCGTTGCGGGACCGTACTAAT
Organism: Aliiglaciecola sp. LCG003; assembly: GCF_030316135.1. Classification (NCBI taxonomy): domain Bacteria; kingdom Pseudomonadati; phylum Pseudomonadota; class Gammaproteobacteria; order Alteromonadales; family Alteromonadaceae; genus Aliiglaciecola; species Aliiglaciecola sp. LCG003. The sequence goes on along the minus strand of NZ_CP128185.1, from coordinate 3,585,125 downwards.
TTAACCATCGGCTATGCCCATCTGAAGAATAAACAAGCCTTGCAGGCCCTAGACGCATTTGATCGCATTCGAGTGGACAGTTTAGACACAGATTCAGCCCTATTAGGCTATGGTTGGGCCGCTGCCCAGCGGGAAGAATACCAGACCGCCTTGTCGGCCTGGCAGAGATTGCAAAAAATGCCGCGCAGTAACGAATACGTGATGGAATCTTATTTAGCCTCGTCCTATGCTTATGAACAGGCGTTTGCACCCACTCAAGCGCTAGACAATTTAAAGCGCGGACTCGCCCGTTTTGACCAAGAAACACAGTTTCTGCAAAACCAATTAAACACTATTAATAATCAGTTTTTTATTCAATTAGCCGGAAATGCAGATTGGACCGATAAAGTGCCAGACCATCTGGCGGCTGTCATGCTAAGCAACGAGTTCCGCAATCAAGTGCAGGTTTTATCGCAAAGCTTGACCGCCGAAGCACAAATGCAGCTATGGCAAACGCAATTAGACACCTTTAATTTAATGCTCGATGAGCGGCAGCAAAACTTTTTGTTTCGGGCTGAGCAACTACGCCAAAATGACTTGCTGTTGAAGCTAGAGACACTCAAAGTGTGGCGTAATAAGTTATCTGCCAGTATTGAGAGGGCCGCCTCCGAACCTGCTCTTTTAGCCGATGAACAGCAAATGAGCTGGAATACTCGTCTGGCTAAAGCTAAACACACTCATCAGCACATTGTCCTAATGCGCCAACAATTGCAGCAACCGCCGTTAGCAGATAGCTACGCAAAGCGTTTACAACGCATCGAAGGGATCCTCAGTTGGCAAGCGATGGAGCAATATCCAAGTCGTGTGTGGGAAGCGAAAAAAAGTTTAAAGCACGTGGATACTTTAATTTCTGTAACTCAGGGCCAACAGGCTAGATTGCAACAGCATTTAGATGCCAAGCCAAAGTATGATGGCCAGCGGCAACGCATCGGCGTTTTACGTCAGAAATTAGAGCAACAGCAAGTCGTCAACCAATCGATTCAGAGTTTACAGTTAACTGAATTAAATCAATTGTTTGCGAAGAAAATACAGCAACAGATAGGACAGCTTGCGAGCTACACTTTGCAAGCTCAGTTGGCCACGGTGCGGCTAAATGACAAGGCTTTTCGTAAAGCGCAAGCAGATAAGCAGGGGGCGCAATGATGAATAAGTCTAGGGTTAAGTTTACCTCCGCCATGCTGTTCAAAGTGATATTTGCTAGTACCTCGATCATCTCTTTAGCAGGCTGCGCCAATATGTTTGATTCACCAGAAACGGCAGTAGTTGAGCCAAAGAAAACACTTGGTGAGCTCTATTTTGAGCCCGTGCCCCTAAACCATGATCCCTTGCCAGACAATGGGCTGGAGAATTTGCGGGATGCCTATACGGGGTTGCTCAATGTGTTAGACGATCCTGAGACCTTAAAGATAGTTCAGTATCGTTTGGCAGATTTAGAAATATTGCTAGCAGAACAAAAGCAAGAAGTGGGCAGTGTAGTGCTTGAACAAGGTTATTTTGATTTGGCCATTGCACAGTACCAACAAATACTCGCTCAACACCCAAATCAACGGGACAACGCTGAGGTATTGTATCAACTAGCCAAATCCTATGATTTGCAAGGGCAGTCTCAACAAAGTCTGGAGGTTATTGAGCAATTGCTGAACGACTATCCCCATAGCATGTATGCACCAGAATTGTATTTTCGCAAAGGTGAGATCTTATTCAACCGTAGTGATTATCTAGGTGCCATCGCGGCCTATAGTAAAGTACTGGAAAACGGCGAAAGCAATGATTATTACATGACATCGGCTTACATGCTGGGCTGGAGCTACTATAAGTCGGAGCAGTACAACTTTTCGTTGCGTGCCTTTACTAGGTTACTCGACCAGAAGTTGCCCAACAGTGTCATTGATTCCCATATGCTAAGGGAGCTGCGCAGTGAGCAGCAATTGGAAAGTCTGGCAGTTGGAGAAAAACGTCTGGTCAATGATAGTATTCGTATGATGGCATTAATGTTTTCCTACCAGGGCGCAGAACAGAGTCTGCTAAGCTTTTACCAAGAGGTTGGCGGTCGCCATTATGAAAACTTATTATACGACCGTTTAGGTCAGCAATTCCTCAATGAAGATCGTTTCCGTGACGGTGCTTTGGTGTATCGGGCCTTTACAGATGTGCATCCCGAGCACAATCAAGCGCCGTTTTTTGCGGTAAAGCAAATTGATGCCTTTATTTTAGGTGACTTTCCCACCTTAGTACTACCGGCCAAACAAAGGTTTATTGGCGAATATGGTATTCATGGGCCTTACTGGTCCGATTGGGGACAACTGCTGCAAGATGAGGTGAAACCTTTTCTTAAAGCATATCTACAGGAATTGGCACAGTTTGAACACAGCAAGGCCCAATTGCTCTCCAACGCCAACGCCGCCGCTGACTCCGATACTACTCAACTAAGCAATGTAGCTGAAAATCGTCAAAAATCTTTGCAAGCCTATGAGCAAGCGGCAAACTTATATCGGCAGTTTATTGAAACCTTTCCGCGGGATGACCTGACCCCAGAAATTACTTTCAACTTAGCTGAAAGTTTATTCGAGTCTCAACAATATGCAGCGGCGATCGAAGCCTTTGAAAAATATGCTTACCGCTATTTGAAAGAACCTCGCGCGGCAGAAGCGGGTTACGCTGCCATCTTAGCCTTTCGTGAATTGAGAGCAAAGCTGACCGACCCACTAGAACAGCAGCGCTGGCAAGATGAGCAGTTAGCCAGCCAGCAACAATTCGTTAATCGCTTTGCTAGAGATCCTCGAGCGGACAAGGTCTTGTATGACTCCATGCAGCAACAGTTTGACTTAGCTCGTTACCTAGGGGCGATTGAAAGTGCAGAACAATTGCTAGCCTGGAAGCCTGAAATTGAGCAGATACGTCGCATTGCCGGTATGCAAGTTATCGCCCACAGTGAATTCGCTCTAGAACAATATCAACGAGCGGAAAACAGCTACCAGTTAATTTTGACTAATATTGGGCAAGATGATCCGCGATATGCAGATATGCTAGACCGTCTAGCGGCCAGTATTTACAAACAAGCCGAAGCCAATCTAGCCAAGCAGTATGTATCCTTAGCCATAGATGACTTCTTGCGAGTGATCGAAAAAGCGCCACTAAGTAAGGTGCGGGTAACTGCACAATATGATGCCGCTAGTTATTTACTGGAAATGGCTCAGTGGCAGCAAGGCATCGAATTATTGGAAGACTTCCGTCAACGTTTCCCTCAGCACCCCCTTTTGGTGGGAATACGAGATAAACTCATTTTCGCGTATCAACAAAACCAGAACTGGTTATTGGCCGCACAAGAGCTAAATCAAGTTTGGCAACAGCAGCCGGAAACAGAGACTGGGCGAGAAGCCTTGTTTGTGGCCGCTCAGTACTTTAAAAAAGCCGGTGAAACTCAGCAGGCGTTGGAGGCTTACCGCAATTACGCCAACACCTATACTTTACCTTTTGATGATGCGACTGAAGCCCGTTTTGAAATGAGCGAATTTTATTTAGTTGCTCAAGATGATAGCAAGCGTCGTTTTTGGTTAAATAAGTTGATTGAAGCTGATGCACAAGCCGGGGCAGGGAGAACAGACCGTTCTCGTTATTTGGCCGCTATGTCTTCCATGGTATTTGCCGAAGATGCGCTGCAGACATTCCAACACATAAAGCTAACCTTGCCTTTGAAATCCAGCTTAGCCAAAAAGCGCGGTGCGCTAGATACCGCTATGAGCCTCTTAAATCATACCCTTGATTACAAGATTGCGGAGTTCAGTACCGCAGCAAATTATAAAATTGCAGAAATTTATGCTCAATTGGCCAGAGACTTGATTGCTTCAGAACGACCCAAGGGACTGAATGCCTTAGAATTGGAGCAATATGATATTTTATTAGAAGAGCAGGCGTATCCCTTTGAAGAGCAAGCCATCGAAGTGCATGAAGCTAATATAAAACGAAGTTGGCAAGGTGTGTATGATCGTTGGGTTAGTGAAAGCTTTGCAGCCTTGAGCGCTTTGTTGCCCGGGCGTTATAACAAAGTTGAAAAAGTCGCGGAGGTGGTTGATGAAATATATTAAAGCGCCAATCCCAATGCAATGCTTAAGCCGCTACAAATCTTTTGTGCTGGTATTTGGGCTGCTGGTCTTGTCCGGCTGTGCCAATTTCAATCAAATGCTTAGCACTACTACAGGCAATCAAATTGACCATAAATCAGTAGTCGCTGACGGTGAAGTTGGAACCCAAGCAGCGCCACAATTAAGCCCCTTTGAACAAAAAGTGGCTGATTTGAAAGCCCGACCTAATGTGTATTTCTCCGCCTCGCCACAGGTTGATGAAAGCGTGAAATATCAATTTAATCAAGCACTTCAAGCGAAAAATAATAAGCAATTCGACCTTGCTAAACAGCGATTTACGGCCCTGACCAAAATGACCCCAAATTTGTCAGGCCCTTGGTTGCACTTAGGTGATATTAAACTGTTGGAACGTGAGAATGTCGGTGCTGACCAATGGCAAGCTAATCAAGACGTCTTACTTGCCAGTAAAGCTCTGTATGAAAAAGCGGTTGATGCTAATCATGCTAATTACTTTGCACATAATCGGTTAGCCAAGGTGTACCGCGAGCTTGGGCGTTTTGAACAGGCTGAGCGACATTACAAATTAGCTATTGCTAGTTGGCCTGCCTATGCCAATGCCTATTTAAATCTCGGTATCCTATATGATTTATATTTAGGCAATAAACAACAAGCACTTGAGCATTATGAAATCTATCAGGCATTGCAAAATAAGCCGATTCGGCAAATACGCGGTTGGATTGCCGATTTGCAACGACAACTTCCTAAAGCGCCGGTGAGTGCCTCCAATGATATCTCCCAACCTCTTGCAGCAGGAGCAATGGATGAATAATTTAGTGGTAATGATCAGTCTGGGGTTTGCCTGCTCATTTTCAGCTTTGGCTGAAGATACTGGCAAAAACCGTGAAGAGCAGCAACCTATACGTCCCTTAACTACCAGTGCTGCGCAGCAGCCAATTCGGACTGACGTGCAAGGACCGACGGCACCATTGCCAACTCGGGCAATGACAGACTCAATGAAAACTGCTGATGGAAAATTGCATTTGCAGGACACTATCAGATCCAGTCGTGAGCAGCCCAAAGTACTGACAATAGTGCCTTGGCAACCACCGCGCGATAAAGCCTCACTACCCAGTCCCTTTGTAAAACGGATTGAACAAGATTTTATGCCTGTAGAACGCCAGGAATTTACCCGATTAGTGGAGCATTTTGAGCGGGTGTCTGGTGCACCTCAGCCACAGAAGTAACACCAGATAAAACCCAATAGCACTGCTAAGTTATTAAATAAGTTAACTTTGTAGAGATTGATATACGCTACAGTGGTGGATTAGCAAGTAGACTGTCCCCATTGCAAATTAAGGTACTGTTATGGAAATTTTCAACGTTATTGTACGGTTCTTTCAAGAAGGTGGAACATTTATGTTTCCCATTGCCGTGGTATTGGCTATCGGCTTAGCCATTGCGCTGGAGCGCTTTATATTTTTAACCATGGCCAAGGGCACTAATCAGCGGGCATTCAGACAAATCGAACCTATGCTTGAATCAGCAAATTACGCTGGGATTGTTAAATTTGGTCAGTCAAATGATGCACCCATTAGTCGCATTATCGCCGCTGGAATTGATAGAATGTCTATCAGTCAGCGTCGTGAGGACATTGAGTACGCAATGGAAGAGGGTTTAATGGAGAGCACCCCTAGACTTGAGAAACGTACTGGCTACTTGGCGACTCTTGCCAACATCTCAACCTTGTTAGGTTTGCTGGGTACCATTATCGGTTTGATCGCGGCGTTTTCTGCGGTTGCCTCAGCGGATCCATCAGAAAAAGCCAGTTTGTTATCGCAAAGTATTTCAGTTGCGATGAATACCACGGCATTTGGCTTGATTGCAGCCATCCCCTTATTGGGCTTTCACGCTATTTTACAAACCAAAACCACCGAGATTATTGATAGCATGGAAATGGCTGGGGTGAAGTGTCTTAACACCTTAATGGGCCGTCAATCGATTACCACTCACTCTCGTTCTTCGGATTAATTCAGCATGTTGGGCAGAACTAGACGTCTGCAAAAATCGGACGCAGAACTCGACATAACCTCATTCATGAACTTGATGATAGTGTTAGTGCCGGTACTGCTAATGATGATGGTGTTTTCTCGTATCACTGTGGTGGAACTCACTCTGCCTGAATTGAGTGAAGCAAGGGAACAGCAATTGGATGAGAAAGACCAACAACTGGAAATTATCGTTCGTCATGACGGCATCGAAGTATTTTATCCCCAAAGGTATTTAGTCGAAGCTATCGCTAATACTGAACAAGGTTACGATTACCTAGCATTGCAAACACTGCTAAAACAAATAAAGCAGACTTTGAAAAATAAACAGTTAGAGAAAAATCAGGCGACCTTATTGTTGGAGCCGGATATTCCATATCAAGTCATAGTGGCATTAATGGACACAACCCGATCCTATGACGAAGTCGTGGTGGCATCTGTGGTACAAGCAGAGCTTTTTCCTCAGATTTCCTTAGGTGATGCTCCGGCAGCGCCTGATGCCCAGAATGCGACCCCATAGCAAAGAGGAGTAAAACGATGAAAAAATCAGTTCGCGCCTCTCGTATGGAAAGGCACCACAAAAGAATGGCCAAGGAGTCCAAACTCAGTCTGGTTTCCTTGATGGACATCTTTACCATTTTGGTATTCTTTCTGATGTTTAATGCATCGGATGTGCAAGTCTTGCAAACCCACAAAAGCGTGCAACTGCCTGAATCTTCAGCTGATACTGCCGCCCAAGAAACCTTAGTGTTGCTAGTTAACAGTCAAGATATCCTGCTACAAGGCCAGAAAATGGCTGATGTGGCGCAAGTGATGTCACAGAGCGACGATATTATCGATGCCTTAGAAAAAGAGCTGCTCTATCAGAAAAGTCGAGTTAAAGTGATTGCCGCTGATCACCAGGACGCTCAACATTCTGAAGAGATTGCCCGTGCGATTACCATTATGGGTGACCAAGCCATTCCATATAAGTTATTGAAAAAAATTATGCAAACCTGTGCTCAAGCGGGCTACACCAATATTTCATTGGCGGTAGAGCAGAAGCCGATTGAGGGGGATGCGTGAGTAGTTTGACTCAACCAGTTTATTTCAGAAGTCAATTACCCTGGTCATCCAGCGAACGGGACGATAAAGTCTTCCATCGTCTGACTATTGGGGTTTTAGCCCTAACAATTTTTTTGGCGTTGTTGGTGAAATGGCAACAGTTGCCCGAACAGACCCGCGAAGAAAAAGAACGAGTCCCCCCCCAGTTGACCAAAATACTAGAAGCGCAGAAAGTAGAACCGCCCAAACCGATTGAACCGCCAAAAGTGATCCCTCAAGAGAAACCTGTAGAGGTTAAAGAGCCGCCTAAGGTCGAGCCTGAGAAGCCTAAACCGGTAGAAAATAAAATTGTAAAGCCAATTGAAAAACCCAAACCTGAAGTGAAAAAGCCGACCCAAGCTGAATTGGCTCAACAGGCTAGAGCCAAAGCGCAAAAAACCGGTTTACTGCAATTTCAGGATGAGCTTAATAGTATGCGCAGCCAAACTAATATTAACAATCTGGCTGATACCGAGATGATCCAAGGCGCAGGCAAAACCAATGAAGCGCAACGGGCGTTTGTGGGTAAAAAAGTGGCTGAAAAAAGTGGCGGGTTAAATACCGGTGAACTATCTACTGATGTGGGTGCTAGAGGGGAGCTGGCCGGACGTAAAACCACTGAATTTGACGCACCGAATGAAGGTTTGGCGTCTTTGGCTGCCAAAGAATTGGTCACCGAAGACGCGGTGATTGGCAGCCGAGATATAGAATCTATCCGCAAAGGGTTTGATGCAAATAAAGGCGCTATCTACACCATCTATCGTCGTGCATTACGGGAAGATCCAGGCTTACAAGGCAAGGTTACGGTGAATTTGGAAATCGCCCCTGACGGCTCCATTACTCAGATAAAGTTAGTTTCAAGTGAACTGAACTATCCGGAGTTAGAAGATAAATTGCTCAACCGGATAAGGTTGATTAATTTTGGTCCTTCGTCTGTCACCACCACAACCTTGGATTACTCCTTCGACTTCTTGCCCTTCTAATCAATATTATAGCCTCTGGCGGCTATATCATTGGGCGAAACGTTATTATGGAAGGGCAGCCGAATTGATATTTTTGCACTTGTACTCACATCAACGTACAATCCGCCGCGGAGTGGGTCAAGACAGTCGCCGCATGCTGCGCAAGCAGAATGGGGAGGAAAGTCCGGGCTCCATAGGGCAGGGTGCCAGATAACGTCTGGGCGGCGTGAGCCGACGACAAGTGCAGCAGAGAGAAGACCGCCTAAGCAGCAGTGCTTTGCACTGCGGCCGGTAAGGGTGAAAGGGTGCGGTAAGAGCGCACCGCACCGCTGGCAACAGCGTGTGGCAAGGTAAACTCCACCCGGAGCAAGACCAAATAGGATCTCGTATGGCGTGGCCCACGTTGAGATCGGGTAGGTTGCTTGAGCCAGTGAGCGATTGCTGGCCTAGATGAATGATTGTCGTCTCTTTGAGATTACAGAACCCGGCTTACCGACCCACTCCAACTAATTGTAAGTATTGAATCTAATTCAATACTTAGTGCAGTTTGCTATTAATATGGCTACTATAAAAGTAAGGGATGCGTGTAATTGCAGTAGCCAATTCCCCATTTTTATACCCTAGGGTAGAAGGTTCTATTTACTCTAGGTTGACCGCCCTTAAAACGTCAGATTCAATAACCACTCAAACTGACATTCGAAGAATCAAACACTTACCAGAACAATCAACGGCTATGCGTAATTTCTATGGCACCTCTGGATAACAAGTTAATACAGTAAATGTCTACTAGTGGCATATTTCGTGCATTACCTGTGTATGTTCATTTGTGAATTAATCCAATAGTCGACTAATGCTGCAGCAAGCCAGAATCCAATATTTGTCCAGAAAGTATATCGCTGCTTGTGTGACAACGGCTGTAAATCAGCCCTGCTGAAATTATTTCGCACAGGTTATATCAAACACAAATGGTAGGTCATAAGTAACAGAGTATAGAAATTATGAAAAAGTTTATTTATTCGTTGTTAATTCCTTTAGCAGCCCTTTCTACAGATCTGTATGCAAATACAACTAACTCCAATTCGTCGTCAGTCATGGCTGAATCGACACCAACGCCAATTTTATCTTTCCCTAACTTCGAAGCCAATACAAAGCAAGTAAAAACCAATATTGTGTTTTTCTACACTGATGCAGCTTTGTCACGCTTAGGTGGAATAGATAAGCTAAATGACTATATTAACCTTGCAGTAGAAAATGCTAATTTGTACACCTCGACTAATAACATTAGTCTTGAACGCAGTATATCAGCAGTCATCCCTTATCCAGAGGAGCTTGATGAGAGCAAGATTAGCATCGCTGAGGCTGCCTTGTACGTTCGGGAAAACCTGGCCTCACTGACACAAGAATACAACGCTACTTATTACGCTGTCATCGTCGGCAGTATTCCGGATAATGTTGTCGGCATAGCCTCACAAGGTGGTTCAGTATCTTACTTCACGCCCAATTATCTAGACGGTATAGAATATAGCACCCTGGGGCACATGCTGGGACATAACGATGGGTTAGTGCATGAGGTTACAGGTAACGAAGGTTATGACACCATGGGTGGAAGTGACTGCGGGACTGTCTCGAGTTTAATGTCTCCTCAAGTACGAAATAGAACTGAATATTTGTTGTCATCACCTCAAACAATGAACAACCTAACGGCTGAAAATTGTGGTGATCCTGATACTGCGGATGTGCGCTCTTACTATTTTAATGCCGTAGAGAATGATCTGTTCATTAATGCACAAGGCCCATTCAGTAATTATGTCGCTCCAATTGCCAGTTCAGGACAAATAACCTACTCACTCGCAGCAGATTCGTTCGATGAAAACAGCGGGTCTATCTCAGTTATGGTTAATTGGGCAGAAGTATCAGATCCAGCCAGCTTTGTAGAACTTTATGTCAGACCATTAACAGCCGACGAAAATGATTATCAGTTCGAAAACCAGCGAATAGCGCTAACGACCGCCAGCGGCAGCGAAGTATATGAAATAACCCTCACTGATGATAATGAAATCGAAGAAGTCGAGTCCATTGAAGTGGGCTTCAGATATCCGGTAGGGGTGTCTATTGGTAGCGAGCCAAGGGAGATATTTATCGTATCAGAGGATTCTTTGTATAAGGGTGATGTGACTATATCCGGCAACATCGTTATTACTGAAGGCCAATCAAAGACTTTAACATTAGAGCGCACAGGGGGCGCTAATGGGGAGTTGAGGATTTCCTTCACTGCATATAATGATACTGCGACAAACAGCGATTACACGATTAGTGAACCCCAGTTCGTATTTTCAGATGGCGAAAGAACGAAAGACGTTGTGATTACTGCCATCGATGACTCAATTGACGAAAATGACGAGGCTTTTTCAATCAGTATTAGTAGCACAGACAAGGATTCAACGGTTAGTGGTAGCGTAGAGATCACTATAGTCGACAATGACGACACACCTCCAGCATCAGTTAAGCTACCCGAGTCGAGTGGTTCTGGCGGGGGAAGCATGGGGATCAGTGCGTTTCTGTTGGGATTAGTTGCGTTGCTAAGACGTCAAAAGAACAGTCATTCGGCAGTTCATTAGGCGCGGAAAAGGGCTGTTAGTTTAAAGGGTTCTTTACCAGTAGGGTCGGGTTACTTGAGTCGCTTCTAACGTGTAAATTTTACAACCTACATGAAAATTCTACCTGTGGGGGGAATGACTTCATCATTGTGCGAGCCCCCAACCCGGGAAACCGACCCACACTATGAATACAGCTGACCACGGAATTATCATGTGGTTAGCCACATCTCATTGGCCCAATTTACGCCAAGCATTGACAGCTCGGTACTGGTCAAAATTCATCTATAGTCCAAAGGTATGGCTAGCTCCTCAAGACCAACCATCTGAACTTAAAAAAACTCAATAACTAAGTTATCATATTGCGGAAATCCCATTAGTTGCGAAAATTATTGTTTTTGCCAGGGGAGTATATTTTGATTTGCACTCGCAACAGACTCAGCAGCAGTAGGATATAGCAGTATGAAAGGGACAATTCTCGATTTTGATTCAATTCTGGGGCAATTAGTTATAAGTGGCGACACTGGAGCGCGCCATGATATTTCGATGGACCAGTGGCGCAGTAGCGTTGAGCCCACGGTCGGTATGCAGGTTGATTACGAGTTTAATGGCGGACAAGTCGCCAATATTTATGCACTGCAGGTACAGTCCTCCAAAGTAGAAATAACCGAGCATCCTTCGATGCACCGAACCACCTCGGTATTGGCGGTGTTATCTTTACTCTTTGGGATCTTGGGGTTGTTCTTTTTTGGCTCATTGCTTGCCGTAATATTTGGGCATATCGCCCGTTCGCAAATTCGTAAAAGTGAAAACCAAATCGAAGGAGACGGCTTGGCGCTAGCCGGCTTAATTACCGGCTATCTAGGTGTGGTAATGACACTTTTGATCTTGTTAGTATTTGGCTCAAGTATATTTCTAAGCATGTTTTAAATTGCTTAGGGAAATAATCATTTCTACTTAGGCCAAAGCTCAGTACTGACCAATAAGATTCTTTCGTTTGGCAATCTTTTCTGCTTTTTTGAAAACCAAAATCCCAATAGCGAAATAGATTGCGGAATTCGCCACTACCAGCAAGATATCACTGGCAGAAAATACGCTATGTTCAAGCACCCAGCCGCGAGCCAAAGACACACTTGGGGTGAAGGGTAGTAAACTGGCGGGTCCAATTGGTAGGCCATCTATGGCCACCAATCCTATCAAAAATAACGTGAGGATTTGTCCCACAGTCTCGACACGTTTAAAGACCAGTGCTAAACCACTGACAATTAACCCCAGGCCAATCAAAGAGGGAGCACCCAATAAAAGTGCAGCGTAGAATAGGGCAAAATTGATATCAATCCAATTACCGGTTAACCACATGGTTAAATAGGCAAAGATGGTGGTGTAAAGTAGCCCTAAAGTTACATCGACTAAGGCTTTGGCAAACAGGATGGACGTAAACCCCTTAGGGCACAGGAATAACTGTTCTAAGTAACCTTTTTGAGTATCTTCAACCACGGTGCGGGTTGATGTCATATAACAGGTTGTGGCGTAGCTCCACAGTAAGAAGCCAAACAACAAGCCGTCTAGGGATGTTCCTTCGGGGGATTCTAGCAAAAAGGATTTAACCCCCAAGAACAGCCCAATGAACATCACGCACATCACCGTCAGACTGGTGACAGTTTCAAACCAATATTGGCGCATATCGAACCACTGCAATTTAACTTCATTGCTCAATAATAATAACCAACTCATGCTGCAACCTCGCCTAATCGGGCTTCGCGGGCAGCCGAATCGATATTTAAAGAGTGATAGGCGTCTTCGATTGAGATGGGGGTCATGGTTAAATCCAGCAACATTATCTTGCAATTATGCAGCCACGCGAGCAATGGCATGACTTGTTCGCTATGTTCATATTCAATAATGACACTGTCTTGCTGTTGGTAGTGTTTGAAATGACCGTGACACTTTTCCTGTGCCGCGTGAAAGACGTTTTGTAGCTCAGCTTGCTCAACTTTGATGCACATAGAATAGGAGTACAAGGTCTTTTTCAGCTGTTCAATACTACCATTAAAGGCCAGTTTACCGTCGTTAATGACTAAAACTTTTTGACATATTTTATCGATGAAAGCTAAATCATGGGAGGTAATCAAAAAGCCTTGCTGTAAATCTTTGGACTGTTGTCTGATGATGTTTTGTAACTCTGAGACTGTCTCAAAGTCTAAACCTAGGGTGGGCTCATCCAGTAATAATAATTTTGGCGAATAAGCTAAAGCACAAAGCAATGCAGCCTTTTGCTTATTGCCAGTAGATAGTTTTAGTACCTCCTGATGGTGATATTGTTGTAAACCGAGACGTTGCTCTAAGGTTGCGATAGTTTGTGTGATTTTATTGCCGCCAAAGCCCCTTAATGCCGCAAAATATTGCGCATTTTGACTGGCGGTTAAGCGCCAGTTTGTATTTCTACTACCGCCTAGAACGGCTCCAATATGGGCTAGATATTTAGGGTCTTTTCCTATTGATATTCCATCAAACTCGATTTGACCAGAATCAAACTCAATCAAGCCACAAATGGATTGTATGGTGGTGGTCTTGCCTGAGCCGTTGGCTCCTAATAGCGCGACGATTTCTCCTGGTTCAATGGTGAACGAAATGTCACTTAAAACCCGTTTTTGTTGATAACTTTTTGATAATGATTGCACAGCTAGCATGGCGAAGTCCGTGGCCTAGTTATGAACTAGTAGTCTATGCCTGGGAGTTTTTATTACATATATGTTTAAATTTTTTAAATAAATAGGCAGAAACGCCAATCTTCTAATATATTTTAAGCATAGTCATTATGAGGCGTCGTTTATTAATAAAATATTAACTCCAACAATCATTGATATTGAAGCAAGTGGATTTGGCAGTGTCAGTTATCCTATAGAGGTTGGCGTGATGACCTTTTTGTCACAGAAGTATTGTCGCTTGATTAAACCCGAAGAAGACTGGCAGCACTGGTCTGAAGAAGCTGAAAACTTGCATGGGATATCCCGAGAGATGCTCGAACTGCATGGTCATGCTCCTACGCAAATATGTGCTGAGCTAAATCAATTGCTGTTGGGCCAAACTGTTTATTCTGATGGTTGGGTGGTCGACTACCCATGGATGATAAAACTATTTTATGCGGCCAGAATGCCGATGAAATTCACTCTCAGTCCATTAGAAAATATCTTATCGCAACAACAGATGGACAATTGGTATGAAAGCCAAGAGGTGATTTGCGCCGCAACGCAGTGCCATAGGCACCGCGCCAGCAGCGATGCGGAACTGATCCAGAGTGTGTATATGCATACCCAACTTTTGCCTCAATCAGCCCCAATATTTTGACTCAATATTCATTTATACTTTGGATTTGCTTTGGGCTGCTACTTGTTCAACCTGACGCCACACTCTAAGCAAGTTTTTGCCGAGAATTTTGTCGATGTCTGCTTCACTGTAGCCTTTATCTAATAAGCCTTGAACCAAATTGGGGTAACTAGACACATCTTTCAATCCAACCGGCAATGAATCACCCACTCCATCATAGTCAGAACCAAGTCCAACATGATCGATACCGACCAGTTTGACTACGTGTTCAATATGTTCAATGACAGTGTCGACATTTGCATAGGGGAATGGCGCTGCTTGCCGGTACTTCGCTTCATAGTCCTTAAATTCAGCACTATCTTCGCCATGTTGTTGCTTAACGATATCTCGTTGGGCTGATAATTTGGTGCGCCACGCCCGAGATTGCTGATCAACGAAAGTCGAGCCAAAGTTAATCATAATGACCCCTCCATTTGCGGCAAGAGCTTTGAGCATATCGTCATCCATATTGCGCTCGAATCCCGGCGTAAAGCTGCGCAGGGAAGAATGGGAGGCGATGACAGGCGCGCTACTCAATTCAATGGCTTGATAGAATGCGGCATCGGACACATGGGATATATCAACCATGATGCCTAATTTGTTCATTTCTGGTACCAGTTGTTTACCAAATGGACTGAGTCCTTTCCACTTGCGGCGTAAATCATAAGAGGAGTCTGAAATATGGTTGCTCATGGAGTGGGCCAAGGTGATATAGCGAATGCCTCGTTGATAAAACTGTCTTAGATTATCTAAGCTACCTTGAATCGGTGAGCCATTCTCCATTCCCATGGGCAGTGAAATTAGACCTTTGGCAAATTGGGCTTCCACATCTGCAACTGTCTTGGCAATCGCAAACTTCTCCGGTGCCCGACCCACGATGGCTTCAACATAGTCGATTAATTGATGCGCCAGTGCAGTAGATTGAGCTGAGCTATCTAGTGAAGCTGGGATGTAAATAGACATAAAGGGAGCGTTCAAACCGCCGGCTTTAGCCCGTGGATAATCAAAGTCACCGTCGGCAGTAGCCTTGGTCACGTCAACCCATTTTTCTTGTAAGCGGTAGGGGACGTCAATATGACCATCCACCAGAATCATGCTCTGGGCCAACTTAATTGCTTTGTCAGATGCCGTATAGGTTTTTGTTTGGGCGCTAACATTGCCGCTCAACGCCAATGCTACACTTATCCATAGTAGTTGTTTCATACTGTAAATTCCTTGATGCTGTGCTTAGGATCTAATTCAGCCTATCCTATAATGTATTCTACTTAGTGTTAAGCTGTTGAACTCAAATAATGTGCAGTGTTTTTATCTGAAGGGTTATTGCGAATAGAGGCTGATCTGTTCAATATTCTCTAAACACGCGATAGCCTATAATGAAATAGCGCCTGTTTGATAACCTAAACAGTGAAACTTACCAAGAAAATATCATGACTAACCTTAGAAAAAGCAACATTGCAAAGCTTCCTCAAAATGTATTTGACGTATTAATTGTGGGAGGGGGAATTAATGGTGCAGTTTCTGCAGCAGCACTTGCGGCCAAAGGAGTCAAGGTTGCCCTAATTGATAAAGGTGACTTTGCTGGATTCACCAGTTCAAATTCATCAAACTTAGCTTGGGGGGGGATCAAATATTTAGAGAGCCATGAATATGCATTGGTGAATAAATTATGCAAAAGCCGTAATCATTTAATGCGCAGTTACCCCTCTACGGTGAAAGAGATACGCTTTTTTACCAGTATTCAAAACGGTTTCCGCTTCCCGCCATGGTTTGTTTTTATGGGCACCATTTTATACTGGATTATGGGCCGCTTCTTCACCCGTATGCCAACCTATATGTCAGCCAAAAAAATCAAGGCAATGGAACCCTTAGTTGATACCACCAACACTGCCGGGGGGTTTGAGTACTCTGATTGCTATCTGTACGACAATGATGCGCGATTTGTCTTCAACTTTATTCGTTCTAGCATGAGTTATGGCTGTATTGCGGCCAACTATGTGAGTCTAACTGCAGCCACACGAGAAGGGGATAACTGGCTTGCGCAGGCCAAAGATGAAATCAGCGGTGAGACCATTCAAATTCGCAGCAAAGCAATGATCAATGCCACTGGACCCTTTGTGGATCAAGTTAACCAGATAAATCATCAACAAACCGAACACCATCATGTATTTTCCAAAGGCATTCATCTGATTGTTGACCGGATTACCCAAAGTAATAAAGTGCTGACCTTTTTTGCTGATGATGGTCGATTGTTTTTCATAATCCCTATGGGTCCGAAAACCTGTATAGGTACAACAGATACCCAAGTGGATCAACCTTATACCCAAGTAACCGATGCCGACCGCGATTTTATTTTGTCGAACGTGAACAAGTTGCTGGCGTTAGATAAACCATTAACTAAAGAGGATGTTATCGCCCAGCGATGTGGGGTAAGACCCCTTGCTATCAAAGGGCAGGGAGGCAAAGCCGATTGGGTGCAATTATCCCGTAAGCACGCCATCGATGTGGATCACGACAGTAAATATATGTCTATATTCGGTGGCAAACTGACTGACTGCCTTAACGTGGGTGATGAGGTGGCTGAATTTGTTGCCAGTTTTGGCATCGACTTACCTTTCAAAAATCATAAGTGGTACGGTGAGCCCAATGACTTCATCAAACGGGAATTTTACCATCGGGCAAAACTTATGAACTTGGATGAACTCACCCCTGCAAGCTCATCTGAACCCTTAACGCAACGATTTTGGCGGCGATATGGGCGTAACGCAATCAACATGCTAGAAAAAATTCGGGAAAATCCGCAAATGGGCGAGTTACTGATAAAAAATAGTGAGTACCTCAGAGTTGAAATCGAGCATGCTGCGGATCGCGAAATGGTCACTAAACTCGAAGATTTTCTGCGTCGCCGGGCTAAGATATCACTGGTTGTTCGCAAACAGGATATCCTCAATGCGCCGGGATTGCGCGAAGCTTGTGACATTCTATTTGGCGATGAAGCCGAAGCCAAATTGCAAGAATATATCGCATCACTGGATAATACGTGAGTTGGCTTTTGTGCTTAGTTAATCAATCAAGTTAAAGCAAGGTTGTCTAGCACCTTGGCTTGGTATACCTGCATTGTGAGGTGTGCAGCGGAACTAGCGGTGATTTTGATTAGTTAAATTTGCTGAATTCTACCGCGGTGCATGTCTGAGTTTCATCACTAAGTAGGTGTTGGGTGAAAAAAGCACAATAAACACTTATTTTTAACAATCTATTTGCAAATTTACTATTTTGGGTGGTGACTTCGTTGCGCAAATAAATGATACTTGCTGACCTTCTCGCCCAAGGTGACCCTTTATTTTGGTCAAACTATAGAGTTTGCTATTTAACTTAGGGCCAGAGAGTGATTCCAGACTCCGTCATGGGATTCTTCACGGAGCATTATTAAAAAAGAGACAAGATTTAATGAAAACGAATTATATTCCATTAGACAAAGAGAAACATAGCGCCCTTAAAGTTAACACTAAACATAACTTTGAATTCGCCAAAGAAACCCATTTAGCATCGGCAACATTGCGTGAGTTTGCTCAGATTGCTAGCTGCATGCCGATTATCTTTATTAAAGATCAACCTAACGGCAGCTTTCACACTATAGCGATGTTAGGTTTGGAGCCAAGTAGCAATTTATATTTCAGCCAAGATAAATGGCAAGGCCACGTTATGCCTTTGAATATTCAACGCTTTCCTTTCGATGTAAGACCTGACGGCGATAAGTTAGGTGTGTTTATCGATGAGAACAGCGAGTTGGTGGGTGATGAAGGTGAAAGCCTGTTTACCGCTGAAGGCGAACCTTCAGAATATTTGAAAAATCGTCAAGATCTTCTAGGTGAAGTAGCCAATAGCGAACTAGCCACTCAACGTTTTGTTAAACGAATTGTTGAGCTAGAGCTTTTAGATGAAGTTCAATTGAACGTTCAATACGCTACGGGCGAAAAACGCAATGTGACAGGTCTTTTCAGCATAAATGAAAAGCGTGTTAATGAACTAAGCGATGAAACCATCCTAGAATTGAAAAAGAACGGCTATTTAGGTGCGATATACACTGTTATGTTGTCACTTGCACAGCTTAACCGCTTGGTTCAATTATCTGCTAACACAGATAAACCGATTCGCGGTATTCAATTAAGTTTGGTTGGTGATAAAGCGCAAGCTCCTGCTGCTAACTAAGATACCTACACTTCTACGTATTTCTTGATTGGTTACAGGTTGAAATACTCAGTGTTATTGATAAAAGGCTGCTTGTGTTACACAAGCAGCCTTTTTTATAAGCTCGTTTCGACAATTCAAAAACCACTAACCACTAAAAAACAAGCGGTGCACAGACAATATATTGCCGTATTCAGTTATTCAACGTCGCCCTCAGTCTCGATTATTTGATAAGAGGTAGTGGATACGAAACTCTGCCCCGCGCGCAATATCGGACTGGGAAAGTGCGCAACATTGGGACTATTGGGATAGAATTGAGACTCTATACAAAAGCCCTGATGAGCACAGTAGTGTTGGTCATTTTTACCTATCAGATCCGAGCCGATAAAGTTGCCAGTGTATACTTGCACACCGGGCATAGTAGTGCGGGCGATAAGCTTTCTGCCGCTGATCGGCTCAATGACCTCTGCTGCTAATTGCAGGTGCTGTTGTGCAGCATCAAATCCATCTACGCACCAGTTATGATCTAGACCACTGGCTGCTTTTATCTGTGCGTCATCTTGGTGAATAAGTGTTCCCAATTTGGTAAAATGCTGCAAATCAAAGGCGGTACCCTTCACTGATTTTAGTTCACCGGTTGGAATGGCTTGCTCGTTTGCCGGAGTATAATGGCTTGCATGCACTTTAATTAGTTGCTCAAAAACTTGGCCGCTATCATGCCCTGCTAGATTGAAATAGGTATGCTGAGTGGGATTAAAAACCGTATCTTGATTTGATATTGCCCGGTATTCAATGCTCAAACAATTATGTTTGTCCAACTGCATGGTAACATCCACCGACAAGGTACCAGGAAACCCTTGATCACCATCTTCACTGATAAGACTCAAGCAGATCGATGGCTCTGCGCTATTGGCTTGTTTTGTTACCGTCCAAATTCTATTGTGAAAGCCGTCAACTCCGCCATGCAATGAGTTTCCCTGTAAGTTTGTACTCACCTTTATGGGGTTTCCATCAATCTTAAATAGGCCGTTTTCGATGCGGTTCGCGTAACGACCCACGGTGCGACCTAAATAGCCTTGATCGGCTAGATAGTCGTCTACACAATCAAATCCTAAGACGATATCGGTTTGCTTGGGATCACCCAACTGCCAGCTTCTAATGGTCGCCCCAAGAGTTAATACCTCAACGGACATGTTATTTTGGTTGGTCAAAGTATATGACGTTATGGGATGACCATCGGGCATGTGGCCAAATAATGTTTGTTCAATCATGGATTGATTCCGTTATATAAAATTAAATTAAGCCACAGGGCATGTAATGCTATTAGCCAGCAATAGAATTATCACGTTTAGCGTTTGAACCCCAAGGTGCTTTGCACTGCACTTTTCCATCCACTAAGCAGCTTCTGTCGAACTGAATCTTGCATTTGAGGCTTAAACTCAGCATCGATTTTATTGCTATCTTTTAGAGACTCCAATGATGGGTAGATGCCTAAATGCAAACCGGCGAGGTAGGCGGCACCTAGGGCTGTGGTTTCCATGATGCTCGGACGTTGCACTTCAATGTTTAATACATCAGCAATAAACTGACAGACCCAATTATTAGCTACCATACCCCCGTCCACTCTCAAAACCTTGGGGGTGACCCCATCTTCCGCCATCGCGTTTAGCAGATCTGAGGTTTGAAAGGCGACAGATTCTAATGCCGCGCGAGACAGATGAGCGTTGGTTGTCCCGCGGGTTAGACCATAAATTGCTCCTCGCGCATCAGGGTCCCAGTAGGGTGCGCCCAACCCAGCGAAAGCGGGCACCAGATAAACACCATGCTCATAGTCTAAACTGGTTGCCAAAGGCTCGGTCTGAAAGGCATTGTCAATAACTTTAATACCATCTCTTAGCCACTGTATGGCAGCTCCGGCGATAAAAATAGAACCTTCCAGAGCGTAATGGGTGGTGCCATTGATTTTATAGGCCACTGTGGTTAGCAGTTTATGTTCAGACTCGAATGCTTCTTCACCAGTGTTGACTAAGACAAAGCAACCTGTGCCATAAGTACTTTTGATGCTACCTTTTGTAAAACAGCATTGACCTATGGCGGCCGCTTGTTGATCGCCTGCGACCCCACAAATGGGTAACGCTTCACCGAATAAGGTTGATTCAGTCATACCATAATCATCGGCGCACTCTTTCACCGTGGGTAGCATAGACTCGGGTACATCGAACAGCGTCAGTAACTCTTCATCCCAGTGTTGCTGGTGAATATTAAATAAATTAGTCCGGCTGGCATTGGTAATGTCTGTGGCATGAACTTTACCGCCGGTTAAGCGCCAAATAATGAAGCTATCTATGGTACCGAATGCGAGCTCGCCAGCTTTGGCTTTCTGCCTCGCGCCTTCTACATGCTCTAGGATCCAAGCTATTTTAGAAGCCGAAAAATAAGGATCGAGTAATAGGCCTGTTTTATCGCGAACATGTTGTAGCTGTCCCGCATCGATAAGTGTTTTACATGCAGCTGCGGTTCTGCGATCTTGCCAAACAATTGCATTGTAAATGGTTTTACCAGTTTTACGCTCCCAGACTAAGGTGGTTTCGCGTTGATTGGTTACACCAATTCCCAGCACTTGAGCGCCTTTTTCATTTGCCTGCTGCAACGCTTTTTTGCACACCGCCAAGGTTGATTGCCAAATTTCCTCAGGGTCATGCTCTACCCAGCCGTCATTGGGGTAGTGTTGGATAAATTCTTGTTGGGCAGAGCAAACTATTTCGGATGCAGCATTAAACACTATGGCACGGCTGGAAGTGGTGCCTTGGTCGATGGCCAAGATACAATTGTCCATATTCACAATCGAATTACTCCGTAAATTTAAAGCTTATTTAGGTAACAGTTGATAATAACTTCGGTGGAATATACTGCAGTGGTACAGGGAATTTGTCGAGTGATATACAATCCGTTTTTTTGTGAATACCGAGAGTCATGTTATTTACATCGTTTCACTGCATATAACGAATTGGTTGCTTAGCCCATTCTGATTGGAGTTTTTTTAAGCAAAACCCGCGCAGATTATAAAATTCATTTTAGCTGTACATAAAAACAGCTTTTTCGGCTTTTCTCATATTAATCAGCCTCTTTGGTTGAGCCCTTAATTTATATAGCTTTGCAGCTAATCAATAAAGCCATTTTTGTCCTTGACAAGGGGTCGAGTGGAAACCTAAACTCTATTTTGTGGGTAATTGTGGCAAAAAGTGGATCATTATGATCTTTTTGTGTCGCAAACTGGTGCTAAACAAAAAACAATAAAAGCAAACAAATAACAAAGGCTAGGGGATATGTTCCGCGGCGCTAACGCAATCAATCTAGATGTAAAAGGCAGGGTGACGATACCTACACGGTATCGGCAGTTGTTGCTGGATGATTGTCAGGGACAACTAGTTTGCACGATCGATACACAACAAAGCTGCTTGCTACTTTACCCACTTCCTGAATGGGAAGAAATAGAATTAAAACTCAGTAAACTTTCTAGCATGATACCCCATGAACGTCGCCTGCAAAGGTTGTTGTTGGGCTATGCAACGGAAGGTGAAATGGACAAAAATGGTCGTTTACTGTTATCCGCACCGTTGCGCCAACATGCTCAGTTAGAAAAAGAAATTATGTTGGTAGGTCAATTAAACAAGTTTGAAATCTGGGATGCCAAAGTCTGGCAGGATCAAGTACATCAAGATATTGAAACCGAAAAAGCGGGTCAATTTGAATTAACCGAACGTTTGCAGGATTTCTCACTATAATGACTACTTCTGATCTGGCGCAATCCCAAGCGTTGCATAAATCAGTTCTACTGAGCGAGTCAATTGATGGCCTAGCGATTCGTCCTGACGGTGTCTATATTGATGCCACTTTTGGTCGTGGAGGTCACTCAGAACAAATTCTGCAACTGCTTTCGCAACAGGGTCGACTAATCGCCCTTGACAGAGATCCTCAGGCAATTGAATCAGCTAAGCGATTCGCTAAAGACCCTCGATTTTGCATTGAGCATGTCACCTTTTCTGACATTCAACAGGTTGCCGAAAAGCATCAAGTATTAGGCAAAGTAGATGGCATACTGATGGATTTCGGGGTGTCGTCTCCGCAATTGGATGACGCACAGCGTGGCTTTAGTTTTATGCGTGAAGGCCCGCTAGACATGCGCATGGATACCTCTAAAGGTGTCAGTGCTGCCGAATGGCTAAAGTATGCCGATGCCGACGATATCACTCAGGTGATCAAAGAATTTGGCGAGGAAAAATTTGGTAAACGCATTGCACATGCGATAGTCACTACCCGTGATGAATCGCCAATTACGACCACACTGGAATTAGCTAAATTGGTCGACTTAGCGGTGCCAGTTAAAGATAAATATAAGCACCCAGCAACCCGCACGTTTCAAGCTATTCGCATTTATATAAATAGTGAATTGGACGAAGTGCGCTCTGGATTGAAAGGTGCACTAGCCTGTTTAGGCTCAGGCGGACGCCTGGCGGTAATCAGTTTTCACTCATTAGAGGATCGCTTAGTTAAACGCTTTATGCGTGAACAAAGTCGCGGTATGCAAGTGCCTGCTCGGATGGCCATCACCCAAGCAGAAATAGACGCTACCCGTGCCATGAAATTAATTGGCAAGGCCATCAAGCCTAGCCAAGCCGAGATAGGGCGAAACCCGCGAGCGCGAAGTTCGGTCTTAAGGGTCGCTGAGAAGCTATGACGGAAACCAGGACCAACTTCAATCTGGTCACCATTATCCTCTCAGAATTAGCCCGTCATCCGATACGGGTTTTGTTGTTTTTAATGGTTATGATTAGTGCCTTTGCCGTGATCCTCAGTGCTCACCACAATCGACAGATGGCGATTGCTATGGAGCAGATGATGCAACAGCAGGATCAGTTGGATATCGAGTGGCGTCATTTGATCCTTGAGCAAGGTGCTTTAACTGATCATAACCGCATTGAAGTGGCAATGAAAAATCAATTGAATATGCGTCGCCCATCACCTGAAGAAGAAAAAGTGGTGAGACTCAAATGAATGCTAAAACCAAACAAGCCAAAAAGAATATCGCGCCAAGCCTAATGCAGTGGCGCTTTATGGTTGTGGTGGGCGTGATTTTTTTAGTCTTTGCGGTACTGACTGCACGTGCTGCTTACATCCAAGTGATAAACCCTGATATTTTGATTGAGCGTGGTGATAATCGCACTCTTCGTGTGCGTAATACCGCAGTCTATCGCGGTCTAGTGACTGACAGGCATGGTGAGCAACTGGCTGTAAGTGTACCGGCTAAGGCAGTATGGGCACATCCGCCCACGGTCAATGATCCTGCCAAAGCTGCATTGCAAGATACCCGTCGATGGGAAGCGCTAGCACAGGTATTGGGTCAGAATGTAGACGAGCTTATCAAAAAGGCATCTAGCCAAGATAAAAAGTTTGTTTACTTACAGCGCCAAGTTTCCCCAGCCATGGCAACCTTTGTTGAAAATTTAGATATACCAGGGGTTCATTTGGTCGATGAGTCACGCCGTTTTTATCCTGCCGGAGAAGTCACCGCTCATGTAATAGGATTTACAGACGTTGATGATAAAGGCATTGAAGGCATTGAAAAGTTGTATGACGAGTGGCTATCTGGGACCCCTGACTCACGCACCATTCGTCGCGATGGCAAAGGCCGTCAAGTAGAAGTGCTGCTCGAGAAAAAAGGTAAAACTGCGCAAGATATCCAGTTAACCATCGATCAAAGAATTCAGTCAATTGCTTATCGCGAGCTAAAGTCGGCGGTACATTATTATCGGGCAACCTCTGGCTCAGCGGTGGTAGTTGATGTTAATACCGGGGAAGTATTGGCGATGGTCAATAGCCCATCATATAACCCAAATAATCGACAAGGTGTATCGGAACATCGTATTCGTAATAGAGCCATAACCGATACCTTTGAGCCAGGCTCATCGGTGAAACCTTTGGCTGTCATCAGTGCGCTTGAATTTGGCTCGGCGAATATGGATACGGTAATCGACACCTCACCTGGCTGGAAACGTCTCGGCGGCAGCATAGTGCGTGATTCGCGAAATTACGGAAAATTGGACCTTAACGGCATTATTCAAAAGTCGAGCAATATCGGCACATCCAAGTTGGCTTTGTCGGTGCCGAAAGAATTTTTACTCGATACCTACTACAACATGGGCCTGATGAGCGACACCGGCACCAATTTGATTGGCGAGCGTGAAGGACTATTTAACGAGCAGCGGCGTTGGTCTGATTTTGAACTATCAACTTTATCTTTTGGTTATGGTTTAACCGTCACCACCATGCAATTAGCCAGAATGTACGCGATTCTAGGGAATGGCGGCTTAAAGCAACCCTTCAGCATTATAAAATCAGACGAGCAGAAAATCACTGAGCGGGTTATTAGTCAAGGGAATGCCGATAAGCTCCTTAGCATGATGGAAAGTGTGGTTGAAGAAGGCGGCTCCGGTCGCAAAGCGCGGGTGCCAGGCTATCGTGTGGCCGGTAAAACGGGCACTAGTCGTAAAGCCGTTAAGGGGGGGTATGGTGAACAATATGTGAATATATTTGCCGGCGTCGCCCCGGTTTCCGATCCTCAAATTGCAGTAGTGGTATTAATCAATGAGCCAAAAGGGGACTTGTACTATGGCGGCGACACAGCGGCGCCTGTGTTCAGCTCGATTATGTCAAGCTCGCTGCAGTTGTTGAATGTGACGCCTGACGCTAAAGATGTGTCTTCCATTGCAAAACGGGAGGCGCCATGAATACCTTAGCGGTGACGCCATACAACATTAAACAAGTGTTAGCTGACTTCCAAATAGACGCACCGCAGGTGGTGGTGGATAATCTGGTTTTAGATAGCCGCGAAGTTGGCATTCATAGTGTCTTTGTTGCGGTTAAAGGACATAGCTTAGACGGCCGTGACTTTATCCCGCAAGCCATTAGTTTGGGGGCGCGGATGATTATTCAAAATACTGAAATAGCCACTGAACATGGCAAAGTAGAAATGCGTGAACAAAGCATTTTGCTATCGTTTTTTGAGTTAAATAATAAAGTATCTGCATTGGCGGCACGCTTTTATGGTTTTCCAGCAGATCAGCTAGATATCATTGCAGTCACAGGTACAAATGGTAAAACCTCTACGGTGCAATTGGTCAGTCAATTGCGTGCATTGTGTGGTCAAGGTTCCGCTTCGATTGGAACTTTGGGTGCGGGGATGTATAGCGCCGATATTAGCGACTTAGAAAAAACCCTAAATACTACGCCTGATGCCTGTCAAGTGCAGCGCCTTATGGCAAAATTTAAAGCTTCACAGGCCACCCAAGTCGCCATAGAGGCCTCGTCGCATGCGCTAGTTCAGGGCCGCATTCAAGGGCTCAAAACCGATATCGCTGTGTTCACCAATTTGACCAGAGATCACCTCGACTATCATGGCACCATGCAAGAATATGCACAGGCTAAGCGTCTGTTGCTCGGTCAACCTGGTTTACGCAATGTAGTGTTGAACATGGATGATCCCGAGGCCTTTAATTGGTTGGAGAGGGTCAGCGAAAGTCAAACTGTGACGGTGTTTTCCCAACAGCTTAGTAAAGCTGCGCTGCCGCAGAACGTTCAGTATTGCCTAGCGTCACAGGTCCAATTTAGCCACACCGGCTTGCGCTTTGAACTTGATTCTAGCTGGGGGCAAGCTGTGATTGAGTGTCAACTGATGGGCAACTTCAATGTGTCAAACTTGTTGGCCGGTATAGCCTGTCAACTGATTTTAGGTTCGCCGCTGGATTTGCTGGCACAGCATTGTCTGCAGTTAAAGCCGGTAGCCGGGAGAATGGAATTGTTTCACTGTCTTACCGGCGGAAACATTATCGTAGATTTCGCGCACACTCCTGATGCGCTAGAACAAGCCTTAAAGTCAGCCAGAATGCACTGTAGTGGTAAGCTCGTGTGCGTATTTGGTTGTGGCGGTGATAGAGACAAAGGAAAGCGTCCATTGATGGGCCAAATCGCTGAAGCCTTCAGCGACAGGGTAATCATCACTACCGACAATAGCCGCTCGGAAGCACCAAGCTCAATCGCCGCGGATATTCTCGCGGGTATCAAGAATAAACAAAAAGTCCAACTTGAAGCTGACCGTAAAACGGCAATTCAAATGGCATTAAAAGATAGCCAACCCGGTGACTTAATTGTCGTCGCCGGTAAAGGCCACGAACGCATACAAATCATCGGCGAGCAAAACCTGCTTTATGATGAACGCGCATATGTAGAGACGCTTTCTTTGGGGAAACAGCAATGATTACGGTGACACTTGAGTGGGTAGCTGAGCAAGTCGATGGAAGATTAATAGGTGAAAATCGCTCTATCACGGGCGTCAGCACAGATACCAGAACGATTGCTCCTGGAGATTTATTTATTGCCCTTGTTGGGCCTAATTTCGATGGCCATAAATTTGTTGCAGCAGCAATTAAACAAGGTGCCTTGGCGAGTATCGTATCCCAGCCTATCGAATCAGATTTACCTTATATTCTGGTAGAGGATACAAAATTAGCGTTAGGTGCGTTGTCGGCTGCAGTAAAAGCAAAGGTTGCTCCGAAAACGGTTGGGATTACTGGCAGCAGTGGCAAAACGACAGTCAGAGAAATGGTCACGGCTATTCTATCCCGTATCGGCAACGTATTGTCCACCAAAGGTAATTTCAATAATGACATTGGTGTGCCTCTTACCTTGTTACGCCTAGAGCCTAAACATGACTTCGCGGTGATAGAAATGGGCGCCAACCATTTGGGCGAAATTGCCTACACCACAAACTTAGTCAAGCCGGATGTTGCCACTATTGTTAATGCTGCAGCGGCACATCTAGAAGGGTTTGGCAGTTTATTAGGGGTGGCTAGAGCGAAAAGTGAAATCTTCAAAGGGTTGAATGAAAAGGGTATCGCAATTTTAAATCTTGATAGCCAGTTCCATCAATTTTGGTCGGGCAAACTGAAACACCAGCCCACGCTGAGTTTCTCCATGTCTGAAAATAGCGATTTTTATGCTGAAGATATTACGCTTGGATTGGACGGTTGTGCGCAGTTTTTACTCAATACCCCGCAGGGCAATATTCATTTAAATCTAGCATTGCCAGGTGAACACAATGTCAGTAACGCCTTAGTTGCTGCAGCACTGGCGATGAGTGTTGGCGCGGGTCTGGATGATGTTAAGTTCGGGCTGCAAAACATGCAACAAGTTGCTGGGCGCCTACAAGTTAAACAACTGACCAATCAAGTTAAAATTTTAGATGACACCTACAACGCCAACGTATCGTCAGTCAACGCCGCCATTGATCTATTGAGTAGCTTCAGTGGACATCGGATTTTGATCCTCGGTGACATGGGCGAATTGGGCGAAAAAGCCCGTTACTATCACGAACAGGTGGGTTTGCACGCAAAACACAAAATGATCGACTCGCTGTTAACCGTTGGCGTGTTAAGTCAATCCGCTAGTGATGGATTCGGCGGCAAACATTTCAGCGACAAAAGCAAATTGGTCGATTACGTCAACGAATTATTAGCTAAAGAGCAGCGAGACATAACTATTTTGGTCAAGGGCTCTCGCAGTGCTCGCATGGAAGAAGTGGTTAAAGCATTGGAGGAATCGCCAGTGGGAAAGTTTGAAAGAGTTAGGGAGCGAATCGCATGCTGATTTGGTTGGCAGAATGGCTGCAGCAGTATGACTCAGGTTTCAATGTCTTTTCGTACCTGACTCTGCGAGCCATTTTAAGTACCCTAACGGCTTTGCTGATGGCTGTTTTAATCGGTCCTGCCATGATCCGCGCACTGCAAAGAATGCAGATTGGCCAAACGGTACGTGATGACGGACCGCAAAGTCATTTGTCTAAATCTGGCACGCCGACCATGGGCGGTTTACTTATTCTTGCGGCGATTTTGACCAGTGCTTTGTTATGGGCAGATTTGAGTAATCGTTATGTATGGGTGGTCTTGTCTGTCGTGGTGGGCTACGGACTGATCGGCTTCATTGATGATTACCGGAAAGTCATTCGTAAAGATCCCAAGGGATTAATCGCTAAGTGGAAATATTTCTGGCAGTCACTGATTGCCATCGGTGTTGCGATCTACTTATATACCTATCGTCAGGACCCTGCCGAGACCGCATTATTGGTACCGTTTTTTAAAGAAGTGATGCCGCAGTTGGGCATGTTCTTTATGGTGGTAGTGTACTTTACTGTGGTCGGCACCAGCAACGCGGTTAACTTAACCGATGGCTTGGATGGCCTGGCTATCGTGCCGACAATCTTAGTCGCAGGGGCACTGGCAATCTTTGCATACGCGACGGGCAACATTAACTTTTCAGCGTATCTAAATATTCCATATATCCCACTTACCAGCGAGTTGGTGATTGTCTGTACCGCGATTGTGGGGGCAGGGTTGGGATTTTTATGGTTTAACACCTATCCAGCTCAAGTGTTCATGGGAGATGTGGGTTCTTTGGCACTAGGTGGCACCTTAGGGATTATGGCGGTTTTAGTCCGTCAAGAGATTGTGTTAATCATAATGGGTGGCGTTTTCGTGATCGAGACCTTGTCGGTGATATTACAAGTGGGTTCGTTCAAATTGCGCGGTAAACGTATTTTTCGTATGGCCCCTATCCATCATCACTATGAACTGAAAGGATGGCCAGAGCCTAGGGTTATCGTTCGGTTTTGGATCATTTCTTTGATCCTCGTGTTGATTGGACTGGCTACGTTGAAATTGAGGTAGTAACTAAGTGCACAAGCCTGATTTGCAAAATAAGCATGTTGTGGTAGTTGGCCTAGGGCTAACCGGACAATCATGTGTGCGTTTTTTGCAATCCCAGGGAGCGAAAGTTACTGCCATGGACACCAATCCAAATAAAGCTATGCCTGAGGATGTGACCCTATTGACCGGTGAGTTCGATCAAGGGGTATTATGTTCAGCAGATATGGTTGTGCTCAGCCCAGGCATAGACCCGCGAATTGGCGCAGTGCAAGGAGCAATTTCTGCTGGCATAGAGGTTATTGGTGATGTTGAATTATTTGCCAGATTCAATACTATCCCAGTCATTGCTATTACCGGCTCAAATGGCAAATCAACGGTAACCAGCTTAGTCGCTGAAATATTAAATTGTGCCGGTATAAAAGCATTGATGGGCGGTAATATTGGCACCCCAGTCTTAGAGCTTTTACACGCGGATGCTGAATATTTGGTACTAGAATTGTCCAGTTTTCAATTGGAGACACTGAGTTCTTTAGCACCAGTATCTGCCACTATTCTAAATGTTACCGAAGATCATCTAGATCGACACCTTACCTTGGCTAACTATTCCGATGCCAAACAACGTATTTATCACCAAGCAAAATATAAAATTGCCAATCGGGACGACAGCCAGACTTGGCCACAAGATTATCAGCCCCAGCTTAGCTTTGGCTTAACGCAAAGTGATGAGGGTTTAAGTTGGGATGCTCAAAATAACGCTATTTTACGTAATGGCTTACCCTTGATTGTGCCTGTAAAATCCACCCTCAGCGGCAGTCATAACATGCTAAACATACAAGCCGCTATCGCTTGTGTGTTGCCATTAGGTATAAAGGTGCAAGCTATTAACCTTGCCCTAGGACAATTCCGTGGGTTATCCCACAGGTTCGAATTAGTTAGTCAATTCAATCATGTTCGCTGGATCAATGATTCCAAAGCCACCAATGTTGGGGCTACTATTGCAGCAATCCAAAGCTTGGCAAATCGCTCGGCGGGGAAACTTATTCTTATCGCCGGAGGTGATGGTAAAAACGCCGATTTCACTGAGCTGCAAGGCACCTTGCTGAATGACGTGGATTTAGTTATTACTCTAGGCAAGGATGGTCGTACCATTGCAGGATTAAAGCCGGGCAGTGTGGAAGTCGCTAGCCTAGAAGAGGCGGTGGCATTCGCAGCCAAGTTAGTGGAAAAAGATGATGTAGTTTTACTTTCTCCAGCCTGTGCAAGTTTAGATATGTTTGATAACTATCAACATCGTGGTGAGGTGTTCAAGCAATCGGTGTTAGCCCTGCAAAAGGGGGGGCCTCATGAGCGCTAGCATGACTCAACAGGAAAGTTACTCACAATACACCGGCTTGCGCCGCCTTTTCGCGCAGCGCCATGATGGTGTCAGCGTAACGAAGTTGCCATTTGACGTGTATTTCATTTTGCTCAGCATCGCTTTGATGGCTATCGGTTTAGTGATTGTCACCTCGGCATCAATGCCGGTAGCCGCCCGCTTATTTGATGAACCCTTTCATTTCGCTATCCGTCATTGCATCTATCTCGGGTTATCCATAGTGGCCGCAATTGTCGTGCTACAAATTCCTATGCAATGGTGGCGGATCAGCAACCCTTGGTTATTGTTATTTAGTGTGCTGTTACTGGTATCAGTTTTATTCATCGGCCGGACGGTTAACGGTAGTACTCGTTGGTTAGTAGTCGGGCCAATCACCATACAGGTCGCTGAAGTGGCTAAGTTGTTCTTCTTCTGTTACTTAGCGGGCTACATGGTGCGTCGCTATGAAGAAGTAACTGAAAACCTTAAGGGGTTCCTCAAACCCTTGGTGGTATTTTTTGTGCTTGCGGTGTTGTTACTGTTGCAACCGGATTTGGGCACAGTGATAGTCATGTTCGCCACTACTATAGGTTTGTTATTTTTAGCAGGCGCTAAACTGTGGCAGTTCTTTGGGTTGGTGATCACTGGCCTATGCGCGATTACGGCTCTTATACTGGTCGAAGGTTACCGTATGGACAGGATGAAAGTTTTCCTCGATCCCTGGCAAGACCCATTCGGAAAAGGCTATCAGCTGACTCAATCGTTAATGGCTTTTGGACGGGGAGACTGGTTAGGTCAAGGCCTAGGTAATAGCTTGCAGAAATTGGAATATCTGCCAGAAGCTCACACAGATTTTATTGTTGCCATATTAGCTGAAGAGTTTGGCTTTATGGGTATTGCGCTGGTGTTGGCTTTATTGTTTACACTAGTTTACAAAGCCTTGAAGTTGGGTAACTTGGCCCTATCTAATGACCGCCCCTTTGACGGGTATCTCGCCTATGCAATAGGTATATGGTTTAGCTTTCAGACGGCTGTAAACGTGGGCGCCAGCGCGGGTATCTTGCCCACCAAGGGGCTGACTTTACCGTTAGTCAGTTATGGTGGTTCTAGTTTAATTATTATGACAGTCGCGGTGTCTATTCTTATTCGTATTGACTTTGAAATACGTGTGGATGGTGTACAAGCGATGAGCAAAGGCAATAAATCTAAATCCACTAAAGGCAAATCTAAAGTTAAAAAATTGCTCACTGATGTAGCCCAAGGCGATGTCGAGGTGGGCAATGAATAAGACATTGTTAGTCATGGCAGGAGGGACCGGAGGTCACGTGTTTCCAGGTATTGCGGTCGCTAAAGAGTTAGCGGCACGAGGCTGGTCTATTCACTGGTTGGGCACGGCCATGCGCATGGAAGCCGATATAGTACCTAAAGCAGGATATTCCATTAGTTTCATCGATGTTGTGGGTGTCAGGGGCAATGGTTTGTTGCGTCTGCTTAAAGCGCCGTTTCAACTTTTGCGTGCAATCGTTCAAGCTAGAAAAGTGATCCGTCAGGTTAAACCTGATGTGGTGCTAGGCATGGGCGGTTTTGCCAGTGGCCCTGGCGGTATTGCAGCTTGGATGGGCGGAATTCCTTTAGTGGTGCATGAACAAAATGCGATACCGGGCTTAACCAACAAAGTATTATCAAAAATTGCGAGTAAAGTTTTAACTGGCTTTGACAATGCGTTTGCGCAACAACCTACAACTGGCAAATTCTATTGGGTGGGGAACCCTGTCCGTGAGGATTTCGCAAAGGTTGCTGCCAAAGCCGGTTATAAAGAACAGATTAATGTCCTAGTTGTGGGCGGCTCATTAGGGGCGCAAGCTCTGAATCAGCAGGTGCCTAGGGCGCTAGCTGAATTTACTAAGATCAGTGTGCAACATCAAACTGGTAAAGGTCATGTTGAAACTGTTAAACAAGACTATCAACACCACATAGGTCAAAAATTTAATTGGCAAGTTAGTGAATTTATAGACGATATGGCAGTGGCCTATAATTGGGCAGATATCGTCATCTGCCGTGCCGGCGCATTAACGGTAGCTGAGGTGGCAATGTCCGGAGTGACAGCCATATTTGTACCTCTGCCCTATGCGGTTGATGACCATCAAACTATGAATGCTAAAGCTTTGTCAGATAATAAAGCTGGATTTTTGCTGCCACAATCACAACTCGAAAGTGGCAAATTAGAGGAATTAATGAGAGAACTACTATCCAATCCTGATGTTCGCATTGCTACTGGTATCGCGGCCCGTAAATTGGCAAAACCTGACGCGACAAAAACCGTTGCTGAAATTTGCATTGAATTGGGAGCGCAAGTGGCATGATTAAGCCTGATAAAATTCATTATCATGTACCAGAGATGCGTCGTATCAAGCAAATCCATTTTATTGGTATTGGTGGTGCAGGTATGGGTGGCATTGCCGAAGTGTTGCTCAATGAAGGGTATCGGATAACAGGCTCTGATCAACAGAATAATGCGATGACAGCTCGGTTAACGGGCAAAGGTGCACAAGTGTTTATTGGTCATCGCCACAGCAATGTGCAAGATGCCAATGTAGTCGTGGTATCCAGTGCGATTGATCACAATAATCCAGAGATCATCGCCGCCAAACGTGAGCGCATTCCAGTGATCCGTCGGGCCGAAATGCTAGCTGAATTAATGCGCTTTCGTCATGGCATTGCAGTTGCGGGTACCCATGGGAAAACCACAACAACTAGTTTGTTGGCGACCATTTTCGCCCAAGACGAATTAGATCCAACTTTTGTGATTGGCGGGCTCTTAAATAGCGCGGGTACCAACGCAAAATTAGGTAGCAGTCGTTATCTTATCGCTGAAGCAGACGAAAGTGATGCTTCATTTGTGCATTTGCAACCTATGGTCTCGATTGTGACCAATATCGAACCTGATCATATGGATACCTATGATGGTGACTTCCAGCGTATGCAAGACACCTACGTAGACTTTTTGCATAACTTACCTTTCTACGGTTTGGCCGTGGTATGCATTGATGATCCAGTTATCCAATCGCTAGTGCCACGTATCGGCCGTAAAATACTGACATACGGGCTGGGCAAAGAAGCTGATTTTAGCGCGCAAAATATTGAGTATGCGTTCAATCAAAGCAAATTTACCGTGATTCGAAAGGGACACACCGATCTAACTATCGAGCTCAACATTGCCGGTAAACACAATGTACTAAATGCTTTAGCTGCCATTGCTGTTGCCACTGACGAAGGCGTGGCAGATAAAGCTATCGTCGCTGCGCTTGCTGCGTTTGAGGGTATTGGTCGTCGCTTTGAACAATTAGGCAGCTTTGAAACCGGTGATGGATTGGTAACGCTGGTAGATGACTATGGTCACCATCCCACTGAAGTAGAGGCGACCATAGCCGTTGCACGCAACAATTGGCCAGATAGACGTATAGTGATGGCCTATCAACCTCACAGATTTACTCGTACCCGAGATTTATATGAAGATTTCGTACGGGTGCTATCTCAAGTCGATGTGTTATTGCTGTTGGAAGTCTATTCGGCAGGTGAGTCTCCAATTGAAGGAGCTGATAGCAAAGCCCTGTGTCGTTCAATTCGTCAACGGGGACAAATTGAACCTATTTACGTGGCCAATAAAGATGAGCTGCCGAGTTTGTTAGCGGAAGGGCTCAAAGATCAAGATATATTGATGACCCAAGGCGCGGGAAATATCGGTCAGATAGCAAGTTATTTACAAAGTATTAAGTTAGACAAAAACATTTTGAGCGAAAGGAGGCCTGTATGAGCGCCGCAACCCAGGTCGATGTAAAACAATTTGGCAAGGTGGCTGTTATGCTCGGTGGCGCTTCTGCGGAACGGGAAGTTTCCCTTCGTTCTGGACATGCCGTGCTGAACGCCTTGTGTGAAGCAGGTGTTGATGCCCACGCCTTCGACCCGGCCGAAAAAGCAATCACTGACTTAATCACAGAAAAATTTCAAACTGTGGTGATCATGTTACACGGTCGCGGCGGTGAAGACGGCAGCATGCAAGGGGCGTTGCAATTGTTAAAACTACCCTACACGGGTAGTGGTGTATTAGGTTCTGCTTTAGCAATGGATAAAGTCAGAACTAAACAGATTTGGCAAACCCTAGGCCTGCCCACCGCTAAATACCACATTGCAGAAAAAAGAAGCTTTGATGCGGGATCATGCAAGGTTATAATGGCAAGCTTAGGAGATATTGTTATGGTTAAGCCAGCGCAGGAAGGTTCCAGCATTGGTATAGCCAAGGTAACAAGCGCCACACAATTAGAAACGGCCATACAAGACGCGTTCAAGTATGATGATACTGTCTTGTTAGAGCAGTTCATTCATGGTCCAGAATTTACTGTGACTATTCTGAATGGCGAAGCATTGCCATCTATTCGCATGTCCACTCCTCGTACATTTTATGATTATCAAGCGAAGTATCACTCCGACTCCACGGAGTATTTCTGTCCCAGTGGTTTATCCGCCGAGGACGAAAGTATGCTAGGTAAAATGGCTTGTGAAGCCTTTCATGCAGTGTCTGGCAGTGGTTGGGGAAGAGTCGATTTTATGCAAGATAGGTCAGGAAGTTTTTACTTACTGGAGGCTAATACGGTGCCTGGTATGACCGAAAAAAGCTTGGTGCCGATGGCAGCTAAGCAAGCTGGTTTGAGTTTTTCACAACTAGCCTTAGCGATATTATGCACGGCTAAAGTTGCATAATGGAGAGTTTAGCTGACAAAACAAGCATGAGTTCTCGCTATCAGATATCGGGAATAGTGTTTTTGTCAGTAGTGATTTTATCCTTAGTCTATGCAGGCTGGTGGTTGAATCACTGGTTGGAAGATGCGCAAAAATCACCGCTACAAAGAGTGATTGTTACGGGGAATAGGGTGCATATTGGTGAGTACGTGATTGAACAGCGAATTCGTCAACAACATCCTGAGAGCTTTTTTGAATTAGATGTCAATCAAGTCCATCAGGAGATTGAGGCACTACCTTGGGTACACCAAGCGTCGGTACGCAAACGCTGGCCGAATAGTTTGAACATACATGTGATCGAAGAGATTGCCAGTGCACGGTGGAACAACGATTCATTGTTGAATCAGTATGGCGAGACATTTTTAGCGCAGTTAGATGATGAATCTTTGCCAAATTTATTCGGACCAGGTGGTAGCGAACAGACTGCACTGCGAGGGTATAGAGCGATGCAAACTCTGCTCAATGGCGCTAATTTGCGCATAGTAGAATTATATCTGAGTGAGCGTTTCGCTTGGAATTTGCGTTTGAATAATGGCGTGAAACTCAATTTAGGTCGTTCGGAGTTTGTCGACCGGTTGCAGCGCTTTGTAGATGTATATCCGCTGCTCAAACAGCAAGACAGACAGGTCGATTATGTAGATTTGCGTTACGACACGGGGTTGGCCGTGGGGTGGAAAGACGCAAATTCGAAGAAACAAGAGAGCTAGTGAAAGTGAGTAAAATAGGTATGTCTAAGGTGGCAGAAAGAAATCTAATCGTTGGCTTAGACATGGGGACCAGTAAGGTCAAAGCTGTGGTGGGTGAAGTCTTAGATAGTGGTGATATCAGTATCGTAGGCGTGGGCACATCTTCATCTAAAGGAATGGATAAGGGTGGGGTGAATGATCTGAATTTATTAGTTCAGTCTGTTCAACGTGCTGTAGATGAAATGGAACTGATGGCAGATTGCCGAGTTTCATCGGTATTTATGTCTATCTCGGGTCGGCATGTTAAATGTCAGAACGAGAGCGGTATGGTACCCATCAACAATCAAGAAGTGACAGCAGATGACGTCGACAATGTAGTGCACGCGGCTAGGTCAGTGCCTATTGCCCTAGAACGTCGTTTGCTGCATGTATTGCCACAGGAATTTACCATAGACGTACAAGAGGGAATTAAAAATCCCATTGGTATGTCCGGAGTAAGAATGGAAGCCAAAGCACATATCATTACTTGTGCTGATGACATGGCTAAAAATTTAGTTAAATGTGTTGAACGTTGTGAACTTAATGCAGACCAAATTATCTTCTCTGCACTGGCATCAAGTTATGCGGTGTTAACCGAAGACGAAAAAGAATTAGGGGTGTGTGTGGTCGATATCGGTGGTGGCACTATCGATATGGTGATTTACACCGACGGAGCGATACGTCACACCGCAGTGATCCCAGTTGCGGGTAATCAGATTACCAGTGACATTGCAAAAATATTTAGAACACCAATTAGCCATGCTGAAGATATAAAAATAAATTATGCCTGTGCTCTGCGAGACATGGTGAGCATGGAAGAAAATATAGAAGTGCCAAGTGTAGGCGGTAGACCCGCACGAGCCATGTCTCGTCACACATTGGCTGAGGTGATTGAGCCTCGTTATCAGGAATTATTTGAATTGGTCCACGAAGAGATCAAATCCAGTGGATTGGAAGAGCAAATCGCTGCCGGAATTGTATTGACCGGCGGCTCTGCAAAAATGGAAGGGGCGGTTGAATTTGCCGAGGAACTATTTCAGATGCCGGTGCGCGTAGGCGTGCCTATTGGCGTCAAAGGTCTATCTGAATACGTAGAAGATGCCACATTTGCAACCGTAATAGGTTTGTTGCAATACGGCAAAGAGTCAATGCAGTCAAAAGCGACGCAAAAAACAAGCGCTGCTGAAGGGCTTTGGCACCGTGTTCAGAGTTGGTTTAAAGGGGAGTTCTGAGAATGGATCAGTCTCAGAATCTTTAATAAAGTGAATGTTGAGTTGTGAAACTTACATTCTATCGCGCAAAAATCGGAGAAATAAAATGTTTGAATTAATGGATAGTCACAGCGAAGAAGCTGTCATAAAAGTAATCGGCGTCGGCGGCGGCGGTGGAAATGCGATTGAGCACATGGTAGCT
Organism: Aliiglaciecola sp. LCG003; assembly: GCF_030316135.1. Taxonomy (NCBI): domain Bacteria; kingdom Pseudomonadati; phylum Pseudomonadota; class Gammaproteobacteria; order Alteromonadales; family Alteromonadaceae; genus Aliiglaciecola; species Aliiglaciecola sp. LCG003. The sequence continues at coordinate 3,547,723 of NZ_CP128185.1, read as the reverse complement.
CACAGTATTGAGGGGGTGGAGTTTATTGCGGTAAACACCGACGCTCAAGTATTGCGAAGCTCATCGGCCAATGTAACCCTACAAATTGGTTCTGGTGTAACCAAAGGTCTAGGTGCGGGGGCGAATCCAAATATCGGTCGTCAGGCAGCTGAAGAAGACCGAGAGACAATTCGTCAAAGTCTTGAGGGTGCCGACATGGTATTTATCACCGCAGGAATGGGCGGCGGTACAGGAACTGGGGCTGCACCTGAAGTAGCTAAGATAGCCAAAGAATTAGGCATTCTTACGGTTGCGGTTGTGACTAAGCCCTTTCCTTTTGAAGGCCGTAAACGAATCGAATTTGCTGAACAAGGTATTGAAGAGCTTACCAAATATGTAGATTCATTGATCACCATCCCGAATGAAAAATTACTAAAAGTAATGGGCCGTGGTACGCCTTTGTTGCAAGCCTTTAGTGCAGCGAACGATGTATTGCGCGGAGCGGTCCAAGGTATCGCTGAATTGATTACCCGTCCTGGCTTGATCAATGTGGATTTTGCGGATGTAAAAACTGTCATGTCTGAAATGGGCACGGCGATGATGGGCAGCGGCTCTGCAACGGGGGAAGATCGTGCAGAAGAAGCCTCAGAAGCAGCAATTGCGAGTCCTTTATTAGAAGATATCGACTTAACCGGCGCGCGGGGTATTTTGGTTAATATCACAGCGGGTCCTGATTTCTCCATCGATGAGTTTGAGACCGTAGGTAATGCAGTGAAGGCCTTTGCATCTGAAAATGCAACCGTCGTTGTGGGTACGGTAATTGATATGGAAATGACTGATGAACTAAGAGTGACTGTTGTTGCCACAGGAATTGGTGCGGAACGTAAACCTGATATCTCCTTAGTCAGCAGCCAGGGTTCTCGTGTTAGCGCTGAGGCCAAGCAGTTTAAACTGCAGTCGGAAGGCAGTGATCGTGTTGGCAACGCCGCCACTGATATGAATAAAATAATGGCGACAGAAGAAAAAGCTGAAGCCAAATCTGATTTGGAATATCTCGATATTCCAGCGTTTTTGCGTAAACAAGCAGATTAAAATATAAACAAAGTGAATTTATTCGTCGAAAACAGGTCTTATGCAAATACTGTAATACTTCGATGAATATCAGGCAGGAAAAGTCGCTTGCGCAGTGATATGGCCCCTTAAACCCTGAACGAATATGTTCATTGTTGGGCTTTTGTGTCAGCTGAAATACGGATTGATTTGGTTCTATGTTGCAGTTTTTTGACATTGGACCAGTTGGTCAGTATACTATGCGCCGTTTTTTCGCTTGTTAATTTAGGATAGGCAAACTGTTAGATGATTAAGCAACGCACAATAAAACATGCTGTGCAAGAAACTGGGATTGGTCTGCACAAAGGTGAAAAGGTCACCATGACTCTCCGGCCTGCGCCGGCGAATACAGGTATTGTATTTCGCCGTATAGACCTTGAGCCTCATGTAGATATCCCAGCAAAAGCAAACGCGGTTGGAGACACTGTGCTTTGTACTTGTTTGAGCAATAAAGACGGTGTGTCGATCTTTACAGTTGAGCATTTATCTTCGGCATTAGCTGGATTGGGCATAGATAATATTATTGTTGAAGTGAACAGTAATGAACTACCGATAATGGACGGCAGCGCGAGTCCGTTCATTTTCTTGCTACAATCTGCTGGAATCGAAGAGTTAAATGCAGCTAAAAAATTCATTCGAATCATCAAACCAATTCGGGTTGAAGATGGCGATAAGTGGGCGGAGTTTCGCCCCTATGATGGTTTCCGAGTCGATTTCAGAATTGATTTTGCACACCCGGTTATCAGTCAGACTCGTCAGCACCTTGTAATGGATTTTGATGCCTCTTCCTATGTTGATGAAGTTAGCCGAGCACGTACCTTTGGTTTTATGCGTGACCTAGAATATATGAACGCCAACAATCTTGCCTTAGGCGGTAGCATGGAAAATGCAGTCGCGTTAGATGAGTACAGAGTATTGAACCCTGAAGGGCTTCGTTACGATGACGAATTCTTGAAGCACAAGATCCTAGATGCTGTTGGAGATTTATACTTAGGTGGTCATAGTATTGTGGGTGAACTAAAAGCCTATAAATCTGGTCACGGTTTGAATAATAAATTACTCAATGCGATGCTTGCCGATGCATCTTGTTGGGAATTTGTTAGTTACGAATCCAACGAGGATGTGCCAATTCACTTTGCGCCAGCGTTATTAGCGAATTAAGATAATTAGAAAAAAAATGCCGCATCTAGCGGCATTTTTTGTTTATGCGTTCAATTACCTTGATAACCTTATGTTTTACAAGGTATTGTTACAGCCATAATAAAAAGTGGTTAATTGGGGGAGAAGAAACCCTGTTGTTAGCCGATAAGATTGTATAAAATTTAATCACGTAGGTTGTGTTCTGATACCATAAACAGCTATCAAGTTAGGTTAAAGAAACATAGAATGCTTGCGGATTGATAAAGTAATGAGACAATAAAACAATGAGCTTAACACTACATTACAAGGGCAAGTCAGGTGAATTTTCCTATCAAATAGGAAAACGACCTTTAGTGGTTGCCTTAGTATTGGTCGGTGGATTATTGATGTTATCGAGTCGCTCAATAAATGCACCGGATGAAACCCTTGCCCGTATCGACTTTGCTCACACCGGCTTGACCCAGCAGAAGCAAGAAGTCGCGGCCTTAAAATCCGCCACCCAAGAGCAATTGACCGGGGTGGTATTGAAATTGGCTGAAGTACAAAGTCAAATGCAGCGTGTTAATGCGCTAGGTTCCCGACTTGTGCAACAGGCAGGCTTGAACTCAGATGAGTTTAGCTTCAACGAATTACCTCCTATCGGCGGACCGCTAACAGAAATAAGCATAAATTTTGAAGGCAACAATGAGTTGCTAGGCCGCATCGATACTATGTTGCAGGAACTAGATAGCAAGACTCAGCAATTAAGTGCCCTTGAATCTATCATGATGAATCACCATATCCGTGAAGAGGCTGATTTAGCGGGGAAACCGATTGAATCAGGATGGTTGTCCTCATACTATGGTGTGCGTAAAGACCCCTTTAATGGTTTGCCGGCGATGCACAAAGGTATCGACTTTGCGGGCAAAGAAGGTGAATCAGTCATCGCTACTGGTGCAGGTTTAGTGACCTGGTCAGGTGAACGATATGGCTACGGCCAATTGGTTGAAATCGATCATGGCGACGGAATTGTGACTCGCTATGGTCACAACAAAGCTGTCAGTGTTAAGATGGGCGATGTTGTGACAAAAGGACAGCAAATTGCTTCTATGGGCAGTTCTGGCAGATCAACTGGTGTCCACGTGCATTATGAAGTGTTGCGCGACGGAAAACAGCAAGATCCATTACCTTTTGTCTACCGAACGCAATAACTAGTGTTCGACTTAGGTTATGCAAATAGTATTAACCCCATATATCAGACAATCGGCTCCACACGGAGCCGATTGTGTTATTTAAACTCTCTGCTTTGCAATGACGCAAGTAGTGTTAACACGTTAGATTGGAAGCTGTAAATCCATGTTTTCGAGTATTGTCAGAAAAATTTTTGGTAGTCGTAATGACCGCCTGTTGAAGAAACTCAACAAAAACGTTGTGCAAATTAACGAGCTAGAAGCACCGTACGAAGCATTAGATGATGATCAGCTTAAAGGCAAAACCGCAGAGTTTAAACAACGTCTGGAAAACGGTGAAACCCTTGAAGATTTGCTGATTGAAGCTTTTGCTGTGGTTAGGGAAGCGAGTAAACGCGTTTTCCAAATGCGCCACTTCGATGTGCAAATGCTCGGTGGCCAAGTGCTGCATCAAGGTAGGATTTCAGAGATGCGTACCGGTGAAGGTAAAACCCTGACCTCTACATTACCCACCTATCTGAATGCGCTGTCTGGCAAAGGGGTTCACGTTATTACTGTGAACGACTACTTAGCCAGTCGAGATGCGGCCTGGAGTACACCTTTATTCGAATTTTTGGGTTTGACAGTCGGCTGTAATGTACCTGGCATGTCCCATGTAGATAAAAAAGCCGCTTACGCTGCTGATGTGACCTACGGTACAAATAACGAATTCGGCTTTGATTACCTGCGTGACAATATGGCTTTTAGCCCGCAAGACCGGGTACAACGCAGTCTAAATTTTGCGGTAATCGATGAAGTTGACTCTATCTTAATCGATGAAGCCCGAACTCCATTGATTATATCTGGTCAAGCAGAAGACAGCTCTGAGCTGTATCGTGCTATCAACCTGATTATCCCCGAACTTATTCAGCAAGCTGATGAAGATAAAGAAGGTGATGAAGCAGGCCGTGAAGGTGAAGGTGATTTCACCATCGATGAAAAAGGTAAGCAAATCCATCTAACAGAACGTGGACAGATACACGTTGAAGAGATTTTGCAGCGTCAAGGTATTCTAGCCGAAGATGACTCCTTATTTTCAGCGACTAATATATCATTACTTCATCATGTGAATGCAGCCTTACGCGCACACAAATTATTTAGCCGAGATGTTGACTATATTGTCAAAGACGATGAAATCGTAATTGTTGATGAGCATACAGGCCGCACTATGGAAGGCCGTCGTTGGTCTGAAGGGCTGCATCAGGCAGTTGAAGCTAAAGAAGGTGTTAAAATTCAAAATGAAAACCAAACCTTAGCTTCTATTACCTTCCAGAATTACTTCCGTTTATATGAAAAATTGTCGGGAATGACAGGAACGGCAGATACCGAAGCCTTCGAGTTCAATCATATTTATGGTCTTGAAACTGTGGTTATACCGACCAATCAACCTATGATACGTAAAGACAAGGCAGATTTGATTTATCTAACTGCTGAAGAGAAATACGAAGCCATAGTTGAAGATATTAAAGAATGTGTGAAGCGCGGCCAGCCAACATTGGTGGGTACAGTTTCGATTGAAAACTCTGAATTGATATCACGGATTTTGAAAAAGGCAAAAATACCCCACAAAGTATTGAACGCCAAATTCCATGAACAAGAAGCAGATATTGTGGCCCAAGCCGGTCGTTCTGGCGCAGTTACTATAGCGACCAACATGGCGGGTCGTGGTACAGATATAGTTTTAGGCGGTAACTGGCAATCTGAAATTGATAAAATCAATGATCCTAAGCCGGAAAAAATTGAACGTATTAAGGCCCAATGGAAAGAGGATCATCAAAAAGTCCTAGATGCCGGTGGATTACATATCATTGGTACTGAGCGTCATGAATCCCGTCGTATTGATAATCAGTTGCGTGGTCGTTCTGGTCGTCAAGGTGATCCAGGTTCTTCGCGTTTCTACTTATCATTAGATGATGCCCTTATGCGGATTTTTGCCTCAGAGAAAATGGGTGCAATGATGAAACGCTTAGGTATGGAACGTGGTGAAGCCATAGAACATCCTTGGGTTACCCGAGCGATTGAAAATGCCCAACGTAAAGTTGAGGGGCGTAACTTCGACATTCGTAAGCAATTGCTTGAGTTTGACGATGTGGCTAACGATCAACGTAAAGTTATTTACGAGCAACGCAACGAGTTGTTGGACGAAGGCGATATTAGTGAAACCATCCAGGCTATTCGTGTTGATGTGGTGACTAATCTGGTCAATGAATATATTCCTCCGCAGTCGCTAGAAGAAATGTGGGATGTGAAGGGTCTTGAAGAACGTATTCAAGGGGATTTCTTACTAGAAATGCCGATTCAAAAGTGGCTTGATGAAGATGATAAACTGCATGAAGAAAAAGTCCGTCAGCGTATTTTTGAAGAAGTAAATGCGGCCTACAAATTCAAAGAAGATACCGTCGGTGTGGATGTTATGCGCCAGTTTGAAAAAGCGGTGATGCTACAAAACCTAGATAGTGCTTGGAAAGAGCATCTAGCGGCGATGGATCATCTGCGTCAAGGTATTCACTTACGTGGCTATGCTCAGAAAAACCCCAAGCAAGAATATAAGCGTGAGTCTTTCCAGCTGTTTTCTGAGATGTTGGAAAGCTTAAAAGTAGAAGTAATCAATATTCTCAGCAAGGTAAAAGTAAAGGCAGAGTCGGATGTTGAAGCGGTTGAAGAGCAACGTCGCCAAGCCGATGATATGCCAAAAAACTATGAGCATGAGTCGCCTGAACAGTCTACCCAGGATGCGCAGGATCAGCCGTCAACCTCAGTAAGGGAAGGTCCCAAAGTGGGCCGTAACGATCCCTGTCCTTGCGGATCAGGCAAAAAATATAAACAGTGTCACGGCAAGCTTAACTAAGTTTACCGGCTGATATATCAGGGACATCGTGATAATAAACGCTGTCCCTTTTTTATGTGGATAGATAAATGAAAGTAGTTGATGTTGCCGTCGGGGTGATCCGCCAAGATAACAAGATTTTTGTCAGTAAGCGGGCAGAGGATGTCCATCAGGGGGGCTTGTGGGAATTTCCTGGTGGAAAAGTCGAGGCGGGTGAGTCCGTGGAAAGCGCAATGTGTCGCGAGCTGTACGAAGAGGTCGGTATAGAAGTAACTAAGCAATCACCCTTTATGTTGCTTGAGCACGATTATGGTGACAAACATGTGCGCTTACATATTCATATGATTGAGCAATTTAAAGGACGGGCACATGGCAAAGAAGGGCAGCTTACACAATGGATTGCCATCGATAAACTTGTGGATTTAAACTTTCCAGCTGCCAACCAAGCCATTATCGACAAGTTACAGAGTCAAACTAAATAACTCCGATAGGCGGCTTTTAATCGGCTAAGAACGTTTTTGGCGGTACTTAGTTGGTGTTTTCCGTAGCCTTTAAGATGCGTTTTCTCATTTTGATGGCGAAACTCTCGGTCTTTATTACTTTACCCAGTTCAGTGTTAATGGAACGAATTAATATCAGCAATTCGCGATATTTTTTTGCTTCGCTTTGCAATAATTGGTCAATTTGTCCTAACTTACTCAAGCAACATTGCTTTACGTCGAGATTATATTGTTGACCTAAAAAGTCGACCAGCTGACCGCTATCGCTCCCTCTAGCACTGTAAGGCTGATTCTTGGCTTCTTCGATCTGCTTGCGTAATTCAATGGTACGCTTCAACACACTAAGAAGCAGGCTTTGACCTATACTGACCAATTGCGGCGAAAGGCTTTGATAATAGTCCTCTAGTTGCTGTAATTTATCATCTTGATGGTTAGTGATATTATTTTTCTGATAAATGCGTTTTGCCTCAGACATTGCATGTTTTGCTATAATCAGAGAGTCCAAGTTTTCAGCTATATTAGCTCGAATACTCGGGGTTAGAATGCGGTTGGCTTTAGCTATGGGGATTTGTGCTTCTTTTATCGCGGTTTCGCGGAACAACATAGAATCGGTTTTTATCGGTTGGTTGTCGCAACCATTAATTCCTATGATGAGTAACAAAACAATACTCGTTTTCCCTATCCAGCTAAACATTAAAACCCTCTTATTTTCCATCGTTATGATAACTTTATGGGTAAATTGCCAATTTTGTCTGGCTAAATGTTATCATGCAAAAGAGCATTAAGGTAAAGGTAAAAATGGCTAAATCCAATATATCAAAGCTGCTGGAAAAGCACGATAATCTTATTCATTCAGAGTCAATGAAAGTGGTCTCCCATGTTCAGCGACAAGATGAAGGATGGATGATGAACACTATCCTGATTGAAGGATACGAGGTGCCGTTTAAATTCCGTCGTAAAAAAGTGTATAAAAACTTAAATGGCAGTGTGGTCAATTTGACCTATTATCCGATTACTGAGACGGTTGCAGGTATGGAATTCGAAGCAATGAAAGTAGTCCGAATTAAGGTTGCTTAGCGATTTGTATTTAATCCATAAAGGTATCCATGCAGCTTCTATACAGTGGTGTAGTGTTACACCATAGACCTTATCGCGAGACCAGCTTGATTGTTGACTTCTTAACCAAAGAGAGCGGTCGCGTGTCGGCTGTTTGCCGTGGTGTGCGTGGCGCAAAGAGCGCTAAAAGTGGCGAAAAAAAGAGTTTACTGCAACCATTCCAGCCACTATTGTTGGGTTTATCCGGTCGCCACGAGCTTAAGAACCTAACTCAGTTAGATAGTGACGGTAGAGCATTCAATTTAGATGGCCCTGCACTTTTCTCGGCACTATACTTAAATGAATTACTTAATCGCATGTTACCCAAAGAAGTGACCTATCCAGAAATTTATGATCTTTATCTGGCAAGTTTGCTTAGACTTTCAAAATTAGAAAATATTGAAGCGGTCTTACGAGAGTTTGAAATCAGCGCATTGCACCATCTGGGCTATGGTTTTGATTGGCTAGCCGATTGGCAAACCAACCAAGCATTGGTCCCCGATGCTTATTATGCTTTCGTCAATGAATACGGTTTCCAAGGATTGCCTTATGCAGAAGGTCATGGCAATTGCTTTTTAGGAACAACCCTCCAAGATATCAATAATTTTAACTGGAATAGCCAAAGCCTAGCGGCAGCTAAACGAATCACAAGAATGGCTTTTAGACCGATTTTAGGGGACAAGCCATTAAAAAGCAGAGAGCTTTTTCAAAAATTGGAGAAACAAGGTGAGTGAATTATTTCTAGGTGTCAATATCGACCATATTGCCACTTTACGTAACGCTAGAGGAACCCAATATCCAGATCCCGTTCATGCTGCTGATATCGCAGAAAGAGCCGGTGCAGATGGAATAACAGTCCATTTGCGCGAAGACCGCAGACATATTAAAGATCGGGATGTGCGCTTACTCAGAGAAACCATCAATACTCGCTTGAATCTGGAAATGGCGGTCACCGAAGAGATGTTGATGATCGCCATTGAAACCAAACCTGAATTCTGTTGCTTGGTACCCGAAAAGCGCGAAGAACTTACCACCGAAGGTGGGTTGGACGTGGTCGGTAATCTTGACCGTATTCGCACCGCTTGCGCTCGTTTAGCCGCCGCCGATATCTTGGTTTCACTATTTATTGATGCCGAACAGCAGCAGATTGATGCAGCAATAGAAGCTGGAGCGCCCTATATCGAAATACATACGGGTCAATATGCTGAAGCACGCACAGAACAACAACAGCATGCAGAATTAGAGAAGTTGCGTGAAGGTATTGCCTATGCACATTCCAAAGGGCTAAAAGTCAATGCAGGTCATGGATTGCATTATCACAACGTTAAACCTATAGCCGCAATTCAGGGCCTTGTAGAGCTCAATATTGGTCACGCTATTATCGCCAGAGCGGCTTTTGATGGTTTACATACCGCTGTGGCAGATATGAAACGACTTATGACCGAGGCGCGAGGTTAGTTTGGCCATTGTTGGATTAGGCACAGATATAGTCGAGATCGCGCGACTGGAGCAGCAATTGGCCAAATCAGACCGCTTGGCTGTAAGGATCTTGACCGAGTATGAGATGGAAATATTTGAGCAACACTCCTATCCAGTCCGTTATCTAGCCAAACGATTTGCTGCCAAAGAAGCTGCCGTGAAAGCCTTGGGAACGGGAATTGGACACGGGATCAGTTGGCAACATATAGAAGTTCAAAACTTGGATAAAGGCCAGCCAGTTCTATCGCTTAGTGGCTACTTTGCTGAGCTTTGCGAGCAACGGGGTATCAACAGCGTGCACGTGTCGATTTCTGATGAACAGCATTATGCGGTCGCGACGGTTTTACTGGAGCAAAAGTAATAGTTATGGTGAATATATTTAAACCCCAGCGCAAGCCTCAGGGCAAGGCTGTTGGTGCCAATAACGTAGGCAGCAAGAAAGTTGTAAAAATTGCAAAGTTAGATCAACACGGTCAAGGCATTAGTGCAGATCATCAACCTATTATGTTTGTTGATGGAGTCTTGCCAAATGAAACAGTAGAAGTTGTTATCACTGAGCATAAAGCGCGGATGCTGCGAGCGAAAGTGTTGAATGTGCTTGAAGCTAGTCCTTATCGCCAGGTTCCTTTTTGTCAGCACTTTTCCCAGTGTGGTGGCTGCCAAACTCAGTTTTGTGCCAGCGATGCTATGTTAAACTTCAAGCAGCAAGCCATTGAGCAACAAATTCTACACACCCCAATCGGTACCGGGAACAAATCAAATAAGCCGGCCAAAAGAGGACTTGTTAAGTCGCGAAAGCAATCACTGTCTGCGGCAAATTCATCTCGAACAATAGCAGATAAAATGACAAACCTGCCTTGGGTGAATCAAATTCAGGGCGATGTTCAGCAATATCGCCGTAAAACACGTCTGGCCATTGACGCTCGAAATCCACAAGACATCCGTATCGGTTACCGCGGTAAAGCGGATAACAAAGTGTTTTCACTGCAAGAGTGCCCAGTGCTGGTAGCAGACTTGCAAAAGCTGATTGAGCCGATCAAAGCAGCGATACAAAGTTTGCAAAGTCCAGCTAAGATTGCTCATATTGCCATGCTAAAAGGTGATCGAGGAATTCAAGTTAACTTACGACAGGTAAAGCCGTTATCATCCAACGACCATACTATACTGACTAAGTTAGCCCAGAGATTAGACATCCAGATTGTTTTGGAAGGTAGTGAACAACATCAGCAGCCATTGAATGGGGAGCATAGTGGCGTGCAGTTTTCCCCTGTCGTTGGTGTGCTTTTAGAAGCACAGATGGATGACTTCATTCAAGTCAACCAGCAGATAAATGGCCAAATGATCGTTCAGGCCATTGATTGGCTGCAATTGAGCCAAGACGATACTGTCCTAGACCTATTTTGCGGTATAGGCAATTTTAGTTTGCCTATGGCCCAACGGTGTAAGCAAGTGATTGGTGTGGAAGGCGTGGCCAAAATGGTGCAACGTGCAAAGCACAATGCACTATCCAATCACATTGAGAATTGCCGTTTCGAACAAGCCGATTTGGCCCAAACCGCATTTTTTCAGACTAAGCCGGCAGTATCTTATCAAAAAGTGTTACTTGACCCTGCCCGCGAAGGCGCTTTGGAAGCGGTCTCTCAGTTAGCGAAACGCTCTTTGTCGCACATTGTTTATGTATCTTGTAATCCAGCTACATTTGCCCGAGACGCAGCAAAATTACTCGAAGGGAATTATCGGATTGAAAAAATCAGTCTGATGGATATGTTTCCACAAACCGCTCATACTGAATTGATGGCACTATTTGTGCCTGATTCTTAATTGTTAATAGCAAACGGACCTGAATATGGTTTCAATTCGAACAGTGCACCAACCTCAACGTCCACCCTTCGACGAGTGGTTGGATAGCTTGAGCCTTTCGGATAGCACCAAGCAAAAATTGCGCAATACGGCCAAATCTCCAGAAACCTTGTTGATTGGGCAAGAAATGGTGGAAATTCTGTCGGAATTGAACATGGATGATGAGACGCTCCAAGCTTCATTAGTCTACCCATATTGCGAAATGCATGAGTTAAACGACGAACAAATCGAACAAGAGTTTGGGGCAGGTATTCAGCGCCTAATTAGCGGCGTGCGCCGTATCGACGCGATTAAGTCCTTACACACTCGGGCTGGGAAACGCGCCGATGAAAGCCAGATAGATAATATTCGTCGTATGTTATTGGCCATGGTCGAAGATGTTCGTACCGTGCTGATTAAACTGGCTGAACGTATCTGTACGCTACAAAGAATCAAGCGCGAAGATGAAGAATTGCGGGTGATGGTGGCCCGTGAGTGTGCCAATATTTATGCGCCTTTGGCGAATCGTTTAGGCATCGGTCAGTTGAAATGGGAGCTGGAAGATTTATCCTTTCGCTATCTGCATCCTACAACCTACAAACAAATCGCCCAACTACTTGATGAGCGCCGTGCCGATCGTGAGCAGTACATCGCTGATTTTGTGACTAACTTGCAAAAAGAGTTAGATGATGCCGGGATAAAAGCTCAAGTACAGGGACGACCCAAACACATTTATAGCATCTGGAAAAAGATGCAGAAAAAGAACCTAACCTTCGAACAATTATTTGATATCCGTGCGGTGCGAATTATCGCTGAGCGATTACAAGATTGCTACAGTGCCTTGGGTATAGTTCATTCGATGTTTAAACATATTCCCAACGAATTTGACGACTATATTGCCACGCCAAAACCCAATGGATACCAATCTATCCACAGTGTAGTAGTTGGCCCTCAAGGCCGCTCGATCGAAATCCAAATTCGTACCCATCAAATGCATCAAGATGCTGAGTTAGGGGTGGCAGCGCATTGGAAATATAAGGAAGGAGTCAGTACTGAACGCTCTTCTTATGAAGAAAAAATTAATTGGTTACGTAAAATACTCTTGTGGCAAGAAGAAGTGGCTGAGTCAGGCGATATCGTAGAAGAGTTGCGCAGCCAAGTATTTGATGATCGCGTATATGTATTCACTCCCAAAGGTGACGTTGTTGATTTACCGCTTGGCTCAACGCCGCTCGATTTTGCTTATTATATCCATAGTAATGTGGGTCATCGCTGCATCGGGGCCAAAATTGGCGGGCGCATCGTACCGTTCACCTATCAGCTAGAAACCGGTGATCAAGTGGAAGTATTGACCGGTAAAAATCCGAATCCGAGTCGTGACTGGATGCACCCAGGGTTAGGCTATGTTCATTCTTCTCGCGCCAGAGCCAAAATCCATACCTGGTTCAAAAAGCAAGATAAAGAGAAAAATCAACAGGCTGGCAAGGAATTACTGGAACGAGAGCTCAGCAAGGTAGGGTTAGCGTTGAAACAGGTAACCAAAGCCTGTGAGCGATTTAACGTTAACCAAGTTGAAGATTTATACGCCGCCGTTGGCGGTGGCGATATCAGGATCATGCAAGTAGTCAACTACCTACATCAGCTTGATGCTCCGCCTCCAACTATTGACCCTAGGGTAAAAACGACCAAGGCCAAGCCCCGCAAAGGAAATAAGGATAGTATTGTGGTTGAAGGGGTAGGCAACTTGATGAGCCAGATCGCAAAATGTTGTCAGCCATTGCCAGGGGATCCCATCCAAGGTTATATCACTATGGGCCGGGGGGTTAGCGTGCATAGAGCAAGTTGCGAGCAATTGAGTCATTTGCTCGATCAACACCCCGAACGGGAAATAGATGTTAATTGGGCCAGTGAAGTGGCTGGCAGTTTTCAAACTGAATTGGATGTTTATACCGCCGATAGAGACGGGATCCTGCGTGATATTACGACCATACTGGCCAACGAAAAAGTTGCCTTGCTGGGCGTCAATAGTATCAGTGACACTAGTGATCATACGGCTAAGATTAAGCTTTCACTGGAAATGAAAGACCTAAATACCCTTTCTCGTACTACCGCTAAATTATTACAGATAAAGGGTGTGTCTGATGTGAAGCGGTTGGATCGTTAATATGCAGCCTAACAACAACTTTATTCAAACAGAGCGGTTACTCTGGGTTATGGAACAACTGCGTGATCCCGAGACAGGCTGCCCATGGGATTTGCAGCAGACCTTTTCATCTATAGTGCCGCACACCATCGAAGAGGCCTACGAGGTAGCGGATGCTATCGAAAATGGTAATATGCACGAGGTGAAAGATGAACTTGGTGATCTGTTGTTTCAAATTGTGTTTTATGCACAATTGGGTAAGGAGCAGCAGCATTTTGATTTTGAAGCCATAGCACAAACCGTTGCGGATAAACTGATTCGCCGTCACCCACACGTTTTTGCTCAACAATCCAAGGTGAGTGTAGAGCAGGTCGCGCAAAATTGGGATGCCATCAAGCAGCAAGAACGAGCGGCAGCGGGCAAAAAAGTTGATGATAGTATCCTCGCCAACTTGACCCAGGGCATGGCACCGCTGATCAAAGCGCAAAAACTGCAAAAACAATGTGCAAAAGTGGGTTTCGATTGGCCTGAAATCTCCCCTGTGATTGACAAAATTCATGAAGAAATTGACGAAGTGATGGAAGAGGTTAATCAACACGTTCATGATCCTAATCGTATTGAAGAGGAAGTCGGCGATTTACTTTTTGCAGTAGTGAATTTTGCCCGCCACGCGGGCGTGGACGCAGAAACGGCTTTGCGTAAAGCCAATGTAAAGTTCGAAAGCCGTTTTCGCAAAATAGAGCAAGCCTTTGCTAATTCAACAATTACGTTGAATGACGCTTCTCTTGAACAAATGGAAAGTGAATGGCAAAAGCTTAAAAATAATTAGTCTAAACAGTGGCACTCGACCACAATTCTATCCGCTATCAGCACAAACGATAGCGTTATACTTTAGTCTTGTAATACATTGTTTCAGTTGCGTTCCCCCTTGTTTTACAACAGTATAGTTGCCTTCCTATATCATCGTTAAGATTATAAAATGTCAAAATACCATGGGTTAATAATTGATGACGACCCTATTAGTCTAGAACTGCTACTCAATGTAGTGACGGATATGGACAGTATAAGTTGCACTACCTTTGCAAATGGGGTTGACGCTTACACCTACCTTCAAAATATAAAATCTACCGAAATTGATGTTGTAATCTGTGATTGGAAAATGCCCCTGATTAATGGTCTGGAGTTATACACTCATTTTCGCAAGCTTTTCAAAGAAATACCTTTTTTGCTGGTTACCTCTGAAATAAACTCAGAGGTGCTGGAGTATGCTAAAAACGTTGGTATCGATGATGTAGTGGCAAAGCCTTTCAAAAGCAGCAATTTACAGCAGCGCATTCGACGTTTATTAGAATATTCAGCGTCGAAAGCCTAATCGCATCAAGCCATGCTTAACTCGTGTGGTGTATTAGCTGAGGTGGTTAAAAAAGCCAGACCCGTGTTATCAGCGCTGCTAAGGCATAGAGCTACACAGGTCTGATAGTCATGCTAATCGAAGCTTTTTCTAAATGGCACTATCAACATACACAAAAACATTATCCAAATACTTGAGCCACCACCAGATGATGATTCAATTGGTGTCGGGAGCATGACTGGGTCGGTTTGATTTACCCCTGTGAAGCTTATGTTTCTCACTAGTGCTTGGTCATCTCCAGCCGTTGTATTTTGATCTTTGCGATATGTCCATTCGACTAAGTTATCGCCCTCTGGCAACTCAACAGTTTTTCTGGCAAAGGCCACTTCCCCAGAGATGAAGTCAATTTCTTCTCCGTTAACGATTAAATAGAGGGCGTCGAAAGGCTCTGTGGGTTCGTCAACATTTTCTTCTGATGAAACTGACCATTCAAAACTTAGGCTTCCTTCACCCTGTATAGATGCGAGTAAAATACTGGACTGGGAGCCACCTATAATGCCACTGCGCACTCCGCCACCGGTGTTGACACGCCAAACACTGTCCCCGCCACTAAAATATTCTACTGCAGTATTAATGCTTCCTGCTGCGCTTGCCAGTGAGCTTGCACTAGGAAGTGCAAAGGCGGAGATGTCTATGCCATTGGTGGGTATGTCAGACACATCAGAGGTTAAGTTAATTCGTGTTTGCTTTAGACCCGCAGTGCTTGTTAGCAAGGTCACTAACAGGTCGCAACTTTGCTCAGTTGCTAAGGTTAGGCAATTGCTATTGTCTAGGCTGAAATCTGCGGTGTTGCTTAAGCTAAAAGTAGGTGAAATGATAGAAGAAGAGTTATTCGTCACCTTATAGGTCTGGGTATGGGCCTTATTCACTGGGGAATTATTAAAATTAGCCTGGCCATTTATGCCCATCCCAAAACGGGTTGCATTAATAAAACCCAACAATTCGCCTACGCGAGCGTAGACACCAGGGTAACCAGAGGCTGCACAACCAATTCCCCAACTTGTAATACCCACTTGCAAAGGGCCGCTGTTAGACTCAACAAATAGCGGGCCACCACTATCTCCTTGGCAGGCACTTCTGCCACCCAAATCAACTGCAGCACAAATCATATTGTCGGTTATGCCAGTGGCGCTAGCAGATATGTTCTGCGACTGAGAAAACGCCTGTCGGCATTGGTTATTGCTAAGTATGGGTAACTCGACTTCTTGCAAAATATCAGGGAAGTCGCCAGTCGGACCTTCATCGGGTGCATAGGCAATTCGCCCACCCCAGCCAATTGATTTTGCAACTGTGTTATTATTAGCAAATTGAATGGTGGTTTGCGCGTCAGCTAACTGTATTGCTGGAGCGTCAACACTGCGAGTAAGTTCGATGAGTGCCACATCACTATCGAAAGTATTTTCATCATAATTAGGATGTGTGTAAATCCGCTTAATGGTGACCGCGTCATCGGCGCCATTGCTTAAATCATATTCGCCGACGTTAACCCGCAATTGATCTGCAAAAGGGGAGTCAACACAGTGCGCGGCGGTGAGTACCCATTTATCACCTAAGAAGGTAGCTCCACATGAGGCGTTTTGGGTTGAACCTCCAGCCAACTGGACACTTATTGAAGCTGATGGAGAAGAAAGTTGAATCAGCGCTTCACCACTTAGTTGCGATACGCCAACAACTGGGATAGTGCCGTCGAAGTCATTTCCTAAGGTGCCACTGGTGATTTCACCCGCAACATTATTGTAAATGATAGCGCCAATTCCACCACCGGCTTGACAATTTAGGGCTTTTTCTGCAAAGGTGAAAGTCCCTCGCTCGATGAGACAGATCCGGCCCTGCACGTTAGTACAAATCTCACCCGCAAGCCCGCAGGAACTAAGCAGTCCTTCCACTTCGCCTAAGGGCGAAAATAAAAAATCAGTTGAACTGTAAGTCTGTTCGTTAACCCTTGCTGTGGTAGTCACTTGTTGACCAACAGAAACCAGTGCAGACATAAATGGGTAGTCACCGAGCTGGGCATCAGATCCGCCGATAATACGGGCTTCGCCATTTGCTTGGGCAACAGACACAGCCTGCTTAATACGTTGTTGTTCTTGTGCTCTTAAGGTTTCAGCATGAGCTAAATGACTATGAATGACGAGCAACATAATTAATGAAAAACGAATATAATACACAGGCCTATTCCACTGGTTTAAAGTTGATGTTGAGCTAACTAATAGCTAAAGATTGAGTAAATATACAAGGTGCTGACGAGATAAACTATAAGCAATTAAAATTATTAAATACCCCTTTAGTACGAGAGTGGCTAAAAAAGGTGCTACAAATAAGCTGAATTTTTAATTTTGCTCTCGCGTTTTATCCAAACTTCTGTATAATTCGCGCCCTGCCCAGTTACGCCCACTTTGGGAAAGTGGAAGAATCATTCGACTCGAAGGGGTCATAGGTTTGATTTTAGAGGTTTTCTGGAATGGGATACAGTCGTTTTTAGCGTACTTGACCAAGCAGAAGACAATAGGTAACAATTTCGAGATATCGGGTATTTAATAATGAAAACTTTTGTTGCAAAGCCAGAGACGGTAAAACGCGACTGGTATGTAGTTGACGCTGCAGACAAAACACTTGGTCGTTTGGCCACTGAAATTGCGCTTCGTTTGCGTGGTAAGCATAAGCCAGAATATACACCTCACGTTGATACTGGTGATTACATCATCGTTATAAACGCTGAGAAAATCACTGTGACAGGCCGTAAAGCTAAGGATAAAAAATATTATTCTTACACCGGTTATGTTGGTGGTTTGAAAGAAACAACGTTTGAGAAGCTTCAAGCACATAAGCCTGAACTGATCATAGAGAAAGCGGTAAAAGGTATGTTGCCTAAAGGTCCTCTTGGACGTGCTATGTTCCGCAAAATGAAAGTGTACGCTGGTACTGAGCATTCACATGCTGCTCAACAGCCTCAAGTTCTAGACATTTAAGGAGCGAGAAAATGGCAGATACTCAATACTACGGCACTGGCCGTCGCAAAAGCTCTACCGCTCGCGTTTTTCTTCGCCCTGGTAGTGGTAACATTGTTGTTAACAAACGTCCTCTAGACGAGTTTTTTGGTCGCGAGACTGCACGTATGATCGTGCGTCAACCGCTAGAGCTTGTTGAATTGACTGAAAAGTTTGACCTATACGTCACCGTCGCTGGTGGTGGTATCAGTGGTCAAGCTGGTGCAATTCGTCACGGCATTACACGTGCTTTGATGGAATATGACGAGACACTTCGTCCAGCATTACGTAAAGCCGGGTTTGTAACTCGTGATGCACGTAAAGTTGAGCGTAAGAAAGTTGGTCTTCATAAAGCACGTAAGCGTCCTCAATTCTCAAAACGTTAATTGTTGGCGTTACCAATCTATTTCAAAAACCCGGCTTGTCCGGGTTTTTTATTGCTTAACATTTATCCGCAATAATGGTGCTTTACCGTCTAAATCCTATGGATTTAAAATTATTCTTATAAAACCACGCTTTATTTGTGTAAATCCTTGTCTTTAATAGGGGTTTTCTTTTATCATTTCGTGTTATTAGAAAACCGTCATTTCTTGTGCTAGTTTGCCGATAGAGAATCTCTATCAAAGCGACTTGTTACGCTCAAGAAGTATCACTAAATCCGAACTTGGAGAAAAGTGGATGAGCAATGTGTCAGATGATGCGAATGATTCGTCTTTGAATGGTAACCAACCTCAAGACAACCCTAGGCGCCGTTTTTTGACGGTAGCTACGTCAGTTGTTGGTGCGGCTGGTGTTGTTGGTGTCGCAATACCTTTTATAGGTTCATGGAACCCAAGCGAAAAAGCTAAGGCTGCTGGTGCTGATGTCGAAATTGATATTAGTAAAATCGAGCCTGGACAGCTGATCCGTGTTATCTGGCGAAGTAAGCCTGTGTGGGTAAGTAGACGAACTCCAGAATTGTTGGCTTCGTTGAAAAATCATGATGACCAGTTAAAAGATCCGAACTCAGAAACTGAACAACAACCTCCATTTGCGAAAAACTATTACCGCTCATTAAAAGAAGAATATCTGATTTTGGTCGGAATCTGTACCCACTTAGGCTGTTCACCGCAGCATTTAGCCGATGGGGATTTCGCTAAGTACGTTGAAGGCGTGCCAGAGGGCTTCTTCTGCCCATGTCATGGTTCCAAATTTGATATGGCTGGCCGGGTTTTTGAAAATGTCCCAGCACCACTGAATTTGCAAGTACCACCTTATTTCTTTGTAGATGATGGCACTGTTATCATCGGTTCGTTGGGCGAAGGGGAGACAGCTTAAGATGTTTAAAAATCTATTAGATTGGATCGAATATCGTATTCCAATGATGCGCGTTGCTAATATGCACGCCATCCAGTACCCCGCGCCGAAGAACATGAACTTCTGGTACATATTTGGTTTTTTGGCGACTATCGTTTTAATTAACCAAATAGTGACTGGTGTTTGGTTAACCATGAACTTTGTCCCTACCGCTGAAGGCGCCTTTGCTTCAGTTGAATACATCATGCGAGATGTACCTTATGGCGATATACTGCGCTACATGCATTCCACAGGCGCATCGGCGTTCTTTATCGTTGTGTATCTGCATATGTTCCGCGGCATGATGTACGGCTCTTACCAAAAACCACGCGAGTTACTGTGGTTGTTCGGTATGTTTATCTACTTAGCCTTGATGGCTGAAGCCTTTATGGGCTATGTGTTACCTTGGGGGCAAATGTCTTATTGGGGCGCACAAGTAATTGTATCTCTATTCAGTGCTATTCCAGTCATAGGCCCAGATCTAGTTGAATGGATCCAAGGTGACTATGTTATCTCGGGTGCGACCTTAAACAGATTTTTTGCTTTGCACGTAATCGCTTTGCCTTTAGTGATAGTCATACTAGTGTTTTTACACATAGTTGCTTTGCATGAAGTTGGTTCAAATAACCCTGATGGCGTGGAAGTGAAACGTAAAAAAGGTTCATTGACAGAAGAGCAAAAAACCAAGTTTAAAATGCATGAGTATTACACCGACAAGTACGACATTATCGATGACGTTGTACCTTTCTTCCCGCACATAGTGCTGAAAGATTTAGTTGCCTTCTGTGTATTCCTTGCGTTGTTCAGCTATGTAATGTTCTTTGCGCCAGCAATGGGCGGATATTTCTTGGAAGGACCAAACTTCGAAGTGGCTAATCCATTGAAGACACCTGCGCACATTTTTCCTGTGTGGTACTTCACACCGTTTTACGCGATTTTGAAAGCCATACCCGATAAATTGGGTGGCGTAATTATGATGTTTGCAGCTATTGTTGCGTTGTTCTTACTACCTTGGATTGACCGTGGCAGAGTTAAATCATGGCGCTATCGTTGTGGCTTCCACAGATGGAACCTGATTATATTTTCAGTGGTGTTTATTTTCTTAGGGTATCTAGGTGGTACACCACAGGAAAACTGGAAAATTGTTGCGTCACAAATCGCTACTATCATGTACTTTGGTTTCTTTGTTCTATTGTTTATTTACAGTAAAAATGAAAAGACTAAGCCTGTTCCAGAGAGGATCACAAAATGAAGAAGTTAACGTTTATTTTATGCTTCCTGTTTTCAAGCTCTGTTTTTGCAGCCGGGGGGGAAGATTTTCCGAACGATAAGGCTAACATCGATTTAACCGATAAAGCTTCCCTGCAAAACGGCGCTAAGATGTTCAACAATTACTGCTTAGGTTGTCATAACATGCAGTATCAGCGCTATCAGCGCAGTTTTGTTGACTTGGACATTCCGTTGGAGCTAGGACAAAAACACCTGCAATTCACCGGTGAAAAAGTTTCAGATCATATCCAAAGTGCAATCCCGGCAACGAGTGCTGCAACTTGGTTCGGTGCACCGCCACCTGATCTAACCTTAGTGTCCCGTGTTCGTGGCGCTGATTGGTTATATACTTACTTGCGTACCTTTTACGTAGATGAGAGTAAAACCTTTGGAGTGAACAACAAGCGTTTTCCTAACGTTGGTATGCCTCATGTGTTGCAGGAACTGCAAGGGACTCCAAGAGAGACCCATGAAGAGCGTATGATCGATGGTGAAATGAAGCAAGTATACGTAGGCATTAAAACTGACGGAAAAGGTGAGTTAAGTCCTGAAGAATATGATGCAGCGGTACTCGACTTGGTTAACTACTTAGTTTATGTAGGTGAGCCTGGTCGGTTGAAATTGGAAGCCATTGGCAAATGGGTTTTAGCCTTTATTGTGGTGTTATTCATTTTCGTTTACTTACTGAAAAAAGAATATTGGCGTGATGTGCACTAATTCGCCAAAAAATCAGGTATAATCCGAAAAGGGGCGAATCTGCCCCTTTTTTTAATCGGCTGGTAATATTTAATGTTACGAGCATTCAATCATCTTAAGTTACAAACAGACTAATTTGGTTGTTCTATATTGTTGATTCTGGAGGATAGTTAATGGCTGTAGCCGCGAATAAACGTTCAATAATGACGTTGTTCTCTGACACGAGTGATATTTACAGTCACCAAGTACGCATTGTGCTTGCAGAAAAAGGGGTAGGGGTTGAAATCAGCTATACTGAACCAACCAACTTACCAGAAGATTTGCTAGATTTGAATCCATATGGAACGGTTCCCACTTTAGTAGATCGCGAATTAGTATTGTACAAATCACACATCATTATGGAATATTTGGATGAGCGTTTTCCGCATCCGCCATTAATGCCTGTTTACCCGGTTTCACGGGGACAAAGCCGTTTGATGATGCACAGAATTGAGCAAGATTGGTATTCAATTGCGGATAGCATTATGTCTGGTAAAGGCGATTTAGATGCATTACGTAATGAATTGCGTGAAGCCTTGTTGAGTTTAGCGCCGTTGTTTGCAGAAACACCGTTCTTTATGAGTGAAGAGTTTAGTTTGGTAGATTGTTATCTTGCTCCATTACTGTGGAGATTGCCGGCTTTAAATATTCAACTTACCGGTACAGGCAGCAAAGAAGTGCATGCTTATATGAAGCGCATTTTTGACCGTAGTTCATTCAAAGCCTCGTTAACGGATCAAGAACGGGAAATACACGATCCACTTTAAGTGGAGCATGTTTTAAAATGATGACATCTCAGCAGCCTTATATCATCAAAGCTTACTATGATTGGTTAGTAGACAATTATCTCACGCCATATCTAGTCGTTGATGCAACTGTGCCGGGTACTTCAGTGCCACAAGAGTTTGTGAAAGATGGGCAAATCGTACTTAACGTTTCCCCAGACGCTTGTACAAACTTGAAGTTAGGCATTGAAGAGATTTCGTTTGATGCACGTTTTGGCGGAGTGCCACGGAAGTTAGTGGTTCCCTGTTTAGCGGTATTAGCGATTTATGCCAAAGAAAATGGAGCCGGAACCGTCTTCACAATAGAAGATGAATTATCGGAAGTGGAAGGCGAAACACCCAGTGTTGAGTCTCCGAAAAAACCGAATAAGAAGGGGCCACCCAACCTTACGGTTGTTAAATAATGAAAAGGCGCTGCACAGCGCCTTTTTTATTTGTTAAATTAACTTGGTAAAGTGAATTTAGTTAATTAGGAAAAATCTATGCGATCTTGGCTGTGCCTCTTAACATTAGTTTTAGTCGGTTGTGAAGAACAAAATGTGGCAGATGATTCGATTTGGAAAATCTGTGATCGTTATCAAGATATATGTGACTTTACCCATTCGGGGGCGTTGTGCTCAATTCCTCGTAATGATGTTATACGCGACTTGGCGAAGCAAAGAGAACAGCTTACCTCCATAAATACCTATCTAGCTTTAAGATCTTTAGATAGCTATAAAACCTGTCTTGAGGATGCGCACATTTCTCAGTCTGTGCGCAACAAATCAGACAAGCAATCGCAGGTCACCACTATCCAACAAATACCGGCATTACAGAAAAAGCTAGTCAATAGCACGGTAAAAATGTCTCGCCCTGAAGTGAATTTATGGTTATGGAGTCACTCCCAGCGGCAAGATAATTGGGAGTCAATGGAAAATGGTTTTCAAGACGCGAAAGAAGTCCACGTAGACATTTACGTCGCCTTGATGGCCGATGCTGCCGAAAATGATATGGAAAAAGGGCTAGAGTTTGCTCGTTTGGCTCTACAAAAAGCCTCGGTCATAGCCGACATCCAACCGTCAGTTTATGAATTTTATGTGGGTTATTATTTGGCCAAAAACGATTTGATAAAAGCGGCAGTTTGGCAAGGACTATACAGTGCGCTGGATGAGGAAAAAGCCCACATCAACGCAAATTATTTCAGGTTGTTTGAAAAGATGTCTACAAGTCAGATAAGCGCAGCACAATCTAAAGTTGATGAACTCTTGTTCGACGCCAAATGGCTAAATAAAGATATGAGCTCATTCCCCAAACAACTGATTTAGTGATAGGTGGGTTAACACATTAGTGAATTGAGAATGAGGTCGGTAATCACGATCTGCGGTGAAGGCTATAAAGGGTATCGACAAAATAGCAGGAAAGTCGATATTAGGTGCGTAAATCAACCTAATAAAGGCTTTGGAATAACTGCCCACTATAATAGTAACTACTATTCTTAGCCGGTACTGTTAA
The DNA here is from genome assembly GCF_030316135.1 of Aliiglaciecola sp. LCG003. Taxonomy (NCBI): domain Bacteria; kingdom Pseudomonadati; phylum Pseudomonadota; class Gammaproteobacteria; order Alteromonadales; family Alteromonadaceae; genus Aliiglaciecola; species Aliiglaciecola sp. LCG003. The sequence continues at coordinate 3,524,390 of NZ_CP128185.1, read as the reverse complement.
ATAGTAAGCAATAGCGAACTAGGCTTAATCCTGCTGGGTGGGAAACGTCATGATAAACTCTACACCCTCTTCAGGCTTGCCGATGACTATGCTTCCTTTGAGCTTTTGCGTAACCAAATTAAACACTATGTGCATCCCCAAGCCCGACCCACCTTCTGACCGGGTAGTGGTGAAAAAGGGTTCGAATATATTCTCACGAACTTGATCACTTAGCCCTTTACCATTATCACGATAGGTCAACACTATTGACTGCTGTTTATTTAAGGTTGCATTAAGTTGTATAGAATGTTGCTTATTTCGCTCAAAACCATGTAGTAAGCTATTTTCCACTAGATTGGTAATGATTTGTGCAATCGCGCCTGGGTATCCGTGGATATCGATATTCTCATCAATGCTTTGGGTACATGTTAGGTTATACCCGACAAATTTAGGTTTCACCGTCATCAGCACTTCTTCAACGTAAAAGGCTAAATTAAAATCCCTTAAACCCTCTGAGCTTTGATCTACCGCCACTTCCTTAAAGTTATGAATCATCTCTGCTGCCCGTTGCAGATTAGCAATCAAAATGGTACATGACTCGCTGGTATCCTGCATGTGTCTTTGCATATAAGAGCGGGTGAGTGAGTTTTCCTTAAACTTAGTGGCAAGTTGATTCACAAACCTCTCTAAGCTAGTACTGGCGGTGACCGCCACCCCAAGTGGGGTGTTTATTTCATGAGCAATCCCAGCCACCAATCTTCCTAGCGAAGACATTTTTTCACTTTCAATGGCGTGTTGTTGCATCTCACTAAGGGTTTCTAAGGCAGTGCGCAATTCAGTATTTGCTTGTTCTAATTCGTGAGTACGAGTCTTCACTCGCTGCTGCAAAGTAAGGTTGGCTTTCTCAACTTTGCGAGCCATATCTAGCAAGAAACGAGTTAAATCATTCAGCTCATTAAACTGAGTTGGCTGTATATGGGCATCAAATACACCGTTGGCATACTGCTTGACTAGATAATTGAGAGAACGTAAGGGTTTAACAATCTTACTCGACATTAAAACGGCAATTATTATCGATGGGATTAAAATGGCAATCATCAGCACTAGTACGGATGACAAAGCTGTATTTAAAGGGACCGCACTTTCTGCCATATGTAACGAATAGACAATGTTGATAGACGGACCTAATTCTCCCAAAGGTAAGCTAACATGTTGCCACTCATCATCTGTAGGCGGTTGTATAGACGATCGGGTTAAAACTCCTTCATTCACTATGCTTACATGTTCACCTTCTGCAACAACCAGATGGTCAACAAGTGCTTGCAACGGGATAATAATCAGTAATTGAGCATTGTCGCCCTTGGTTGCATCAGAGTGTAAATCAGCGGCAACATTAATCAGAATGAATGTTTGCTGTTCAACTGTGAGCAGTGAGGCTTTTTCTGGGTTTATAGGGTTTATAGGGTTTAAATGGTGTATCAGTTGCTTTAAATTTGTCGTGGACGTTAATAGGGGCTGAGGTTTCGAATTTGGCGCTAACAGAATAATACTATCTATGACATTAAAACGTGTGCGCAATGCCTCGAGTCGAGGGAGCAGTCCTGAGTATTGACTGGTATCTAGTTGGCTGTGTGAGACGATGTCCGCGGCCTGATAGGCGATGTTGATGAACTGCAACAACACGCTTTCGGCTTTATGTAGGTTGCTCCGAGCTTTTTCCTGCAGCAAATCTAATTTTGCTTGAGAGCTTACTTCAGCGATTTGGCTGACTAAAACCACAGTAACTAACATAAATGGGATAGTCACCGCAGTAATAAATAAATTGCGCCAGTAGGTAAATATAGAACGACTTGCTAGGGCCAAAATTCTTCTTCTTTTGCTACTAAGGCTATAAAAGAGCGCAAACTAGGTTAGGCTACTTCAATCTTAAAGTGATTCGAATACTTTGATGACACGGGCAACTCCGCTGACATTTCGGGCAATGTCTACGGCAATATCCGCCTCATTATTTTTTACTAAGCCCATTAAAAAGACCTCGGAGTCTTCTACTACAACTTTGATGTGTAATCCGTCTATACGCTTGTCGCCAATTAAGGCAGTCTTAACCTTACCTTCTACCCACAGATCATTTGCCGAAACACTGGCAGGAATGACATTACCGATGCGGACTTGATTATGTACTTTAACTAAATTTTTCACACCCTGAGCGGTTGTTGAAATCTCAGTTAACATAGCTTGCTCAGGCGCTTGGCCAACTAATAATGCTACCCCGTTAAAAACGGTAATGTTAATATTGGCTTTCTCTAATTTCGTATTCTTGGTGATTGCGTTAGATAGCCGCGCTGCCGCTGTTTTGTCATCCACCTGAGTGCCTAATGTACGCCTATCGTGGGCCGCAGATGCAGCCCCTACGCCAGCCCCGACCACTAGTGCAGCGCAACCTTGTAGCACGCATAATAGCGTTACAATGATAATTACATAGTGGCGTTTGAGCTGGAACATTATTTGTTACTCCGGGGCTTGTTCGGGAAAGAGGCTATCGTCTATGCATTCGCATAGGTTGTGTATCACCAGTAGATGCACTTCTTGTATACGAGCAGTGCGGCTCGAAGGCACTCTGATCTCCACATCATTGGGGCCGAGCAAACCAGCCATTTCACCGCCGTCTTTCCCGGTTAGGGCAACAATAGTCATATCTCGGCTTAATGCCGCTTCCATTGCGCAAATTACATTCCGAGAGTTTCCACTAGTAGATATGGCCAATAATATGTCACCGGCTTGGCCTAAGGCTCTGACTTGCTTTGAAAATATCTCATCATAGCTATAGTCATTGGCAATGGATGTGAGTGTTGACGTATCTGTGGTCAACGCCATTGCGGGCAAACTGGGGCGATCTCGCTCGTAACGATTCAACATTTCTGACGAAAAGTGTTGTGCATCGCCTGCAGAGCCGCCATTTCCGCAAGACAGTATTTTATTACCGCGGATCAGGGCTTCAACCATCATTTGTGAAGCGCGAAAAATAGATTCAGGTAGCACTTCACCTGCGGCTATTTTGGTTTGGATACTTTCAGTAAAGTTAGCTTTAATTTGTTCAATCATGGCTGTCTCAGTAATTATTGTAATGTGTAACTTATGGCGGATAGTTTAGCGTGATTTACACACTCTTATACCATTGAATGTCATCACCATCTATAGCAACCAAGTCGATTCGGTGTGCCACCATTGCTGGGTTAAGATCGTGATTATGCATAAAATGTTTCATCGCCAAAGTGAATTTTTTTCTTTTTGCAGCATGAAAATATTCAGCCGCATGACCATGCTCAGTATTTTTGCGGTATTTTACCTCGACAAAAACCCATTCAGAACCATTTTTCATTATTAGATCAATCTCACCTGTTCGGCATTGATAATTGCTGGAATGGAATAGCAAACCATGTTCCATCAGGTATTGCCGAGCGCGATTTTCAGCTTGTTGCCCAGTTACCCGTGATAGGCTTTGCTTAATCCATTGCAAGCAGAATAACCTCGTTTTCTGTAATTTTACCAAAAGGAAGTTGGCGCAAAATATTGCCCTTAGAATCCACTGATAATGAGCCTGTCAGGCCCTTTTGGCTGACCTGCGGCAGGACACTTAAAGCTGCCAACTCAGGTAAGATATTTAATGAATCGTACCCTAACGCAAACAATCTCTTTAATGTGTCATCTCGTTGTGGCCAGATCTGCTCTACTTCTTGATGTAGTGCAAGATTGTTATTGCTGGGTAACATCCATGGCATATCTGAAAAAATCATATTGCGTAAGTCTCGCAAGCTGTTGTTGCTAAAGTTTTGGCTAAAACTACGTGATGACGCATAAACGGGCACGCTTTTATCATTGAAGGGACTTAAACTAGCTTCCACAATAGGATTTAGTAACTCTGTTTGTTCAGGAGTGGAAAATAATATAATGGCATCAACGTCGCGGCGATTTCTAGGTACCGCATAGATTTGGTGACTGGTGAGGCCCTCTATTTGATCGATTCGATCTTTGCTTTGTGCTACATCTAATAGTCCAGTCAAACTGGTTCGCATACTTTTATTGTCATTAAAGGTCGCAAGATTAGCTGGCGAATTATCACTAGATAAGGACAACCAACTTTGTAAGAAAGTGTCTGCCATTCTACGGCCAGCGCCATTTTCTTGAGAAATAACAATAGGGTGCCTGGCACCACTGTTAAATACTTTTAGTGCGATTTGCACCGCTTCATCTTCTGGTGACAAGGCGAAATAAACACGCAAGCCAGGTTTTATTGGCTGGGGCGGGTTCGGCAAAAGCTCAGACGATGATGGCAGTGCAGACGAAAGCTCCACTGGCGGCGTGTCTTCAATATCTAATCGATTCAGCCCTACAATGTTCAAGCCTTTGTCAGCCAGAGCACTGAACTCACTTAGTTTATCCTTCATAAGAGGGCCGATAACCACATCAAAATCAGCCGTCTGTGCAACTAATTCATTGATCTCGATGCTCTGAGAGTCAAAAAATCGCACTGCTGGGTAGGGTACATCTGCATTCATTTCTAGTTGCTTTGTCTGGGCTAAATAAGCGGCTATAACCCCTTCTTTAATAGCCAGACCCTGCTGTACAAAGCGACCACTTAGCGGCAATAAAACTGCAATTTTTTGTTGTTTTAGAGCAAGGGTTTGCATGGCCACAGAAATTTCCTCTGGCAAATGTTCAGACAGCGGATGTCCAGCAAAACGTTGTTGCCATTCTTGCACCGCGATTTGTAGTTTGTCTGCCTGTAAGCCGTAGCGTTGCACTATCAGACTAAGTTGCACCCAAGGGGTAAGCTCAGGTGCTCGTAAGCGAGCGGTTTCAAGTTCGGCTTCAGACAAATTTTGCAGCAGGTACCAAATGGTTTCAGAGTCTTCTGGTGTATTGTTAAAATAGCGGACTTTACTTTTTGCGGCGCTCAACCACTGTTTGGTGTGAATATAATAACGACTTTGAATATCGATCACCCGTTGCGTCTGACCCAATTCAGGGTTGATCTGAGGCAGGTAAATTCCAAGGGTTTTATAATCTACTTTCGGTGCTTCTAATAGGCACTCAGCTAGCAGTACATAGGCCAAGTTATGTAACTCGACATCTTGTATTTGGGGCTCTGCCAATTGCACGATTTTAGTTGTTTGCTGGCATGCACCAAGTTGTTGGTATGCCTCAGCAGCTTGCAATATATATTGATTGCGACGGTGTTTATCGCCTTCATTGCGATCGGCAAGTTCAGCTTGTTGTAAATAGTAGTCGGGATCGTTAATTGATTCCGGCTGCAGATTGTCAGTTTGCGAAGGCTGGTTGTCGATGACTACTTCTTGGCTGGTTTTCTTCGGGGTAGAGCCACAACCTACTATCAGTATCGACGATAAACAAATTACGCTCCACTTCAACTTATGCATGTATGTTCTCAAAAATTCCAACCTATTTGCTTTCAGGTAGTTTAAAATGCCTTATGCAGTAAAACAATCAAAGGCTGACCCTAAGTGACAGAAACTGGTACATTATTTATCGTTGCAACCCCAATTGGTCATTTAGACGACATAACCCTGCGTGCAATTAGCATTCTCAACCAAGTTGATATCGTCGCTGCTGAAGATACTAGGCACAGTCAAAAACTGCTGCAGCACTATGATATCAAAACGAGAATGACATCGTTACATGATCATAATGAATCTCAACGGGCTAAACAATTGATTGAACATTTACTTAAAGGTTCAAATGTGGCGTTGATTTCTGATGCAGGGACGCCCTTAATTAGTGATCCAGGATACAGCTTAGTTAACCAATGCCGACAGGCTGGGGTGACAGTTGTGCCCGTGCCTGGAGCATGCGCAGCCATCGCGGCAATGAGCGCTTCCGGTATGGCAACGGATCAATTTCGCTTCAATGGTTTTTTACCGGTTAAACAAATGGCGAAGCAACAAACCTTGGGTTTGTTGAAAGCTGAAATTGCCACCACCGTATTCTATGAGTCGCCGCGTCGTATCGTGAATACCCTCGAAGCAATCATTGCGGTGCTTGGTCCTGAACGCAAAGTTGTCATTGCCAAAGAAATTACCAAGGCATTTGAAACCTTTTATGCGGACACTGCTGAGAATGCTTTGGCTTGGTTATTGGACGATCCGAATCATCAACGGGGCGAGTTCGTATTGATGGTCGCTGGGGTGAAAATTGATGGCGAGGATTTACCTCAAGAAGCGTTAAGCCTACTCGAAAGTTTAATCAAAGAATTGCCCTTGAAAAAAGCGGCTGCCATTACCGCTGAGCATTATGGGTTAAAGAAAAATGCCCTGTACCAATACGGTTTGAGTTTGAATGACTAGGGTTAGTTCGCGATCCAAAAATCTATCCTTTACGAGCTTTGCAATATTGTGTGCCCTATTTATTATGCTGAGTGTCAAAGTTCAGGCTAAATGGTACACCGATAGCCAAGGCATCATGGGCACCAATATTCATACCGAAATTTGGTCTGATGATCCCAAGCTTGGTGAACAAGCTGTTGCGGCCGTAATGGACGAGATGGAGCGTATTAATCAATTGATGAGTCCATACATAGAGCAAAGTGAACTATCCAAATTAAATCGTCAGGCTAGTGCCTCTCCAGTGAAAGTTTCAAAAGAGATGTTCGATTTAGTCACATTGTCGGTTGGTTTGTCTGAAGAAACGCAAGGTGCCTTTGATATTACCTTTGCCAGTGTAGGCTACTTGTACGATTATCGGCAAAATCAGAAACCAGACCAAGAAACTATCAATCAGCTTCTTGAAGCCGTTAATTATTGCCACATACGCTTAGATACTGCCAATCAGACTATCTATTTTTCCCATCCCAAAGTGAAAATTGATTTAGGGGGTATTGCCAAAGGTCATGGGGTTGACAATGCTTTATCCATATTGAAGAGCATGGGAATCGAGCATGCGCTAGTCACTGCGGGCGGAGACACTGGGTTGCTAGGCGACAGGCGCGGAAGACCATGGACAGTGGGCATTAGAGACCCACGTAACAAAGACAAACAAGCGGTTATTTTGCCTTTGGAAAACATCGCCATGTCTACCTCAGGAGATTATGAGCGATATTTTGAGCAAGATGGCCAGCGTTATCATCACATTCTATCCCCCAAAAGTGGTAAGTCAGTTTACGAAGTGCAAAGTGTGACTATCATTGGTCCAGACAGCACTTTGAATGATGCGCTTTCCACAGCAGTATTTGTGATGGGGGTACAACAAGGCATTGATCTAATCAATCGAACGCCAGGTTATGATGTGCTGATTGTGGATAACCAACGTCGTTTACATCATTCCAAAGACTTCTACACCCTAACTTCACACTAAGGGCGACATGTTTAGTTTAAACAAAGGTACCATTTTAGTGGTATTGGGAACGATCCTGTTTTCCAGTAAAGCGATTATGGTCAAATATCTTTATCAATTAGGCATCGGCTCCCTCGAATTGCAAACGCTGCGCATGTTATTTGTTTTACCCTTTTACACTGCGATTTTATTGTGGTCGCTGAAAAAGTCAGGGTGGGGCACCTTGAGTGCCAAAGAGTTATTGGGCTGCATTTTGGCCGGTATTGCTTGTTATCATATTGCCAGCTATTTGGACTTGCTCGGCTTACAGTATATTACCGCTGGTTTGGAACGGATCATTCTGTTTTGTTATCCGGCCATTGCGATTTTATTTAGTTGGTTATTTTTAAAAGAAAAGCCCATGCCCAGATTGTGGATTGCACTATTGATGTCTTATGCAGGCATTGTAGTGTTCTTTTATGCGGACTTATCCTTTGCAGGCGATGAAATCTATTGGGGCAGTTTCTTGGTGTTTGTTGCCAGTATTTTTACCGCTTGGTATATGGTGGCAAACCAGCGTTACTCCCGTCAAATTGGCAGTCAGCGTTTTGTGTGTCTGGCGATGATATCTGCCTGTATTACATTATTGATCCATTCCGCTATCGTGGGGGTTGAAGATTTGACTCAATATACCTCGAGTCATTATGCTGGAGTGGCGGTGATAGCCATATTTATGACACTGATCCCATCCTTTATGATCAGTGTTGGGGTCAAACTCATAGGTGCCAGTAAAGCCGGTATTGTTGGTACAGTTGGACCGTTATTTACCATTATTCTATCCAACCAACTATTAGGTGAGCCGGTTTCGTGGTTGCATTTATTGGGCTTACTCTTAGTGCTATTTGGTATGCGCCAGTTGAAAGTGTAGCGTTTTCCGTTCATCTAACAGGCTAAACTTGGCGAACATAGAATAAACACAATTGTACGGCAGCTTTTTTATATCAAGGCTAGCACTTCTTTGATATTTGCACTCACCTATATTGTCTTGCCGGTATTTTATCGTTGGGTTTACCAGTCATCCGCGTTATTTACCGTTAATCATATATTCCACAATCCAACATTTGTTGTCGCTATGCTGGTTACCACTTAATAATCAAACGGACATAATAATGTTTAAGAAAATTGTAATCACACCACTACTAATGATTGTAATGTACTTATCTGCCTTTTCATTTGCATATGCTGATATTGCAGGTTCATGGAAGGGCGAATTAGCCATAGGTGGAACCACTAAGTTACCTTTGATAATGCATTTCACTATCGAAAATGACAAAATTACAGCCACCATGGACAGCCCTGCACAAGGCGCAGCCGACATACCTGTAGATGATGTTGTGGTAAGCGATAACATTAGCTTTAGCGTCAACGCGATTGGCATGTCGTTCGTCGGCAAGCTAACGCAGCCGGACACCATAACGGGTACCTTTTCCCAAGGCAGTGCTAAATTGCCGTTAGTGTTAATCCGTAGCCATGACGCACGACAAGCGTTAAACCGCCCACAAACACCGGTGGCTCCCTTTGATTATGTAAGTGAAGAGGTAACCTTTGATAATACCAGCGCGAACATCACTCTTGCTGGCACATTGACTAAACCTCAAGGCAACGAACAATTTGCCGCGGTAATCTTAATCTCAGGCTCAGGACCACAAGACCGTGATGAAACATTGTTTGGCCACAAACCCTTTGCCGTTATTGCTGATTACTTAACAAAAAGTGGCCTAGCCGTTCTGCGCTTTGATGACAGGGGGACGGCTCAGTCCCAGGGTGACTTTGCCAATGCGACCAGCGAAGACTTTGCCAGTGATGTGCAAGCGGCGTTTGATTTTTTGACAACCAGAGCTGATATTGACCCTAGGAATATTGGCCTTATTGGGCACAGTGAAGGTGGAATGATTGCACCTATGGTAGCAAGTCAGAATAAGCAAATTGCCTTTGTTGTGATGATGGCTGGCTTAGGGGTAGACGGTGTGACTTTATTGACTCAACAGTCGTTTGATATACAAAAACGCATGGGAGTAGATGAAGGTGCGCTGATAAAAGAGCGCCAACAGGACACCCAATTGTTCAAACAAATAGCCCAAGGCATGTCGACCGATGACATTCGTCAATTTCTCATCAATCAACAGGGTCTTAACGAAGCGGATGCAACTAGCAAAGCGCAACAAATGAGCTCTGCTTGGATGCGCTTTTTCCTTAGCTATCAACCTAAGCAATATTTGGCACAAGTAAAATGCCCATTGCTAGCCATCAATGGCAGTAAAGATCTACAAGTCGCTGCATCTGAAAACCTAGCCGCTATTGAGCAGATTTTAACCCAGAGCAATCATCCTGATTTTGTTGTTCATTCACTACCAGGTCTTAATCATTTATTTCAACAAGCTGAAACCGGCTTACCAAATGAGTATGCTACTATCGAAAATACGATGGATATAGCCGTCCTAAAATTGATGGCTGAATGGATAAACGCAAGAACATAATGATGAAAGGTCGTTCATTTACATTTTTTCAAACTATAGGATGGTTGCTGTTCGGCGCCATCAATTTCTTTAGTCGTGCCGCCATGCAGGGAGTACTTTGGTCAGAGTTTGTCTCAACCAGTGTATTAGTTGTCATCGCTTGGGCAGTGTCGAGCGGTTTGCGCCGTTTTTACCGACGCTCAATCACCTCGCAAGTGTCACTCATTGCGCTAGTTTCTTCGGTGATTCTGGCAAGTCTAGTGGCGGGCGTGCTTTGTACCCTGTTGATATTTGTGGCCTTAGAACCATTTGCTAGCACGCTGTATGACACTGAAACGATTTTTACTACTGTGTCGCTGGTGTCGAATATTATCAACTTGAGTTTGGTAATGCTGATTTGGTCAAGTCTATATTTTGTGATCAAGCGCTATCATAAGTACGAACAAATGAAAGCAGATAAACAACAGCTGGATGCCGCGTTAAAACAAGTCAGTTTAGAGTCATTGATCAGTCAGCTCAACCCACACTTTATGTTCAATACAATTAATAACATTAGAGCACTGATACTAGAGGATACCCATAAAGCCAGAGACATGCTGAGTCATCTTGCCGACATGTATCGTTATACCCTCAATAGTCAAGAAAATCACTTAGTCACTTTAGCCGAAGAGTTAACTATGATTGATGACTATTTAGCCTTGATGGATATTCAGTTAGAGGGGCGATTACAAACAGAATTTGAGGTTGAGACACAAAGCAAAGCGGCATTGCTGCCGCGCATGATGCTGCAATTGTTAGTTGAAAATGCGATTAAATATGGCATAGCCACTAAAAAATCCGGCGGAAAACTGGTTTTAATTGCCAAGCGAGACAAAGACCATTTATTTTTGCAGGTGCGCAACAGCGGCAGTATACAAGCTCAAAAACAGGATAGCACTGGGCTAGGATTGAAAAATATCAAACAACGTTTAGATTTACTCTATGCCGACAAGGCATCGATAACCATGAAAAACGAACATTCCCAAGTGGTGGTAAGCATTTTAATACCCTGGAGCACAACTGATGTTGACAGTCGTAATCGTTGATGATTCGCGACTTGCCCGAGTCGAGCTGGTTAATTTACTTGGGCAAATCGCAGATATAGATATTCTCGGTGAGGCCGAAAACGTTGATAATGCCAAAGCGCTTATTGATCAAACCCGTCCTGATCTTGTCTTGCTTGATATCAACATGCCGGAAAAAGATGGCTTTGATTTATTGACTGAACTGACAAGTGTACCTGAAGTGATTTTCACAACGGCCTATGACCAGTATGCCATCAAATCATTTGAGTACAATGCGTTAGATTACGTGTTAAAGCCTGTAACTGCCCCACGACTTGAGCAAGCTTTAGAAAAGGTCAGAGACAAGTTAAAGGTCCGAAACGCACAAGATGATAGTGATCCATTACTAACGCCGGACAGTCAGTTTTTTGTTAAAGATGGCGATAATTGTTGGCTGGTAAAGTTGGGGGAGGTATCTTTAATTGAATCTGTTGGCAATTACAGTCGGTTATATTTTGCTAACAATAAGCCTATGATTTATAAAGCACTGAGTAAAATACAAGCGCGGTTAGCGCCGGGTATTTTCTTTAGAGCGAATCGGCAGCAATTGGTTAATATGCGAGACGTAGTCAACGTTGAGCCACTTTTAAACGAGAGTTTAGAGCTAAGCTTAAAAAATGGCACGAAAGTGAATGTTTCACGCCGACAAAGCGTGGAATTCAAAACCCTGTTTAAACTGTGAGTTTTTCAGCCTAAATGGCTTTTAAAAATGAGGGTTGGGCGAAAAATATCAGTCGCCCTTGCTCTTAGTTTACTAGGTGACTCAATGAGTATAAGTCACGTGTTTGACTTGTTTTTTTACGAACTTCTTCAAGTGCAGCAGCCTCACTCACTACAAACAAAGCGTTAATCAACCGATTGAAGTGCGCATGCATGGCCGATCTGGCTGCTTGTGAATTTCTATCTTTAAGGGCTTGATAAATAGCCTTGTGTTCTTCCAAGCGGTCACGATTGGACTGACTACAGACACCGGCGCAGGCCTGCTTAATTTGCGGTTGGGAATCTCGAAGCGCCCAGAAATTTTTGACCGCAAGTAGGATCGCATTATTCCTAGTTGCTTTGGAAATAATGAGATGGAATTCGCGGTCCGCTTTCTCTGCTTCGACACCAGATTCCATTGCATCGAGTGTTTTCTTTAGGGATTCAAGTTCGACTTCTGTGATAGACACCGATGCTAACGCTGCTGCCTCGCCTTCGACCAGTGCACGGGCTTGAGTCAGCTCGAAGGCACTAATTTTATCTTTCCAATTTGTCAACCAATAAGTTTATATTGGTTTGTTATCGTTATGGGTTGAAGTCGGTTTTATCAATATTTCTCATAGTGTTAGGCTGCACCAGTTTTCGGGAAATTTTATATGATTACTACCGGTGATGTTATTTTATTGTATGTTTTATAAGGTTTTTTTGGCATGTTTTGTAAAGTGATAGATTGTGAAAAGGCGATGTTAAAACCATTTATTCTAATTTTTCTTACCAATAATATGCTGACTCGGTAATAACCACTTCTTGGAATTGGTAAGTGTGTGGCGGGGGTGTGTCAAAATATAGCTATTATTTTTTAATTGGGGATTTCAATATGGGCTAAATTACTAGCACGTTCTACATTATGTATTAGCAAAAAATTCCCCAGTGGCCTAAACCACATAGTTGCTAGACTGAAAATAACCATTCCTAAGTAAAACGATAAGCGAGCTAGATATAGAGGTGTTGAGCTAGTTGTCTTGATTGATTGCAACCTAGGTGTAAACCTCTCTATACTTATTCTAAATCTAATTTAGTGATACTTTTTTATGAAATTACTATATCTGCTGCCAATGCTATTTTTGACCGCTTGTTCTTCACAGGCACCTAAAGCAATATTATCGGAGGCGACAGCTACTGAGACATTTATTGATGAGCCTGTGACCTCAACGGGACGCTATTTCGCTTATGTACCTTCACCTTCTATTTTGATTTTCTCAGAAACGCGAGATTGGCGACATGAAGAAGGAATAGCCGGGGCGAACCTAGCTATCATGAAGGCAGCAAAGGAAATGGGGCATGGTTATTTCACGACAGAACATAGTGGTATTTTTAACGAAAAGGACTTAGCGCGTTTTGATGTTATTGTATTTAATAACATGACTGGCGATGCGCTGACGCCAGAACAAGAACTAGCCTTTGCCAAATGGCAGTCTAAGGGCAAGGGTACGGTTTTATTGCATGGAGCAGGGGACGACTCCCATCAAGATTGGAGTTTTTACCACAATGAATTGTTGGGCGCGACTTTCGTCAGCCACCCTATGGCTCCTCAATTTCAACCGGCACGGGTTGAAATATTGCAGCCCACTCATCCAGTTATGGCTGGTATGCCAAAGGACTTTATGGCAATTGATGAGTGGTATACCTTTGACGCTCCACCGAGTGATGATTTCATTGTTCTTGCCGGGTTAGATGAAAGTACTTATAGCCCTGTCAATACCGTTTATGGCGATCGTTCTGATTTGCGTATGGGGCCTAAACCTGTTGATCATCCAATTATTTGGTCTCGATGCATTGGGGACATGCAAGCACGTGTTGTTTTCAATGCTATGGGACATCGTTATGAATCCTATGAGACTGAAGAAACATTACTTCTATTGAAAAACATGCTGAATTGGGCGGCTAAAAAAACCGATCCACAGTCACAAGGCTGTGCAAAATAGCCAGAGTTTTATAGGTGCGAATTGGAACCTAAGCCTAAAATATAGCTGCTTATCCCATATGTTGGCTATCAGGTGTGCATGTTTGAGTAATCATTAATGCTGATTAGCACGGAAAAATAGCGCCCAGTCAATAAGTGCTAGTCTTTAATCTTTTAATGTTTTACTATTTTTGAGTAATTTTTTCAGCGTAAATGTAAAGGATTGCTTGCTGCAAATTCATTATTTATCGCTATCTGCAGTACATTTAAGGATTATTTATGGCGGTATTATCGCGCTCGCTGTGTATGTTAGTGTGTTCCCTCATCGTTTCTGCTTGCGGTGGAGGTGGTTCTTCAAGCTCAGGGGACGATGGCGGACCCACTGGGAATAATCCGACCCCTAGTCAAATCATTGCGAATGCTCAAGACTATTCAATTACAGAGCTAAAGCGCGCTGCAACGCGATTAATTGATACTCGCTATACAGGTAAAAAAACCACTGCAAGTTTAGATGTTGACCTTTCTCAGCAAGTGTTCAAATACTTATTCGATGATGCGGCAACTGAAACTCCATATGTTGCCGGCGAAAATTTCACTGACCAAGTGGATAGCAATGGCAATATAGATATTGCGTTTTCGTGTTATTACCAAGGTACTGTTAGGTATAAAGGTAAACTTAATGGCGCTTTCCAAGGTAATCTTGCGATTACTTATTCCAATTGTGCGCAAGCTGATAACGGTTTTCCAATCACTGGAAGTGTTGCCCTAACGATTAATACACTGACAGAAACGTCGGTCAATTTAACCTATTATTTTGATAATCTTGGTTGGACATATGATGACCAATTTATCAAATTAACCGGGTATTCAGATTTTATCTCTACGGGTTACACCTATAGTGACAATTATGCTGTAGAAAATAATCAATATGTCTTGTTTAGCATAGATGATCAACAGTTACTCCTTGACGCCGAATTAGACATTACCACTATAGATTATCAGGATTCGGTTAATTTAACTGGCGAGCTTTTTATCGGTGAAAAAGGCAAGGTTGCTTTTAGTCTAGAAGATGTCGAAGGTTTCCCCCCTTACATCAGTAGCGGCAATGTATTGTTGAGTGCAGATAAACAAGTTACTTTTGATTTTGGTTCAGCAACGGATTCCAATTCTGATTTTATTCGCTATCTTGAAGATAACGATGGCGATGGTAATTATGATGTAGGCGCTTACTTCGTTGATATATACGAACTGTTGAATGGTTCTGTTTCAACCAAACAACTGGTAGCTCTTGCTCAAATGTCGATTCCACCATCAGTTGGCAGCCCGTACCTTTCAAATTACGGCGATATAAATACAACCACAGCAATTGGCGTTGAGGCTGGTTACTATAGCGATCCGGATAATAGTAATGATGAACTAGTGGTTAGTTATCGTTGGTACATTAATGATCAATTGGTGAGCAATCAATCAAGCAATACTTTACCTCCATATCTTGCCGTTTACGGAGATAGTGTGAGAGCAGCGGTTGTTGTATCTGATGGCATCAATAGTACAGAAAGCCCATCCTTGTATATTTATCTACAGGATGCACCCGCAGAAATAAAAATCAGCGACATTCCTGAGGTTATGAAATCTGGTGATGTCGTACAATTTCGTGTGACCTCATATGATCCTGATATTGATATGGATGAAGCTGCGGGCACATTAGTCGCTGGGCCAGAAGGTGCGGTAATTGATGGGTATGGCTGGGTTACTTGGAATGTGCCAACAGAATTTCTATTTCCATTTCAGATATATGATTTTACCTTTTCTTTACCTAATGAAGGAGACGGCGACGCTGAAAAAATAGTGGTACCCATTGAGGTCGAATCTGATGTGGCTATGCCAATAACACGTTCGGGTATCACGGTTCCTGCCAATAATAAATCCATGCATGTGGGCGATTTTGATGGTGATGGCATTAATGAAGTATTGTCTACCAATAGTACAAGTAGCGTTTTCCTACTTGAATTCAAAGATGACAAATATCAACAGAAATGGGTATATCCGTTTAAACTTCCCACCAAAGGACGGATAGTTCAAGTACTAAAGGCAAATCTGGATGAAGATGCTCAACAAGAAATCGTCGTAGTCACCGAAAACGGTGTCAATGTTATTGATGGGTTGGATAAGCAAGCGACTGCTTTATTTGAGACCACGGAATACATCACATTTGCTACCTTAAAAGATATTGATAATGATGGGATCCCTGAAATGGCTTTCCTCAGTTCTCCAGAGACATATTCTGATGGTTATGAGTTGCATGTAGTGTCTTTAAATGCACCTGAATTGGAGCTGTTCACTACCAATGTTGGTTCTGCGAAACAAGTTGAATTTGCAAATGTCGATGACGATAACAATTTGGAATTAGTGGTAAATAATGGTCGAGTTTATGATGCCGTTACATGGGAAAATCAGTGGTTTAGCGGCACTGAGTTTGGCGATGCTAATATTGCTTTAGGTGACTTCAACGGTGACGGCATTGCAGAAATTGCCGGTGCAGATCGTTGGGGAGACGTTAGCATCTATTCAGCAGTAGACAAATCTCAATTGAGTAGTTTTAGTAATTTCAATACCTGTACCCTACTTAGTGAAGATTTGAACAATGATGGTACGGATGAACTTATCGTCGGTGATTGCCAATGGGGCAACATCACCGCTTATAATCTGCAAGGCAACCAGCTAGCTGTATTGTGGGCAGTAAACATGCAAGATCACGGCTCTACGTCTTTAATGAGTGGCGATTCAGATAACGATGGAAAATTGGAATTGCATTGGGGGACAGGTGTTAGTTCGTCAGGAAAGGATAGTTTTATTGCCGCTGATATTGAAATTGATAGTGCAACTATCAAAGATAGCTCTAACGCTGTTCAGTTAGATAATTATAGCAGTGCTGGTTGGTCAAATATTACAGAAAATAATGAAAAGGCAGTGTTTTTTATTCCATCAACTCAAAGTGGATATCAAGGAAGCCGCATAGTCACATTGGATGAAGATGGGTCATATTCACTCAGCGATGAGATTTCTTCAAACTGGGATGGTAGTAGACACGCAGTCACAACTGACTTTAATAACGATGGTTTTGGCGATATTTTTGTACCGAGCACAGATCTTTATGATGGTGCATTCTCCGTTATCCAGCTATACGATAACAGCACTATTTGGCAGGTTACCGGTGATTATGATTCTACCATTGGAGTGATTCAAGCCAATGATTTAAATGCAGATGGTTATGATGATGCGTTATATGCTGATGGGCGTGTTCTTAATGCAATTGATATAGAAAACCAGACAATAATAGCCAATTATACCTTTGATAATTACATAAATGATTTTGCTTCAACAAGGATCAACAACACTGCAGTTGTGTTGGTGTCTTTTGCTAATAAGTTATCTTTTTTGATCAGAAATGGAGCGGTATTCTCCGAAAAGTCCTTTATTGAAAAATCTTGTAGACGCATGGCGTTATTCAACTTTGACAATGATGCCCAATTAGAACTTGCATGTCTTGAAGTCGATCAATATTCATCGTCTTCGCAAACGTTAGTTGTGTATGAATTGAACAATAACACTTTTACTGAAGTTGCTCGTAACTTAGCAAATAGCTATATTTATGATTTAGTTGCTGATCCTAGTACCGATGAAAATCAAAACTTGTTTGTCACTACTTCTAAGCGGGACCGTCTCTATGATAACTACGATAACCTGTATCAAATTAAAAAAATGACATCGCAGGGCAATGTCATTTGGAGTAGCCCTGGCTTAGTCGGGGAACCTAGTTCATATGGGTTGAAAGTAAGAATGGGCTCTAATCAAAAATTAGAGTTTATGCTGTCAACATCGCAAATGATGTATTGGATTAAGTAGCTTATTTGACATTAGGCCCTAATCACAGCGCGGCACTTGTACTCAGCGCAACTACTAACATACTTGACTTTACGTCAGGTATTTATTAGCCCCTACACTTTGGAATGCAACCGCTTGCTGTAAAGCCGCCTGCAAGTTAAAAGGCGGCTGACAAGCCTATGAGATAGTCAGCGCCTTTAAAACCCTTCTGGGAGCATATGCGCCGCGCAATTACTGCTTAACATCCTTATCAGCATCGTTACGTAAGTAACCCGCCGCTTCATCATCTTTAGATTCCAGCTTTTCATTGCTTTTATCTTCGGGTAAAAATCGGCTTTGTTGATTAACTTGATGAATGGTGCTGGCATTTTGTAAGTCGGCTTCATTGGTTATGGAAGCAATCGATTCTCTGCCTTTGAGGAAGTCTTTAATCTCTTTAACTATGGTATCTAGTTCATCATTGTTCTTAGACATACCCATAATGTAACGAGAAGACTCAAGATTGCCCGAGCCACTGGTGGCAAAAATAGAAGTATTTAACCGCGAGGTGATAATCCAAGGGGTAATTGAGCTTCGCACTACGACGTTCTCAGAACGGGTAGAGTCGTGAATTGCCATACCGGTAGAAATTCGCGATTCAGTATAGGTGCCTTCTGTCTTAAGGAACATCAATAATGATGTGAAATGAATTTCACCCCAAAATAAATGCGAAGCATTGTTTAATATTTTGCCGGTAGCTTGAAAAGATAGCCAACCAAATAGGCTGAATAACCCAGTGTTAATGAAGCCCGCAAACTGAGTGACAGCAGACGAACTGGATAAATCACCATCTATCGCATTCAAGAACACTAATGCGTCAGCCAAGTTAAGGGTGAAATAAGCAAAAAAGGCGAATGCGACTAGCACACTAAGTTGCGCTAACGCAGTGGATAAGACCTTATTCGCAGTTTTGTAGTTTACTTTGTTTTCATCGGCTAAAATCGGCTGGGTTTCGACCAAAAGTTCTCCCGCAAAACTCCCTTTACCCTCGGCTTGTTCTTTCAAAGCAGGATCGAATTCACGGTATATGCGGTTAGGAATTTCTTTGTAGCGTCTATTCGCCAGTACGATATTTTCAATATTGATAAATATTTCATTCGGGTGCACGCTTTCTTGCATGTTATCCCGATACTCGCTGACTTCAGTTTGTGGTGTCACGGCTTTCAATCTAGTGTTTAGATTCGGCACCACGCCAATAATCACAAACAGGATGGCAACTAACAATAAGGCAAAATTTCCCCAAGCACTGAAAATAGGCACTGTTTCAGTAAAGTTCTGTACTTGAGCAGATGTCCAACCGGTTAATTCGTCAAGGGCAAAACCCATAAACACCGGTACTATGATGCTTAATGCGATCACCGCTCCAAATGAAACACCTCCGCTGGCATTGGAGGTTTTGTTAGCTTGATTGGTAATGGAGTTAGCTGTGCTGCGCCACATCATAATCAAGTAAAAGAACAATAGTATCGACAACACAGGCATCGTAACTTGTTTCGCTGTCTCGCCAGCCAAGCCAGTACTGACCACGAAAAATACTACTAAAAATGACACGAATGCAGTCAAAAAATTCAGAGTAAGGGCGCCTAATTCTTGCGCTAAGTGTCGCAATGGATTAGGCAAAAAAGTAAGGTTAGGGGAGAGCGAATGGATCAAGCGAGAAATCCAGCCAATTGGCTCAGCAAAGGTTGTATTCTTGCGCCCCATTAACATCGAATGAAGTTTTGCATCATTGTAAAGCAATGCATTTTTTTCCGCTTTGGCGGTATCTTGCTCTGATCTAGAATAATTATAGGCTAACGAGGTGGGAACGGAACGGCCGACAAAATATCTAAATAGCTGAAAGATGCCGATACCCGTATGCCGCACACCACTGGCAAGTAAGATAAAGCCGAGGATGGCATAGGTATAGCTGTAAATCGGCTGTTCTTTGAGAGTCGATGCGACATTAAGTAATGGGATAATTCCCGAAATAGCAAGTAACACACCGGTCGCTACTCGAAATTTACCTTCGGTCTTAAAAGGGTTTTTAATTCCTAATGTTTGTGAGCCAAAATCATAGGCCATATTATTTTCTTTCCATAGTTTGAGTGAGTCAATTTGTACGATGCATTGTTTTGACCAGTGGTGAATGAACTTGACTAGGGTTCACTGGATTGTCGCACAACAATGTCATTTTGGATTTTAGGTTTATTCCAGACTTATTCATTCGTTATATCAAACATTAGCTTTGACTAGCGAGCGAAAACTGTAGCATATTTCAAACGGATTATTGCAGAAAAAATAGTGCTCGATAGTAACAGATAGAATACACACAGCGGGGAGTGCAGGCTTGATTCGATGGCCAGATGTGGCGTAAAAAAGCCGATTAAGATAATCGGCTTTTAAAGTCTTCGTAATTAAATTGCCTAATCAATTCAAACTCCCCGTTTTTGCGCAGGATACCAATTGACGGGTGTTCAACTCCGTTAAAAAATGTCGTTTTGACCATGGTATAGTGAATCATATCTTCGAATATGATCCGGTCCCCTTGTTTCAGGGGATGATCAAAACTATAAGTATCAATCACATCACCGGCGAGGCAAGAGTTGCCACCCAATTTATAGGTAAATTCTGTTGCATTGGCCGGACCGGCATTACGTACTTCGGGGCGATAAGGCATCTCTAACACATCGGGCATATGGCCGGTGGCGGAGATATCCAAAATTGCGATTTTGCCTTCATTCTCAACAATATCGACAACCTCTGATACCAAAGTACCCGTTTGCCACGCCACAGCCGAGCCCGGCTCCATAATGATCTGCAAATTGGGATAACGCTGTTTGAACCCTTTTAAGGTGGCAATTAAATGCTCAACATTGTAACCCTGCTTAGTCATCAGATGACCACCGCCCAAGTTTAACCACTTAAGCTGGGGTAACCATTTTGCAAAGCGTTTTTCCACCGCATCTAAGGTGCGCTGAGTGGCATAGGAGTCACATTCACACAAATTGTGTACGTGAAACCCTTCAATGCCGCTCAAGTCTGCATCTTGTAAATCTTTAACCAAAACACCTAAGCGAGAGCCCGGTGCACTTGGATCATACAATTCGGTTTCTGCTTCTCGGTGCTCAGGATTAATTCTCAAGCCAGCAGAAATACCGCTATCTAATACTTGCTGCTTATAGCGCTGCCATTGGCTCAGGCTATTGAATGAAATATGGTTAACTAACCTCAGCAATTCATCCATGTCTGATTGTTTATAAGCCGGAGAATAAGCGTGGACTTCCTTGCCCATCTCATACTTGGCTAATTTAGCTTCCCATACTGAGCTGGCGGTGCAACCCTTGAGATATTGGCCAACCAAATCGAACGTTGACCACATGGAAAATCCTTTCAAGGCCAGAATAATGTCAACGCCTGCTTCATTTTGCACGCGCTGCATTAACTGCAAATTGTTTTCCAGCTTCTGTTCTTCACATACATAACAGGGTGAAGGAATGTTTGGATTTAACATCGGGTCACTCAAGTGGTTACTCCTGCCTGTGGCTTAAAATTGGATAAATTACTTTTTAAACGGACTCTGGTCACATTCTATTACATGCCATGGCAAACCATGTTTGTTAAGCATATCCATGAACGGATCAGGATCAAACTGTTCCATGTTCCAAACACCTTCCTTCTTCCAGGTGCCGTTAAGCATCAAGGCTGCGCCTATCATCGCTGGAACGCCAGTCGTGTAGGAAACCGCTTGCGCGCCCACTTCTTCATAACATGCAGCATGGCTACAATTATTGTAGATAAAGATGGTTTTCTCTTTGCCATCTTTAATACCTGTGATGTAGGTTCCGATACATGTTTGACCGGTATAACCTTCTGCCAGAGAGCCTGGGTTGGGCAACACTGCTTTAAGGAATTCCAGCGGCACTATTTGCTGTCCTTGGAAATCTATCGGCGCAATGCTAGTCATGCCAATACCTTCTAACACACGCAAATGGTTAAGGTAAGCATCGCCAAAGGTCATCCAGAATCTGGCACGTTTAAGTGTAGGGAAGTGTTTGACAATAGATTCCAATTCTTCGTGGAACATCAAGTAAGATGCGCGCACGCCGATATTTTGGTAATCAAGATCTTCACGTACTGACAAGGGATCAGTTTCTTTCCATTGGCCATCTTCCCAGAAGCGTCCACGTTGGGTAATTTCACGGATGTTGATTTCTGGATTGAAATTGGTCGCAAATGCTTGTCCGTGATCACCGCCATTACAATCAACGATATCCAAATAATGGATTTCATCAAAGTAATGCTTCGCCGCATAAGCGGTATACACGTTAGTTACACCGGGATCAAAACCACTGCCGAGCAGAGCCATAATACCTTTTTGCTTAAAACGTTCCTGATATGCCCACTGCCAAGAGTATTCGAACTTAGCTTCATCTTTAGGTTCGTAGTTAGCCGTATCCAAGTAATCTGTGCCGGTTGCCAAGCAGGCATCCATAATCGGCAAATCTTGATAGGGTAGTGCTAAGTTAACCAATAAGTCTGGTTTAACCTTGTTGATCAATGCTTCAACTTCACTGGCATTGTCTGCATCTATAGCAAACACACCTTTTACGCGATCCGCACCTACTTCAGCCTGCAATGCCTCACATTTGGAGACAGTTCTGCTGGCCAGATAGATTTCGTCAAAATGCTCAGGTAAGCGCGCACATTTCTTTACCGTTACGGCTGCGACGCCGCCAGCACCAATGATCAAAACACGAGACATATTCGGTTCCTATTAATTGATAAAAGTATAAAATTTCGCGCATGCTATCACTGATAATTTCATACGCAAGACTGGACTTAAAAAATAGTCGTTAAAGTCGATTAATTCCAATCCGTTTCAGTTTGACCTTGGTGTTGATTTTCAAGGTGCTCTAACGCCTTACTGACGATTTTTAAACGTTGCTGCAAATCACCTTTGGCCAATATGTATGGCTTATTGTGCTTGTGCATATAATCGATTAAAAACTGCTGGAATTCTTTGCGATTCGCATCGCCTGAACGCTCCCAAGTATCATCATAAGGAATCGAATCGTCACACAATACGACCAAATCATAACGTTGCCAACTTTGTTGGGCTAATGCTTCCAATTCAGGCAAAGCTTTGCCGTGATAATGCAGGGCAAAGTGCCAAGTAGTAAAAGCATTGGTATCGCATATCAAAAATTGATTCGCATGCTTTAGCTGTTCATCTTCCCATTGATTTTGCATTTGAGCGATATGTAATAATTGTTCTGGAGACAGGCGCCTATCGACTTGATGCTCAAGCCAGTATTCACGTCCGTATTCTTCTACCCACTGGGTCTCATATCGCTTCGCCAGTGCCGCCGCCAAAGTTGACTTTCCTGTCGACGGCGCACCGAGTAAAACGACTTTTTTAAATAAATCCACATAAACCTCGGTAGATAAGAAATGTTTGTGTTGAATAATATTCTGTCGAATCTGAGTTGCACTAATAGGGACATGCTCTCTGTGCATGTCTACTCGAAAGTCTTGGCAGTTGAGCGCTTTGGAAACATGTTCTCCATAAGGCTCACTACTGAAAAAGTAATCAAACTTATAATCTTTTAGCAGGCTCGACAAAAAACGGTTTTGAATATCCATTATCTGCTGTGTATAACCTTGCACTTGGGGGCCATTTTTGGCCTCTATAACCGTCACTTGGGGAAACAAAGCCCGGATCCAATTAGCGCGATGATTAAGGCTAATGTGCGCAAGCTCTTTACAGGGATAAATCACAACAATCAACTGTTTAACATGTTCAAGGGCTGTTCGGATCAAATATTCATGACCTTTGTGAAAAGGTGCGAATTTGCCTAAGGTAAAACCAACATCAGTCAAGGGCAGCTTTCCCAGCGGTTTTCTGGTAACTATTGTACCATTGCCACTGGCCAATGCAGGCCATTACTAAAAAGCATAAATACAATGCGGAAGTGGGATAAAGGCCTTTTTGCCAATAAATCCAAATTGCCACGATATCGACCACTATCCAAAAACTCCAATTGAATAATTTTTTATGGGACAACAACCATTGGGCAACTAGACTGGTGCAGGTGGTAAAGGCATCAAAATAAGCAAGACTGGCGTCAGTATAGGTATTCATTAACCAACCCAGAACGCCAGTGCTGAACAACGCCAACACAATGAAAAAGGCATAATGCTTGGCCTTGCCTTTGTCCACTATCACTTGACCGCCCTGATCCAAGTTTCGTGACCAGATTAGGTAGCCATAAATTTGGAATCCAACATAAACCAGATGTAAAAGCATGTCCGAATACAGTTTTACACCGTAAAATATCCAACTGTATAAACTGACCTGAATGAGACCAAACAGGAAACACCAAATATTGCGCTTTATCAGCAAGTAAACACAAATAAAACCGCACACTGTGGCTAGCCACTCTACTGGTGAAGCACCAGCAAACCCAGCTAACCATTCTGACCAATTCATTGTATGTCCACCTAAACCCCTTGGCTGATATTTTATTCTTTATTATTCAGACTGTTACAAACCTAGTTGTAAATATCAAGGCTTACGTACATTCGGAGTCTTGCAGAACGATGCTTGCTCAGTTTCGATTCCCCTGCATTCCACCTGTGTGTATGGCTAAAATTTTGCTGTTGGCCGGGAAGTATCCCTGTTCAATCATCTGCTTTAAAGCGAAAAAGAGTTTACCTGAATAGACAGGTTCAACTTTTATATGGGTGTCTTGATAAAAATCCTCACAGAAACTGATTAACTCAGGTGTTTTCTTGGCGTAACCACCACAATGGTAATCATGTAAAATCTGCCATTGGGCTGACAAGGATCTGTTTTGCGCTTCAGGCAATAAGTCCTTTACTAGGTGTTCTAGGTAATCTTGGCCTTTGAGTACAGCGATACCCAGAATTTTACTGCTTACTTGTGCAATTAGATCTATGCCATGGACCAATCCAGCCATGGTGCCGCCACTTGCCACCGGCGTGACTATGTAATCGTAGCTTTGTTGTAGCTCATTGATGATTTCTGCACTGCCATGCAAAGCCTGCTGCTGGGAGCCGCCTTCTGGGATAATCACGGGGTTGTCAAACTGCTGTTTAATACGGTTTAAATAATCCTCATCATTGCGTTTTGAGTAGGTTAGCTTGTCGACAAATTCAATTTTTGCCCCCCATTGTTGGATGTCTGTCAGCATAGGAGTCATATTTTTTGAGTAATCTCCTCGGACTATGCAACGCAGCGGCAGTTGAAGTTGCTGACAACAATAGGCTAGTGCATGCAGGTGATTGGAGTATCCACCACCAAAACTGATAATCTGACAGGGTTTTTGCTGCATTATTTGCTGTAACGCTAAACCGAGTTTTCGCCATTTATTGCCAGAAATAATTGGATGGATTAAATCATCCCGCTTTACCCATAACCTGACGTGTTGCTCATTGTGCCACGCTGGTGAAATCGCCACTTCTGCGGAGGGAAGACTGATCCCTAAGGTGCGCTGCAATCTGCTTAGCTCGCCAGTTGACAAGTGATTAAGCCTCCACTGTGGAGCGAATAAAACGTTTACTTTCTGAGTAGGGTGAAAAATGCAGCACTTCACCCCTGGCGGCGCGTTTTTGAGCCGCTATCCAATATTCGGCTGTCATCAGGTCAGGATGAAGCTCTTTGAGTAAATCTTTAAGTACGCGCTTGCCGACAATAAAATGCTCGAACTGCTCTGGGAAAACGTCCTCCGGCGAGACTGACAAGGTATCTATAGCAAAGGGGTCATCTGATTGTGGCAATTTACGAAATGTCCGTTGATGCATCCAACAGATTTCGTCGTAATCGTAAAATATCACCCGACCATGACGAGTCACCCCAAAATTTTTATGTAGCATATCGCCGGGGAAGATATTCGCTGCGGCAATTTGTTTGATACACAAGCCTAAATCATCGATGGCATTATGAATTTTTTGTGGGTCAGTTTCGTTTTGTAAAAATAAATTGAGCGGTGTCATTTTTCGTTCTATATAAAGATGCTTAATGATTAATTCATCATTCACCACTTCAATATTTTTACTAGCCACTTCCTGTAGCTCTTTGAGAAGTTCAGGTTCAACTCGCGCTAGGGGCAAGCGGAAGTTTACATATTCATGGGTATCGGCCATGCGTCCCACGCGGTCGGTCATTTTGACCAATCGATAGCATTCTTTTACTTGTTCGCGGGTGACACTCTTACTCTCGGGAAATTCATCTTTGATGATTTTGAACACCACTCCGTATGAGGGAAGATGGAAGACCGCCATCACCAGCCCTCGCACACCTGGTGCAATAGTGAATTTGTCGTCGCTGTTATCCATATGTTGCAAGAAGTTACGGTAAAAGACGGTTTTACCGTGCTTGTAGTGACCGATTGCCATGTACAGCTCGAAATTTTTTTTATTCGGCATCAGTTCTTGTAGGAAGGCGACAATTTCTGCTGGATAAAGAGTGTCAGCCATGAAATAGGCCCGGGCGAAGCCAAAAATCACGCTCAAATCTTTGCGTTCTGTTAGCAGTGCATCTACTTGCAGTTGATTATCTGCGTTAACCAATAATGCAATAACAAAAGGCATTGTCTCATCTGGCATACAGATACGGCCAATCAGATAGGCGGCCTTTCCGCGGTAAAATACTGGTTTGAGAATCTCGACTGTGTGCACCATAGCCAGTTGCTGAGTATTTAACCGTCTACGTAAGGCTTGGTCTAAGTTTTCTAAATCTAAGGCTTTATTTTCAAACTCAAGGGAAAAGCGATAGATAGATAAAATGGAGGTCATCATTGACCCCACAGTGCCGCCGGTATCAAAGCTGTTGACTATTTTACTGCGGTCCTGACCTGCGATGTAACAGCGACTGGGCAAGATGAACATGATGTCATCGTCAATTTTATTGTGTTTATACACTCGACCAATAACTGAATTGTAAAACGTCTCTGCGAGCTCGTATTGGGGGTGTTGCTCTAGTTGTGCAGCGAAGTGGCGTTTTACATCCTGCCAAAACTCCAGCACCTGTTGATGTGGATTGACTAATGTGTAAAGCTCAGCGACAGTATCAGACAGGCTTTGTTCATAAATTGAGATGCGCTCTTTGACAGCAAACTGGGCTGCTTGCCATTGAGCCTGTTCAAAGCGGGATTTTGCTCCGGAGGTAATGCGGCAAAACCAGCGGTAATTTTTTTCAAAGCCAGTGAGAATTAGATAAGCAACGCGTTGTTGAATTTCGGGCATAAGGTTTTGTCAGCTACCGAGGTTACAGGACAATATATTTTGCACCATAAAACAACACAACATGTGTGACAAGGTAAAAAGGAGTACCAGTGAGTTTCCCTGTATTAATTTGTGATGACTCAGCAATTGCACGCAAAATGGCAAAGCGCAGCTTACCTGATGATTTTGCCAGCGAGGTGCATCTTGCCTGCAACGGCCATGAAGCGCTGGCTAAACTGCAAGAAAGACACTTTGCATTGATGCTGTTAGATTTGACCATGCCCCAACTGGACGGTATAGGGGTGCTTGAGGAAATCAAAAGGCATAGTATTGAAGTGTTCGTTATTGTGGTCTCTGGGGATATTCAACCTGAAATGAAAAAGCGCGTGGCACAACTTGGCGCATTGGACTTTATTGAAAAGCCAGTCGATGCCGACAAACTACTCAAAATTCTAAACCGATTCGGCCTGCATTAACCTCTTGATTTGACTCCCCTGATCTTGGCGCTGGATCAAGAGGGTCAGAGTCTGAGGGATCCCCACGAATATTCAATCATTAAAATTGTCTGCTATCATAGTTCTGATATTTAATACCGCAGTTTCAAATTGCTCGCTGAGCAATTTGAAATGCTTATCTACGAAGCCTCTCAATCCTAAATAGTGAAACGATAATACTCGTCTAACCTTAACTGTGTTCGCTTGATAGCGACGGTGTAAACCAGCCGTGAACATTGCTAGACCTATAATGTTGGCCAGAATACTGGCAAGTGTAGCGATAAGGATGAGTACTGCAATGCGGTGTATATATCGGCTTTTATGGTGTTCAAAACCCAATCCAAATAAACTGCTTTTGATATCTCTAAACTCTTCTTCAATTTGCATACGCAGTCGATAAATAGCGACTATTTTTTTACCTAAACTTTTGGTGCGAGGAAGTGATGTGGCAATTAACCAAGGGTCTGTAGCACCTCTTGCATGGACCTTGGAACACTTAGATTGGCGGGCAATGTTATGTTGCGTTAAGCTATGTCGGCCTTTGCTTTTTCCTTTAAATAACACCAAGGTACATGCTAAAGGTTGGCTGCGGCAAATATGGCTAGTAAACCCTATAGGTTGACTGGTAGCTCGCTTATATAACTCAGAGGTATGCTCCCAGTCTTCTTTTTGATTAACATACATCATAGGCTTGCGGACTCTTCCTGCAAAGTCCCACCCCAGAGCAATGACCTCTTTAAACCAAGGGGTTTTATAGCCAGCATCTGTCACAATTATCGGTTTAGCATCGTCATCGATAATCGTCTTTAATTTTGCTAAAAACGCCTTGTGCGTGCACCGTTTTTCTTTCGTGCTCATATCATGAACTTCTTGATAAATAGCCACTCCTCGGCCATTAAAAGCTACCGAAGCCCTTAGCAAAAAACAGCCTTTATGCGTATCTAAGTCAGACCAGTCAATCAGAATAATAGGGCGTGATGAAGCATTCGTATATTGCGTATAGATGGCTTGATAGATAGGTAATTGTTCATTAATAATGTGTTTATTAGACAACAAGCGGTCCGCTTGTTTAATGCGATGTTTTTCATATGCTGAAGATGAAATACCGCGTCCCATGCTGGTAACACTGGCTTTAGCTCCATTTAGCAAACTGCTCACACAACTCGTTAATGACGCTCGTCTAACTTTATGCATTTTGGGCGTGACAGCTCTAAGGAACTTCTTCAAAATAACAACTTCATTCATGGTATTGGTCTTTAGTGATGTTTGGCGATTGATCTGATCACCAAGTACCGTGAATGTTCCAAATTATTTTAAATTACTTCTCTGTTTATTTCGTGGGGATACCTCAGGGTCAGAGTAACTTGAATCTTTGGCATTAAAGGTCTAGTTCTCTAGCTATACGGTTGATGCTGTCGCCTAGTTAGCTATGCTAATGAGGTTCACTCAAGCAAAGGATTGCTGCTATGCCAAGACAACCTCGACTCAATCTAGTAGATGTACCTCAACATGTTGTTCAAAGAGGTAATAATCGGCAAGCCTGTTTCTACAGTGAGCAAGACTATTCAGTATATTTAGACAAACTGTACCTTTACGCGAAAAAATATTCTGTTGCCGTGCATGCATTTGTCCTGATGACGAATCATGTACATCTACTCCTGACACCAAGCACTCCCAAGGCAGTAAGTAAATTGATGCAGGGTATCGGAAGATTTTATGTACGCTACATTAATAAAACCTATCAGCGCACTGGGACTTTGTGGGAAGGACGATTCAAGTCAACCTTGATCGATAGTGAGCAATATTTTTTGCTGGTGAGTCGCTACATCGAAATGAATCCAGTCAGGGCTAGAATGGTTGACCACCCAGCGAGTTATCCATGGTCAAGCTTTCATAGCAATGGATTGGATAAAGACATCAAACTACTCACGCAACATCCATGTTATTTAGCCCTAGGACAAAATCAGTTAGAGAGAAAAAAAGCCTATCGAGCGTTGTTTTTAAATCACATTGCTGAATCTAACGTAGATGCAATTAGAAATGCCACTAATAAAGGAAAAGTGCTTGGGGACAGCCAATTTAAGCGAAAAGTAGAGCTGGAAACAGGTTTCTCACTTGCCCCAAAAGTGCATGGGGGAGACAGACGTTCTTGCAGATAAACTAAAGGTGCTGATAGCAAGTTACTCTGACCCTCTTGATCTTCTCTTGATCTTGGCGCTGTTGATATAAGTTAGAGCTTTTGATTTGCAATAAAATCCAATAATTCTTTTTTAGGCGGTTGACATATAGACGTCTATACGGCAAATTGAAGACATGAAAGCAATAATAATAATGAGCACCACCGGCATGATGATGATTACCAGCCCTTCGGGGACTGTCGCTGGCTAGTGCTTAAAGAAATTTAAAAAAAAGCCCGCGAAACCAGCGGGCTTTTTTGTTATTTAAAACTGATATTTTGTGATTGGCTGTCCATGAAAGAGGCGAATTTACAAACAAAAGCAACAAGAATAAGCGTGAAACAAGTTAATAGGAGCAACAAATGAAGGTGTTGAAATTCGGTGGCTCATCTCTGGCAGATGCGCAGCGCTACTTACGAGTTAAAGATATTAGTCTCGATAGTCACCAAGAAAACGGCGCTGCGGTAGTTCTGTCGGCTCCCAAAGGTGTTACCAATGCATTGTCATTGTTATGTGAACAAGCTACATCTGGTGAAGACTACGGAGAGTTGTATGCAAAGTTAGGAATGACCTTAAATGGTATTGCCGATGATCTTGCCAAGCAACTTCCCAATTATCGAACCGATAAGATCAACAGCTTTATTCAAAGCATTTTGCAGAACCTAAAGCAGCACCTAGACGGTATACGCCTGTTAGGCTGTGCTCCGGACCAAATAGTCGCCAAAATTCTCAGTATGGGCGAATATGTTAGTGTTAATTTGTTTAGTGAAATTCTCACCGCCCTAGGTCAGAAAAATATTATTATCGATCCGGTTCAGTATATTGTTGCTGAAGGGGATTACCTCGATAGCATTGCTGATGTAGCCGTAAGTAAGGCGCGTTTTGCTGAACTGCAATATAGTTCTGATGATGTACTCATCATGCCAGGTTTTGTGGCGGTAAATACAGAAGGGGAAAAAGTCACATTAGGGCGCAACGGCTCTGATTACTCCGCGGCTATTTTGGCTGCTTGTTTAGATGCAGATTGCTGTGAAATATGGACAGATGTGGATGGAGTCTACAATGCTGACCCAAATCAAGTTGAAGGTGCGGTTCTATTAGATAAGCTTACCTATCAAGAAGCGATGGAACTATCCTATTTTGGGGCCAAGGTTCTTCATCCCAAAACCATCGGACCTATCGCCCAACATCATATTCCTTGTTTGATTCGCAACACCCTTAATCCAGCCGCTCCGGGCACCTTAATTGGTAAAGAGTCCAGTGATATTTGGACCAGCGTGAAGGGTATTTCTCACCTTGATGACATGACAATGTTTAATGTGGCAGGTCCTGGCATGAAAGGCATGGTGGGCATGGCCAGTCGCGTCTTTGAAGTGATGTCCAATGCCAATATATCTATCAGCCTAATTACTCAGTCTTCATCGGAATACAGCATTAGTTTTTGTATCCATAGTAAAGATGCGGAACGAGCACAGAACTTGTTAGAAGATGCATTCGCATTAGAATTAAGTAATCATTTACTAGACCCTATCGAAGTCAGGCATGACTTAGCCATAGTTACCTTAGTGGGGGACGGCATGCGACATTCCAAAGGATTGGCCGCGAAATTTTTCAGTTCATTGGCTCAAGCACGAGTCAATAACGTGGCCATTGCACAAGGTTCTTCTGAACGCTCTATCTCTACAGTCATTGAAAAACATCGCGCTAAAGAAGCGGTGAAGGTAGTTCACCAGAATTTTTTCTCAAACTCCCACTCCATTGATGTTTTCCTGGTGGGGTGCGGTAACGTAGGAAAAGAATTATTACAGCAAATGGAACGCCAGCAGCATACGTTGATGGAAAGAGGCATCAGCTTAAAGGTTTACGGTATTGCCAATAGTAGAAAGCTGTTATTGCAAGCTGGTGGTATTGACTTGAAAAACGGTTGGTCTGGTCAACTTGCAGAATCAACAAAGCAATTTTCATTGATCACTATTACTGACTTTGTGCAGGAAAATAGCCTGGTCAACCCTGTCATAGTCGATTGTACCAGCAATGAATCTGTGGCAGCCCAATATGCAGAGTTTATGCTTGCAGGCTTTCATGTGGTGACGCCGAATAAGAAAGCCAATACCCGAGATATCGCCTTTTATAAAACCTTGCGGACCACCGCTCAGCAAACTAACCGCCAATTTTTATATGAAACTACTGTAGGGGCGGGGTTACCCGTTATAGATAACTTGCAGAAGTTGATTTATGCCGGCGATGAGCTAAAACGCTTCGAAGGTATTTTATCCGGTTCACTGTCATTTGTATTTGGCAAACTTGATGAAGGCCTGAGCATTTCACAAGCAACTACTATTGCCCGCGACAATGGTTTTACTGAGCCGGACCCTCGAGATGATCTCTCCGGTATGGACGTAGCACGTAAGCTATTAATTATGGCCCGAGAAGCAGATCTTGAATTAGAGTTAGATGACATCGAAATAGAATCTGTATTACCAGATTCATTTGATGCCAGCGGCTCGATTGAGCAATTTATGCAAAACCTGCCTAAGCTAGATGAGCACTATAAAACCCAAGTGTCTGCGGCCAAAGAAAAAGGTCAGGTGTTACGCTACGTGGGTGCCATCGAAAATGGTCAGTGTAAAGTGTCACTCAAAGCGGTAGATAGTAAGCATCCTCTCTATGCAGTCAAAGAGGGTGAGAATGCCCTTGCAATTCACAGTCATTATTATCAACCTATCCCTTATGTAATTAGAGGATATGGCGCGGGTGCAACAGTGACGGCTGCTGGTGTATTTGCTGATGTGCTGCGCACTATGCCTTGGAAACAGGATATCTAACTGATGAGTAAAATGTTGAAGGCCTACGCGCCAGCGTCAATAGGCAATGTCAGTCTCGGCTTTGACTTGCTCGGCGCGGCGTTGTCTCCCATTGATGGTTCTCCCTTAGGCGATGAAGTGGAAGTTAGCTCAAGCCAATCCTTTGAGTTACGAGTGAAAGGCCCATTTGCGCATAAGTTACCAGCCGACACCAATACCAATATTGTGGTGGATTGCTACAAGATGTTTGCTGAAAAACTCAAATCAAAAGGACAAAGGGCCCAACCTGTTGCCATGACCTTATACAAAAATTTGCCAATTGGCAGCGGCTTAGGCTCAAGTGCTAGCTCTATTGTGGCTGCATTACATGGCTTAAATGAGTTTTTCGACAGCGCATTTGAACAGCATGAGTTGCTGTTGATGATGGGCGAACTGGAAGGCCAGATCAGCGGCAGTGTGCACTATGATAATGTCGCACCATGCTTCGTAGGCGGACTAACCTTGATGAACAACGCCTCGAATCAAATAGCCCTTTCATTGCCGGTATTTGAAAACTGGTATTGGGTAGTGTGTTATTCCGGTATCAGTGTCTCCACTTCAGAGGCTCGTCGTATTTTGCCGAAGCAGATTAGTATCGCAGATACCATAACCTTTGGTCAGCAGTTGGCGGTTTTTGTTGATGCTTGCTACCGTAAAGATGAAAATCTCGCCGCTGCTGTAATGAAAGATGTGTTGGCTGAGCCTTATCGAAAATCACTATTGCCCCATTTCGGTCAAAGTCGAGATTTTGTGATGCAAAATGGTGGTCTGGCATTTGGTATTTCTGGATCCGGCCCTACTGTATTTGCGGTTTGCAATGATTTAAGCAAAGCTAAGACTATTCAACATTGGTTAAATGACAACTATATTCAAAATGACTCCGGATTTAGCCATATTTGTCGGATTGATTCGCAAGGGGCCCAGGCCTCTTAATTGCCGTTTCAATGTACGAAGCGGAAACATAAAATTAAGGTAATAAGTACGTGGAATTGTTCAATTTAAAAGATGACAGTGATAAAGCCAGTTTTGCCGAAGCTGTCAAGAAAGGGCTGGGTAAAAACCAAGGGTTATATTTCCCAAAACAGTTTCCCAAGTTTGAAAACATAGACGAATTACTTGCACTCCCTTTCGTAGCGCGCTCAGTCGAAATATTAAGTCGTCTCATTGGCGATGAATTGCCCAAGGCTGAAATCCAAGGGATAGTCGAGCGGGCGTTTACCTTTGAAGCACCCTTAGTCAAAGTGGCGGATAATATTTATAGTCTTGAGTTATTTCACGGGCCGACGTTAGCCTTCAAAGACTTTGGTGGGCGGTTTATGGCTCAGGTGTTATCGGTTATTGCCAAAGGCCAGCCGATTACCATATTAACCGCGACCTCCGGGGATACTGGTGCAGCGGTAGCGCATGCCTTCCATGGTATTGAAAATATCAATGTAGTGATTTTGTATCCTAAAGGCAAAATTAGCCTGTTACAGGAAAAGCTGTTTACGACCCTAGGTGACAATATTCATACCGTTGCCATAGAAGATGATTTTGATGCCTGTCAGCAATTGGTCAAATCAGCTTTTGATGATGAAGATGTGCGGGTTGGATTACATCTCAATTCTGCTAATTCAATTAACATCAGTCGTCTGCTTGCACAAGTTTGTTACTACTTTGAAGCCGTTTCTCAGCTCAGTGAAGCTCAAAGACAAGATCTAGTCATCTCTGTGCCAAGCGGTAACTTTGGCAATTTAACCGCAGGTATGATTGCAAAAGTCATGGGTTTACCGGTTAAGCACTTCATTGCTGCCACAAACTCAAATGACACTGTCCCTCGTTATTTGAAAACGGGAGAGTGGCAGCCCAAATCCACAGTGGCTACCTTGTCTAATGCGATGGATGTAAGTCAACCAAACAATTGGCCACGAATAGAGGCGATGATAGAGCAAGGGCTTATCGATAAGGCAATTTTAAGTGGTGATGCGGTAGATGAAGACTACACCCAAGTGGCTATGAAACAATTGGCAAATTTAGGCTACATTAGTGAGCCTCATGCGGCCATTGCCTACCGTTCGTTATCTCGTCATTTAGAGCCTGAACAGACGGGCATTTTCTTGGGTACAGCGCATCCGGCCAAGTTTAGAGAAAGTGTTGAAAATGTTTTAGGGCAGCCAATTAGCTTGCCGCAACCCTTGGCAGACTGCGCGGGCAAAGAGATATTATCCACTGAACTACCGAATGACTATGCACAATTAAAAGCTCATTTGTTTAGTATATTAAAAGGCTGACTGTGAGCGATTGGCAAACTGAATTAGCGGCTGAGCAGAATCAGCCGTATTTTCAACAACTGATGCAACGAGTGGAACGTGAACGTACAGAAGGGAAGGTTATCTTCCCTCCCGCTGATGCAGTGTTCAATGCTTTTGATTCGACACCTTTTGAGCAAGTAAAGGTAGTGATTATCGGCCAGGATCCCTATCACGGTTCAGGCCAGGCACATGGTTTGAGCTTTTCGGTGAAGAATGGCGTCAAGATCCCTCCGTCATTACGCAATATCTTTAAAGAATTGGAAACTGACATAGCGGGTTTTAGCACGCCAACCCATGGCAATCTCCAAGGTTGGGCGCAGCAGGGAGTGTTGTTGCTGAATACCGTGTTAACCGTCGAACAAGGTAAGGCTCATTCCCATGCAAGGTATGGCTGGGAAGACTTTACAGCCCATGTAATTCAGCGCCTTAGTCAACATAGGCAGAACTTAGTATTTATGCTGTGGGGAAGTCATGCCCAGAAAAAAGGGCAAATAATAGATCAGAAAAAACACCACATACTCACCGCGCCCCATCCTTCGCCATTATCTGCCCATCGTGGTTTTT
Source organism: Aliiglaciecola sp. LCG003 (assembly GCF_030316135.1). Classification (NCBI taxonomy): domain Bacteria; kingdom Pseudomonadati; phylum Pseudomonadota; class Gammaproteobacteria; order Alteromonadales; family Alteromonadaceae; genus Aliiglaciecola; species Aliiglaciecola sp. LCG003. The sequence goes on along the minus strand of NZ_CP128185.1, from coordinate 3,489,283 downwards.
TGGGTTGTCAGCATTTTTCCAAGACAAATCGGTTACTGCTGGCGCAGGGTGATACTCCAGTTGATTGGTCTTTAGCATAAAAAAGCCCCGACATTCGGGGCTTTAACGTTATTTATAAATTAGCTAGCTCTGCTTCCAAAGACATATCCATTTCTTCGAGTTCTTTTCTTAGCCGATAACGATCTTGTATCGCTTCTATTTCTCTCCACTTACGCTTTTTACTTTTTGTTTTAGATGGGCGGGATTCTGAGTCAATCATCGACATTAATTCATTTTTATCCACTTTACGTCTCCATTTTTTGTTTTTTGCGCAAATCAGGCTGACAATGAATTAGTATTTCCTAACTAATGGCATTGCCAAAACAGTATGTACCATAGGCCAAGCTAAAATAAAACAAATAGTTTTACTTTTTGTTAACAAATGGTGACGATTTGATGACAAATTAACTGATATCGAAGGAATTACCGCTATTTTGCCGATAATTTAAACAGCAGTATATAAAAGGCCGCCAGAAAAGGCGGCCCGAATTCAATGGTGCAGGAGAATTTTTAAACCCAATTATTGATTTGCTTGTCGAAATGCTTTAATAAGGTGGTTAGTCGAACTATCAAAATCTAGCGGGGCTTGAGTATTGACAAGTTTATCTAGCACTTGATTACCAAGTACTTTGCCTAATTCAACTCCCCATTGGTCAAATGAATTTACTCCCCATATAGCACCTTGTACGAAGACTTTATGTTCATACATTGCGACCAATGCACCTAGGGTTTTCGGATCTAACTGCTCAAACAAAAACGTATTGCTGGGTTTATTACCCGGCATGGTTTTATGAGTAGCTAGTGATCTTTGAGTGTCTTCATCTAGACCTTGGTCAGCTAGGTCGGCAAAACATTCATCGAAAGTTTTACCTTGCATCAATGCTTGTGTTTGACCGAAACAGTTAGATGCTAACATGGCATGATGGGTGTCATTCTGATTGTGCACATTTAATGGCAACATAAAATCTGCTGGAATAAGCAGTTTGCCCTGATGGATCAGCTGGTGGAATGAATGTTGACCATTGGTGCCTTCACTACCCCAAATAACGGGCCCAGTGGCATAGTCAATTTGATCGTCCGCATTGGCAACAGATTTACCATTACTTTCCATATCCAATTGCTGAACATAGGCAGGAAACCCGCGCAAATAATGGTAGTAGGGCAACAGCACATGGCTTTGGGCCCCGTGAAAGTTTGTGTACCACACGCCTAACAAGCCTAATAACATTGGCAAGTTTTGTTCAATTGGGGCCTGCTGAAAATGTTCATCCATCTCGAATGCACCTTCAAGCACGGCACGGTAATTGTCATATCCTACAGTCAAAGCAATGGGGAGTCCTATTGCCGACCAAAGGGAATAACGACCTCCTACCCAGTCCCACATAGGGAAGATGTTGTTCTCATCCATGCCAAAGTTAACGGCTGCTTTCACATTGGAAGAGACGGCTACGAAATGTTTGGCTATATCCTGTTGAGTTCCGCCTTGCTCTAAAAACCACTGTTTTGTGGTTAACGTATTTTGCAACGTTTCTTGAGTAGTAAAGGATTTTGACGACATCACAACTAAGGTTTCACTGTGGTCAAGTTTGGCTAGCACATCTTGAATATGGCAGCCGTCTACGTTAGCCACATAATGCACATTGATACCTTTGTGCCAATACGGCTTTAGGGCTTCAGACATGATTTTAGGGCCCAGAAATGAGCCACCAATACCTATGCTTACGATGTGTCTGATTTCTTTACCGGTATAGCCTTTATGTGCCCCAGAGTGAATCGAGGCGACGAAGCCTTTGAGCTTTTCTTGGGTGGCTAATACTTCGGGCATAACATCTTTACCATCAACCAATACAGGTTTGCCGGAAAAGTTACGTAGTGCAGTATGTAAAACTGCACGCTGTTCCGTATTGTTAATGATTTTTCCATCAAACATAGCGTCGCGCTTTTGCCCTACTTGCATGGTATCAGCCAGGTCAAACAAGGCTGTCAATATACCTTCATTGATGAGGTTCTTGGAATAATCCAGTGTGATGCCGCACGCTGAAAGCGTATACCGTGAAGCCCGTTGAGCGTCTGCTGCGAACCAATCGCGCATATGCTGCCCAGCAATATTGTCGGCTTGCTGGGTTAACCTTTGCCACTGCTCAGTGTTATTAGCTAATGTCATAGTGTGTCTCTTTATGCAAAGATGATTAAAGCAGGCTTTTCAGCATGATTTCCAATTTATCTTGGTCTTTAGCGAAGTTACGGATCCCTTCTGCTAATTTTTCTGTAGCCATAGGATCCTGGTTGTGCTCCCAGCGGAACTGACTTTCAGTCAATTTAGCGCCAGGGGTTTTACTTGCACCTTTATCGACCAATTTGGTTTCCAATCCTCCAGCAGTCTGGGATAACTCTTCTAGCAAATTGGGACTGATAGTCAGACGGTCACAACCGGCTAACTCAGTGATTTCGCCAATGTTTCTGAAGCTGGCGCCCATCACCACTGTTTTGTAACCATGCTCTTTGTAGTATTGATAAATATTAGTGACGGACACCACACCCGGATCTTCATTGGCTGGATAACTGTCTTTACCTGTGCTGGCTTTGTACCAATCTAGAATACGACCAACAAAAGGAGAAATAAGGAAAACCCCAGCTTCTGCACAGGCTCTTGCTTGAGCAAAACTAAATAACAAGGTTAGGTTACAATTAATACCTTCTTGCTCTAGTCTTTCAGCAGCACGAATGCCTTCCCATGTGGAAGCCAGTTTAATTAGCACCCGCTCTTTTGAGATGCCTGCTTGGTCATATAGTGCGATTAATTTTTTGGCTTTTTCGATACTTCCTTCAGTATCAAAAGATAGGCGCGCATCCACTTCAGTGGAAATACGACCTGGGATGATATTGACGATTTCTTTGCCAATGCTGACAGCTAGTTTGTCACCGGCATCTTCAAGCTGCTGGGTCTTATCTTCGGATTGGCTTTTAGCCCAAGCAATAGATTCATCAATCAACGCCTTATACTGAGGCATCTCTGACGCTTTGAGCAGTAATGATGGGTTAGTGGTGGCATCTACCGGTTGATATTTCTTAATCGCTTCGATGTCGCCTGTATCTGCTACTACGGTAGTAATATCTCTTAGTGCTGCTAATTGGTTAGTCATGGATTACCTCAAAGAAAAAGATCAGTGTGAACAGCCCAGAAGCGTGTCTATGGCCGTTATTCAAATGATCAGGGGTTAGCTTAGTATCATCCCTATAGGGTATAACTGTTACACTCAGGTTTCTACTCATATAGGACTAGAGTAAACAAAAATAATAGTGATATCATAAGACATAAAAGTATAACCACTTAACTCTTTGGTTTTCTTACCTTATTGATGTTGCGTTTCGATATATTTTGAGTTTTGTTGAGAGATTGAGTTGATCCTATCAATAAAAGCCTTATCTCGTTAGTTAAGCAGGTCCATTAGTGTTTGCTTTTACGTCTATGCTATTGCTCATATTTACGGCATTGATTACCTATTGTTCAAAGGAGAACCCATGCTAGTTGTCGTGTCACCTGCCAAAAATTTGGATTTTGAAAACCCTGCCACTACCACAAAGAACTCACAAGCCGATTATTTAGATGAATCACAACAACTTATCGATGTGTGTAAGCAGTTGGCACCGAGCCAATTGTCTAGTTTAATGAAAATCAGTGATAAGTTAGCCGGCCTAAATGCAGCCCGTTTCAGTAGTTGGTCACTGCCTTTTACCCAAGACAATGCAAAGCAGGCGATATTGGCTTTTAATGGCGACGTTTATGCCGGATTGGATGCACAGAGTTTTAGCGAGGACGATTTTAGCTTTGCCCAACAGCATTTGCGTATTTTATCTGGATTATATGGCCTGTTGCGGCCACTTGATCTGATGCAACCTTATCGGCTTGAAATGGGCACTAAACTAGATAATCCCCGCGGTTCAGATTTGTATCAGTTTTGGGGTGATAAAATCAGTCAAGGACTCAATAGTACTTTGCAACAGCAGGGCGATAGCGTGTTGGTCAATTTAGCTTCCAATGAATATTTTAAAGCAGTCAGGCTAAAACGTTTGCAGGCGCAGGTTATCACGCCAATTTTTAAAGATGAAAAGAATGGGCAATACAAGATAATTAGTTTTTATGCTAAAAAGGCCAGAGGCTTGATGGCTAGGTTTATCATTCAAAATAAGTTGACTAGCCCGGAGCAACTCAAACACTTTGATTTGGAAGGTTATCAATATTCAGCTCAGCAAAGTACCGCTGACAAACTTGTATTTACCCGTGCAGAGCAAAAATAAATATCAACAGCAGTGATAAAATCACCGATTCGACGGTCTGATTTTAGTAGTATTAGCTATTCGGTAAATAGGATTACACATATTCATGTCAGAAAAATGCGCTATTCATCTAGCCTTAATTGCGAGCATCACCCTGGTGACTGCGCCTTCAATAGCCGCTCAAAACGAACCGGCAGAGGCAAATACCGGTCAGGAAAAACCTAGTTTTGCGCAGTGTATAAATGGGATACAGACAATGGCCACGCAAGCAGGAATTGCTGACGAGTTCATTAAGCGCGCGTTAGACGATGTGCAACATATAGACAAAGCGCTTGAATATGACCGAAATCAGCCAGAGTTTGTGCAAACGTTTCCCAATTATTTGAATAAACGTGTAACCCAGTGGCGAATTGACAAGGGTCGTCAAATGTTGCGAAAACATGCCACTTTGCTATCTGATTTAACACAACGGTTTGGCGTGCCTGCACATTATTTAATTGCTTTTTGGGGACTTGAGACAAACTTTGGCGGTATAAAAGGTAAGATGTCGACAATCGACTCTCTCGCTACTTTGGCTTGTGACCCTCGTCGCAGTGGTTTCTTTACTGAGGAGCTAATCACCGCTATGCGCTTGATGGAGCGCGAGAATCTAGCCAAATCGAAAATGATAGGTTCCTGGGCCGGCGCTATGGGACACACTCAGTTTATGCCCTCAGCCTACATCAATTATGCAATGGATGGCGATGAAGATGGGGTTGTAGATCTATGGGATAGTGAAGAAGATGCGCTGACCTCAGCGGCAAACTTCCTTAGTAAACTTGGTTGGCAAGCGGGTTTTATCTGGGGACGGGAAGTGTTATTGCCAGAAAATTTTGATTACAGCCACGCTGGAAAAGATAATCGTCTTAGTCTCAGTGAATGGTCAACCAAAGGCATTCACAAAGCGGATAATAAAAGGTTGCCTGAGAGTGATATCCAAGCATCGTTATTGGTTCCCACAGGTGCCAATGGTCCGGCGTTTCTAGTTTACAAAAATTTTGACGTGATAATGCGTTGGAATAACTCAGAATCATACGCCATCGCGGTAGGTTACTTAGCCGACAAGCTGATTGGAAAGTCGGATTGGGTAACGGCCTTGCCTGATTTACCCACCTATCCTATCGCCAAAATGGTGGTGTTGCAGGAGAACCTTAACCAACTTGGCTTCGATGTTGGCAAGCCAGACGGCATTGTCGGTCCAGCAACCCGCAGAGGTATTCGCAACTTTCAGAAGTCGGTTGATTTAGTCGCAGATGGATATCCTGGCGAGCATGTGTTTGATGCCCTCCAGCAGGTCTTAGCGCAAAAGACATTATAAGAAAGGCTCCAATTGGAGCTTTCTATTAAGCCTTAATTGTCAGGTATTTGCTTAACATTTTTTGCAATGCATCTTGTTTTATTGGCTTGGTTAGATAATTATTCATCCCCACTTCCAATGCTTTGTCATGATCTTCATTCATCGCATTGGCGGACAAGCCACAAATTATTAACTCTTTAAAACCTTTATCACGAAGAATACTCGTTGCGGTATAGCCGTCCATTACCGGCATTTGAATATCCATTAGCACCAGATCATAGTGGGAGGAGTTAACAATTTTAGTTACCGCTTGTTGACCATCTTCGGCAATGTCATAGCTTACGCCCATTTTCTTTAACATTTCCACCGCGACAAGCTGATTAATATGATTGTCTTCGACCAACAAAAGGTGACCTTTGAACTGTGGTAACTCTTGTTGTGCATCAGCCAAATGTAATGTTTTTGCCATAACTTCACCGTAACGTATCCTTTCAATAAACAGTCTAAAGCTTTGGGTAGTGAAGGGTTGTGAAATAACCGGGTATTGCCACTTTTGCTCTAACAAGTGCGGTAAGGTGCTGGGCTGGGTATTGGTAACTAACCCTACTTTTGCGCCCATTGCTTGGGCCTCTGCAATTTTCGATTGAACGGTTTTATAGGCAATAATATTCTCAACTTCGATTAACAAAAAGGCTTCTTCACCCCGTTCTTGCAGTTGGATTGAAAAGTTTTGCTCAGTTAATTGAATGTAATCTTCATCCAAACATTGCAGATACGCCTCTGGGGTAAGTCGCTCTGCAGCCGTGCTATAATAATATACTTTTAGGCCAGCATCGCAGGCAACGGTTTTTTGCTCCTGTCTATTAACTTGTAAGTCAATGTGGACAACGAATTCACTTCCCTGATTAAGCTCCGAGCCGACCGATATTTGACCATTCATCAGCTCTACCAGTTGATGGACAATGGATAAGCCCAATCCTGTACCACCAAATTGGCGACTGGTTGAGCCATCCGCTTGAGTGAAAGGGTTAAAAATACTTTTTAGCTGTTCCTCGTCCATGCCAATACCGGTATCTGTAATATTCAGAATCAGGGTGATGGTGTTGTCGTCTTTGTTTACAAAATCAACATTTATGCTAATTGTCCCCTCATTGGTGAATTTTACAGCATTAGTGGATAAATTAAGTAGGATCTGACTAATCCTTAGAGGATCACCAATAAGGCTATTGGGTAAATGTGGGTTAGCATAGAAATGAATGTTGAGATTTTTTTCCTGTGCTTTGACGCTGATGTTTGAGAGCAGGTTTTCAAACAACGAATCAGGGCAGAATTGGACACTTTCAATATCCAATTTTCCGGCTTCGATTTTAGAAAAATCAAGGATGTCATTAATTAAGCTCATCAATATTTGGGTTGAATAGGCAACCTTCTCCAAATATTCCCGTTGCTGCTCATCTAATTTGGTATTGAGTACAATATCCACTAAGCCAATAATACCATTCATGGGTGTGCGTATTTCGTGACTCATATTAGCTAAGAAGATACTTTTCGATTGTGTCGCTTGTTCCGCTTTTAGGCTGGAACTGGCTAACTCTTTATTCAATTGTTGCTGCTGCACGTTGAGCAACTTTGAGTGTTCTAACAATTCCCTAGTTTGCATGTTCTTTTCATGAAAAACTTGCGCTGCAGAGGCTAATTTGCCAATTTCGTCTTTGCGGTGGGTATGGGGGATTTTACCTATGCTCAGGCCATCTGCCAGTAAATTAAATACTTTTGAAATTGCAGCTATGGGTAACAATACTCGGTAAACCAAGAACAGGGTTGCAAAAAAAGCTAAGGCGATACTAAACCCAGTGACGGCCTCATTTCTATCCTGCGATTGATCAGCACTTTGAACAATTTGCTGATAAATCAGCTCCTGTTTGGTGGTCACCAATTGACTTAGTTCTTTGGCTAAATACAGAAATTCATTGGCTGAACCTGCCATAACCACATTGATCAAAAAAAGGTAACCCCGAGTAATTTGGGTTAATTGCAAAAAATCAGCTGACAAGTTACTCAACGATAGCTTTAAATCTTCTGCAATGGGTGCTAACTCGTCGGATTCACTGAACAACTGTCGAGTGTCGGTGATTTCCTGTTTAAATGCGTCGATGTTGCTAGGACTAGGCGATATCAAGTACTCCAATGTTTTCATGTGTGCTTGGGATAAATGGTATCGAGCGGAATTCAGAGCTGCCTTTTGATCAGCAGTCAAAGCGCCGGATTGTTCATACTGTTTGAGTGATAGGGCTAGCTTGTCTAGATCTACGGATAACTTCTCATCAAAAATGGCTTTACGGCGACTTCGGCCTTCTACAACCGTCTCAAAATTTTCTTTGTAATCGATTAAATGCGAACGCATGCGCGAGATCAAATCGCGATAAGCATCGACGTCTTGATCCTGCTGGATAATGTTTTCCAGTGAGACTAAATTATTATTAATCTTTTGGTAAATCGTTTCGAATCGGACCAAAACGGAATTACTTGCGGTTTGCTTGTAAATCAATACGTAGCGCTGAACATCTATTACGTCTTTCTCTAATTCTCGGACCAATTCAACTTTTAGTACTGATCGTTGTGAACGGGAGATATCCTCAAAAAAGCGCGTGCTATTGCCCCGGGATATAACTCCTTGTATCAGCAAAAGCCCGATTAAAGTTATCAGTACTAGCGAGATCTGAAATTTGAGTGAACGAAACACGTAATCCTTGTCCTTAAGTCGCTTTAAGAGCTAATAAACTCATACCACTTTTGTAAACTATACTCATAACTTGGCATAACTGTATTCCAAACCGCAACGTTACTAAAACGGGTTTCATAACTGCCACCACTGCGTGTATCGCCCTTTTTGACTGCAACATTACCATCCGAACCTAACAGATCAACTGTTGCGGCTTTGCCTTGATACCAATAATCCCACTCTGCAGCGCTTAAATACTGCGCTGAACGTTGAGCATTAGAAATGTAGTAGCCCTGTCTTGCTATAAATGCACCGGGCCAGCCAGATAGCCACCAGTTCATATAATCATAAGCGGCGTCTTTAGCGTTATTTGAAATGGCAGAGGACATGCACATAACACCATGCCAGCCTCGATAACCTTCTTTTGGCGCGGCAAAATTAACGGGTACATTTTGGCCATTCAACGCTGAAACCGCTGGGGAAAACATACTCTCAATATTCACACGTTTGGTACGCATGAAGTCAACGGACTCAGGCACTGAAGTCCAGAAACCACTAAAATGATTTTTTTGTTTTAAGTCGATTAAATAATCGAACATCACGTCCAGTTCGTTATTGGTAATAGCGCCTATATCGGCAAAGTTGACAATACCCTTTGCTTGAATGGCTAAGGCTAAATCAAATAAACCTATTGTCGGCGCGTTAACAATACCGACTTTACCTCTATGCTTGGGATCCAATAACCACCCCCAACTCTCTGTTTCATAGGGGATTCCTTTTGGGATCACACTTGTATTGTAGCCGAATGAGTCGACATTATGCACATAGGGTAAAAAGCTGATCCTATCGGTATGTCCCGGACCAAGGGTATTATCTTCTTGCACATGCAGCAGTTTATAAGGGGCATCTCCAGCGCCAATCTTTGCATAATCGGTTACTTTGCCGGTTTTAGTTAATGGATTAATTTCATCCCAATAGGTTAAACGTTTTTTATCGATGGCTTGTATGGAGTTCGCGCGCCATAACACATTGATACTGTTTGACCATTGTTCATACAAATCAAAAGAAGAGGGTGCAACGGAGGCTTTTTGCAACACGGCAGCACTACCTCGGGCTTCGAATTGTACGTCTATGCCTAGGTCTTGCATGGCTTGCTTACGAATACTTTCCTGCAAGGTGACGTGTGTTCCTAAAACCCGCAGAGTGTGTTTTTTACGGGCAAAAACATAAGGTGCGTTGCAGATAGCCGCGACAGTTATAGTTGAAGTTGCTAAGGTTTTTAGGGTGCGTCGTTTGTTAGTATCAACATCTTTTAAGTTAACTTTCATGGGGTCACCACCATTGCCACGGACTACAACACAGTAACTTAAGTCTGTCTAACACACAATTATCCATTAGTATAAAAATGCTACCTTAATGTCGCGCGAAAAGTACTGGTACGCCCTAATGGGCGTTGTACTAGCTTCTACTCAGTATAGACCAGCCTGTTAGTCTTGATAGAGTTTTTGCTCGAATATGAGTTGTTGATTTTTTTTACCCTGGCTAAGGTCGATTTTAAAGCGATAATGCTCTTCGTCATCGAACGGCATGACGGCCAAATAATATATAGCATCGCCCTCGATGACTTGGAAAAATTCTAGTTCTATTCCTCTACCAAGTAGGTTTCTGGCACTGCCTTGTATGTTAACTTTTTGTGCTTTTTGGGTTTTGCGATCTAAAACCGAGATGTTGATGATGGTGTTGTTTGGACTTCTTCTAATATTATTTTGTTTTGCTATTGCTGGGGTTAAAATAGTGCTGGCGAAAGCAATATAATGGACATCCCAATCGCCCAGCACTTTTTTCTGTTCTGCTTGAGTGAAAAGACTGGTTATCATAAATGCCAAAGCTAAAGTACGACTAAATAAAGCGACTTTGTGTGTTGTGCGTCTATTCATGTTTAACCAGTCCTATTATCGTTTCGTTAATTTATATGGTTCTGAAAAAAATCATCAGTGCATAGACCAATAGGATCACAATCATTGGAGATAAATCTAATCCTCCGATTGGTGGAATAATGCGTCTAATGGGGGCTAATAATGGTTCGGTGAGTTGATGAAATAAATACTCAATCGGGTTGTTGCCCTGGCTCACCCAACTTAATACTGCACGGATAATCAGCACATAAATAACCAATTGAAGCATTTCGCCAATCAAAAAGTAAACCGAACCCATCAGCAATAAAATCGGATTGATGGTGACATAGCCTTGAATTGCACCTATTGCCCAAGTCCTTAGTAAGGCAACTATAAAGGCAAGGAGCAAAGTGGCGGTGTCAAATCGACCAATAGACGGCACCACTCGCCGCAATGGCCCTACCAATGGGTGAGTTACCTTTACCACAAATTGGCTTAAAGGATTGTAAAAATCAGCCTGAGTAAGCTGCAACCACAGTCTTAATAGCACTACCATAAGGTAGAGCGTAAATAGGGCGTTTAACAAAAAAACAATCGCGTTCATAGTCTGTATTTTATCCTAAAATTGTTTAGCCATTTGTTGCGCACGCTCGATGGCAGCATCCATCGCTTTGGCGACTATTGCTGGCAAGTTGTCTGATTGAAAACTGGCTACTGCCTGTGCGGTAGTTCCACCTTTAGAAGTAACTTGGGTTCTAAGTTGTTCAATTTCAAGTGTATCATTGTTACACACCATTTCAGCACTACCTAACATGGCTTGCTGAACCAGTAAGCGCGCGGTATCACGAGACAATCCTAATTCCATGGCATGTTTTTGCATGGCTTCGGCGAATAAGAAGAAATACGCTGGACTGCTACCCGCGCAGGCAATAACCAAATCAATATCACTCTCTTTGGCAACCCAAACGGTTTCACCTACCGCAGACATCATGTATTGCACAAAATCGCGGTCTTTACTGTCTACTTGCTCAGAGGCGTATAATCCGGTCATGCCTTTCCCTAATAGGCTAGGGGTATTTGGCATAGTGCGCACTAAGGGGTAATTACCGCCAAGCATTTCAAGCAAGCGAGCGCTGAGGATCCCCGCAGCGATGGACACGAATACTTTACCGGTTAACGACTGCGCCTGGGCAAGTTGTTGGCAAACCTGCTCCATCAATTGAGGTTTGACGGCCAATACAATTACATCGGCTTGCGAAACTGCCTGATTGTTATCTTGGGTGATTTGTATACCGTGTTTTTTTTGCAGCTCATTTAACTTACCCACAGATGGATTGCTGGCAATGATATAGTCACTGGGGTATCCCGATTTAACTAGGCCGGAGATAATTGCCGCTGTCATATTGCCTGCGCCGATAAATGCTATTTTTTTATGTTCCATAGATCCCTACAAAATTTATTAATTTCTGGCACCAAAGATTGCCGTGCCGACTCTTACCATTGTACTGCCTTTCAACACTGCAGGTTCAATATCTGCACTCATTCCCATCGATAAGGTGTCAATGTTTTGATACTTACTTTGTAGATCCAACCACAAATGCTGCATTTTTGCGAATGTGTCTAACAATTCATGGCTAGATTGTTGGCTTGCCGGGATCGCCATTAGCCCTCTGAGTTGTAAATTCGGTAATTCGCTGATTTGTTCGGCCAATTCGTCGATTTCATTTGGGAGCACACCTGACTTAGAGGGTTCCTCATTGATATTCACTTGGATTAGCACCTTTAGCGCGCAACTGTCATGGCGTTGTTCACTCAGCCGTTTGGCAATTTTACGCCTATCAACGCTGTGTACCCAATCAAAATGCTCAGCCACCAGCTTAGTCTTGTTGGATTGAATAGGGCCAATAAAGTGCCATTCAATATCACTAAGTTGTTGCAATGCTTTGACTTTGTCTACACCTTCTTGCACATAATTCTCACCGAACAAACGTTGTCCTGCTTCATACGCAAGAACAATATCGGATACCGGTTTAGTTTTACTTACCGCTAGTAATTGAACTGAATTTGGCGCACGATTAGCTTTTTGGCTAGCTTCATTGAGGCTTTCAAGTGCGCTTTTGAGACGTTCTGCTATTGTTTCCATAAGCCTTTATAAAGACGGAGAAATCGTGTTGTGGATATTACCGAACTTTTAGCATTCAGTGTGAAGAATAATGCCTCTGATTTACATCTTTCAGCTGGCTTACCGCCGATTATTCGAGTCGATGGCGAAATGCGTCGCCTTAATGTGCCTGAGCTAGACCACAAACAAGTACATGGGCTGGTCTACGAAATTATGAATGATAGGCAGCGCAAGGAATATGAAGAAAACCTTGAAGTGGATTTTTCGTTTGAAGTGAAAGATCTATCTCGCTTCCGGGTGAATGCATTCGTGCAAAACCGTGGCGCTGCAGCGGTATTAAGAACGATCCCGAGCAAGGTACTAACCTTGGACGATTTAGGTGCACCGGCTATCTTTAAAGATATCATCAACCAACCAACGGGTATTGTGCTGGTCACAGGCGCAACAGGCTCAGGGAAAAGTACTACGCTGGCAGCTATGGTCGATCACATTAATACCTACAAGCGCGAACATATTCTGACCATTGAAGACCCGATTGAATTCGTCCATCAAAATAAATTGTGCGTGTTGAATCAACGGGAAGTGCATCGGGATACCCATAGCTTCAATAATGCCTTGCGCTCTGCGTTGCGGGAAGACCCTGATGTTATTCTGGTGGGTGAATTGCGAGACCTTGAGACAATTCGCTTAGCCATTTCAGCGGCAGAAACCGGACACCTGGTGTTTGGAACCTTGCATACCAATTCCGCCCCCAAAACCATAGACCGGATTATTGATGTGTTCCCCGCAGAAGAAAAGTCGATGGTGCGTTCAATGTTATCCGAGTCGTTACGGGCTGTTATCTCTCAAACTTTATTGAAGAAAGTCGGTGGGGGGCGTGTGGCTGCTCATGAAATCATGATTGGCATTCCGGCGATTCGAAACTTGATCCGTGAGGACAAGGTGCCGCAAATGTATTCAGTGATCCAGACCGGTCAAAGTCATGGTATGCAAACCATGGATCAATGTCTGCAAAAACTCGTCGCTCAAGGGGTGATCAGTGCCCAAGATGCAGCGTCCAAATCCATTGATAAGCAACCCAAGATTGGTTTTTAGGAGTAGCTTATGGACTTAAATCCGTTTTTACGAAAAATGGCCGAGCAGGGGGCTTCGGATCTATTTGTCACTGTGGGCTTTCCTATTAGCGCTAAGATAAATGGTCAAATGACGCCGATTACCGATGAATGCTTAACCGAAGAGGCAGCATTGGCGTTGGTGCAAAATGTAATGAGTGATAAACAACGGGACGAATTCGAGACTAGCAAAGAGTGTAACTTTGCTATTGCCAGAGATGGCATAGGGCGATTTCGTTGCAGTGCATTTTGGCAGCGTGATATGGCGGGCATGGTTGTGCGCCGGATCGTGACTCAGATTCCCAAAGCCGATGACTTAGGTCTGCCGGAGATCCTAAAAGATGTGATAATGGCAAAGCGTGGCTTACTGTTATTCGTTGGTGCTACCGGAACAGGTAAGTCAACCTCTTTAGCAGCCCTTATGGGACATCGTAATCACCATTCCCGTGGGCATATTTTAACTATCGAGGACCCGATTGAATTTGTGCATGAACATGCCGGATGTGTTGTCACTCAGCGGGAAGTGGGTATTGATACTCGCTCATTCGATGATGCTTTAAAAAGTTCTCTGCGCCAAGCGCCTGATGTAATTCTCATCGGTGAAATTCGGTCAATGGAAACCATGGAATATGCTATGTCGTTCGCCGATACAGGCCATTTGTGTGTGGCGACATTACATGCCAATAATGCTAACCAAGCAATCGAACGTATCATGCACTTAGCCCCGCAGGAGCAGCACGCGAAGTTGCGCTTTGATTTGAGTTTAAATTTGAGGGCGATTGTCGCACAGCAGTTAGTACCTACTATTGATGGGAAGGGCCGTGTAGCAGCAATTGAGATTTTGTTAAACTCGCCACTGGTAACAGATTTAATCCAGCGTAACGAAATAGGCAGCCTCAAAGAAGCGATGAAAAAAGGAAAAGAGATGGGCATGCAAAGCTTTGATATGGCCTTGTATGAGCTTTATAAAGAGCAGCGTATCTCCCTTGAGCAAGCGATTCATCATGCGGATTCACCTAACGACCTGAGATTAATGATAAAACTTGATACGGAAGAGGGCACTGGGTTAGGCTCTCTGTCTAACGTATCAATAGATATGGACTGAGGGTGCAGAAAATTTATTGGCACAATGATCGTTTTCGGGTCTATCAAATCAAGCAAATACTAGATGATCATCAGATCCCGAATTTTATCAAAAATGAGTTTGCTATAGGTGCCATCGGTGAGCTTTCACCGATGGATATCATGCCTGAAGTATGGTTAACCGATGATGGTTGGGAAGCTAAAGCTAGAAGTTTGATTGCCGAATTTAATCAGCCGGCAGAGTCCACCCAGTCGTGGCAATGTCCACAATGTCAGGAGAGCAATGAAGGCAACTTTAGTATCTGCTGGAACTGTTCCAGCGCGAAGGCAGAGTCCGAAGTAGATGTTACTGGCACATGAAACTTTCCAGGATCAGGCAGGCAGAGACACTATCCACTTTGCCTTTACTGAGCTTTTTGAAGCCGCCAAGCTCAAACAAACGAGATTTAGCATCGGCTGTAGTAAGACGTTCATCACAGGTTTGCACTGGCACTTTAAATTTGGCATGTAATCTATTGGCAAATTTTTGTGCTGCGAAAGTAACCTGCTGTTTACTGCCGTCCATGTTAAGCGGCAATCCCACTACGATTAAATCGGGGCTCCATTGCTCGTATAGCTTAGCGATAATGTCCCAATTAGGTATGCCATCAGTGGCTGCAATAGCTTCTAATGGTGAAGCCGTACCGGTAATCTCCTGACCCACAGCAACTCCAATACTTTTTGTACCGAAATCAAATCCTAACAACGTTCTGGCGGATGTACTCAATCTAGTACCCTTTTAAACAACAATGAATTTGCGCTGACAATATAGCAGCTATTAAGCATGACCAGCGTCAGGCCCTAGTTGCCAAACATCTATTCCCAGCTTTTGAACCGCAGCCTCCCACTTCTTGTGGATAGGTACGTCAAATAACAGCGCATCGTCAGCTTCAACTAATAGCCATGAATTATCCTGCACTTCTTGCTCTAATTGGCCCGCCGTCCAACCGGCATATCCCAAAGTTACTAAAGATTTTTCAGGTCCGTTTTCATTGCCCAATACAGACAGAATATCTTTGGATGTAGTTATCATAATATCCGAGGTTAGCGCCAAACTGGAACTCCAACCTTGTTGGGTAGTATGCAATATAAAACCACGATCTTGTCCGACAGGACCGCCAGCGAGAACAATATTTTGTTCTTTTTCTTTCAGTACAATGGCATCTTTGTCTGCTTGGGCGATTAATTCCTTTAGCGTCATGCCAACCGGTTGATTGATCACGAGTCCCATGGCCCCTTGTTCATTATGTTCACAGATGTATGTTAATGAACGGGCAAAAAAAGGGTCATCCAAACTTGGCATTGCGACCAGTAAATGGTGCTCAAAATTTTGCATATTAGTTACCTAGCCTCTTCTCGATAGCATCAAATAACATACCAGTAATATCCACATCATAGGCCGCCTCAATTTCTTGTACACAGGTTGGGCTGGTAACATTAATTTCGGTTATTCGGTCTCCGATAACATCTAAGCCAACGAAAATTAAACCTTTCTCAACCAATAATGGCGCGATGGTTTCAGCAATTTTCTTGTCGCTCTCAGATAGTGGTTGGGGCCTGCCAGTGCCTCCTGCGGCTAAGTTACCACGTGTCTCCCCTTTAGTGGGTAAACGGGCAAGACAGTAAGGTATAACTTGTCCATCGACGATTAATATACGTTTATCGCCGTCTTTTATCTCAGGCATGTATCTTTGGAACATGGCATAACGCGACCCTAATTCAGTTAACGTTTCAATGATCACGCCCAGATTAGATCCTTCAGCGGTGACTCTGAAGATTGATGCGCCGCCCATACCATCCAGAGGCTTACAAATTATATCGCCATGTTTTTGATGGAATTGACGAATCAAGGCTGAATCTCGGGTGACCAAAGTATCGGGGATCAATGCTGGAAACCAAGAAGTAAACAACTTTTCATTAAAGTCTCGCAAGCTTTGCGCCCGATTGACAATTAAAGTGCCAGCCTGCTCTGCCAGAGAAAAAATGTGCGTGGCATACAGAAATTCACTATCAAAAGGTGGATCTTTGCGCATCAAAACTACATCCAAATCGGCTAAGCAACGGTGCTCTTGCTCGCCCAATTCGAACCACTGCTGTGCGTCTCGCTTAACACTCAAAGGTCTCATGCGCGCCATGGGTTTACCGTTATCGATATATAAATCGTTCATTTCCATATAAACAATTTCGTATTTACGGCTTTGCGCTTTGAGTAACATGGCAAAACTGGTGTCTTTTTTAATGTTAATCGATTGGATTGGGTCCATCACGATGCCGAGTTTAATAGCCAAGTTGAGTCCTTAAGGAATGGGTTTTAATCATCATACCTAAGATCTTGTGCTAGGAATAAAAATTTCAAGATGATCGCAGCGCTTAATTTTATTCTAAAGCCAAAAAACATTGACCGTTGGCTGCGCTTGAGCAATTCCCGTCAGAATTTTTAGTTGCAATGGGAAAATAGTTCAGTGCTGAAATAGCGCTCGGCGTTATCAGCAAATAGCATGACAATTCTTTTATCTTGGTTTTGGGGTTGTTGTGCAACTTGAATTGATGCACACAAGGCCGCGCCGGAGGATATACCTACTGGCAAGCCCTCCTTTTGAGCTAAAAGTCGGGCATGTTCAATGGCATCATCATCACTGACAGTTAGTATGTGATCTATCAGGCTCAGATCCAGTACATCGGGGATGTGACCAGAGCTAAGACCTTGGATTTTGTGCACTCCAGATTTCCCTTGGGTCAGCACAGGACAAGCGCTGGGCTCCACCCCGATTATTGTTATGGCTGGATTGAGTTTTTTTAACGCTTTGGCAATACCGGTAATAGTGCCGCCTGTGCCTATTCCAGCGACAAAAACATCAATTTTCCCAGCACAATCCCGCCAAATTTCCATAGCGGTTGATCGAAAGTGCGCTGCTGGATTGGCCAGATTCGAAAACTGATTAAGTGATACTGCATTAGGTTTTTGTTGGACCAATTTAGCGGCATGTTCGATTGCCCCTTTAGTACCAAGTTCCCGTGGCGTGGTCACTACGTTGGCGCCATATAGTTTGATAAGCTTACGTCTTTCAATCGACATGTGTTCGGGGATCACTATGGTTAAGGGAATATTACGAAGGGCACAAATCCAAGCACAGGCTACTCCATTATTGCCGGATGTTGCCTCTATCAATTCCGTTTTTGAGTTAAATTCTGCTGAAGCCATGAGCGCATCGATCATGGCCAGCGCAGGGCGGTCCTTTACCGACCCGGCAGGATTGAAATATTCTATTTTGGCTACTAGTTCACAGTCTAGTTCATGGGATTGCATAATGCGGGACAGCCTAACCAGAGGTGTGTTGCCGATGGTTTGGGTGATGTCAGCATAGATGTGTTGCTGAGATTGTGAGTCCAAAGTAACAGTCTGTTGTCTAGCAAGCATGGTTGGTCCAATCAGGGATCTAGTGATAAGTAGCTTGTCACACTATTCTAGTAATAAATTCCAATTTATTTCATATTATTGTGCTAGGTTAGAATAATATTCTAATAATCTCTGTTTGGTGAGAATGTGGATAGTATAGATAAGGCTATTTTACGACTATTGCAGAAAGACTTAACTCTGTCTGTCAATGATATTGCGGAGCAGGTTGGTTTAAGTAGTACACCCTGTTGGCGACGAATTCAGTTGCTTGAAAAGCAAGGGGTGATCAAACATCGTGTTGCGCTATTAGATGCCGAGAAAGTTGATCTGGGCACTACAGTATTTGTGCAAGTCAAAGCCGGTAAACATGATGATAAGTGGCTCACTATGTTTGCCGCGCATGCTAGCTCACTGGAAGAGGTGGTTGAATTCTATCGTATGAGTGGTGAGTACGATTATATGCTCAAAGTATTGGTCAAAGATTTGAAAGCCTTCGATGTTTTTTATAAAAAGCTGGTATCAGGGGCTGCCCTATCAGATGTGACATCAAGCTTCGCCATGGAACAGATCAAATATACTACAGTGATGCCATTGCGCTAATGACTGACCGCAGGACTATTTCCTAGGCTGAAAGCAAAAGCGCCTGTGGATATAGGCGCTGCTGATGTTGCTAGATCATTGGCTTTTTGAGGGAAGTATCCTAAGGAGAAACCCGCACCTCACTTAAGAAAGCTTTATGCTGGTCCAGCACCGGTTGAGTTTCGCCTTTAATTTCGAAGCTCTGCTGTAAACGAATATCCGCTGAAGAACTGCCAATCATTAACTGGATTTCGCCGCTGTCTAATACGTAGTCCATATTGGCGTCATAGTACGCCAGCATGTTCACTGGTAGCGTAAATGTGACTTTAACTGATTGGTTAGGCTCCAATGATATCCGTTTAAATCCTTTTAGCTCTTTTACCGGACGAGTGGCGCTGGCAACCAGATCATGAACATAGAATTGCACCACTTCGTCGCCAGCTCTCTTACCACTATTTTTCAAATTAAAAGAGGCAGTAACCTCTCCATTGATGGCTGCTTTACTATCATCAATGGTTAAGTCGGAGTAGCTAAATTGGGTATAGCTCAAGCCATGGCCAAACGGATACTGAGGTGCTGTGTCGCCAAATATATAACCACGTTTGGCAGATTGTTTGTGATTGTAAAAAAGCGGCAGTTGGCCAATGTCTTTTGGAAATGTTACCGGTAGTTTGCCACCTGGATTGACATCACCAAACAGCATGTTTGCCAGCGCAGTACCGGTTTCCTGACCTAGGTACCAAGCTTCCACTATCGCTGGCGCTTGTTGATTTATTTTGTCTCCAAGGGTCAGGGGTCTACCATTATATAAGATCACTACTGTTGGCTTACCTGTGGCCAGCACCGCTTCAACTAATTGCTGCTGTTCACCAAGCAAGGTAAGAGATGAACGGTCACCTAGGTGATTCTCCGCCCACGCTTCTCTTGAAGAGCCTTCATTACTGCCGACAACCAAAATGGCAATATCACTTTGCTCAGCCAGCGCAACGGCCTCATCCAGCATGCCTACATAATCTTTTGGGTCTGCCAATTTCATATTTTCTTTATCCCAACGCTGTTTGGAATAACTTTTTGCAGCAACCGAGGCGGCGGATGGATTCTGCATGTCTTCGGTAATTAATGCGCCCCGAGCAAAAGACACTTGCGCTTTCCCGGCTAGCTTACTTTTAATCCCATCTAATATGGTTACCGTTTTAAGTGGCACACTACTGTATCCACCCAACAAGGTTTCATCTGCGTGAGGGCCAATCACGGCGACCTTTTTATATTGGTTTATGTTTAGCGGTAAGATCCCGTCATTCTTCAGTAGCACTATGGATTTTTCAGCGGTTTTCAAGGCTAACGCTTGATGGGCTTTACTATTGATTTGTGAAATACCTTTTTCATCAGTAAAAGCATTTTCGAATAAGCCCAAACGGAATTTGTCGGCTAACACTCGTGCTACTGACACGTCTATTTGTTGCTCGCTAATGCGGCCACTTTTGACCAGTTCGATTAACAATGGGTAGGCATCTCTATCGGGCATTTCTACATCGACACCTGCATCAAGAGCCATCTTAGCAGCATTGTCCAGGGTACCGGCTAAACCATGGCGAGTTATGAGCTCTTTGATTGCATAATAATCACTGACCAAGACTCCATCGAATCCCCACTCGTCACGAAGGATCCCAGTTAGTAGCTTTTTATTGGCATGGCTGGGTAAACCATCAATTTCATTATATGAGGCCATCACACTGCGAGCGTTGGCAAGCTTAATGGCGGCTTCAAACGGCGGCAAAAAGACCTCCCTTAGTTCTCGTTCACCCATAGGTGCAGGGGCGATATTTAAACCGCTTGAAGGCTGACCGTGACCGGTAAGATGTTTCAGAGTGGATAATACCCGCGACGATGGAATGCGCTCGCCATCTCCTTGGAAGCCTTTAATTGCAGCCACACCCAACTCGGTAATCAAGTAGGTGTCTTCACCCATAGTTTCTTCAATCCGTCCCCAGCGAGGATCTCTTGCCACATCTAATATTGGTGTTAGCGCTTGGTTGCCACCGCGAGCTCTTACCTCAATAGAGGATGCTTTATACATTTGATAAAGCAAATCGGCATCCCACATACTCGCCAAAGCAATGGCTTGCGGGAAGCTAGTGGATTGTGTCGCAGCATGGCCATGTAAGGCCTCTTCATGAAAAATAGCAGGAATACCTAAGCGAGTTTCTTCAACTAACCATTTTTGGATCCCGTTAGTATATTTAACGGTTTCTAAAGGCAGCATACCTTCACTGGGCCGGGCAATATGACCAATCCCTAAAGGTAAAATTTGTGCAGCCATTTCAGGTAAAAATACCTTGTTGGCGTCTGCCATTTTTTTGCCTTCATTCCAGACAGTTTGTAATTGAGCGACTTTTTCTTCCAATGTCATTCGACTGAGCAGGTCATCCACTCGCTGCTCAATGGGCAACGCTGAATTTTGGTAGTCATTTGCTGCTGCGGGTAAGGCAAATGCCATACAAAGCAGTGAAGCTGTGGTCAAAATAGTCTGCAGTCTTGTGGGTTGTTTATTCATAGGTGAGATATCTGTCCGTAATGCTCGAGGAGGATTCATTCTGTGTAAGTTTATCGTCAAAAAAAGTTATTAGTCATTGTGACAATTTGTAAACGCATTATTATATTTTCGTTAACAATCCTGCTGGCACCTAGCGAGATGATATTAATTCTATAATCGTTAAGTAACTAGCTGCATTGCGTGGAGGAGTGTCTAATTTTGATTGTTTATTTGTTTTCACAGACAAATTTATGATTTCTGGTAATTGTTAAAAACTGCTTAGACATAATGTTGTTAAAATGTATATTTTCCTTTCGAATAATGAAAATCATCATTAAAATTACCTACTGAGGTTTATTATGACCCACCGAAATGTCTGGTTAACTATCAATCTAACAACCCTGTTTTTAGGGGCGTTGGGAGTCACTGCCTGTGAACAATCATCACAGCAAATCGTCAAAAAAGACAGTCAAGTCCAAACTGCACATACCGATACCTACGGTTCAATCAACACTCCTTTGGTCACTGATATCTATACCGCCGACCCTTCTGCTCATGTGTTCGAAGGAAAATTATATATTTACCCCTCACATGATGTTCAATCAGATATTCCTGAAAATGATTCAGGGGATCACTTTGCTATGCGGGATTACCATGTACTCTCAGTCGATGCCATAGGCCAACCGGCGAAAGTACATAATGTTGCCTTAGCACTTGAGGATATTCCTTGGGCGGGTAAACAGTTATGGGCACCAGATGCTGCCTATAAGGACGGTAAATATTATCTTTATTTTCCTGCTAGAGACAAACAGGATATTTTTAAAATTGGGGTGGCGGTTGGCGACTCTCCAATAGGGCCTTTTACCGCGCAACCTCAGCCGTTGGAGGGCAGCTTTAGTATCGATCCAGCGGTGTATGCCGCCGATGATGGTCATCATTATCTTTACTTTGGCGGAATTTGGGGCGGCCAATTACAGCACTGGCAGGGTAATACGTATGCTGAGCAAGAATCTTATCCGCAGGATGACGAACCGGCACTTATGCCTAAAGTAGTGAAGTTATCTGATGATATGCTCAGCTTCGATGGTGAAATAACAGACGTCCAGTTACTTGACACTGACGGTCAACCGATAACCCAAGGTGATGCTGATAAACGTTTTTTTGAAGCGGCGTGGCTGCACAAGTACAACGGACGTTACTATTTTTCATACTCTACCGGCGATACCCATAAAATTGTCTATGGGGTGGGTGACAATCCTCTTGGACCTTTTACTTATCAAGGAGTGATTTTGAACCCTGTGATTGGATGGACCAATCATCATTCTATCGCCGAATATAACGGCCAGTGGTATTTGTTTTATCACGACAGTACCTTGTCTGGTGGCAAAACACATTTACGCAGCGTGAAAATGACACCCTTGACCCATTTAGAGGATGGTTCTATTCAGACTATTGATGCATACGAGCAGCAATAAGGTGTATTTCAAGGCTAAAAATGTATAACGAGATCAAATTTGTGCATTATTTAAATTGATAAATGGCTACACAAACCGTGGATGTCTATATACTCGCGCTGTTACAAGTTGATAACATATTGAAAGCACAATAATAACAAGCCTATCTTGCCGTTAAGCAGATAAATAAGAATAACAACAAGGAGCATATCTTGAGCCAAGAAAAAGAGAATATTTTATTCATCGTAATGGTCAGTTGCGTGGCGACTATTGGTGGATTTTTGTTTGGATTTGATAGCGGCGTAATAAATGGCACCGTTGATGGTCTTAAACTAGCCTTCAATTCCGATAGCGTGGGCACCGGTTTTAATGTCGCTAGTATGCTATTGGGCTGCGCCTTAGGGGCTTTTTTCGCGGGCAAGCTGGCTGATAATATAGGTCGTAAATCGATTTTGATTATCGCTGCGATCTTCTTTATTGTCAGTGCTTGGGGCTCAGGTTACGCGGATACGTCAGGGGCCTTTATATTCTTTCGTATTCTTGGTGGATTAGCTGTGGGAGCTGCATCGGTGATGGCTCCCGCATACATCAGTGAGATCGCACCGGCTCGAATTCGAGGGCGACTCACCACTATTCAACAAGTGGCGATTATTGGCGGTTTATTTAGTGCCTTTGTGAGTAATTATTTGCTAGCTGATTTTGCCGGTATTTCAACTGCTAATATTTGGCTGGATTTTGCTGCTTGGCGATGGATGTTCTGGATTGAACTGATGCCTGCCAGTTTATTTCTGTTGACCTTACTCTTTATTCCAGAAAGTCCACGCTATTTGGTGATCAGTAATCAGATCGAAAGGGCTCATAAGGTGCTCGTCAGACTTTATGGTGCGTCAGAAGGTGACGCTAAGTTAAAAGAAATCCAAGATTCATTGATCAGTGATCAAACCCCTAAGTTTAGCGATTTGATTGATAAGGTTAGCGGTAAAGTCCGCAAAATAGTATGGGTCGGCATAGGCTTAGCGGTCTTCCAGCAACTGGTTGGTATTAATGTGGTGTTTTACTACGGTGCGGTACTGTGGCAAGCAGTGGGATTTTCTGAATCCGATGCGTTATTGATCAATATCATTAGTGGCGCGGTAAGTATTCTTGCCTGTGTGATCACCATGCTGTTAATCGATAAAGTCGGCCGTAAGCCATTCCTAACTTTAGGCTCTGTGGGGATGACAATTACGTTAGGATTAATGGTGTTTGCTTTTGTCAGCGCCGATTTTGATGCTAACGGCAATCTCGATTTAGGCAACTTAGGTACCCTTGCACTGGTGTCTGCTAATGCCTATGTGTTTTTCTTCAATCTATCTTGGGGTCCGGTTATGTGGGTGATGTTAGGAGAGATGTATCCAAATCAGATCCGTGGCTCGGGATTAGCCATTGCCGGATTATTCCAGTGGTCTGCGAACTTTGCGATTACCATGACATTCCCTATCATGTTGGCGAGTATTGGTTTAGCTGGCGCCTATGGTTTCTACGCTCTATGCGCATTGATCTCGGTATTCTTCGTGATCAAGTTCGTACATGAAACAAAAGGCACTGAGCTGGAAGATATGCAGGGATAACCCTTCTCCAAATTAGCTTCGCTGTGTCGAGCAAGCTTCAACGTTTAATTACCTAAATCCCTCGTCAATACGAGGGATTCTTTTGCCTAGAGTTTATCTAACACCAGAGTTGGGTAATCATACCCTCTCAATCAAGCCATTTTTGTAGTTGTCGGCAGCTAGGTTGTGGTTGGCGCGAATCATCTACTTGCAAGGCGGCTAGCTGCTTGGTTGGGACTGCATGCTTTGATTATGAAGCTAGATTAACTAGCACATAAAAAAGGCCTCTGAAGAGGCCTTAGGACGTGTGTTAAAATTAGCGACTAACCGTACAGAATACGATTCACTTTGTTTTCAAGTAACTCTTGTTGACCACTCACGTGTTGCGGGTTCAACTGGTTGTTGATTGTGTATTTTGCGATGGACTCTAACGAATAGTCGCCGTTTAAAATACTCTTGCCTAAGTCTTTGTTCCACAGTGCGTAACGTTCGGCAACTTTTGCTGCTAAGAAGTCATTTTCAAGGATCTGAGCAGCCTTTTTAAGTGCCAATGCCATATGATCCATGCCACCAATATGACCATGAAACAGATCTGCGGGATCAGAACTTTGGCGTCTAAGTTTACAATCGAAGTTCAAGCCACCCGTCGAAAAACCGCCCGATTTAAGAATCTCATACATGACTAAACTGAGTTCCTCTACCGCATTGGGGAATTGGTCTGTATCCCAGCCATTTTGCGCATCACCACGGTTCGCATCGATACTGCCAAAAATACCCAAAGATATAGCAGTGGCTACTTCATGATGGAATGAGTGACCCGCCAAAGTGGCATGGTTGGCCTCAATATTCATTTTAAATTCTTGTTCGATACCGTACTGCTTTAAAAAACCAAAGACGGTGGCGCTATCATAATCATATTGATGCTTAGTAGGTTCTTGTGGTTTAGGCTCTATCAACAAACTGCCTTTGAAGCCTATTTTATGTTTATGTTCAACCACCATCTGCATAAAGCGGCCAAGTTGCTCACGCTCCTGACGAAGATCGGTATTGAGTAATGTCTCGTAACCTTCTCTACCACCCCACAGCACATAGTTTTCGCCGCCAAGACGTTTTGTCGCATTCATTGCATGGCAAACCTGAGTCACGCCATAAGAAAACACTTCTGGGTTAGGATTTGTCGCCGCACCGGCTGCATAGCGCGGATTACTGAATAAATTAGCCGTTCCCCACAATAGTTTCACCCCAGTTTCTTGTTGCTTAGCTTCCAATACATCGACCATCTCAGCAAAATTACTGACATATTCTTTGATTGAATTGCCCTCTGGAGCGACATCTACATCATGAAAGCAATAGTAGGGGATATTCAGTTTGTTGAAAAACTCGAACGCAACGTCAGCTTTTTGCTTGGCTCTTTCCATTGGTTCGCCAGGCTTTAGCCAAGGACGAGAAAAGGTGCCTTGACCAAATACATCGACACCGTCCCAACAAAAGTTATGCCAATAACAAGCGGCGAAACGAAGGTGGTCTTTCATGGTTTTACCCAAAATCACCTCATCCGGATTGTAATGATGAAAGGCAAGAGGATTATCGGAATCCACGCCTTCATAGGAAATTTTTTCAATATTGTTAAAGTATTGCGACATTAAGGTCTCCTTTCGGGGCTTTGATAAACATATCAATAATATGATTTAAGTCTGAAGAGTTATGCACCAAGCAACAATTACGAATTGTACTTACTGTTTTGCGCTTTCTTTTGATGTCTAGGGTTTAAACATCGGTTCTAGGCATGCATATACTTGTTTAAAGATATTTCGCCTTTGTTGGTACATCGAGATCTTAGTGGGATCAGGATAATGGGCTTCTACTGTTTCAGGTACCGGGCAGATGGAATCAATCGAGCGCGCAGGCTCTAATGCCAAACAAGCCAGACGTGCTGCCCCCAATGCAGGGCCAACATCGCCGCCTTGGCGAAATATAACTTTGCTATTGAGCACATCCGCTAACATTTGCCGCCAGTAGGGGCTTTTTGCACCACCGCCAATCAAGGTTATCTCTGTTGCCGCAGCGCCTGATGCATGTAACGCTTCTATGCCATCGGCAAAAGCAAAGCTCACGCCCTCTAATACGCTGTGGGTCATACTCGTCTGGTTAGTGCTGTGGGTTAAACCATAAAAGCTGCCTTTAGCATGAGGATTATTATGTGGGGTCCGTTCACCACTGAGATAAGGTAAAAATATCGGACTGTGCTGTAGGTCCACTGGACTTTGTTCAAGCTGAGCCAACAAGTTGACAACAGATTTTTGCGCAACTTCATCGGCGAACCATTGCAAGCAACTGGCGGCACTTAAAGTGACTGACATCAAATGCCAAGTTTCAGGCAGTGCGTGGCAAAAACTGTGCACCGCCATATCTGGATTGGCACTAAACCCATCCGTTACTAAAAAATACACCCCAGAAGTCCCCAGTGATATCATTGCTTGTCCGGGTTTGATTAGGCCCACGCCGATGGCACCACCTGCATTATCGCCCGCTCCGGCAACCACAGGTACCGAAGGCATATTCCAGTGTTGAGCAATGTCTGGATGCAGATGTCCGGTAATTTGATTGCCTTCGAATAGCGTTGGCATCTGTTGCACTGATAATCCACAGGCCGTTAATAAAGCGTCGTTCCAGTCACGCTTTGCCACATCCAGCCACATGGTGCCTGCTGAATCAGACATATCGGATGCGTAGTCACCGGTCAGTAGAAATCTTAAATAGTCTTTGGGCAACAAAACTTTATGAATTTGAGCGAATAATTCAGGTTCATGTTCCTTGACCCACAACAGTTTAGGTGCAGTGAATCCAGGCATCATGATGTTGCCGGTAATGTTCCGGCTATTCGGAACGAGCTTTTCCAATGCTTTACACTGTGCTTCGCAGCGACCATCGTTCCATAAAATCGCGGGTCTGAGTATCTGATTGTGTTTATCTAGCAAGGTCGCGCCATGCATTTGTCCAGACAAACCTATTGCCTTAATCTTTTGCATGTCATGACGACTGGCAAGGGCCTTCATCGCCCCATCGAATGCCAGCCACCAATCATTGGGATCTTGCTCGGACCACAGCGGTTGAGGGCGGGAAATAGCAATGGATTCTGATTGGCTATCAACTAACCCACCATCCTCATTCATGAGGATAACTTTTATACCTGAGGTACCTAAATCAACGCCAAGATACATAAATTGCCTTTTACACCAGTTTTTTGATTGCAACATAGTCGAATATGCGCAATTTTCTAGCAATTATGATATTTAATAATTAAATTTCGTAATCTTTGTGTTTTGTTTTAATTATTAGATTTAGTATTAAGATGAATGAATCTGTAAAAACATAAGATTTTCTGTTTTACTAAAGGTGTATTGATGTACAAAGCTAAGCACAGTATTTCGTTACTTTTCAATGCTAACAAAGTCTATGACCGTCAGGTTATCGAAGGTATTGGTCACTACTTACAATCATCCAAAGTAGATTGGGATGTGTATCTTGAAGAAGATTGTCTAGCGCGATTAGAACATATTGAAGAGTGGGTAGGTGATGGCATCATTGCCGATTTTGATGATCCATCCTTCCAAAGTGCACTGAAAAACATCAAGTTACCGATCATTGGCGTCGGTGGCTCCTATGAAAATGAAGCCGACTATCCGGATGTTCCTTATGTGGCTACAGATAATTTGGCCGTCATCCGTTCGGCCTATGAACATCTAAAGCAAAAAGGATTAGAGCGTTTTGCATTTTATGGCTTTCCGCCGGATCAAAACCACCGCTGGGCAATTGAACGTGAAAATGCCGTGATCAAGTTATGTAAATTAGATGGCTATGAATGCTCTATCTATCGAGGCCATCCTACCCGGCCAGAAACCTGGCAATATAGTATGAACCGTTTGTCTGACTGGTTGCAGAGCCTTCCCAATCCAGTGGGTGTGATTGCCGTCACAGATGCCAGAGCACGACACTTATTACAAGCCTGTGATCATATAGGCAAGATGGTTCCTGAGCATATTTCCATTGTCGGGATAGATGATGATGACATCGCCCGCAACCTGAGTCGGATTAGCTTAAGTTCGGTGACCCAAGGGTGCTTTGAAATGGGCTATCAGGCCGCAAAGTTACTTCATCATCGCCTAGATAATCCTAATCTGAAGAATAAAATCGTCAAGGTCCCACCAGTGGGAGTTGCACAGCGACAATCGACAGACTTCAAAGCGTTGAAAGACCCTTATGTTATCCAGGCAATGCATTTCATTCGCCAAAATGCCTGCAGAGGGATTAAAGTGGATCAGGTGTTAGATTACGTTGGTATTTCTCGGTCTAATTTGGAGAATCGTTTCAGTGAAGGGTTAGGACACAGTATCCACACTGAAATCCACAACGAAAAATTAACTCGAGCTTGTAAAATGCTGCAACAAGGTGAAGTACAAACCAGTGAAATTGCCAGTATTTGTGGTTACCCATCTTTGCAATACATGTATGCAGTGTTTAGAAAACATTTTGATAAAACACCAAAAGAATATCGTGATGAGTGTGCGGCCAGTTAACTATTCGTTAGCCCGTTTTTTTATGGGCTAACGGCATCGTTTTTGCTAATTTAAAGACTATTAGCGGTGGCCAAGATAGTTGAGACCTTGAGTTACAGATCACCATGGATAGCCTGTAATGCCGATATGGCTGCAATGGCTGCCGTTTCGGTACGCAATACCCGAGGTCCCATCTGCGCGGTTTGAAAGCCTGTTTGTTCAGCAGCGTAAATCTCACTGTCGGAAAATCCTCCCTCTGGACCTATCAATAATCTGACACCTGCTGCAGGAATCGTCAGATGTTTAATGCTTTTGTCTGATCTTGGGTGCAAGGTTAAGCGCAATTGATTGGTGGATTGGCTCACCCAATCGCTAAAGGAGATGCAAGGGTTTACACTAGGTATAATGTTCCGACCACATTGTTCACACGCTGCAGCGACTAATTTTTGCCACTGCTGCTGCTTCTTAAGCCACCGGTCTTGGCTCAATTTCACCCCACAGCGCTCAGTTAAAAGGGGAGTGATTTCATCCACTCCCAGCTCTACCGCTTTTTGTATGGCAAAATCCATCCGGTCGCCTCTGGATACTCCTTGGCCCAAGTGGATTTTAAGAGGAGATTCAA
Organism: Aliiglaciecola sp. LCG003; assembly: GCF_030316135.1. Lineage (NCBI taxonomy): Bacteria > Pseudomonadati > Pseudomonadota > Gammaproteobacteria > Alteromonadales > Alteromonadaceae > Aliiglaciecola > Aliiglaciecola sp. LCG003. The sequence goes on along the minus strand of NZ_CP128185.1, from coordinate 3,459,927 downwards.
CACTGATTGATAATTTTGCATCCACCATGGCGCACACCTGACGTTTTTTAACCACCGTCAACTCAGCGCTATATTCATTGTTGTCACCATTAAACAGCACAATGGGGTGACCTTCGTTAAGACGCAAAACATTCGCTATGTGATTGGCTGCATCAGCACTGAGTTCGACCACCTGGTCTACGACCAATAGGTCGGGATGAAAGATTCTGGGTATACGCATAGTCAAGATTGCACGAGTAAGTTTAGATATTGAATATGGTATCAATCATCGAAAGGATGACAAGCGGTTAATTGAGTTGGCCGGAAATGAAATCGGCAGACCCCAGTCTGCCGATAATTATTTAGCCTAATTTACGTTAATCGCATCAGCTTGATTAAGGGCGGCTTGCTCGATGTCAGGACTCTTTTGCTGCTGAATTACAGCTTTGTGTCTGCGGGCGTGTACGGTATTTTCACCTGTGTCTTTTGAGAGACAAAATATCAAAAGAATCACTAAACTCAGGAAAATTAGTGAGATAATTAACATTTTCAATTCCTTTAAAAATATTACGCTGACCCTATCTAAGGGAGCGTAATTATAGCAGCGTTTTGTACAAATGTTGAACTTCCTACATTCATAATCCGGTATTTTTTTAAATAACTATTAAATTCAACACATTAAATTTTTACTTATTTTCAATGGGGAGATTCTAAAGCGTAATTTTGACAGGACAATGACAATGAAGTGGAAAAACACCACAAGATCTCGTATACCTTTGTAAGTGATCAACCCTTAATCTGTAAGCCTTTTGCGCATTATTTGTTTAATCGCCCTTTGGTCAAAATAAAGAGTGCATATCTTATTGATTCGTCTATCATTTCGACGTGGAAAGATGAACTTGGACTGCTCACACTCGCGTGCATTATTTATGTGTTGCTTTCGAGCAGTCGAGCTATTCCACCATACTAATAATCAAAGCAAGCTCGGGAGAGAATTAATGGAAGACATAAATGTGTCAGAATTGGTCGAAACGTATTTGATCCCATGGGGAACAAATATCATTTTCGCACTTCTGATTTATTTCATAGGTAAAATTGTTGTCAAGATGCTAGTGAACGTATTTGGCAAAGTGTTAGGCCGTTCTAAATACGACGATATGCTAATAGATTTCTTAAAATCTATTGTGCATGCAGTATTGATGTTGTTCGTTATTATTGCCGCGTTAAATGAGTTAGGTGTTAACACCACATCAATGGTTGCTATCTTAGGTGCTGCAGGCTTGGCCATAGGTTTATCTTTGCAAGGTTCTTTACAGAACTTTGCTTCAGGTGTGATGTTGCTAGTTTTCCGCCCCTTTACTCGTGGTAATTTTATTGAAGCAGGTGGTACAGCTGGTGTGGTTAAAGATATTACTATCTTCAATACAATAATGACTACTGGTGACAATAAAGAAGTTATTGTGCCTAATGGCGCCATATACGGCGGGAATATCATAAATTATTCAGCTAAAGAAACACGTCGTGTTGATATGGTTGTGGGAATTTCTTATGACGCAGATCTGAAAAAAGCCAAAGAAGTGCTAATTGAAATGGTTAATGCTGATGAGCGGATCTTAAAAGAGCCTGCTCCAACAGTAGCCGTTGCAGAACTAGCAGATAACAGTGTTAACTTCGTGGTAAGACCTTGGGTTAAATCTGCTGATTATTGGGCAGTAAAATTTGATTTCACTGAAGCTGTGAAATTACGTTTCGACCAAGAAAATATCGGTATTCCATATCCTCAAATGGATGTACATTTACATAAAGTAGAAGACTAAACATCTTTTGCTTAAAGAATGCCGCTCACCTAAGGTGAACGGCATTTTTTTTTGGCTTATTTATGACAATTAGGTTTGTCGTTAGTTGAAGATGCGAGCTGTTGTGCTTTTGCCATATTGGCCTGTAAATCTTTAATCCTAGTGTTAGGAGATGGATGGGTAGACATAAATTCCAGTGGACGATTACCACCACTTGCTTTATCCATGTTTTGCCAAAGATTAACCGATTGACGAGGATCAAATCCTGCTCTTGCCATTAAATCCAAACCAATTAGGTCTGCTTCACTTTCATGGGTGCGGCTGAAGGGCAATTGCACGCCTACTTGAACGCCCACACCTATGGCCGCCATAATCATATTACTGCTGCCGACTTCATTACTTTGCAGGATTTGATTGGTCGCCTCTAGACCGATTCCGATGAGGGCCGAGTTAGACATTCTTTCGTTACCATGTTCTGCTATTACATGGCCCACTTCATGGCCAATTACGGCGGCCAGTTGATGTTGATTTTCAGCCACGTTTAACAGTCCAGTGTATACCCCAATTTTGCCCCCTGGTAAGGCGAATGCATTAACTTGTTCATCTTCAAACACCACTAATTCCCATGTTCCATCGAACACCTCTTTTGGTACATGCTTGGTAATATAAGAAGCCACACAGGTCACAAACTCATTCTCTACTGGCGTTTTCGAGACCTTTTGTTCAGTTTTCATCGAATCAAACGCTTGGGTCCCCATATCCGCTAATTGATTTTTCGAGTACAACTTCAATTGGCTTCTGCCTGTGGGAGATGTTGCGCAAGCAGCAACCAAGGTGGCAGTTGTCGCTGCAATGACTAATGATTGTAAAAACCTTTTCTTCATCGTGAGTATCCATTACTAAGTGGTAAATATAGGGTTATTATTCTACAGCTTGTTAAGCTTAAATTCAGAATTGGAACTTTATTATAAACTCTCTTGAAAATTAAACTGACGAAATTATGAAAACACCCTTAATTCCATGGCTGAGTGTTAGTTTGCCATTTCTGTTAAGTTGTTGCGCGACTTCGCATGATAATTATGCCGACAGAAATCAACTAGTAACCGACTTCTATGCCCACGTTGAAGCTATTAATGATGTTGAATTTGAGTCTCAAGTGGGCGAAAGCATGGCTGTATGGGGGCTGTGGGGGGCATTAGAAAATGCCCATGGTAATAGCGCAGATATGCTCGTTGGAGCCACAGTCAGTGCGTTCTTTGGTGGATTGATTACCGCGTTGTCCGAAGGACCAAGATATGGTTATGAATATCATTTGCTCGCTGTGGATGGTGACTCGGTGATTGTTGTTTTGGATTATTTCCCTGCTGAGGAAGGTCAATGTGTCAGAGTCAGAATGGCTAATTCGGTCAGCGTAAAAGCCACTGATGCAGGTTTCTGTTATTCAGATGACGAATATTAAGACTGGTACCCAGCCTTATGCTAAAAAATATAAACGGCACCCTAAGGTGCCGTTTTTCATATTAAGCAGCAAAAGTTATATAGCGGCTTTGAGTTCTTCTGCTTTATCAATTGCTTCCCAAGGAAACTCTTCGCGACCAAAATGACCGTATGCAGCTGTGGCTTGATATATTGGGCGCTCTAAGTCGAGCATTTTGATCAATCCATAAGGACGAAGGTCAAAATGTGCACGGACCAAAGCGGTCAACTGGCTGTCAGACAACACACCTGTTCCAAAGGTTTCGATATTTATTGAAGTAGGCTCAGCTACCCCAATTGCATAAGACACCTGAATTTCACAACGTTTAGCTAGACCCGCAGCAACGATGTTTTTCGCCACATAACGTCCTGCATATGCAGCAGAACGGTCAACCTTAGAGGGATCTTTACCAGAGAAGGCACCACCACCATGTCGAGCCATACCGCCGTATGTATCAACGATAATTTTACGACCCGTTAGTCCGCAATCCCCCATTGGCCCGCCAATTACAAAGCGACCGGTCGGGTTTATCAGATACTTAGTTGACTTGGTTAGCCACTTTTCAGGCAGCACGGGCTTAATGATTTCTTCCATCACCGCTTCTTGCAAATCTGCTGTACTGATTGAATCACAATGCTGAGTGGACAACACAACTGCGTCAATACCTACTGGTTGGTTGTCTTCATAAATAAAGGTCACCTGGCTTTTAGCATCAGGACGTAACCAATCTAACTTGCCACTTTTCCTGATCTCGGCCTGACGCTTCACCAATCGATGAGAGTAGGTGATAGGTGCTGGCATTAGGACATCGGTCTCGTCACTTGCGTAACCGAACATTAGTCCTTGGTCACCAGCGCCTTGATCTTCTGGTCTGCTGCGATCAACACCTTGATTGATATCTGGAGACTGTTTACCTATGGCGTTAAGGACCGCACAAGAATCAGCGTCAAAACCCATATCCGAATGGGTGTAACCTATTTCTCGAACCGTTTTGCGGGTAAGTTCTTCAATATCAACCCATGCAGAAGTAGTGACTTCGCCACCGACCAAAACCATACCTGTTTTGACATATGTTTCGCAAGCTACACGAGCTTTGGGATCTTGGATGAGAATGGCATCTAACACGGCATCAGAGATTTGATCTGCGATTTTATCCGGGTGCCCTTCAGAGACGGATTCAGATGTAAATAGGTGTGTTGTCATCAGTATTCCTAAACAATAAAAGTAGAACTTAACGTAATAACGTCATCAATAAGGTCATTGTAACTTGAAAATAGTAAATTACCAGTCTTTCCATCTAGACGTCCAAATGTCTATCCGTTCAGAATGGTTTCCACTAAAACGTAAGCAAAAAAAGTATAATCAATAATGAATAAGCGTTGCAGTTCATCTGTGGCTAGTAGAAAATGACCAGCCCAAATTGAATACAAGCTAACTAATCAGTGTCTTACGCAATCCTGCCAGACTTTGATCAAGCTTAACGCAACAAATTGCAGGAGACCTTATGCCTTCACGTCGAGAACTCGCCAACGCCATACGTGCTTTATCCATGGATGCAGTCCAGAAAGCTAACTCAGGACATCCTGGCGCCCCAATGGGTATGGCTGATATAGCTCAGGTGTTATGGAGTGATTTCCTAAACCATAATCCAGCCAATCCAGACTGGGCTAACCGAGATCGCTTTATCTTGTCGAATGGCCATGGTTCGATGTTGATTTATTCGCTACTGCATTTGACGGGGTACGAGTTACCCATTGAAGAATTGAAAAACTTCCGCCAATTGCACTCGAAAACACCAGGTCACCCAGAATACGGTTATGCTCCGGGTGTTGAAACCACCACAGGTCCACTTGGGCAAGGTGTGAGCAATGCGGTCGGTATGGCAATTGCCGAAAAAATGCTTGCTGCACAGTTTAATCAACCGGGTTTCGATATCGTAGATCACTTTACCTATTGCTTCCTAGGCGACGGCTGCTTGATGGAAGGTATTTCCCATGAAGTCTGTTCATTGGCAGGCACCTTGGGTTTGGGCAAATTGATTGCATTTTGGGATGATAATGGCATCTCAATCGACGGTGAAGTTCAGGGATGGTTTACGGACGACACACCTGCACGCTTTGAATCTTACGGCTGGCAAGTCATTGCCGATGTAGACGGTCATGATCCTGAAGCGATTAAAGCCGCAATAGAAACGGCTAAGTCTGATATAACTCGTCCAACTATGATCTGCTGTAAAACCGTTATAGGGTTCGGCTCACCAAACAAATCCGGCAGTCATGATAGCCATGGTTCTCCTCTTGGTACAGATGAAATTGTCGCTACTCGCAAGGCATTGGACTGGAAATATGATGCCTTTGTTATTCCTGATGATATATACGCTCAGTGGGATGCTAAAAAATCTGGTGCAGATAAAGAGCAGCAGTGGAATGCGCAATTGGCTGATTACCAAAGGGCTCATCCAGAATTAGCGGCAGAATTAACCCGCAGACTAAAAGGCGAGTTACCGGCGGATTTTGCACAAAAAGCCGATGACTTCATTAAGTTTTCACAAAGCAAAGCCGAAAACATCGCTAGCCGTAAAGCCTCGCAAAATTCTATCGAAGCCTTTGCCAGTTTGCTACCTGAAGTAGTGGGTGGTTCTGCTGATTTAGCCGGTTCTAACTTAACCTTGTGGTCTGGCTCAAAAGGCATCACTAAAGATGATGCAAATGGCAACTATATTTTTTACGGAGTGCGCGAATTTGGCATGACCGGTATCATGAATGGTATTGGTTTGCATGGCGGATTCCGTCCTTATGGCGCAACCTTCCTAATGTTTATGGAATATGCACGTAATGCAGTTCGTATGGCCGCATTAATGGGTATCCCGAACATCTTTGTTTACACCCATGATTCAATTGGTCAAGGTGAAGATGGCCCAACTCACCAACCTATTGAACAAGTCGCTAACTTACGCCTTACGCCTAATCTTACTACATGGCGTCCATGTGACGGTGCTGAAACAGCAGTAGCCTGGAAAGCCGCGATTGAGCGTAAAGATGGTCCTAGTGCGTTAGTCTTTAGTCGTCAGGGATTGCCTGCTCAATCTCGCAACGACGCCCAATTGGTGAATGTGGCTAAAGGCGGGTATGTGCTAGTGGATTGCGCATCTACACCTGATGTTATCTTGATCGCAACAGGTTCAGAAGTGGCTGTAGCAGTAGATGCGGCTGCTGAATTGACCCAAAAAGGTCACGGGGTTCGAGTAGTCTCTATGCCAAGTACCAATGTATTTGATGCTCAAGATGCTGATTATAAACAATCTGTTCTGCCTAGTTCTGTGACCAAACGAGTTGCAGTGGAAGCAGCGCACGTGGACTTCTGGCATAAATATGTCGGTTTTGACGGCGCAATCGTCGGCATGAGTACCTTTGGTGAGTCCGCTCCTGGTGGCGCATTACTGAAACACTTTGGTATTACTGTCGATGCGGTTGTAGCAGCGGCGGAAAATCTGCTTTAATCCCTGACCGTTGCTAATCTTAATTAGCATATTTGATAAATCGGGGCGCATAATAAGCGCCCCTTTACGTTTAAGAGTCTAATGATACGTATCGCAATTAACGGCTTTGGTCGTATAGGTCGCAATGTTTTACGCGCCTTATATGAAACAGGCCGCAATCAACATATCCAAGTGGTTGCAATAAACGAGATTGCCGAACCGGTTGGCATTGCGCATTTGCTAAAATATGACACGGCGCACGGCCGCTTTAAATTTCCGGTTAGTTTGCAGGGCAACATTTTGGATGTAGCTGGCGATAAAATTGAGTTATTACAGCAGCGCAACTTAGATGGTCTGCCTTGGGCTGATTTAAACATTGATCTGGTGATGGAATGCACAGGTGTGCACAACGATCGCGCAGATGCCGAGATCCACATCGCACAAGGTGCAAAAAAAGTGTTGTTTTCCCATCCATCCACACCGGACATGGATGCCACAGTGATTTTTGGCATTAATGAAGATCAATTGCAAACGGCTGATCGCATCGTATCTAATGGTTCGTGTACCACTAATTGTATCGTTCCAGTGATCAAGGTTCTCGATGAGGCCTTTGAAGTGCTCAGCGGCACTATTACTACTATTCACTCATCAATGCATGATCAACAAGTTATCGATGCCTATCACCCCGATTTGCGCAGGACTCGTGCAGCTAGCCAATCTATTATTCCAGTGGATACCCGACTTGCGGCGGGTATTGAACGTATTATGCCGAAATTTTCCGGTAAATTTGAAGCCATTGCTGTACGGGTTCCTACCATCAATGTGACCGCGATGGATTTAAGCGTGACTTTGGCCCAAGAAGTGTGTATTGAAAATGTTAATCATGCCCTTCAACAAGCTGGTCTGGGAAGGTTATCTGGGATCTTAGGTTATACCGAAGAGCCCTTGGTGTCCGTTGATTTCAATCATGATTCGCGCTCTTGCATCGTAGACGGCACCCAGACCCGAGTCAGCCATAAACAGTTGGTCAAAACACTTGTCTGGTGTGACAATGAGTGGGGATTTGCAAACAGAATGATCGATACTGCTCAGGCTATGTTTAGCCCAAGCTTAAATGAAAGTTAACTATACATTTAAACGTGATAAATAAAGGAAAATCTATGTCGATTATCAATATGACTGAGCTGTCGCTTGCTGGCCAGAGAGTGCTCATCCGCGAGGATCTAAATGTACCAGTCAAAGATGGCAAAGTGACCTCTGATGCGCGCTTGAAAGCGGCTATTCCTACTCTTGAACATGCGTTAAAAGCTGGGGCGAAGGTGATGGTAATGTCTCATCTTGGACGCCCAACCGAAGGGCAGTTTGATGCAGAATATTCCCTTCAGCCAGTAGTCGATTATCTACAAGAAGCCCTTGATGTGCCCGTCAAGTTAGCAACAGATTACTTGCAGGGCTTAGAGCTTAAAGCGGGTGAGCTTGTAGTGCTAGAAAATGTGCGTTTTAATTCTGGTGAGAGTAAAGATGACGAAAATTTAGCCAAACAATATGCCGCTTTGTGTGACATCTTCGTGATGGATGCATTTGGCACGGCACACAGAGCACAAGCATCAACCCACGGCGTGGCTAAATTCGCTCCAGTGGCATGTTCTGGGCCATTACTATCAGATGAGCTTGCAGCCTTGAGTAAAGCCTTAGACAAGCCAGCGAGGCCGATGCTTGCCATTGTTGGCGGCTCAAAGGTATCAACTAAACTCACCGTATTAGATTCTCTTTCATCTAAGGTCGATCAGCTTATCATTGGTGGCGGCATTGCCAATACCTTCATTGCTGCTCAAGGTCACAATGTCGGGAAATCTTTATACGAAGCCGATTTGATTGATGAAGCAAATCGTTTAATGAAAGTTGCCAAAAGCAATGGTGCAACTATCCCTGTTCCGGTAGATGTAGTGACGGGAACTGAATTTTCAGACTCCGCTGTTGCCACCCTAAAGGATGTTTCTGAGGTTGCGGCCGAAGATATGATTTTTGATATTGGCCCTCAAACAGCTGCAGAATTGGCCAAATTGATTGAAAAAGCCGGCACCATTGTCTGGAATGGTCCAGTGGGAGTATTTGAGTTTGATCAGTTTGGCGAAGGGACCAAAGCCATAGCCATGGCCATCGCTAACAGCTCAGCCTTTTCGATTGCCGGTGGTGGTGATACGCTTGCGGCAGTCGACAAGTATGATATCGCCGATAAAATCTCCTATATTTCCACCGGCGGTGGTGCATTTTTAGAGTTTTTGGAAGGGAAAACCCTACCAGCTGTTGCTATGTTGGAGCAACGGGGCAAGAAATAATACGATTTGCTCAAGCTGGAAGCAGGTACCCTAGTTCAGCTTTGTTAAACTAAAGTAACTAATAAGAGGCGCTTCGAAGCGCTCAACCTATAATTTGTATTCTACTATAAAGGAGTGTCGCGAATGGCTTCACAAGCTCAATTAGATATGCTTAAAAAATTACACACTGTTAATGGCTTTATTGCTGCACTTGACCAAAGTGGTGGCAGCACGCCAAAAGCGTTAAAGCTTTATGGGGTGAATGAAGATCAGTATTCTGGTGATGAACAAATGTACGATCAAGTTCATCAGATGCGGACACGCATCATTACCAATGAAGCCTTCAATGGTAAGCGAGTGTTAGGCGCCATCTTGTTTGAAAACACCTTGGATCGTGAAATAGAAGGCCTAGCTAGTTCGGTATATCTATGGGAAGAAAAGCAAGTCATTCCTTTCCTCAAAGTGGACAAAGGCTTACTCGATGAAAAAGATGGTGTTCAATTGATGAAAGATATACCGGGGTTGGATCAGTTACTTGATAAAGCCAATGACAAGGGGGTATTTGGCACTAAAATGCGTTCGGTTATTAAGTTAGCTAACAAGGATGGTGTGCATGCCATTGTGAAGCAGCAATTCGAGGTCAGTGCTCAAATACTAGCCAAAGGTTTAGTGCCCATTATTGAACCGGAAATCGATATCAACAGTCCTGAAAAAGCCGCTGCTGAGCTACTGTTAAAAGGTGAGTTACTAAACCACTTAGATGCATTACCTGAAACCCAAAATGTGATGTTGAAATTAACACTACCTGATGTTGCAGGTTTTTATGACAGCTTAATTGCACACCCACGAGTACTAAAAGTGGTCGCTCTATCGGGTGGTTATAATAGGCAAGAAGCGAATCGTCGCTTGAGTGAAAATAAGGGAATGATCGCTAGCTTTTCAAGAGCCTTGTCGGAGGGTCTTTCGGCACAGCAGTCTGATGCTGAGTTTGGAAAAACCTTAGACGAATCAATAGAAAGTATTTATCAGGCGTCCATTAGCTAACTATCTATCGGTTTTTCTCGAACCGGACGCTAGTCCGGTTTTTTTTTGTTTCCTTTAGTCTTAGCCTTGGCTATATTATTTGCACAGCAGCAATAGGGAGCGGTTATGGACTTTGAACTTCCATTACCTTTATATAAGAAACTTACGGTAACTTTCAGGGTGGAACCTGGCTGCTTAGGTCCGGATGGAATAGATCATATAGAAGGTTTCTGCAAGCATGCTAAAAAGGCCGTGGCTGGACTGGATTCTGATTTTATTCGCTGGGTTATTGTGCCCCGTTATGACAAGTCAATGGCAGAGACTGAATATAAAACTAATGGTAAGTTATTAAATTACGATCAAGCAGAGCTTTATTTGCAGGTGTTCAATAAAGAGCTCGAAGACTTCGAGGAACACTTGCAAGAACGACTGTCTGAATTAATTGATGAATATTTAGGACGGGCTTAGAAAGAATATAAAGAATTGAATCTATTGATTTTTTATAAATATATTGGCCAAGTAGGTATGTGATATTGTCAAAAAAACAACGTAGTATATCGAGTATCAAAAACAGCCGGTTAATAAAACCTGTGGTAAGAAGAGCTCATGCCTACAGCATCAATAAAAAAGCCTTATCAATATCAGAACAATTCTCCAATAGCTTCAGGCCGGTCATAGCTAACTCTGAACTGCTTAGACAACAGACCTATCAAATGCGCCATGATGTTTACGCCAAGGAAATGGGCTTTGAGCCCATCCAATCCAATGGTTTGGAAATAGACGAATTCGATGGGTATTCCACCCATTGCGCATTGATTCATCAACACACTAGCCAAGTCGCTGGCTCAGTTCGAATCGTCAGACCGACTCAAGAGGGTCAGTTGCTGCCAATGCAAAAGTTTGTCCATCAAAATTTTTCGGCCAGTGCACTTCACCCAGCTGATTTGCGGCTTGAGAAAATGTGTGAAATATCTAGATTGACCGTACCCCTTAAATTTCGCCGCAGAGAGATCGATCATCATTCCGGTGCAGAGATGGGGGTGATCAATCAAATGACCTACTCGGAAAGTGAAATACGCTGTTTCCCGTTTATATCCGTCGGCTTGTATCTTACTGTGGCGGCGGTGGTGCTAAGAGAAGGAATAAACCATTGCTATATTATGGTCGAACCTCGCTTAGTAAAAAGCATGCAGTTTGTGGGTTTGCCCTTTGAGCAGATTGGTCCTGTGATTGACTACAATGGAATGCGCGCGCCTTACTATCTTCGCACCCAATTAATCCCCACACACCTCAAAGAAGGCTTCAGATTACTGTTGAGTAATATTGACGCCCATCTTGAGTACGCTTGACACCTTAGCACTATTCAAAGCTTAAGCTATATTGCAATACCTTTAATTGTTCAGCCTCGCGGACCAGATCGGCACTGAAAATCGGTTTATTTTCTAGCCAACCTTGGGGGAAACGCAGTAACACTTGATTGTCTGATACATCAACCTCGAACTCTGGCAAAATATTATCTTGGCGCTTGATGTTAAGTAATACACCGAGGCGCAGGATAATCAGCAGTTTATTTACTGTGTCAGGGTCGAACTGCCAGAATTCGGGCAATTCTTCGAGGCGCAATTTTTTACGATGAAAACGGGCGAGTGTCGCCAACAGGTTTTGCTGTTCTTGATTAAATCCGTACAAATCAACATTCTGTAGGATATAGCCGGAATGACGCTGAACACCACGGGAATTAATTTGCAGGCCCACTTCGTGCAACAGGGCTGCCCACTCTAACATGTTGCGATGCTGTTGCCCGCCAATCTTCCACGCTTTACGACTTTTGTCATAGATATACAAAGTGGTGTCATGTACCCGTCTGGCCTGGTCTATGTCAACGTCATAACGGGTAGACAAACTTTGCGCCGTGCGTTCACGGATATCATGATGGGCAAGTTGTTCTTCCATTTCATAAATAACTCCCTCACGCAGAGCCGCAGCAGAATACTCCATAGACAAAATCTTCAGGCTTTTAAATACGGCAATCAAGATAGACAAGCCCGCAGCAAAAACCGGTATACGGTCTTCGGTAATGCTGGAAAGCGCTAGTTTGTCGGTATGCCCAGCTTCTATGCTCAGTTCTCGCAGTTTTTTAAGGGCATCTATACTGACAAAGCCTTCAGGACCATTCTCATTAAGAGCCTGTGCCTGCAATACAATTGCCTTGATAGTGCCAGATGTACCAAAACAGCTTTGCCAACCTAACCGTAAATATTTGTTATCGATTAATTCTAACTCTTGCTGAGCGGCGGTAATGGCTTTTTTAAACGCAGAAGATGAAAGATTTCCATCTTTAAAAAATTGGTTGGTGTAACTCACACAGCCCATTTGCAAACTGCGTAATATTTTGGTTTCAAAACCATCGCCGATGATAAATTCGGTAGAGCCACCACCTATATCTACTACTAGTCTTTGACCAGCGTTTTGGACCGTATGGGCAACACCTGAATAAATTAAACGTGCTTCTTCGATGCCGGATATGACTTCAATGGGGTAGGGTAAAATCTTTTTAGCCGCTTTGATAAAGTCTTTGGCATTTTTGGCTTTACGTAAGGTATAAGTCGCTACGATTCTCACCGTATCAGGCTCAAAGCCTTGCAGGCTTTCAGCCACCACTTGTAGACTGGCAAGACCGCGATCGATGGCTTCTTGAGACAGCCGATTGTTTTTATCTAGGCCGTCGGCTAAGCGCACTTTTTGTTTTACGCGATGCAAAATTTGCACATTATCGGCAACAATACGCGCCACCACCAAGTGGAAGCTATTGGAACCAATATCCAATGCAGCTACTTGGACGGAAGGACGGGACTCTATATTGTTGAGCACATCGCTTATCTCAGGCATTAGTTTCTCTATGTGGTATAGCCAAAAAGTGAGGTCTAAAGGTTAAGTTCGAACCTTGCCTTATTCCAATGCTTTTAGGAAGTGATATGTTTCAACTTGAGAGCGAATATTTTTGCGATTGCCCCTTTTAACATATCGATTAGTTTGTTCGGCATCTATGATACGCGCTTTGATGGTATCTCTTAGCTGAATATCCAAAATAGCAATAATGCGCTGCTTAAGCTCTTCATCGTAGACTGGGCAACCCACTTCTATACGGTTGTCCATATTGCGGCCCATCCAATCCGCCGAAGATATTATCACTTTAGGCTGACCGGCATTTTTGAAAACCATCACTCGAGGATGCTCTAAAAACCTATCCACTATACTGGTAATAAAGATGTTTTCACTCATCCCTTTGATGCCAGGCAAGAGAGAACACATGCCTCTGACAATTGCGTTGACCTTTACGCCCGCTTGACTGGCGCGGTAAAGATCATCAATCAGTTGTTGATCAACCAGATTATTGACCTTGAGAGTGATCCCTGAGGGCAGGCCGGCTATAGCATTTTGAATTTCTTGACGCACCAAAATTTGAATCTTAGTGCGGGCATTTAATGGTGACACTTGCAGGTGCTGGAATTTATTTCTGCGATAAGGCAGTTGAATCAGGTCAAATACCCAGATTGCTTCTTGTGCAAGCTCTTGATTGCGAGTAAACAAACTAAAGTCGGTGTAAATTTTAGCGGTTTTTTCGTTAAAGTTACCTGTTCCAAAGTGGGCATAATGGGCAAGTTGACCATTTTCCTCGCGGCTGACTACACAAAGTTTACTGTGTATTTTAAATGAAGGTGAGCCCAGAACTACACGTATACCGGCATCTGTCATGGTCTTGGACCATTCAATATTGGCTTCCTCGTCAAATCTGGCTCGTAGCTCCACCACCACAGTAACGGTTTTACCATTATCTACAGCGTCAATTAACGAGCTGACAATGCGCGACTTAGTCGCTACACGATAAATATTCAAGCGGATATGTTTTACGTTGGGGTCAAAGGCTGCTTGGCGAACAAATTCAGTAAAATGTAAGAAACGGTGGTAGGGATAATAAAGCAGAATGTCCTTGTGCTTGATGGCATCAAATACCGTATCGAAATCCGTGAATACCTTGGCGTTTATCGAGGGAAGTTTGGGGTTCTCAAGATAACTACGACCGACATTGGGGAAGCCGATGAAATCTTTGAAATTACGATAAGCCCCGCCGGCTATCAAACTATCATAATTTGAAATCTTCAGGCGTTTACGTAAATTTTTAAGCATCTCTTCAGGCATATCTGCGTCGTGGATCACTCGCACGGGTTCGGCGATCAAGCGCTGCTTCATACTCTCCGACATCTTCTCAACAAAACTCTCATCAATTTCGTCGTTGATAGAGTATTCAGAATCCCGGGTTACTTTGAACGAATAGGCTTCTAATTCATTGAATTCTACAAATCCTTTAAAGATGATATCAAGGCAAAGTTGGATCACATCATCTATGAGTATGATGTGTTTCTTTTTGCGAGACTTTTCCGGTGGTATCAATATGAAACGGGACATGGCCTCGGTTGGCAGTTCAATGGTGGCATACTGGGTAGCCTTGTCTTTGCGGCGAATTGCCACATACAAATAAGTGCCAAAGTCGTTAAGGCGATGCACTAAGTCGACTTTTTTATGAATGAGTATGGGAGCAATATGGCGTAATATTTTGTTTTTAAAATAATTTATTAGCCAATCCCGTTGGAAATCAGACAAGCTATTATTATCAATAATATGGATATTGTAACGGGCCAGACCCTTGATCACATCCTCATAGACTGATTCGAAGTTGTCTGTCATCACCACTACTTTTTGCTGAATCTTTTCCATCAACATCTTAGTATTGTTGGCAGCATCTTCATTACCTTCATCCATATGAATGTAAATCTGTCGTTTAACTTCGGCGACACGGACCCGATAAAATTCGTCCATATTGCTGGAATAAATACCGAGAAAACGAATTCGCTCCACGATAGGATTTTCTTTGTCTGCGGCTTCTTGCAGCACCCGCTCGTTGAACGCAAGCCAACTCAATTCTTTGGGATAATACAGCTCATTTGGGGTCATAATTTACCTAGTGTCGGGGCTACATCGTAAAATGTTGTTAATGGTCAACTGTTTATGTGACATCTCTATGAAATGGAAGTTGGATTTGCGGTTCATCGCAATGCCACATCAACCACCAAATCATTGGCGATACCTTCTAAGGCATCAGATAGAGCATCAATTTCAAAGTTTGCTGGAATCGACACCTTTGCATGGGCTTTAAATAACAAGCTGCCCCAGTTGGGCGCACTTTCGCAACTGGATTCAAATTTAATAATATTAATATTGAATTGACTCAAGGTCGCAGTCAGTTCTTGAACTATGCCAGGCTTGTCGTTGCCCATAATATCTATTTCGGCAATGGTAGTGTCGGTCACACTAGTATCATCTGATTTAACCGAATGAATTGTCAAAGCCGGATGGGCATGCAACCATTCTATCAGTCCAGCATGGTTTTGCTCGGGAATGTCCACTTCGAGGAATCCAGCAAAGTGACCTCCCATATAGGAGAAATTACTCGCTAACCAATTGCCTTCCATTTCATATACTTTTTGCGCCAGGGATTCCACCAAGCCGGGCTTGTCTTTGCCGATCAAAGTCAGGATCATTGACTTCATATCTCATTCCTTATTCTTGTTGGGAATAGTGTATTGTTAGCATAGCGCATACTTTACCGCTAACTGCGACTATTTACCTCTATCCAATAGTGTTTTCCTTTAGGATATTGGGATTTATACCAATTACCGACACCTGTTTTATACATCAAAAATAACCATAGCTTAAGCAAAAAAGCTCAGACACTTGCCCGAATCCTTAAATCCATTACACTAGCCGCACTCGATTAGAATTGGTTGGTAGCGTGGATCATTTGTCGTCACACGAATCTACAATGGAAAACGGCGAAATCGGTAAAATAGCTCAGCGACGAAGGGTTAAAAACCGGCTGATTGCTTACCTGATTGGGATTGCCGGTTGGTGTGTGCTGTTGATGTTGGGACTATTGCTGTGGCATTTGGTCGTTCAAGTGTTGCCATTGTGGAAGTCTGTTCAGATTGAGCCTGCCCAACAGTATCGGGTTCCCGAGGGGCAAAATATTATTCTCATGGGCGATTTTACCCATGGCGACGCCATGGCAAGTTATGATTCTCTGTGCAGATTAAATTTTTTATCACTATCAAACACAAGCTCAATGGGTCAGTCCGGTCTGCAGATCACGAAAACCATACCCACCTTGTGCGATGACCAAGTTAAAGTGAAATCCTATGGTGGCGAATTGTATGTCGCGCGCTTAAGTCAATCGGGATTACTGAGAATAGAAAAGCTCACCCAGTTGCAAAATCATTTTGAAAGTCAATTAGAAATGAGCATCGCCCTTGACGGAGCGAATCCGAACCAGCCCATAGATTCTTATGATTTTGAGTTGTCGGATTCACTCATCATGCTGTCTGTGGTGCAAGATGACAGATGGCAGGTCATAAGTTTGGACCGTCAACGCAAAGAAGAGGTGCACCGAGCGACAGTGATTGCGCAGAAACTCTTGGTATTATTGCCTCGCATCGGACAATTCATGTATGTGCGCGATCAATCTTTAGTCACTCAACTCATTGGTCGGGATGATGAGCTTATTAGCCCAGTAGATAAACCGGTAACCTTTTTGCAAGCCTTACCGAGTCAACGATCTGTTTTTGTTGGCTTAGCCAACAGCAAAGTGCAAAAGTGGTCGGTTGTGAATCAAGCCGGGGTACTGAATTTCGTACCCGTATATGCGCTGGCAGGTGACATCTCACCATTGAAAATCCATGTCCACCAAACAGAAAATGCCGCAGTAGCCTTTACTGACAACCAGAATATTGTTTTATTCAATTATGTCACAGGGGAAACCTTACTTGCAGAACAGCAAGAATTCCAATATCAGGATTCATTTTTAGCTCAGGATCACCTCTTTGTGTATCAACAACAAAGCATTCAAAGCTGGAAAATTAAGGCTTTATCTGCCGTCAACACCGTTGAAGCACTATGGGGGAAAGTACAATACGAGGGGTACAAACAAGCTGATTATGTTTGGCAAACCACTTATGCTACAGACTTTCAGGAGGTAAAGTTTAGTATAGTTCCATTGGTGATTGGAAGTTTAAAAGCTTCGCTATTGGCACTGTTAATTGCTGTACCCTTGGCCTTGAGTGCCGCGATCTATACTGCTTATTTCGCCCCGCAAAAAATGCGGAATTGGATGAAATCCTCAATTGAAATGCTCGAAGCCATTCCCTCTGTGGTCTTGGGGTTTATTGCCGCTATCTGGCTGGCGCCTCTGGCTGAACAGTTTTTGCTTTCACTGTTCTTGTTTATATTGCTGATCCCTTTGGTATTAATTGTCTTTGCATTCTTTCATCAACCTTTGGTTGCGCGCTTGCCACAAAGATTTAAAGAGGGGTGGGAGTTGCCGGTTGTGGCAATATTGCTGTTGCTAAACGGGATCTTTGTCATTTGGGTGACTGAACCTTTCACTGCAATGCAATCTCAGTCAGAAGTTTCAAGTTTCTATTCTGTGTTTTCATTTGACGCGCTCAATTCGGTTAATAAGAGTACTTTGGTTGTAGCCCTGGCCTTGGGCATCGCAATAGTGCCAAGTATCTACTCCTTGGCAGAAGATGCCCTGTTTGAGGTGCCAAGTAGTCTCAAACAGGCGTCTTCAGCATTAGGCGCAACACGTTTACAAACACTACGCAAAGTGGTCCTGGTATTGGCTTATCCGGGGATTTTGTCGGCAATCGCACTTGGATTGGGCCGAGCCTTTGGTGAAACTATGATAGTACTAATGATCACTGGCAATACGCCTGTGGCGGATTGGGATTTGTTATCTGGCATTCGCACTCTTACTGCAAATCTGGCGATCGAGCTTCCTGAAGCAGAAGTGGCTAGTAGTCATTACCAAATCCTATTTTTAACGGCCTTGGTGTTATTTATGTTTACCTTCGTGCTCAATTCCATCGCCGAATTACTAAGGTATTGGTTAAGAAAGAATTATAAACATGGTTAATTGGAAATTAAATTCAGCTCAAAAACAATCTATGGTGACCAGCCTATCTGCCGCCATCGCTGCCTTTTTGATTATTATCCTATTGACCTTATCAATATTTATTATCTTTAGAGGAAGTTACTATTTCTGGCCTCAATCGATCCAACATCTGATTTATCAGCAGGACGCTCAGCAAGTACCGCAGCAACTTTATGCATTACCCACAGCGACTACTATGCGGGTTGATCAACAATTACTACATTTCAAATATTCATCACCCAGTCAATTGGTTAATGGGCAAGCCACCTTCACGTCAAATAGTATTTCCGCAACCGAACCGGAGCAGCCCGTGGCAAGGATACTGCTTAGCAATGGTGGCTTGGTGATCGCTGAAGTGTTACAAATTGTCGATGATAACGGACACGTTTTTGATATTGAAAATTTTTCAGCTTTACGAGACACAGTCGTATCTTTAGAAGATCAAATTGACCATATTCGCAGTGGAGAATTGGCTAATATACACAATCGTTTAGCGGATATGGCCCGTAAAAATGTCGAACAAAGCGCGCCTGCTCGGCAACGACTATCGCAACGTTTTTTTAGGTTACAGAAAGATATTGAGGCTCTTGAGAGCACAATAGGATTATTTCAGTTGAAATTGCGTTTTGCAGATGGACAGCAGGCCAGTTTAAGTCTATTCGATGTGCGTCAAATTGATTTTCCCAATAGTATGTCTTTTTCGCAAAAACTATTGGTCGGATTGTCCAGCTTTAGTGATTTCATCACTGATTCTCCTAAATTAGATAATACTTCGGGCGGCGTATTTCCTGCGTTATTTGGTACCATAGTGATGGTACTGTTGATGACTATACTCGTCACTCCCTTTGGTGTGCTAGCTGCGCTGTATCTGCATGAGTATGCCCCGCAAAATAAAACTACAGCATTAATTCGTATCTCAGTAAATAATCTGGCAGGGGTGCCTTCAATTGTATATGGCGTGTTTGGATTGGGTTTCTTTGTCTATACCCTAGGCGGTAATATCGATGAAATACTTTTTTCTGATAATTTACCTTCACCGACTTTTGGCGCGCCAGGCTTGTTTTGGGCTTCTTTGACCATGGCAATATTAACCTTGCCGGTGGTTATTGTTGCTACCGAGGAAGGCTTGCGCAGAGTCCCCAAGGCGTTGCGAGATGGCAGTTATGCATTAGGTGCAACCCAAGCTGAAACAACCTTAAAGATGGTGTTACCTATTGCCAGCCCAGGCATCATGACGGGAGTTATTTTGGCAATTGCACGTGGGGCCGGAGAAGTTGCCCCTTTAATGCTGGTGGGGGCGGTGAAATTTGCTCCAGCTTTACCCGTAGATGGAGACTTTCCCTTTGTGCATTTACAACGTCAATTTATGCATTTGGGAGTACTGATCTATGATGGAGCTTTTCATAGCCAAAATATTGGTAATGGCTCTTCATTTGTTTTTGCCTGTTGTATGCTACTGTTGATCATTGTGTTCACCTTGAATCTAGTCGCAGTTTTTATCCGTAACCGGCTGCGCAATCAATATTCACAAAATTTTTGATTCATTTTAGAGAATAAAAGCTAAATGTTAAAACTGTTTGAACATGACACCTTGGATGTACACAATTTGACCAAAGAGCAGACGGCAATCGACGTGCGGGATCTCAATTTGTATTTTGCTGACAAACTTGTATTAAACAATATCAACATGTCCATCCCTAAACACCAGGTTACTGCGTTCATTGGTCAAAGTGGCTGCGGGAAATCGACCCTGATAAGCTGTTTCAATCGGATGAATGACTTATTACCCAATTGCACTGTTAACGGAGTGGTAAATATTGGTGGTCGTAACATTTACCATCGCAAAGAAAATGTTGCTTCGTTGCGTACTCAAGTGGGTATGGTATTTCAAAAACCTAACCCTTTCCCTATGTCTATTTTTGATAATGTCTCATATGGCTTGAAATTACAGGGCGTCACAGAGCGGCGCAAATTGGATGATGCCGTTGAAAATACCCTCAAAGAAACCGGTCTATGGGAAGAAGTGCGTAATCGCTTATTTGAGTCGGCCCTTACCTTGTCAGGTGGGCAACAACAAAGATTAGTAATTGCCCGAGCGCTGGCATTGAAACCAGAAATATTATTACTCGATGAGCCCACTTCAGCGCTAGATCCTTTGGCTACCCTGCATATTGAAGAACTGTTGAATCAATTAAAGCTCCGACACACAGTGGTAATCGTCACTCATAATATGCAACAGGCAGCACGAGTATCCGATTACACCGCCTTTTTGCATGAAGGACAGATTATCGAGTATGCCGATAGTGATAGTATATTCACCATGCCGAAGATGAAACAAACTGAAGCCTATATTACGGGTCGATACGGTTAGAAAGGTCGCAATCAATGTCATATATTGAAATTAATACGCATATTTCGGTTGGGTTTAATCAAGAGTTGGAAAACCTTAAGAACTCGGTTTTGACCATGGGCGGGCTGTTAGAACAACAGTTGTCAGACACCATAAAAGCATTGAAGGATAATAATGCTGGGTTAGCTGAAAAAGTTGTATTGAATGATAAAGAAATCAATCATATGGAAGTGCAGATTGACGAAGAGTGTATGCGTATTATTGCCCGCCGCCATCCCACTGCCAGTGATTTACGGTTGGTAATGGTAATTGCCAAGGCAACCGCAGATATTGAACGGATGGGAGATGAGACAGAACGTATCGCCCAGCTAATCTGTCGTTCCAACGTACCTGATTCGGACACCTTAAAATCGAGTATGTTGGTGATTGGCGAATATGTGTTGGCTATGCTCAAGAGCACATTGGATGCCTTCGCTAGATTAGATTTAGAAGCGGCTGAAAAAACCTATAAGAGCGATGTAGTTATAGATGCTCAATATAAAGAATTGTTGGGGATCACTATGCTTGAAATGCAGCAACATTCTGACGAGTTGGAAACGTGGTTAGAGGTGCTGTGGGCGCTGCGATCATTCGAACGTATCGGAGATCGCTGTAAAAATGTCTGTGAGTATGTGATGATCCTCAATAGAGGTTCGCAGGAGCGATATAAATAACGAGGGAAAAGTAGCAAGCCGGTGCTGACGTGCTAAGCTTGATAACTATCATAAACCTCGATGAAACTTTACTTTTGTATTTAAAATGAACGCTTTTAACAAAGTGTTTCAAATTCAACTTCAACTGATTAACATGTAAGAGGGTTCGGAAGTTATTGTCATAAAAAAGTCATATTCACCAGATAGTGTTTCGAGTATGATGCGACGCAACGTACCGGCTGACAGAAATATGTTAAGAGAAATCTAATGCCTACAAATTCATTTCTTGGTGTATTTGCCAAGTCTCCATTGAAGCCTTTGGAAGACCATATTGATTTGGTTGACAAATGCAGTCAAATGCTAGCACCGTTTTTTGCTTGTGTATATGAGTCTGATTGGGATGGCGCGCAAAGCATCCAATCCGAAATATCACAGATGGAAAAACAAGCAGACGTCATTAAACGAGACCTACGGACTAATCTCCCGACCGGTTTGTTTATGCCAATTCAGCGTCAGGACATTCTCGCTTTATTGACCCAGCAAGATAAAATTGCAAACAAAGCCAAGGATATCTCTGGAAGAGTATTAGGCCGTCAATTATTAATTCCTGCATCTTTACAAGCTAGTTTTAAAATATATCTAGAGCGCTGCTTAGATGCGACTACTCAAGCTAAAAATGTGATCAACGAATTAGACGAGTTATTAGAAGCGGGCTTTAAAGGCCGTGAAGTTAATTTAGTCGAACGTATGATCAAAGAGCTTGATGGCATAGAGGATGATACAGATAGACTGCAAGTACAATTGCGTCGAGGTCTGTTGAACATTGAAGCTGAATTAAATCCAGTCGATGTGATGTTTTTATATAACATTATCGAATGGGTAGGTGATCTTGCAGACACGGCCGAACGTGTAGGCGCCAGACTAGAATTGATGTTGGCAGGCTAGGGGCTTACACATGGATATTATTAATACTTACGGGTTTGTCCTGATTGTTCTTGCGGCCGTCGTTGGTTTTTTGATGGCTTGGGGTGTTGGCGCAAACGACGTAGCTAATGCTATGGGAACCTCGGTTGGCTCTAAAGCGTTAACCATAAAACAAGCAATCTTTATTGCGATGATTTTTGAATTTACCGGCGCATATTTAGCCGGTGGGGAAGTCACAGCGACAATACGCAAAGGCATTATTGATGCGAGCTTTTTCGTCGATGTGCCAGAACTGCTAGTGTTCGGGATGATTTCAGCCCTACTATCTGCGGGGATCTGGTTGGCTGTGGCCTCATATTTAGGCTGGCCGGTTTCCACTACACACTCCATTATTGGGGCGATTGTTGGTTTTGCTGCTGTGGGGGTGAGTTCAGACTCAGTAGCCTGGGGCAAAGTAGGTGGAATAGTGGGGAGTTGGGTGGTGACGCCGGCTATCTCTGGTTTCATTGCATACCTGATATTTATGAGTGCTCAGAAACTTATTTTTGATACTGACAATCCGTTCAAAAATGCTAAACGCTATGTTCCTTTTTACATGGCATTGGCTGGCTTTGTTATGTCCTTAGTGACAATTACAAAAGGCTTAAAACACGTAGGGTTAAATATTGGCACCAATGAAGGCTATTTAATCGCTGTTGGAATAGCAATAGCTGTAGGCATTATTGGGCGGCTGTATATTAATCGGATTAAATTCGATGAATCATTAGACCGTGCTATGCATTTTAACAATGTCGAAAAAGTTTTTGCTATCCTGATGATAGTCACGGCGTGTTGTATGGCTTTTGCCCACGGCTCTAATGATGTGGCAAATGCTATTGGCCCGTTGGCCGCAGTTGTATCTGTGGTGAACAGTGGTGGCGAAATTGCCGCTAAAGCGCCCCTGGCGTGGTGGATCTTACCCTTAGGGGCGTTAGGTATAGTTGCGGGATTAGCGCTGTTCGGACACCGTGTTATTCGTACTATTGGAAATGGTATTACCCATCTTACTCCAAGTCGTGGTTTTGCAGCTGAACTTGCTGCCGCTGCCACTGTAGTGGTTGCCTCTGGTACGGGTTTGCCTATTTCCACAACGCAAACTTTAGTGGGGGCGGTGCTAGGTGTAGGTATGGCCAGAGGTATTGCTGCGTTGAACCTAGGTGTGGTTCGAAATATCGTTATTTCTTGGGTGGTAACTCTGCCCGCCGGTGCGGCACTATCAATATTCTTCTTCTTTATCTTGAAAGCAATTTTCACTGTTTAAAGTTTAAAATTATTTCAATTAAAAAGGCATCATTTTGATGCTTTTTTTTTGCCCGCTATTTGGGATACACAAACAGTAAAAACTAATCTAAAATAGCTATATTAATCTATTTTTTAGAAGAGAATATTTACATGAAATGGCCAAACCTCAAACATTTACATTATTTAGTGACACTGCATCAAGTCCAGCATTTCAATAAAGCCGCCCAGCAATGTCATGTTAGTCAATCAACGCTGAGTACCGCGATTCAGAACTTGGAAGAGCAGTTTGGCTGTCAATTACTTGAGCGAGACCATAAGACTTTTGTGTTTACTTCCTTTGGTTTGGAATTAGTGGAACGCAGTAGACACCTACTCAATGACGCGAATGAACTGATCGACTTTGCCCAAACTGCGGGAAATTGGCAGGCTGGCAAGTTAAAGCTTGGGGTGATCCCAACCATAGCTCCGTTTATTTTTGAAGGCGTGTTGAATCAGGTAAGTCAAAACCTTCCTCAAATTCAGCTGCAATTACAAGAAGACACCACTGAGAATTTGCTTCGACAACTTTCAGATGGTTCATTGGATTTACTTGTCCTAGCATTACCTATGGATACCCCGGGCTGCAAGCAGTTGGTCATAGGGCATGATCCTTTTCACTTGATAGCTCACAGTGACTTGGTCGGGACTTTACCTCAGCCGATGGATTTTTCTGCATTGCCCAAAGAAAGTGTATTTTTATTGCAAAAAGAACATTGTATGACAGGTCATGCAGTCAGTGCCTGTGGTCTCCAGCATTCTGAGCAGGTGAGTTCTTTAGCGGCTTCTAGCCTGTACACTTTGGTCCAGTTAGCCAACAGCAAATTGGGCTTCACTTTTATGCCCGAGCTAGCCATAAAACATAACATCCTTAACACTGCACCACTGGTCTCAATGCCAGCAGAAGATAAAGCATATCGGGAAATCGGCTTAGTATGGCGGACTGGAACAACCCGTGTCAGGCTGTTTAGGCTTTTGGGAGAATTGTTGTCTCCACTGATGCCCATTCCCACCCTCGAAAAATAATTAGGATACTTTCAAACTTTTTTGAACTGCCTATCGACTTTAGAGATAAGAACGGATTAGGAAGTAACACCAGTGTTTGAAAAAAGCGATGAACAGCTCATTAATAAAGCATTGGCAGGCAACAAACGAGCCTGGATGAGCTTATTAAAGCGCTATGAAACTCAAATATATAATTACGGTATTCGGATGACCGGCAGCAATGAAGATGCATTAGATTTAATGCAAGAAATTTTCATTTCTGTCTTTCGTAATTTGGCCAGCTATCGCGCTGAGGGAAGCTTCAAAGGATGGCTGTTTAAAATCGCCCACTACCGATGTATTGAGTTTTATCGGCGTAAAAAACCCAACCAAGGATTGGAAGGTGTTCCTGAGCTAGAAAGCCAAGAGCCTTGCGTGGAAAGTCGGATGAGCGCCATTCAAGATACTAATCAACTGGTAATTGCTATGCAGCAATTACCCTTGGCGCAGAAAGCCGTAGTGGAGCTTAAGTTTTTCGGTCAATTTACCTTTGATGAAATTGCCGACCAGTTAGGTATTTCGGCAAATACGGTAAAGTCTAGATTGTATGGGGCTTTGGCAAAGTTAAAAACCTTATTGGAGGTGGAATATGCTTGAACAGCAGCAGAATGAATTGTTTGCGGCATGGATGGAAGACAATTTAAATCCTGACCAGCGACAGCAGTTTGAACGTCTATGCAGCGAAGATGTCGAGTTCAATCAACGGGTGCAAGTGGCTAGTCATGGATTGCTATTGGCTCAGGATTATCAACAACAAAGCGTGCCAAATTGGCAACGTGAGGAATCCTTTGATATGCCTGACAAGGCGAGCTGGTGGCAGTGGCAAGGTCTCCCTGCCTTCTCGGGTGCACTGTCTATGCTGGCGATTATTCTGGTAGTAAGCGGCTTTGAGGCAAGATTTGAGCAAGGCGCATTGACCATCAGTTTCAGTCAAAAACAGCCGGATATAGAGCAAATTGTTGAGCAGCGATTGGTTGAGTTTAAACAGGATCAACAACAAGCGTTAGCGAACTATGCATTGTCATTACGTGAGCAGCAACTTGATGCTAGCACCCAACTGACAAACTATTTGTTGTCGTCTAGCCGTAAGGAAAGGCGTGAAGACTTTGGTGAGTTGATCAAATTCATCAATGAACAGCGCAGTGATGACCAGCTATTTTATGCTAGGCAATTGAACCAGTTAGAACAAGAAATTTATAGCAGTCCCACAAGCTTGCCGTGGGACCAAACCAGCCATAATAGTAATTCCGCTGAGCAATGAGGATGTAACCATGAAAACCCTATTTAATCCACGTAGAACCTTGATCCAAGCAGCAGTCACCTTGATGTTTTCGGCTTTAACGCTAGGTAGTAGTTATGCCAAAACCAATCTGAATGACCTAGGCAACGAGTTGGAAATCATGACTAACATATTGAAGACCTCTATGCGTCAAGATAGTAAAGATGCTGGCTTTAAAGTACGTAGCCTAAATGTTATGTATTTAGCTAATCAAGGTGTTGTTTTTGAAGTCGCGACCAGTTCCAAGCAACGCAACTTCATTTTTGAGTTTAATGGTGATTCAGAATTCTTTGTTTCGCCGCCTGAGGCCCCTGAAGCACCACATTTTGATGCACACGGAGCAGTAGATTTTGAAGTGGAAACGGAGCAGTGGGGGGAGGAATTTGCACAAGTATTCGAGCAGGTTCAGGAGTCCATTGAGCGTTCATCTCATATGATGCGTGAAATTAAGCAACAAGAGCGCGAGTTTGCTTGGGATTTACGGGAATCTGAACGTCGCTTGCGAGACTTGGAATTTGAAATTCGAGCAGCCGATAGCGCACGTCAGAAAGAGCTTAATGCCGAAAAGAAAGACCTTGAAGACAAAATTAAGCAACTGAAATACAAGCAAATTGAAGTTGGGAAGTACGCAACCAAAATAGAACAGGAACATAAACAAAAAGCGGCTGAAAAGCTGGCCGCGCGCAAGCAACAATATGCCGCTTTTATCGGCAAATTCGAAGATAATGTTTCTTCGACCTTGTGTAAGTATGGAACTGGCATCAAAGCTCTCCCTGAAAGCGAACACGTTAGCTTCGTTTTGAACAACATGGGGATGCCTGAAAGAGGTGGCCAACAAGACAAAATCTATGTTTTTAAAAATAAAGATATTCAATCTTGTGTAAGGGACAAACTATCCCCTAAGGAGTTAATCCAAAAGGCAGAGAGTTACATTTTTTAATGCTCTGGTAAGTAGTGTTAGGCACCACTGAGAAATCATTTAAGAAGCCGCAGTAGATGCGGCTTTTTTATGTCACTCACACAATTTAGTTAACACTACAGTATAAAATCGAAAAATGTGCTCGACATTCTACTTCCCTATAAGCCCAGCTCTTGATATTGACTTAGCGCCTGCATAGCCTCAACGTCGTAGACTACTGACGGGCCACCACCCATCATAATCGCAACTGACACGGTTTCAGCAATCTCCTCCTTCTTTGCGCCAGCTTGCATTGCATCATGCACGTGAAAAGAGATACATCCGTCACATCGAACGGTAATCGCTATTCCTAGACTCAGGTTGTCACGTATCGCTTATTGTCATACCAACGCAGATTTGCGCCCAATAATACTGAGCCATTTCTTATTGAATTTAACTTGGTTGGGGAGGGGCCAGTCTACGTAATACCCCTCCCATTACATGCATATACCCGCCAATTCCGACCGATAAAAACGGTAATTGTCACCCGTTTCCCTTCGTTGCACGCAAACCAATATAGTATTTGTTGGCTTAAGGCAGGGCTGTTGATTTGCAGAATGACATTTAGGCCTGAAAAGGCTAAGCTAAGAAAGTTTAAAATTGTAATTTACAATAATCGGATTCATCGAAATGACAAAGCAAGTTGTAATCAGTGGCTCAGGGTTGTGGACGCCAGAGCACAGTATTTCTAACAGCGAATTGGTTGATAGTTATAATCAATTTGCCGAAAAATTTAATCAACAGAATGCGCAAGCAATTGATAGCGGTGAAATTGACGCTAAGCCTTCTTCTAGCGCTGAATTTGTTGAAAAAGCCTCAGGCATAAAAAGTCGCTATATTTACGTTAAAGACGGGGTGCTGGATATAGATCGCATGCGCCCTCGTATCGCGGAACGAAGTGATGATGAATTATCTCATCAAGCCGAAATCGCCTTAAAGGCGGCTAAAAAAGCCCTGAAGGCAGCTAATAAAAAGGCTTCTGATGTAGATGCTGTTATAGTTTCATGTGCTTATACTCAGCGGTCTTATCCCGCTATCGCCATTGAAGTGCAAGGTGCTTTGGGTATTAAAGGGTTTGCTTTTGATATGTTAGTGGCTTGTTCGGCGGCTACATTTGGAGTGCACCGTGCCTATGAAATGATTGCCGCAGAGACGGCTAAATGTGTTTTGGTGATCAATCCTGAATTGGTCTCTCCGCAGATAAACTATACCGATAGAGATAGTCATTTCATTTTTGGTGATGTTGCTACTGCCATGGTTATTGAGCATAAAAGTACGGCTGACAGCGAACATCAATTTGAGATTCTAAGTACCAAAGCGGTAACTGATTTTTCCAGCAATATACGCTCCAATTTCGGCTATATGTCTCGGGCTTTCGATAGCTCCCCTTATGGTGCAGATAAATTGTTTCATCAAGAAGGACGTAAGGTCTTTAAAGAAGTGTGCCCGATGGCTGCGGCGCATATCAGTGAGCATCTTGATCGTCATGAGTTGACGTCCGCAGATGTGAAACGATGGTGGCTACATCAAGCCAATATTAATATGAATACCTTAATTACCAAGCGCCTATTAGGCCGTGAAGCTCAACCAACAGAAGCGCCAATTGTATTAGACACTTATGCTAATACCGCTTCTGCCGGTTCGATTATTGCGTTCAACTTACACCATCAAGATCTAGTTTCAGGAGATTATGGTTTAATTTGTTCATTCGGCGCAGGCTATTCCATTGGTAGTATGGTGTTGCAGAAACGCTAGACGTGGCGACAATAGCAGTAGTTAATGAAGGAAGCGTTTGAGCAATGATTGCAGATTTAGGGTTTGCGTTAAGTACAATCAGTTACGGGCTATTATTGCTACTGCTGTTTACGGTCAGAAAAGCTGGGTTGGCAAAATACCTTCTCATCCTAGCGACTGCTGCCACTTCGTTATGGTCCTTGTCGCATATAAATGCGCTTTTTGGCCCAGTGATAATCAATCAGTTACTGTTGTTTGATACTTGTAAGCAACTAATTTGGCTCGTCTTTCTTCTTTCTTGTATTAAAAATGACTTCTACAATTTAAAAGAAGTCATTGCCCGTCCGTTCTCAATGCTGATGTTAGCAATTCCACTTATAGCCATTGGCTTGCCGTTTTTTCTGCAGCTAGATATAACGTGGCGCTTTCTACTGCAAACTGTCATCGCCCTACAGTTATTAGTCATGTTAGAGCTGATTTATCGTCAGGCAGGCGAACATAAGTGGGCTTACAAACCGCTTATCTTGTATCTGGGAGCGACCAACCTATTTGAATTTGTCACCTATGCCAACGCTACTATGGTTGGCAGTCTAGAAGTCAACTATATCGCCGCCAGAGGATTTATTTACGCCGTGTTATTGCCTCTACTGGTGTTGGCCATCCGTCGGATTAAGCATTGGGGAGTCGACATATTCATATCTCGCGAAATAGTACTGCACAGCTCATTATTAATGGTTGCAGGCGGTTACTTATTCATTATGGCGATGGCCGGTTATTTCGTAAAATATATTGGCGGTCAATGGGGCGGAACAATCCAGATAGTGCTTATTGCGTTGTCCACTGCGCTATTGATGACATTATTTTTATCCAATAGTTTAAGAATGAAAATTAGAGTGTTTATCACCAAACACTTTTTTGCTAATCAGTTCGATTATCGTATTGAGTGGTTAAAACTAACCGAGTCCTTACCTTCTAATGAGTCGGATTTAACTGCAGTTTATCGTAATGCACTTGGCGGTTTAATGCAGGCAATTGATTACAACTCTGGAATACTAATTAAAAAACAAGGACAGTCACTTCGAGTTGTCTCACAAACAGAGCGTGACGACTTATCCCCCCGTGAGTGGCAACTGCTGGATGATTTTTCACGTTATTGCGAGCACAAAAACTGGATAATTGACATCGAGGAGTTACGTTATAAACCTTTTGTTTATGAAGGTCTCAAAGTTAATCACGCGCTGCTCAATGAATGTTCATTTCAAATTGTCCTGCCGATATATAAATCTCAACAACTCTGGGGGTTGGCATTGATGAGTTCCGATCAATCTTCCCGACGATTAAATTGGGAATTACGGGATTATCTATCTGCTGTTACCGCTCAAGTATCTAGTTATGTATTTCACAATGAAGCCGGCAAAGAAGTCGCTGAAAACGCACAGTTTGCGGCCTTTAACCGCATGTCTGCGTTTGTGTTGCATGATCTTAAAAATGTTTTGGCCCAAATCGATTTAATACTTTGCAATGCCGAGCAACATAAAGATAACCCCGAATTTATTGACGATACATTCGAAACCTTGCAGCACACAAAAGCACGAATGGACAAAATGTTACGCCAGTTGACAGACAAGAATGAAGCCCAACAAAATCATGAGAAGCTTTGTACCGTTTCCATCGCATTGGATAACGTCATTACCCATAAGTGTGCAGGAAATTTACCTGAACCTAGATTAAATGTGTTGCACGAGAAACAACTGGTGATAGATGAAGAAAAATTCTGTAATGTAATGTATCACCTCATAAGCAATGCTCAACAAGCTACACCTGATGATGGTTCAGTAACAATTACAGTTGATATGAATCAATTAGGTAACTTTTTGCTGGTGACAATCGCTGATACAGGGGAGGGCATGAGCCAGGACTTCATTGAACGTCGATTGTTCAAACCATTTGATACCACCAAAGGCAATGCTGGTATGGGCATTGGCGCCTATGATGCAAAGAACTTTGTTGAAAAAATTGGTGGAAGCATTCAGGTGCAAAGTACACAAGACAAAGGTTCGGTGTTTACGCTGTCCTTTCCTGCGGAATAAATAATAATAACGAGGCCGAGAAGCAGTGGATAGAATATTAGTAGTGGACGATGATCTAGGAATACAAAAGCAGTTAAAATGGAGTTTAAACGATTATGAGGTTATTTTTGCAGAAGATCGCCAATCTGCTATTAACCAGTTACGCCGATATGAGCCTAAGGTAGTCACCTTAGATCTCGGCTTACCACCTGACCCGACAAATGCCTCAGAAGGCCTTGCTGCATTAGAAGAAATTATTGCGCTTGCGCCTCAGACCAAGGTGATAGTAGTCACTGGGAACAATGATAAAGAGCATGCCCTAAAAGCGATAGCATTAGGAGCATATGATTTTTATCAAAAACCAATTGACTCTGACACTATTCAAATCTTAATCCAACGAGCGGTCAACTTATACAAACTTGAGCAAGAGAACCGTCAGTTGGCGCGTTCTTCTTCCTCAATGAGCAAGATAATTGGTAATAGTGAGTCTATTCAATTGGTTAGTCGCAAAGCTGAAAAAATTGCGCAAACTGATATTAGCACCCTACTACTTGGCGAAAGTGGCACTGGTAAAGAAGTATTTGCCCGCAGTATTCATGATCACAGTCTGCGTAAAGATAAATCATTTGTTGCGATAAACTGTGCGTCTATTCCTGAAAACCTATTAGAGAGCGAACTGTTCGGTTACGAAAAAGGCGCATTTACCGGGGCCAACAAGACAACTTTAGGTAAGATTGAAACCGCGCAAGGTGGCACCCTATTTCTAGATGAAATCGGAGATATGCCGCTGGGTTTACAAGCTAAAATGCTGCGTTTTTTGCAGGAGCGTGTAATTGAAAGGGTGGGGGGGCGAAATGAAATTCCCGTTGATATCAGAGTAATCTGTGCAACCCACCGTAACTTACAAGATATGGTTAGTGAGCAAACATTTCGCGAAGATTTATTTTATCGTGTGGGTGAAATTATCATCAGTATTCCACCGTTGCGTGACCGTGAGAACGACGTAATTTTACTAGCCAAAACCTTCCTCAACCAATATAACGAAGAATTTGGTACTAAGGTAAAAGGGTTGAGTGATGGTGCGATTAAGGCGATGCTGCAACATCAATGGAAAGGTAATATTCGCGAACTTCAAAACAAGCTGAAATCGGCGGTAATTTTGGCCGAAGGCAGTACCATCCAAGCCGATGATTTGGGCTTAATTGTCCGTGACCTGGGTGAAATAAGCGAGAGTCTGAATCTGCGAGAAGTCCGTGAGGAAGCAGAGAGTAGGGCGATACGCCGTGCATATCATCAATCTGAGAGAAATATGTCACGCACCGCAGAATTGTTGGGCGTAACACGACCTACCTTATATTCATTAATTGATAAATATCACTTGGATGATATAAAAACAGGCGCTTAATTGCTTGCGCCTGCTAATCATTGGGGATGGGAGCACCCTGAGCTCAGATTATTCTGCGCTCAGGTAACCTACCAAACCAGCTCGGTAAAATGCTTACGGCACATGGATTCATAACTGTCGTTACCACCAACTTGTACTTGTGCCCCTTGGGTCACAGCTTGACCAGCCTCGTCTCTTCGTACTACGAAGTTTGCTTTGCGACCGCAATGGCAAACGGTCTTCAATTCGACCATTTTGTCAGCCCAGGCCAACAAGTAGTGGCTCCCCTCGAAGGTTTCACCCAAAAAGTCAGTGCGAAGCCCATAAGCTAAGACTGGAATATCCAGATCATCGACCACTTGCAATAATTGTTGCACTTGTTGTTTGGATAGGAACTGCGCTTCATCAATAAATATGCAGTCAATCTTGCCATCCTGACTCATCTTCTGAATGCTTTCAAATAATTGTGAGCTGCTATTAAATAGATTGGCTTCAGCTTGCAGCCCTATTCGGGAGGCTACTTTCCCTTGCCCGTAGCGGTCGTCCAGCGCTGCTGTGAAGATTTCCGCACGCATGCCTCGCTCTTGGTAATTATACGCTGATTGTAACAAGGAGGTGGATTTTCCTGCGTTCATTGCAGAATAGTAGAAGTACAGCTGCGCCATTTAACTGATCTCAAGTTTAAACGTCGTATTGTGCCTATTATTGAGCTAAAAGTGAAATCGAAAAGATACTGGGAAAGTCAACTTTATGAGGTAACTTGCCAAGAATTTGCATGCTGTTGCACCCACACACGTAAGTCATCGTTTTTCATTGGTTCGGCAAATAAGAAACCTTGTAGAAAATCAACCCCAAGCTCGGCTAAGCGATCAGCTTCATGTTGAGTTTCAATTCCCTCTGCAACCGTTTTACTGCCGAACTCATTGGCGATGAAAATGGTGGCACGAATTATCGCTTCACCACCGTGGTGAATGTTTTGAACGAAAGAACGGTCAATTTTGACTATATCGACATTGAGGGTCTGTAACTGACTTAATGATGAATAGCCGGTGCCAAAATCATCTATAGAAACCTGTACATTTCTGGCCTGAATGGCATCTAGTTGTGCTAATACACGCTTCTTATTGTCAGCAAATATCGACTCAGTGATTTCAATATGAAGACGTTCGGCGGCCAATTTACTGGTGGCTAACGCGCGGTCTAAAATGTCAATAAAGCCGTCATCTAATAATTGGATAATAGATACGTTAACGGATACTGAAGCGTCAAGACTATGTTGCCATTGGCTGGCATCTATACAAGCACGGTTAAGCACCCAAGCACCTATGTCATGGATCAGGCCGGACTGTTCTGCCAAAGGAATAAATATATCTGGACTAACTAGGGAACCTTCAAAGTCCCAACGCAGCAAAGCTTCATAAGACCAAGGATGTTTAGACTCGCAATCTACAATTGGTTGATAGCAAAGAAACAGCTCACGCTTGTCAATTGCCCGTTGCAAACCATCTCTTAGCTTTTCTACTTCTTTGAGATTTTTGAATAGATCAGGAGTAAACATTCGAGGTTCAGCAGCGTGATTTTTTTTCTGCTCAAACATCGCGAAGTCTGCCAATTGAATCAACTCGAGGCTGTTGTTCGTATGCTCTGGAAGCATCGCAATACCGATAGAAGCGGTTAAGTGTAATTGATTCGACATGACATCTAATGGCTGCGCGATGCGTGTCATTAACGCTTGTGCAACAGAAATGGCAGTCGGTTGATCAGAATAAGGTAACAGCATCAGAAATTCGTCACCGCCCCAACGCCCAGCATGATAGTCGTTGGCAAATGCACTGAGGCGACTTGATATTTCGACTAACACCGCATCGCCTATTTTATGTCCAAGGGTATCATTAATTTTTTTAAAGCCATTTAGATCGATAAATAGCAAGGCGATTGAATTGTTCCTAGCAAGACATTTTTGCGCCATCTCGTTGAGTTGTCGAATAAAAGCTGAGCGGTTGTAAAGTTGAGTCAGTGGATCTAGGTCGGATAATTCGCGGATTTCTAAAGTGCGCCGCTCAACTTCTTGTTCTAATGAGAGATTCGTGTCGTTAAGATTTTGATAGGCTTCAGAGAGCTTTTTATGTACATCATCTACTTGTTGGATCTCTTGATGCATTTTGGCTACCAAATGAGTATTTTGATTGCGCAGTTTAATCGTATCTAAGGTTAATCTTGCGGCTCGAAAGCCGGAGAATGACATAGCAACTGAAAACATTAGCCCTAAAATGCCCAAATACATATGGAATATGTTATCTGATAGGGCTGCTCGGGTGGAAATAGGCACTAACATTAACAATACAAAAGCGGATGCAGTCAATTTATGCCCAACCAAAGTACTATTAGAGCCTCCCGCTAAGCTACACAATATCGCCATAGTAGCGGCAAACTCGAATTCATTCATACCCTCGTAAAATATTACCGAAAATGCACTCCATAGCAGTGCGGTGGCTATGGCACCTGTAATGCACCGGCTAATTGCAGCGTTGCCATCATAATCAGTCCCGCTGAGTTTGAAGTACCAATACATGGCATCGATAAATCGCATGAAGATAATCAGCGACATGACGACAAACCAATCAAACTTTTGACTATAGGTATTACTATCAGAAATTCCAAAGACTAGGAATGCAGCGGCAATAAGACTCCCAAACATACCAATAATAATATTCTGGTACATGATGTTAGCGGTATCGCGTTGGATAGTCTTAGCGGTTTCAGGCGTGTTTTTGATAATGCAAACCCTTGTAATACAAATGCGAGCTGTGCGCGCGTGTTGACAGTTTGATTATAATACAATGTTAACTATCACAAGCACTGAGTTTACTTAGTTGCAGTAAATTTCGCATATTTGGTAAAAAATTGGTACTAAATTTATAGAATAGTTGCCTTGTGGCTATTATTTGCAGCGTTTTTTGGGGTATTTTACCTGAAATTTGTTTTGCTATAGGTTATTCAGATACTAAAACTAGGGTTCAACCTTACACAATCCTATATTTCCCCGTTGCCTGCCATCGCGTCACTCACATTTGGACCGATTAACCTTGTTCAGCCCACTCATTTGAATGAGCCCAAGGTGGTTTATCGATGAATCGTTACTGCAAACTATTACTTTTTCTTAGGTTTCTTTATTTTCTTTTTAGCTGATTTGGGTTTCTTATGTTTAACCGGTGCTTTTGCTTCTTTATGTTTAGGGCGCAATTCTTCAATCACGCGTCGCTTAAGACGCTGTTTAGTATAACGTTCTATCTTGGCAATTATTCCCATATCATGGGCTTCTGCTATGGATATGGCGATGCCTTTTTTACCTGCTCTACCAGTCCGTCCGATTCGGTGTACATAGATGTCTGCAGTGCGGGGTAAATCGTAATTAATCACATGGCTAATATTCTCCACGTCAATCCCGCGGGAGGCGACATCTGTCGCCAGCAAAATCTTTATATCACCACTTTTGAATTTAGCCATAGCACTTATGCGCTTGTCTTGCGGCATTTCACCTTGCAACCAGATGATCTGGAAACCGTCACGCTCTAGCATTTGTTTTAACTGATTAAGGCGATCACGGGTTTTAACAAAAACAACCGCGGTTTCAACTTGATTAGCTAGGATGTTTTTTAATAGTGCGTATTTATGGGCCGGGTCATCCGCTAAATGCAACCACTGCAGAATTTTAGCGTGTTCTTTACGTGATGGGTTGGCTTCAATGGAAACCGGCTCGATTAATAGATCTTTTGCAAAGCGGGCAATTCCCGGGCCTTCTAAGGTGGCCGAGAACAACATGCTTTGTTTGCGCCATCTTGCTTCTGCGGCAATCTGATTCACAATGGCCGAAAACCCCATATCAAGCATTCTATCGGCTTCGTCTAGGATTAAACTTTCGATGTCGCGACAGTCGAAACTTTCTTTTTCAATATGTTCGAACAATCTTCCCGGAGTGGCTACCAATATATCCAGATTTTTCTCTAAGGTCTCACGGTCTGTACCGTAATTTATGCCGCCAGTAATCAAGCCACATTCTAAGTCGGTATACTTGGTGATCTGTACCGCTTGCTCATAAACTTGTAGGGCTAATTCGCGGGTGGGAGTTAGAATCAAAATGCGGCAAGCACCTGGTTGTTGACGAGGAAAGTCGAGTAGGAACTGGCAAGCTGGTAACAAAAAAGCAGCTGTTTTACCTGTCCCGGTAGGGGCATTGGCAAGGATATCTTTCCCTTCCATCGCAGGCGGAATTACCAACGACTGAATACTAGTAGGGTTGGTATAACCCATATCAGCGACGGCACTACATAGTTTTTCGTCCAGATCTAATTGCTCAAACATACTTTTTCACGTTAACAAACTTGATTCTAAAAATTGGCGCAATTATAGAGGAATCGGTGCGGATAAGGCAGTATTAATTGTATTTTAGCCAATATCAGTATTTCCCTCTGATTTAGCTTAATCTAACTTAAGTTCATTTTTGACTTTTGCAATGGACTCTATCCTTTTCTGATCTAAGCACAATTTTATTTCCTTACCTTTCACCCCGGTGGCCAAGATACTTTGCACGTCTACTTGATTGGCAGCCATATAGGCTCGATGGACATAGTCAGCCTGCTGATATGGGGTATCTTCAAAGCCAGTTCTGCCCCTTGCATCGGCGCGGCATGTGGTAAGTAAATCGGCAAATCGTTGTGGTTTTCGCCAAGCGTCACAACGATTCATCACGTTCAATAAAGTAGCAGGTTTTAACGCAAAGGCTCGATGAATATGACTATGAAACTCACACATCAACAGGCCTAGTTCCGTGCATTCATTTGGCGCCTTGAGTCGTTTGCTCAAAGCTAGCACCGCTTCCAAACCGAGTTTTTCATGGCCATGGTGGGAGGGCCACTTATCCGGTGCGGTCAAAGCCTTGCCGAAATCGTGAACTAAAGCAGCATAACGAATTGACAATTTGTCACTACTTTTTGCGCACTGCTGCAAAACCATCATGGTATGCACTCCGGTGTCAATCTCTGGGTGCCACTTAGCAGGATTAGGAATACCCCACAATGGGTCTAATTCAGCAAACCAAACCTTCAATGCACCGCATTCGCGCAAAACGGCAAAAAACACTTCAGGATTAGGCTCCATTAATGCCCTTGCCGTTTCTTTCCAAACCCGTTCTGCAACCAAGTGTTCAAGCTCACCCTCGGCGACCATATTTTTCATCAATAGCATGGTTTCAGTCGCAACTGAAAAGCCGTACTGAAAATAACGGGCGGCGAAGCGCGCAACCCGCAATACTCGCAATGGGTCTTCGGCAAATGCGGGAGACACATGCTTTAAACGTTTTGCTGCGAGGTCTTGTTGGCCACCATATGGATCGATGAGCTGTTGTTCTTCACCCATCGCCATAGCATTTATCGTCAAATCACGACGCAGTAAATCTTGCTCGAGGGTTACACTGGTATCACTTAGCACTTCGAAACCGGTATAGCCTTTTCCCGATTTGCGTTCAGTGCGAGCTAAGGCATATTCTTCTTTGGTGTTAGGATGAAGAAACACCGGGAAATCTGAGCCAACCTGCTCAAAACCTTGGTCTAACATATTTTGAACGGTGGCACCCACAACGACCCAATCATGGTCGTTGACCTTACGACCAAGTAACTTGTCTCTAACCGCGCCACCCACTAAATAAGTTTTCATAGCCCAAATAATGCTGATTAATATATCGCTAATATTATGCCTTAACATCGGCTAAAATGCAGTCTTTGACATCACTTCAATTAGTGTTACCTTATTCTTCGCAAATATGGATTGGCTTAGTTAAAACATGTACTTAAATTATTTTGGATTATCGGATAATCCTTTTTCCATCGCCCCTAACCCAGACTATTTATATATGAGCCCGCGACACAAAGAAGCGCTAGCCCATTTGATTTTTGGTTTGCGTGAAAGTGGCGGGTTTGTGATGTTGACGGGGGAAGTTGGCACCGGAAAAACTACAGTTTCACGCAAGTTATTACAACAATTGCCTGACAACACCCAGGTGGCCATGATCCTCAATCCAACCTTATCCGCCATCGAGTTACTTGCCTCTATTTGCGATGAACTGAAAATTCGCTATTTGAAAAAGCAAGCTAGCCTAAAGTATTTCACCGATAAAATACTAGATAAGCTGACCACCAATCATCACAACGGCATTAATACCGTACTTATCGTCGATGAAGCGCAGCATCTGTTACCAGAGGTATTGGAACAGCTTCGCTTACTAACCAATCTCGAAACAAATCGTGAAAAG
The DNA here is from genome assembly GCF_030316135.1 of Aliiglaciecola sp. LCG003. Taxonomy (NCBI): domain Bacteria; kingdom Pseudomonadati; phylum Pseudomonadota; class Gammaproteobacteria; order Alteromonadales; family Alteromonadaceae; genus Aliiglaciecola; species Aliiglaciecola sp. LCG003. The sequence goes on along the minus strand of NZ_CP128185.1, from coordinate 3,421,751 downwards.
TTGCTTAAAGTAGTTTTGATTGGCCAGCCTGAATTGCAACAATTACTAAAGCGCAACGAATTACGGCAATTAGCCCAAAGGATCACCGCACGGTATCACCTTTTACCTTTATCTGGGCCTGAAGTGAAAAATTATATTGTCCATAGGTTGTCCGTGGCCGGCGGCCATGAACGGATTTTTAGTCCCGCTACTATACAAGCTATTTATCAAATTACCGGTGGAATTCCTCGGGTGATTAATTTGTTGTGCGATCGCGCATTAACCTTAACCTTCACCAAACAGCACCCGATTGTGAAAAGGCATATTTTTATAGCTGCCGCCAGGCAAATTCTTGGTGATGATGTCGTTAGGCATCGTCAGGGTAAGCAGTGGACATTAATCCTAACTGCGTGCTTTGCTGTTTCAGCAGCCGTCGGTTATTGGGTAGGGGCTTAACATGACGCAAAAAATCCCTATCGACCAATTAAAAGTAGGCATGGTCATTATTAAAGTGACGGCACAAAACGGCCCAGTCAAAATTAAAAAATCTGGACTAGTCAACAGTCAGGATATGATTAAAGCCCTCAGCGAAATGGGGGTGCAAGAAGTAGAAGTCGATCCAGACATGACAGTGGAAGTTAAGAAACCAAAAATAGCTAAGTCTAAAACACTACAATTGTTGGAAGACACCGGTGGCTTCAATCAGAGTCTTGATCAGGATATTTCAGAGCAATTTAATCGCAGCCTTTTCCTACCTTCGGTGCAAGAGTTGCCCGAAGCATGGCAGTATTATGGCAAAAAAGCCGGACTGGTCGCCTTGGTTGTGCTTGGTGGTTTTTGCATTGGTTGGGTGATAGCATCGTTAAGCTCTTGGACACAACTAGTCGAAATTAATTTAGCCAACACACCGGCCCAGACTCAAACTACACAGAAATCGTCGGCTGCAGCGGTCGTGACAACAGCACAAGATCAGCAGCTACATACACAAAACCCAGCAGACACTGAAGATTTAGCGTCTGCTATGGATGCAATGCCAAAAGCTCTAGAGATGGTTGAGTCAAACAACAATCAACTGGCCCCTCAACCAATAGAGCAACAACCCATTACTCGTCCCAAACCAGCAGAGACCTCGGAAATAGCAGAGCCGGAATCTAAAATACCGGAAGAATTATTGAAAAAGTTTCAAGATGCTATGGAGTCTTTGGATCAAGAGACGGGTAAGAATGTAGCGGTAGAGACCAAGCCTATAAAAGATGTGCCTACCGTGGAGGAGCTACCTGCTTGGGTGCTGACCCAATTACCCAATATGTCTTTTTCAGCCCATATGTATGCCTCTTCACCTGATGAACGTTGGGTTCGAGTCAACGGTAAACGGGTATTTGAAGGTCAGAAGATAGATGCTGAATTGACCTTGGTGACCATTGAGCCACAACACGTGATCATAACCTTTAAAGGTCAAGAATTTAGTATGGATGCGTTAACCGATTGGTAATCTAGCGATTTGTGCATAAGCAACTATACGTTATTCACAAATATTTCTTTGAAGAATTTAGTCAAGTTAATATCAAATTCTTCAGGTCTGACACTGGCTTCTATTTGCGCTTCAGTTTTGCTCAAATCAATATGTTTAATTTCAGAATAAGATGTTGATTTAGTGCTATAAAAAGATGCCACTGTGGGTTGCAAGGGCGACTTTTTATTGCTCTTGATCACAATACATAATTTACCATTGGTGAGTTTCACCAAAGAGCCGATAGGATGAACCCCTAAACATTGGACAAATCCTTGCACCAATTTCTGCTCATAACCAGGGTCGGTGAGAAGATTTCGCAAGGCTATTGTTGGGGTAACCGCTTTTTTAAATACGCGGTTGCTAACCATAGCATCATAGCTATCTACTATTGCAGCCATGCGGGCAAATTCGCTAACATCGCAGTTGCTTTGTGAATCGGGATAACCGCTACCATCGATTCGCTCATGGTGATTAAAGATAATATCTCTAACATTATCTGAAATGTCACCGCACCGCTCGACCAAATCCAAGCCAATATCCACGTGGGTAGTGACTATGTCTCGTTGCAGTTCAGTCAGTGGTTTGGCTGATTGAGTAATGTCTTTTGGCATGTTTGTCATGCCAACATCCATTAATAAACCGGCTAAACTGAGATCCTCTATTATGCGAGGTTCAAAACCACGGGACTGGGCAAACATGGTGAGTAAAATGGAACAATTAAGTGAGTGCTCTAAAAAGTATTTCCCCGACTTGTTCAACATCGAAAGGCAACATAAGGCGCTTGGCATTTCGAATACTGAATCAATAATATTATGACTTAGGCTCTTTACTTCATCTAAGGAAGTAGGTTGGTTATTTTCAAGACGCTTAAAAAAACGTTCCTGAATGTCCAATGCATCATCATAAAGGGTAGTGGCGGCACTTAGTTGCTCTTTAATAGAGCGTTTGGGTTTTTCCACTGGCGTAGGAGTTTGACTAGCCACGGGGGCTGATGTGGCTTGTTTACTGCGGGATAAATCAATCTCAACTGTCACTACACCTTTCGCCTTCAGTGATTGCACTGAGGCTAAATTGTTGACTAATCCTTTAGTTTTAATTCGAAGCATACCGGTTTGTTCGACAACATCATTGACAAACATACCAGGCTTCAAATCATCAATAGTGATGGTTTGCAGCATTACCTATTATTCATGTTAGGTTTTATTATAAGACGAGATCTTAGCCTAAACGAATAAACAAATCATTGCTTAATATTACTTAAAAACAATAAATTGATTTTTTGCCGCTATATTTGGCGAGAGTTTTTACCCTCGCCATAAACGATGTGAGCTTAAATTACCTTAACCAGGCAAATGCATTTTCTTCAAAATTGAGGATTTTATCATCCAACTCCAAGGTTTGACCTATAGCATCTAAACCTTTGATTAAGTTTGTCTTGTGATGCAATGCAATATCAAATGAAAATACTTGGTCGGCGAATTTAATTCGCTGATTAGGCAAATCGATAAATATTTCGGTGTGCGGATTAGCCTTAACTTGAGCAAATAAAGTGTCCATTTGCGCGCTATTCAAGGCGATTGGTAATAACTGATTATTAATGCAGTTACCGTAAAAAATATCGGCAAAACTGGTGGCAATTACCACCTTGAAACCATAATCATCGAGCGCCCAAGGAGCATGTTCGCGACTAGATCCACAGCCAAAGTTTTCACGGGCCAATAAAATACTAGCCCCTTGATATTCAGGCTGATTGAACACAAAGTCTGGATTGGGCTGCTGTTCATGTAGATCTAAATAACGCCAATCGTGAAATAAATGTTTGCCATAGCCTGAACGTGTCACACCAGTTAGAAATTGTTTTGGAATAATTTGGTCGGTATCTACATTGGCTTGATCCAGTGGAACGCCAGATCCCAAGTGAGTGGTAAAACCTGTCATTACGTGCTCCTAAAGTTCTCTTACATCGACAAAATGACCGGTAATCGCTGCGGCCGCTGCCATTGCAGGTGATACCAAGTGAGTACGGGCACCTCGGCCCTGACGGCCTTCAAAATTGCGATTGCTGGTGGATGCGCAACGATCACCCGCTTTCAAAATATCATCATTCATGCCTAGGCACATTGAACAACCGGGTAGACGCCATTCAAATCCAGCTTCAATAAAAATTTTATCTAATTGTTCCTGCTCGGCTTGTTGTTTGACAGTAACCGAACCAGGCACAACAATTGCGGTTACGCCCGCTGCCACCTTACCTTTTTTGGCAATTAGTGCGGCTGCACGCAGATCTTCTATACGACTGTTAGTACATGAGCCAATAAACACATTATTGACGGCCAAATCAGATAACTTGGTGCCAGGAACAAGATCCATGTATGCCAGGGCTTTGATGGCCGACTCTCGGTCAATTGGATCACTGAAATCATCCACATTCGGAATAGGTTGATTAACCCCAATTACCTGACCTGGATTGGTACCCCAAGTTACTTGCGGCATTATATCTTGTGCATTTAGCTGCACTACAGTGTCAAACTGAGCGCCGTCATCTGAATACAAGGTTTTCCAATACTTAAGCGCGTCATCCCACATTTCACCCTTGGGAATATATTCAAGACCCTTTAAGTAATTGAATGTGATCTCATCCGGCGCAATAAATCCAGCTTTAGCCCCGGCTTCGATGCTCATGTTACATATGGTCATACGCTCTTCCATGCTTAAATCACGGATAGCTTCGCCTGCATATTCAATTACATGTCCGGTTGCGCCTGCATGACCAATTTTACCAATGATAGCCAAGATAATATCTTTAGCGGTGATCCCATCAGGTAATGCACCATCCACATTAACCAGCATACTTTTGGCTTTACTTTGCTTTAAAGTTTGGGTGGCAAAGACATGCTCGACCTGAGAGGTTCCAATTCCAAAGGCTAAGGCCCCGAAGGCTCCGTGGGTAGCTGTATGTGAATCACCGCACACCACTGTCATACCAGGTTGAATCAAGCCCAACTCTGGCGCAATCACATGCACTATGCCTTGCTTTTGATGGCCAACGGGAAATAATTCAATGTCGTGTGCTTTACAGTTGTTGGCAAGGGTTTGAAGCTGGAGCTGATTATCTGGACCACAAGCATCTAAAGCTAAGGAACGAGTGGAAATACTATGATCCATAGTGGCGAAAGTCTTGTGCGGGCAACGCACTTTGCGTCCTTTATCATTCAAGCCTGCAAATGCCTGGGGTGAAGTCACTTCATGGATAAGGTGACGGTCAATATAAATTAAACTATCCTCGCCCAATTGCTCAACAATGTGGGATTGCCAAATTTTGTCATATAGAGATAACGGCATACTGTTGTCCTATTAATTCACTGGGCTGAAGGGTTGGCTTGAGATAAGATCACTTGGCTCACATAATCACCCACCTCGGAAGTGGATTTAGCCATTCTACGCTGTTCTGGCGGCAGCAACTCTGCAGTTAAAATACCATCAGCTAAGGTTTTTATCACAGCTTGGTCAATGCGCTCTGCTGCATCTGCTTGATTTAGGCTAAAGCGCAATAACATGGCCGCAGACAATATCTGCGCAATAGGATTTGCGATTCCTTGTCCTGCAATATCAGGTGCGGAGCCGCCAGCTGGTTCGTATAAGCCAAATCCACTGGCATTAATGCTAGCGGAAGGTAGCAGTCCCATAGATCCCGTGATCATCGCGCACTCGTCAGAAATAATATCGCCAAACAGGTTTGAACAAAGCATCACATCAAAATCACTTGGATAACGCAACAGTTGCATGGTGGCATTGTCAATGTAGATATGTTCTAAGCTAACATCGGGGTAATCTTTGGCGACTTCTTCGGTTACCTCTCGCCATAATCTGGAGCAGACCAGCACGTTAGCTTTATCAACCGAAGTCACTTTTTTTCCGCGCTTTTGCGCAGCTTCAAAAGCACTTACTGCGATACGACGAATTTCTCGTTTGCTATAGCGCATAGTATCAAAGGCAAACTGTTCTTCGCCTTCACCTTCAAGGCCCTTGGGTTGACCGAAATAAATGCCGCTGGTTAACTCGCGGATCACTAACACATCAAAGCCGCTTGCCGCAATATCCGCGCGCAGCGGAGATAAGTGCTCAAGACCGGGATAGATCTTTGCTGGACGCAAGTTACTGAATAAATCGAAATGGCTACGTAATTTTAATAGTGCGGCCCGTTCTGGACGCTCCTCGAGCGGCAAACTGTCCCATTTGGGGCCGCCTATGGAGCCAAATAAGATGGCACTGGCTTTTTCACAGCCATCTAACGTGTATTCGGGTAAGGCTTGTCCGTGGTTATCAATTGCGCAACCACCGACATCGTATTCATTCAGGGTAAAGGTTATATCACTCGTCTGTTCAATGGCGTTTAGCACTTTTTTCGCTTCAGCCATTACCTCAGGACCAATCCCATCTCCTGCTAATACAGCTATTTCATAGTTAGTCATTTAAACCCCTGCAATGTTTACATTTTGTTTCTTTTGATGATCAATTTGGTCAGCTAAGTGTGTGTTATTAAGTACATATATCAGCGCTTTTACCCCAGCCTCAACGATATCTGTGGCCAAGCCAATTCCGTTAAAGCGACGGCCATTGTATTCGGCAATGACACTGACCTGGGCTAGGGCATCAGCTCCTTCACCTTTTGAATCAAGTTTGAAGTCAACAACATCTACTTTGTTATGGCCAATGGCTTTGGTGATAGCATTATAAGCTGCATCGACAGGTCCGTTGCCGATTGCTGATTCAGTTACCTCGATATCACCGATACGCATTTTAACCGTGGCACTTGGTATGATTTCTCGTCCCGAGTTAGCTTGCAAATATAACAATTCGTAATGCGCTTGGTCTTGGCGCTGCTGATCAAAAAATAGTAGGGCTTCTAAGTCATAGTCGAAAACCTGGCCTTTTTTATCAGCTAGTTTCACGAAGGCGTCATAGATGGCGTCTAACTCATAATCCGAGTCTTTATAACCCAATTCGGTCAAACGATGTTTAATGACATGGCGGCCAGAACGAGAGGTCAGATTTAAATTGTTCTTGTTGATACCGACACTTTCAGGTGTCATTATTTCATAGGTATTTTGTGCTTTTAGTACACCATCTTGGTGAATCCCTGATGAGTGGCTAAACGCATTCGCGCCGACGATGGCTTTGTTGGCTTGCACCTGCATATTGCACAGTTGACTGACTAATTTAGAGGTACGGGAGATTTCCTGACTTTTTATATTGGTTTGCAAACCTAATAGACCGCTACGGGTTTGCAAAATCATCGCGATTTCTTCTAATGAGCAATTACCAGCCCGTTCACCAATACCATTAATAGTGGCTTCTACTTGTCTGGCACCTTGCTCAACGGCGGCCAATGAGTTTGCCACAGCAAGGCCTAAATCGTTATGGCAATGCACAGATATGATGGCTTTATCAATATTGGGTACACGGTTATATAAGCTGCTGATAATACCGCCAAATTCTGTCGGCGTGGTGTAACCTACGGTATCGGGAATATTGACCGTGGTGGCGCCAGCATGGATAGCGGCTTCCACCATACGACATAGATAATCTATATGGGTTCGACCAGCATCCTCACAGGAAAATTCAACGTCATCGGTGTAACGACGAGCCCGTTTAATTGCATGAACCGCCATATCAACCACTTGTTGTTGGGATTTTCTTAATTTTGCGTCCACATGAATTTCTGAGGTTGCAATAAAGGTGTGAATACGGAAATGATCTGCTACTTTTAACGCCTCTCCACAGGCATCTATATCTTTGTCTAAGGCTCTGGATAATCCACACACAGTGGCGTTTTTGATTTCTTTGGCAATGGTTTGTACCGAAGCGAAATCGCCCGGTGAAGAAACTGGAAATCCGGCCTCGATAATATCCACCCCAAGTCGCTCAAGGGCAAAAGCGATTTGAAGCTTCTCTTTAACAGTGAGGCTTGCTGGCAAGGCCTGTTCGCCGTCGCGCAAGGTGGTGTCGAAAATTTTGACTAGATTTGACATCGTTTCTCTCCTGTTATGTTTCGCAAATATAAAAAAACCCGTGCAGTGCACGGGTTTAGTGATTTGGTTGTGACCATTTACAACCTACCCGTGCAGTCTCGCTGCCAGAAGGAGTAGAATGTTCAGTAATGCTGTAAAAGATGTTTTCACAATGCGCTCTTCAACGTTTTAATTCATGCATAGTCACTGGCTATATTTGTAACGTTTATCTAGTCTAGCGTCAACTAAAGTTAACATACTTGTATATATCGCTTTGGAATAATAAACCTAAAATCGGGATAAGCCGTGCCTATCGATTCACTTTATTTATAGGTTTTCCAGTTTATCGTGGTGGCTAACAATAATTCTCGTAAACTCAATGCTCGGGGAATAGTACGGCCTTTATGATTCCAGCTGTGACCGCAACACGCTGCGGTAATGTTCAATTTGTTAGGCAAAAGGAGAGTTTTCTGACAGTGTACCTTAGGTTCCGAAGTTAGTTCTTGACCATCGAATTGGAACCATCCATGTTTATTTACATGCAGTCGCTTGCGTTCTGAGTCAATCCGATCAATAGAATCCAATTCCACCGTCTCTAAGCCCATATCAGATATAAACACCGGTACGGGTAAACCCATTCTGGCATGCTTGCCCAACCAATCTTGGCACTTGTTAGCTTGATGACGGGTGATGACACTTTTAGCTGCTTGCTTGGCCTGCCAACTGCCATTGTGTATATCTACATCAATGGGCGCTTCTTGGGTGAGAAAATAGTCGGCGGCATTTTTAATATGATACGACAGACCCGCTAAACGACGTTGTAACAAACTCACATTACTGATTGAGTTTTTGCTAAGCGCTTGTAATTCTCTTTCGTACAGGGCATTACACAGCTCGGCAAAATGGCGCTGTCTTTGGTCGCTAGCGAAAATATCAACCTGATGCTGATGATTGGAATCTGACATTAGCTGATTTATATCAGACATTTGAGTCTATGTAACCCGATTTGGGAGCAGATAAGGGTGCAGCAGACAAAATACAATGTCTGCCGCACATCAGAGCAGAATATTACTGACCCTTTATTTCTTTGCGGCCACCGTAGGATACGGCATCGCCTAAAGCTTCTTCGATACGTAGCAATTGGTTGTATTTAGCTACGCGATCTGAACGGCAAAGCGAACCGGTTTTAATTTGACCAGCAGCAGTACCTACAGCAAGATCGGCAATAGTCGCATCTTCTGTTTCGCCACTGCGATGTGAAATCACAGCGGTGAAGCCTGCATCTTTGGCCATTTTAATCGCATCTAGGGTTTCAGATAAGGAGCCAATTTGATTAAATTTAATCAAGATTGAATTACCCACACCATTGTCGATTCCGCGCTTCAGAATTTTGGTATTGGTCACGAACAAATCATCACCGACCAATTGCACTTTATCGCCAATAATCTTAGTCAAATATGCCCAGCCATCCCAATCGCTTTCATCCAAGCCATCTTCAATGGAGATAATCGGATACTTATTGGCTAGCTCGGCAAGGTAATCACTGAATTGCTCTGAGTTGAATACTTTACCTTCGCCTTTCATGTTGTATTGTCCATCAACATAAAATTCTGATGATGCGCAATCAAGGGCCAAAGTGATATCTTTATTCATTACATAGCCAGCGTTTTCAACTGCTTGAATAATGACTTTTAAGGCTTCTTCATTTGAGCTAAGGTTTGGAGCGAATCCACCTTCGTCGCCCACTGCTGTGCTAAGACCTTTAGCAGAAAGGACTTTTTTCAGGTTATGGAAAATTTCAGCACCCATGCGCAGTGCTTCTTTGAAGTTAGGTGCGCCAACGGGTTGCACCATAAATTCTTGGATATCAACATTGTTATCAGCATGCTCACCACCGTTGATGATGTTCATCATCGGCACAGGCATTGAGTATTGTCCTGGTGTGCCATTTAGCTCTGAAATATGCTGATATAACGGAACCTTCTTCTCCATTGCAGCAGCTTTGGCTGTCGCTAGAGATACCGCAAGAATAGCGTTAGCGCCAAATTTTTCTTTGTTTTCGGTACCATCTAAATCGATCATAATCTGATCAACTGCACGCTGAGCAAGAGCATCTTGACCTATTAGGGCTGATTGAATTTCGTTATTTATGGCAGCGACGGCTTTTAAGACCCCCTTACCTAAATAACGAGTTTTATCACCATCACGTAATTCCAACGCTTCACGAGAACCCGTAGATGCACCAGAAGGAGCACAAGCTCGGCCCCAAGCCCCACTTTCTAAATAAACATCTGCTTCTACTGTGGGATTTCCGCGCGAGTCCATGATCTCACGGCCAATAATCTTGCTGATCTTTGCCATTTTGTTGCCTTATTAAAAATATAAATGTAATTCAATACATACAGGTCAGCCCGTCACTACAAAAGAGAGTAGATTTACTTATCTATTATCTTTTGTAGCGAACTCTAAACTGCCTGATATTCGTTAATTATTATTTTTATGGTATTCGCCCGCGGCTTGCACAAACCCTGTAAATAGAGGATGTCCGTCTCGCGGAGTAGAGTTAAATTCTGGGTGGAATTGGCTTGCAATAAACCATGGATGATCGGGTAATTCGATTACCTCAACCAAGCGTTTATCGGTAGATAACCCGGATACTTTTAAACCTGCCGCTTCTAGCTTATCACGCAGATTATTGTTCACTTCATAGCGGTGACGGTGGCGCTCAAATATTTCATCACTGCCGTACGCCGCTTGAACTTTGGTATCTGGGATTAAATGGCACAATTGACTACCCAAACGCATTGTACCACCAAGATCAGAGCTTTCATCTCTGACCTCTGTGCTGCCATCAGCTTCTAACCATTCAGTGATAAGACCAACCACAGGGAAAGGAGTCGCGGGGTCAAATTCGGTGCTGTTGGCATTTTCCATGCCTGCAACATTACGGGCGAATTCAATCAGCGCGATTTGCATACCAAGACAAATACCTAAATAAGGCACATTATTTTCTCTGGCATATTTAGCTGCGGCAATCTTGCCTTCAATACCACGCTCACCAAATCCACCAGGCACTAGGATCGCATCCAAATCGGCCAGCAATTGCTCACCCTTACTTTCAACATCTTGAGAGTCTATATAACGAATGTTGACGGTAAGGCGGTTTTTCAAACCAGCATGCTTTAAGGCTTCATTGACTGATTTATACGCATCAGGCAATTCTACATATTTGCCAACCATGCCAATATTAACTTCACCAGTAGGATTAGATTCTGCATACAGAACCTGTTCCCATTCGGTCAGATCGGCTTCTGGACAGTCAAGTCCAAAACGCTTAATCACTAATTCATCCATGCCTTGGGCTTTCAACGAGGCAGGAATACGATATATGCTGTCAACATCCTTTAGGCCGATAACGGCTTTTTCGACCACATTTGTAAACAAGGCAATTTTTGAGCGTTCATTTGAGGGCAGGGCACTTTCAGAACGACAAACTAAAATATCGGGTTGGATACCAATTGAACGTAGCTCTTTAACTGAATGCTGTGTTGGTTTGGTTTTTACCTCGCCTGAGGCTGCCATATAAGGCACCAAGGTAAGATGCATATACAAAACATGATCACGGCCTAACTCACTGCCTAATTGACGAATGGCTTCTAAGAAAGGTTGCGACTCAATATCACCAACCGTTCCACCAATTTCAACTATGGCAATATCTACGCCTTCAGCGCCTTCAATTACCCGGCGTTTTATTTCGTTAGTAATATGTGGGATAACCTGAATGGTTGCGCCTAGGTAATCACCTCGACGTTCACGTTTCAATACTTCTTCATATACCCGTCCGGTAGTGAAGTTATTGCGTTTAGTCATGCGGGTGCGAATAAAGCGTTCATAGTGACCTAAGTCCAAATCCGTTTCTGCACCGTCGTCAGTGACAAACACTTCTCCGTGTTGGATCGGGCTCATGGTGCCTGGATCTACATTGATGTAGGGATCCAATTTAAGCATGGTGACTTTCAATCCACGAGCTTCTAGTATCGCCGCGAGTGAAGCAGCAGCAATACCTTTTCCAAGTGATGAAACCACACCACCTGTGACGAAAATATAATTTGTCATGTAAAACCTAAGACGTTTGGAGTTGATAAGAATTGTTGACCAAGGTACTGAAAATTTTCAGCTAATGGACGGCGTAACAGTATACCCAAAGGCGCCTGTGCATACAATGAACTTTTTCGTATTCAGGCGCTTTGTTTTTAATCAGTTTTGGCTCAGATAACAGCTGATAGATGATTACTGATGGCTCATTTTTTTAAGCACATAAAGTAATTCCAGTGCCTGTTTGGGACTGAGGTCATCTGGCTCAACTTGAGCTAATTTATCCTTAACCGGATCGGCTTGCTCAAGTAAGTTTAATTGTAGTGAGTGATCGCTTACTTCATTTAAATTTACTTCAATACGGGGTTCTAACTCTAGCATAGCGAGTTTTTGCTTGGCAGATTGGATCACTGTTCGCGGCACTCCAGCCAGTTGTGCGACCTGTAATCCATAGCTTCGATTGGCCGGTCCTTCTTGCACTGCATGCATGAAACGGATGCTATCTTGGTATTCAACCGCATCCAAATGCACATTAGCCAAATTGTCTAATTCATTGGCTAACTCCGTCAGTTCAAAATAATGGGTGGCGAATAAGGTGAAGGCATTTATTTTCTTAGCCAGATATTCCGCACAAGCCCAAGCAAGCGATAGGCCATCATAGGTACTGGTGCCACGACCAATTTCATCCATCAACACCAAGCTATTGGCCGTGGCATTATTGAGGATATTAGCGGTTTCAGTCATTTCAACCATAAAGGTTGAACGGCCAGACGCTAAATCGTCAGAGGCTCCTATTCGGGTAAATATCCGATCAATCGGGCCAATTTTAGCATCTTGAGCAGGTACAAAACTGCCAATGTAGGCCATTAACACGATAAGTGCAGTTTGGCGCATATAAGTAGATTTGCCGCCCATATTTGGCCCAGTAATCACCAGCATGCGACGGGATGCTGTCAAAGCTAACGGATTAGCAATGAAGGGACCTTGCATCACGTTTTCTACCACCGGATGACGGCCTTGTTGATAGAATATTCCGGTATCCTGGCTAAGCTGAGGACAGTGTAAATCTAGGGTTTCAGCCCGCTCGGCTAGGTTACTTAATACATCCAGTTCAGCCAAACCAGCGGCACTATCCATGAGTGCTTCGAGTTCAGGTAGTAACAAATCGAACAATTGCTCATACAGTTGCTTTTCCAGCGCCAGTGCACGGCTTTGACTGGTCAGTACTTTGTCTTCATGTTCTTTGAGCTCAGGAATGATATAGCGCTCATTATTTTTCAACGTTTGGCGGCGGACGTATTCCGGCGGCACTTTATCCGCATAGCTGCGGCTGACCTCGATATAGAAGCCATGAACCTTGTTGTAGCTGACTTTTAGAGTCGAAATACCAGTGCGTTCTTTTTCTCGCAACTCAAGTCTATCAATGTAATCTGTCGCGCCCTTGGCCAGATCACGCAGTTCATCTAATTCTGCGTTGTAGCCAGGGGCAATAACACCGCCATCGCGGATAAGTACCGGCGGATTCTCGATAATCGCGTGTTGTAATAGCTCTAAAAATGCGGGGAATTCTGTAATCTGTGTGGCCAATTGCGCAAATGGCGCACCTAATTGCGCTAAATTGGTCTGCAACTTTGGCAGGGTTTCAAAGGCATTGGATAAGCGTGAAAAATCTCGAGGTCGAGCGGAGCGCAATGCTAGCCTTGCTAATGCTCGTTCAACATCGCCAATATGCTTCAAGGTACTTTGTAGTTCAGTATAATCACTATTTAGCAATGCTTGAATGCGTTGCTGACGAACTGCTAATGCTTGATGATCACGCAGTGGCCGTTGAATCCATCGATTGAGCAGTCGACTGCCCATAGCAGTAGAGGTGCAATCTAAAATACTACTGAGGGTATTGTCAGTGCCTCCGGCTAAGTTGTGAGTAAGCTCAAGATTGCGTCTAGTTGCGGCGTCCATCATCACCGAATCACAATGATCTTCTAGTTGAATGCGGCGAATATGCGGCAAGGCTGCCCGTTGTGTGTCTTTAACATATTGCATCACGCAACCTGCGGCACATAATCCGAGTTTGGCGTTGTGAACCCCAAAGCCATTTAACTCTTTAGTGCCAAATTGTTGATTCAATTGATTTTGCGCGGTTTGCAAATCGAATTCCCATTCTGGGCGGCGACGCAATCCTGATTGATGTTCAATCAGATGGTGAAAATCAAATCCTTCAGGATAGAGTAACTCTGCTGGCCGACTGCGTTGTAACTCGGCCAATAACGACTCTTCGTCATCTAATTCGACAATGGCAAAGCGACCACTGGTAATATCTAGTGTGGCGTAGCCAAATTTAGTCTTATGGGAAAATACAGCTGCGAGCAAATTATCGCGCTTATCCTCTAACAGGGCTTCGTCTGTGACAGTGCCGGGTGTAACGATTCGCTGTACTTGACGTTCAACCGGACCTTTGCTAGCGGCTGGATCACCAATTTGTTCGCATAGTGCCACCGATTGGCCCATTTTCACTAGGCGGGCAAGGTAATTGTCAACCGCATGGTAAGGTACACCTGCCATAGGAATGGCGTTGCCGCCAGATTTTCCTCTGGCAGTAAGTGAAATATCTAGCAATTGGGCAGCTTTTTTGGCGTCATCAAAGAACAGTTCATAAAAATCACCCATTCGATAAAATAGTAAAATATCCGGATGATCGGCCTTAATACGTAAATATTGGCGCATCATCGGGGTGTGATTATCAAGTTCGGTTGGTTGAACGCTTTGATTCATAGAAACTTTGAGCTCTTTGTTGCAGTGTCTTAGGTCAGAATAAACGGGCTATTCAAAATAAGGCGGTGAATTTCAATAGGTGCATTATAAGAGCTACGCGGGGTTTTTCTAGCGCTACTGATGACAAATATCAGTAGTTTCTCTCAAAGGCACCTAAGCTGCGCAATCGCGGGGTTAATTTAGCGACTTATTAAGTATCGACTATCCCCTTGAATAGCATTGGCGATAAAAGGCATAATTAGCTTTTACTTTTCAAGGCCTGTGCTTATGTTTGCAGATAAGATTGAATCATTGGTCGTGCACTTGGCCACTAATTTGCTCAAGCAAAAATGGACAATTAGTTGTGCTGAATCTTGTACTGGGGGTGGGTTAGCTTTTGCTTTCACCAGTGTTGATGGCAGTTCCAATTGGTTTGAACGCTCTTTTGTGACTTATAGCAATCAAGCTAAACATGAGTTGTTGCAGGTAGAGCAGACTACCTTGGATACATTTGGTGCCGTGTCGCAACAGACTGTTGAACAAATGGCCCTAGGCTGCGCCAAAGTGAGTAAGGCAAATTTAGCGGTTTCAATCAGTGGTATCGCTGGGCCAAATGGCGGTAGCACCGAAAAGCCAGTGGGCTTGGTTTGGTTTGGCTTTTATTGCCAAGGCCAGATAACCAGCACCAGTCGAATCTTTACTGGAAATCGTCATCAGGTCAGAATGCAGGCAATCCAATTCGCCCTTGAGCAAAGTATATTAGTTTGTGAAGGTGAATGAATTCAGTGACTTTGCCTAGCAATGAAATTTATTTTGATAAAAAAACAAAACTGTACTTGTAACTGTATAATCATACAGTATACTTCTGTTCAACAACTATATTGATTGAAATCAGCCAGATCATTAACCATCGCTGATTCACCCATGCTTAATTCGAAGGATACTCCGATGGACGACAATAAATCTCGCGCACTATCAGCAGCTTTAGGACAGATTGAAAAACAATTTGGTAAAGGTGCCATCATGCGTCTGGGTGATAACCAGGCACTTGATATTGATGCAATCTCGACCGGCTCACTTACTATCGATATTGCCCTTGGTATAGGTGGATTGCCCTGTGGTCGTGTGGTTGAAATTTACGGTCCAGAATCATCGGGTAAAACAACATTAACGCTTCAAGCCATTGCTGAAGCACAGAAAATCGGTAAAACCTGTGCATTCGTCGATGCTGAGCATGCTTTGGATCCGATTTATGCTGCAAAGTTAGGGGTCAACATCGATGATTTATTGGTGTCTCAACCTGATACGGGTGAACAAGCCCTAGAAATTTGTGACATGTTAGTACGTTCGGGTGCGGTTGATGTTGTGGTGGTTGACTCGGTAGCTGCTCTTACACCAAAAGCAGAAATCGAAGGCGACATGGGGGATTCTCACGTTGGTCTACAAGCTCGCTTGATGTCTCAAGCATTGCGTAAATTAACAGGTAACATCAAACGTTCAAATACCTTGGTTATTTTCATTAACCAGATCCGGATGAAAATCGGCGTTATGTTTGGTTCACCTGAAACCACTACCGGTGGTAATGCGTTGAAATTCTATGCTTCAGTTCGATTGGATATCCGTCGTATCGGCGCCATCAAGGATGGTGATGAAGTCGTCGGCAACGAAACACGGGTCAAAGTGGTCAAGAATAAAGTTGCCCCCCCATTCAAACAAGCTGAATTCCAAATCATGTATGGACAGGGAATTTGCAAAGAAGCTGAGTTGATCGATTTGGGTGTGAAGCAAAAATTCGTCGAAAAAGCTGGTGCATGGTATAGCTACAACGGCGAACGTATTGGTCAAGGTAAGGCTAATGTTGTTAAATACTTGAAAGAGCATAAAGAAATGGCTGACGATATTGAAAAGCGTCTACGTGCAGAATTATTGTTGCCTAAAACGGTTAAGCCGGAAGATGCCGCCGCTACCGAAGAAGTGTTGTAAAATATTAAATTAAGCGCGTCTCCTAAGCGTGATATTCCCTGCTAAGACTGTTAGTGGGGCTTTTTGCGTTTAGGAGCAGAGCAACTCTACGGAAGCGTGTTAGTTAATTACTGACAGGACATTTTCGAAGTGGCTTATATCTCCAATCCTCCCAATCACTTGCTTTATTGACTTAAATCAAAGCTTTTCTAATGGTCTAAATTACTCTGTTAATTGAATTAGCGTATCAGCTATATAATAAGGGGTAAGTTATGAACCATGTGAGATGTTCTGTAAAATCTATTTTAATAAGTTTAACCACAGTTACGCTTTTGTCAGCATGCGCCTCATCACAAGGCCCCAACGAGTCGAGCGGTATGATTATCGGCGGTATTTTAGGCGGCGTACTTGGCCACCAAATTGGTGGGGGTCATGGCCAAACCGCTGCAACAGTGTTTGGGGCTATGATTGGAACCGCTATTGGAGGAAATGTCGGCCGTACTATGGATGAGGCCGATAGGTTGAAACTATCTCACTCACTTGAAACTGTTCGTACAGGTGTTTCCACCAGTTGGCGTAATCCAGATTCTGGAAATTACTACAAAGTAGTGCCAACAAAAACCTATGGGGGAGATGCTAAACCTTGCCGAGAATATCAAATTGAAGCAACAATTGGGGGCAAAAAGGAAGATATTTACGGAACCGCTTGTCGCCAAGAGGATGGCAGTTGGAAAGCAAAAAATTAATCTCTTTATATTTTAACTATCGAGGTTGCATTAGATGGAAATTTCAAAGGGACTTACCGTCACTTCTTGTGCCTAGCACTCGTGCCTGAAGATACCCATTTGTGTGTTGTATATATAGATAAACTGCTTCTATGTGATATTGATAGTTGCTTTACTGTAGGTCGGTAGCTCAATAAAAATGCACCGATGTATAAATCAGTATGTAGCAAAGATGTTGAACTTAGGGTCTAAAAAAAGCGATTTACAACCGTCTAGAGCGAGTGGAATAGAGGACAGTCCCAAAGAATTTGTAATCATTCCAAAATTTGATTTCTGTCAAATTTAACTATTCCTTTTTTGCTTTAATGAAGAGGAAAGACAGCAGTCTGAATGTCTTTACTCAACGGTCTATTAAAAAAATTGGAGTGTTACCATGACAAGTATTCAAACTAAACAGCAATCAAAACCTAGTAAACATTCGGGCCTTATCCCCATTGATATGTCTTGGGGACAAATGGACAAAATGTTCGATAGTCTTCGAAATCATTGGCCATTTCACTTTACCGATGAAGCACCTTTTAAACTTAATGGCCAACTGTTAAGCCCAGATGTAGATGTAAGTGAAGATAAAAAAAGCTATAAAATATCAGCCGATCTTCCTGGGTTAGATAGTAAAGATATCAGTTTAGACATTTCGGATAATGTGTTGACGATCAGTGGAGAGAGGAAAACTGAATCTGAAAGAGATGATGAAAACAATTACCATATCATGGAAAGAAGCCATGGGTACTTTAAACGCAGCTTTTCATTACCTGTAGCGGTTGAACAAGATAAAATCAAAGCTGACTTCAAAAATGGCGTTTTGCATGTCACTTTACCAAAATCGGAAAAAGCCCAACAATCACAGCGTAAAATCCCAATTTCTAGTTAGCTGTTATTTTGCTTAATTTTTTGTGGAACGCGTTGATTAGTGTCTTTTCAAAGTGAGTATTTGAATGGTCAGTGCGTTCTACACTATTGTTAAGCTAAACTGAAAAGCAACAGCAGGACTTTTGCCTAAACTATTCGATTAATATTAGACCACTAAAAAGTGGTTAGAAAACTTCTTTGCCGTCATATCGTGCGGCCATATCATCCAGCTCTGAAATAGTGCTGTCAAATCCCTTATCTGCAAACTTATATACCACTTGCACTTTATCTGAACCGCGAAATAACTTAGCCTTAATATCTTGCAGGCGTGAAGAATTGACTTCATTTAAGAAACGATTGGCTATTTGAGCGGAATTAAATTGATAAACGATCTGATTTTGCATGATACTCACGTCGTTAGATTTTCAGCGCATAGTGCATGTACAGCTAAACAGAATCAAGACTTTAGTCACCATTTCGGCTACTGGTAGTGTGATTGGATCACGAATATTAAAACAATTCGGCAATATGACTATTGTAAACAAAGGTGTTTATATAAAAGCAGTGAGTGATGTTTTCGTCGGAAAAAAAATCTTAACAACATTGCTATTAATTAATGGTAATGTCGGTGTAATTGAAAGAATTTTATACTAGCCAATAAAAACTGTTCAAAAAGGTTAAGAAAATTACCCAAGTAGTAAAGGATAGGCAATGTCGAACAAGGAGTTAAAAAAGCTAGTTAATCAGATAGAAGCTCAAGTTCATGCTGCAAATTGTTCTGAACAGATTCACTTAGCGCTTATTAAAGCTGTTGATTACCCCCAGCCTTTCGCTTATCAACATAACTACCATATCACTATTAGTATTGTTAGTTTGTTGCTTGGTGGGCTTTTGTTGATGGTGCCTGCTTTGGATGTTGCATTTTTACCTAATTGGAATAATCCTGGCCAAGGCCATTGGATATTCGTTTGGGTTGGCCTACTGGCTTGCTCTGCATTCATCTTCTATTTAGTCTTTAGCCGCGCAAGGCAACTGTCCTCACTGGCTAAAATGGCATTTTTTAAAGACGCCCTATTTGATAATCACATTATAAAAAAGCCGAACCCGAGTAGTCGTGAAATGAGTAGGCATTTTGCGGAGTTCCTGCGTGGCAATCATAGTCGTGAATTTCGCGAGTTTTATGCGGGAGAGTATGTAGGATCGGAACACAACTTCAATTTTAGTTATTTCCACTATCATTATGTTGATAAACGCATTGAAACCTATGTTACTACCGACTCAAAAGGACGCACAACTGTCAGAACGAGAACGGTGTATGACCACTTTGATCGCTATGGGATTATCGTGCCCTTTAGCTTTTACCAGAATATCCAAATTATCGGTGATTCATTAGCTCAGCTTTATCCGGAAAAATATTTTACAGGCTCTGTTCAGTTTGCGCGTAAATTTAAAGTTAGGGCTGGCGATCAATTTATAGCTGCAAAGTTTTTGAAACCCGCAGTTGTAGTAGCGATTGAAGATATTGCTCAGGTGTTAGGTCGGCTTAATATAGAACTCAATACTACAGGAGAGCTTTGTATTTCTTTTACAGATGATAATGTATTAAGTGTTAAACAACGGTATGACTTGAAACAGCCAGTTGAGTTTTATCAAGAATTAGTAGCAAATACAGAACTGCGCAAGCTGCAATCTACGCTTGATTTTATTCATCAACTTATGAAACATTCAGACAGTAACTTCTAAGGATATTTATGCAAACCACTACGATTATTGGACTCGTTATATTGTCTGTGTTGCTTGTTGGCATTGTGGTTATATATAACGGCATTATTACCCGTAAAAATGCAGTGGAAAGAGCTTGGGCGGGCGTCATAACTCAAGAACGTCAAAAAAATAAAATTTTGCCAGAGTTAGAAAAAGTCGTTAGCCAACATAAAGAGTTTGAGTCGAGTGTGCTTACTGATATTACTCGTTTACGCTCGAAGTTGACGGAATTAAACGATCAGCAAATAGACACTCATGGGTTAGCAGATGTAGAGTCTTTGATGTCATCGGTAGCACAAGGTATTAATATTGCGGTGGAAGCCTACCCTGATCTTAAAACCGCTGGTTTGATGGACTCAATGATGCGCGAAATAGCTGAACAGCAGGAAAATGTCGGTGCCGCGATACGGATTTTTAATCAGAATGTTGAAGCCTTTAACGCTGGCATTGAAGTTTTCCCCAACAATATGGTCAATGGCATATTGAATAAACAGCCTCGAATTAATGTGTTTTCTGACGTGCAGACTTCCCAAGGTTTCGATTACAAACCTAACCTTTAACTATAATTGGCGCACCCTCAGCTAACCCAAAACAGCAGGTCTGGCTTTTGTATCAGTGCTGCTGGTAAATTCCTAGTTTTTGTTATTATATATTGGCAGACAAATCTAGAAGTAATAGGATCTTCAGCTACTTTCTACTGTGCAGGCTTGTTTAAATGAACAATACCGTAAAAAAATTAGACAATAACGTGATAAAAGCCTTAACCATTGTGTGTGAGACGGCAAAACAGCAAATTCCGGGTTTTAGTTGGTTAACCCATAGTGCAAATTATTCCAACTTCCCTGCTAGTCTAAAAGTAACCTGTGTGTTTGAAACAGAGCAATCCCTAAATGAAGCAGTCAATCAGCAACGGGATTTAGTTCTGATCAAATCCATTCATACCCAACTGTTGAAGGTTGGTATATTACTCAAACAAGCTAAACATAATGTTGTATTTGATTCTGAAGAAGGATGCATTGAACAACATGGGGGGAACTGGTCGAAGCGTCTATCACAGCATTAAATTAACTCACCATTTAACTTATGTTATCTGATTTTAATAGGGCTTTTAGAATGCGAAAAAATGTGTTTGAAGAGTGTTTGGCATTGGCTTTTATTCAATCGTTTTTGCTCAGCTAACCAGGCCTGTATTTGTGAAATAGCTACTTCTATACTACGAGCCTCTATGCTGTTAAATTTCTGCCTAGCGGAGTGAGTCAATATGAGCGTTAAGGATTGTTCTAACACACAATAGTCATGAAGCTTTCCTAATAGGTCCCCTAGAATAGCTAGTTGGTTAAGGTACATATCATTCTTAGCGTTTTTATTTGAATGCAACATTCGTGATTGATACAAATAGTACTTAACCCATTTTCGACACTGATGATATTTATCATCTTTGTCTGTGATTGCTGCCTTAAGAGCCAACTTTCGCGATTTTTGGTAACTGAATTGTAGACCTTGGCTACAGTCAGTCATTAAAGAAAGCGTTAATTCCTGTTTCCAGACCAGCAGTAGTTGCTCAAGTTGAGCTCGCACATCAGCTATACGGCTTTTCTCATTTGCATGATGACGTAGTTCAACAAAATATCTGAGTAAGAATTGCTTAGTCTTATCGTTTAGTTTTGCTAGCGCTTCGATAGCTTGACACACCAATTCATATTGTACGTCGGCATCACGTTGCCCAGCGTAGCTATCGGCGAGTGCCTTAACGAGTTGTTCAACATTATTGAGGATGATTTTATTGCAAAAAGGTCGATACAACTGAAGTAGTGCTCGCAGGTTTTTGCTGCACACACGTAATTCGTGTACTGCTTCAACGGACAAGTCGTTCGATGACGCTTGGGAATCAGCCATAGCCTTTTGCAAGGCGTTGACGCGCTTCTTAGCAAGTTTGATGAGTGGATCTGACTTTATAGAAGATTTTTTCATGACTAGTTTTACTGAATACCTCCAATTTATTTAACCCAGAGCTGACAAAAATGAAGCAACGAATCTCTCAGGTTATACCAACATGAGCACTAGCCGGTACCAAAGTTTTGTGCTATCTGACATAGTTACCAGTGGGAACCGTATTTGTACAACTGCCGAGCTTATGTATTTTAGAAACGAGTTACAAAGATAGTACATTAGCGATACATAAGTATTCATCAGGGCTACAATATTCTAGCGCTCATAAACGGTCCCTTCAGAAATAGCATGGGCTAAAAACTAGTTTAATCAACGGCTCTTTATTAATAATGGAGCGGCTATTGAGACATCATAAATGAGGCATAAAGGTTAAAAAAAACCGGTGGTACAAATATAGCAAGACTATTTTTGTGGCCAGCGACTATATTTTTATATGCTTAGACGTCATGGTACGAAGTCATATGCTGAGTGCTCTGAAGCTAAGGTAAGATAATTACGACTAATTGCTCATGCGACAATATCCGGTAAGGCTTTATTTGCTAAATGGCAGGATAAGTGCGGGTAGATCGCCTGACGTTTTTGAAATGACAGAATCGCAGGTTTCTGAATTACCCCACTCTCCAGGTTAATCGCTTGTCTAATCGTTTCATTTTTATGCCAACTAGCTCGACCTGCCAGTATAGTCGGTAAATATACAATTAAAGCAGCGGAGATAGATCGCGTTGCACTCTCCCAAAGATAGCTAGGTGAGTGATCCACAGCGTAGTAATCGATGCTTTGATACTTAAACATCGGGTGTTTAAACGTTGTCGGTTTGGCGAAAAAGAATCCCATGCCCTCGTCACAACTGACATCGATAATCAGGCTATTGGCTTTGAGGCAGGCACTTTCTGCTTCGGTCACGAAATCAGTTGGATTTTCAGTATCTTGAAAGGTGCCATTGACAATAATATCAGCTTCACTAATTAGTGATGTTAAGGGGCGTACACTGCCGTCATGTTCTACCACTACCATACGTGCCTCGTTCTTGTCGCCAGCGCGGATGCGAACATAATTACAATCAAGCACTTCTTCACGGACCTCATGCTCGGGTCGTTGAATGCAAATAGTGATATCTCTGAAACCATGTGCTTTCAAAGCGTATATTGCACCTCGGCTGACGGCTCCGAAGCCGAAAATAATGGTTTTACGTTGATTACCGTAGTGTCCATCTATACCTTTGAGTTGCAAGGCATGGATAACCGCACAGTAGCCCGCCATTTCGTTGTTTTTATAGAAGGTATGGCGACCAATGTTGCCACTAGGTGACCAAATGAACATATCCTCAAAGGGAATGAGGGTTTGTTTACGGTCTATCGCGGCTTGAGTGATGTCCCGCTGCTGAACACAATGGGCATAACCCCAAAGTGTTCCGCCTTCGCGAAGTTCCTGCAGGTCAGCTAATACGGGCTTGGCAACAATAACAGTGCCTATCTCGGCGAGTAAATCGTGCCGTGAGGCTATGCCGCCGGTCAGCACTGCAATTTCTGCATCAGTGATTCCAAAGGGTTCACCATAACCTTGTTCAAATACCAGCTGGCGACGCAGTGATTCTGGAATACGCGGTAAATGATCAGGGTGGATGGGATACCTTCGTTCATCTTCTTTTTTTGAAGTCCCTATGACTCCTACTTTTGAAGTATGCATGCTGTGGTGCCCTTATGATTGAAATATTTTGAGTGGGACCTAAGCAACAAATTATTTGTGTCACTGATAGGTCAGTATTTTATATTCTGCTCTGATGAAAACACTGCTGAGGTGCGGCACATATGTTTTTTGTAAAGGACAGGTTATTAGGCTAACGACCTAACAAGAGGTAAAAATCTGTGAGAATCAAACTCACTAGACACTAAATTATTCGACGGTAAATATGCTGACGTCTAAAGACCAGAAGGCATTTGAATACTTCAGAAAATGAAGTGTTCAGACAAAGTATTAGAAAATAGTAGGTAAATGTAGATGGAGTACGTGATAGACCATACAGCATAACCCTGTGGAAGCATAGGTATATCAATTGCACATCTGCTAACAGCTTGACAGTGACTAGACCTTAACAAAAAAGCATCATGCCAGTGAGCAGCATAATAGTGATATAAATCATTATATTGTGAGTAAAAGTAACAGAGCTACTCGCTATAAATTACTAAAATCAACTTGTGGCAGACTTTCAAAGCCGGGTTTGGCAAAGAGGTAACCCTGCATTAATTCAATTCCAGCATCCCGTAGCCAGATCATTTCTTCGGATGTTTCGATACCTTCTGCCAATGGCGTTACATTCAGCTCTTTGAATAAATTTAGACAGTTCTTCATGATGGATTGTCGAGTTTTATCTTGGTCGATATTACGGATCAGTCCCATATCAAATTTAATAATATTGGTCTGAAAATCAGCCAGCAATCCTAATCCAGCATAACCTGAACCAAAATCATCAATTGCGGTTACAAAACCCGATTTTCGATAATATTCAACAATGCGCTTAACAAAATCACTGTCTTCAATTTTCTCTGCCTCGGTAAATTCAAACATGATTTTATCGGTTGAAAACCCATATTGCTTAGCGGCTTCTAACGTGGTGCGAATGCACCTTTCAGGTATATAAACTGCGTTGGGCAGAAAGTTGATGCTCAGCATCGAATCAAGTTTTAGCTTGGATGCCAGCGCAATTGCTTTAACGCGGCAATGCTGATCAAATAAATACCTATTGTCATCGTTTACTTGAGAGATGACGGAATAAGCCGATTCATTGTTTAATCCGCGAGCGAGAGCCTCATAGCCAAAAATTGTTTTAGTTTTGCAATTAATAATTGGCTGGAAAGCCATAGTGAAATCAAAATCAAGGCTGCCTCTATCAGAGCAGTTATCACATGAAAATCTATCAACTATTGTTGTTTGTTCGTCCACTCTTAAAACCCCATTAACGATAAACAGCCACTTCAGTATCTTTGACTCTGACTACCAGATTAAATGTATTTAGAATCATCTCACCTATAGCATTTATGCTTGTGAAATGCTAATTGTTGATGAATGACAAGGTGCAAAAGCAACCGTTGTCCTCAGCCTGCGCAGAATAACATATTATACATAGCATTTTTGAAATGCGTCATTATTGACGCAAACAGCGTATATCAGCTTGTAGTTGCACACCGTTAAATCAGCTTTAGACTGTTTAACTAATCGGTGACTGCATGTATTTGATAAGTTCTGTTGAGCAGATTTAGAATCGACAAACTCTGTGTTGATGAATGAAAATAACGGTAAAGATTGGTTAATCAGGCCCGACCAAAGCAACTGAAATGCTAATGAAGACAGACTTGCTTCATCCAATACATGCTCTGTTTTAGCTGATTTAATCTCATGCAAAGTTTGCATGAATTGGTTAGAGACAAGGCTGTTTATCAAAGCTAAAGTTGCATCGTTTTTTCGCTCGGGAGGGGATAGGTCGTATAATATCGAGACGATATCTTTAGTAAGCTGTTGTTTTAACAAATAGCTGATACCTATATTACTTAAAATAATAATGCTGTGTTGGTCATCGATGAATCGGCTCATCATCGAGCTATAACCATCAATCTGGCCGTCATAGTTATGCAGACTATGGCGATTAAGATCCTTGTCTTTACTATTCCCTGTGGAGACCTTGTCGATGGATTAATTTACCAAGACTAAACGATAACCCTTAGCCAATGACAAGGTTTGATGTCATAGGCGGATTGCCAGATTTCAGGCATGGTTTTTTAGGCTGATTTTTGCCAACACACACTCATCAAAAAACTGATTGTTTTTGTATGAGGCGCTTTTACGTATGCCTTCAGACCTAAAGCCGTTTTTTTCTAACACTCTAATGGATGCTGTATTCAAGGAAACGACAGATACAAACAGGCGAACAATATGAGTAGTACTAAATAACCTATCTGAAAATTGCTTTACAGCTGAAGTGGCGATGCCTTTATTCCAATACTCCTGGCCAATCCAATAGCCAAGCTCTGCACTTCGATAATATTCAAAACTGCCTACTTGAGCCGATATACAGCCAACTAATTTACCCTGGTATTCAATCGCTTTTGTGTACTGTGACCGCTTACTGTGTTCCACCCACCATTGTCCATCGCTTGGGGTGTAAGGCGTTGGTACTGCATCTGTAATGTACTGGGTAACTTGCTTGTTATTGAGATATTTTACAAGCAAGTCAGTGTCGGTACTCTCGAAGGTTCGTAGCCTGATATTCACCAATAATTTTCCTATGCATGGGGGCAGAGTGATTCAGGCCGACTATGTCCTCAAGTCTCATCTATTTTTCAAGGGAGTTTTTGCAAACCATTTAATCCAACTCAGTGAAATAAGCAATTAGGTCACGGCATTGAAAAAGTATGGTGCAGAGTTTCAGGCTCCTTTATTTTTGTCATCCCACAGCATTGGCTCCCAAAGTTCAACTTTGTTTCCATCAGGATCCATTATCCAAGCGAACTTACCGTTTTCATGGGATTCTGGACCGCCTACCGTGGCTATACCTGCTTCTTTGAGTTGAATAAGCATTTCATCAAGATTGTCGACTCGATAATTAATCATAAATGCAGAGTCACTAGGACTGAACCATTGACTGTCCTTGTTGGCCAGATGCCAAACGGTCAGTCCCTTATCTTCAGCCTTATCTTCTGGCCACTTAAGTACGGCACCGCCAAATTCTTCTAGCTTCAATCCTAGGTGTTGCTGATACCAGGCTGCTAGCTCAGTGCTATCCCCCTTACATTTTAGAAAAACTCCGCCAATTCCAGTAATCTTCGCCATGGTAACCTCTTATTCTTTGGGTAACTTAAATAGTTAGTTTGAAAGGGATTCGTTATTTATAACAGCATTCAAAAGATTCTGCCGTAAAAAGTTTTTTGTGCCCTACAAAGTAAATTTGTTAGGTGGCGGGTTAAGCGCTTGCTGTCGCAATAAATACAAATCCGGCCACCTGACAGACTAGATTAATTGTAAATACTGCCGCCGAATAGCCAATTATTTTCGGCCAGGTAAATTCAGTCATACTTTTCAACATCAATAAGGGAACCAAAAAATAGCTTGTTTCAAAGAGATACAAAACCCAGATGGGCAGGCCTGATGCTCTGACTAAAACCGTTGCAAAAAATATAATCAATGCAGGAGCTAAAATAAATGCTAATGAGGTAAAGCCGTCCAAATATCCTTCTTTATCGATGAATTTAAAAAAACACCATACGAAAAATGCTGCTACTGCTATTTGAATCATATTTATTGCCTAATTTTGTTATTGATAAAAGTTAGCGGTAAATTGGGCTCTATAAGTAGCTTTTTCGTATTCTATGATTGGGGTGAATTGCCCGTTAGAGCTAACCTTATTGTCTACCACCCGTCCTTTTATGATGCTGGAGTTGGCCAACATATCACTGGCATTGAAATATAAAACAATAGAAATCAACGCTGTGGTCAAACAAAAAGATAGGGCTATTGCAAAATGGATTATTGGTTTGGGGTTCCAGCCATACTCTGCTTGAATAATCTACTCCTTGATAAATTTATTATGGTTATCTTGCAGGCTGTAATTTGGCATAAAAACAAGCAGTTAGGAAGAGTGAAGGTTAAATTTACCCCCTGTTTGCAAGGCGGCAAGTAATTGCGTCGATAAAATACAGCACAACAATACCTTGTGATTTGCGGCTCACCCTACTTAGCAGTGTTACTACACACTCCTACGTAGGGTGAGTAATGCACTATGCGTGCAATTGGGCGTAAATCACTCTTAGGGTGGTCATCAAAGACTCTTTTACACTGGGCCAGAATATGGCGATGCTATCAACTTCGCCTTGCTGGAAATCAGTTTCAAGTCGGGTGGCAACATCGTCCAGTGGGGCTGAATTTACTTTACGGGCGATGAACGCTAGTTTTCGAGCCTGCATTAAAATGGCTTTGTTGTCATCGTCATTTACTGCCTTGTCCATGTTCTGCATGCTTTGTTCTAGCTCAGACATCATTTCACTCAAGGCCAATGCAAGGGAGACTTTAGGTGGATTTTTTTGTAAATAGGGCAGCAAATCGAACCATATTTGTGGCTCTTTTGGCATAGCTAACTTAGCAAAATCAGGGATGACTTGTTGACTGATTTCCGGTTGTTGTTCTTGTACTTGTTTTAACTCTTCTTTATGAGCATCGACCAAAGCTTTTTCTTTGTGTTGTAGCTTTTGTTGGCTAGATTGAAGCTGTTTTTGGGCCGTTTGCAAGGCAGTCTCTTTACTGGCAATTTGTTGTTTGCTGTTGGTCAGTTCCTGCTCCAGCTGTTGCAGTTTGCTATTCAGCTCAGACTGATTACTGTCTTGTGCATTCAAATTCGCCTTGGTGTTGTCGTATTCTACCTGGATAGCTTGTAACTGTTGATTTAGTTGCTGTTGCTCATTTTGCATGCTGTGAATATTCTGTTCACTGGATTGCAAGGCTTGTTGTTGGTCGGCTAATTGCTGCTGCAGCTTTAATTCCTGTTGTTCTTGTTGTTTCAAGCGTTGCTGCAACTGTTGCGCTTCGTTGCGCGCTTGTTCAAGTTCGGTTTGCAGTTTCTGCTCTCCTGATTGGGTGTCTGACACTTGAGACTCGGCTTTTTGCAATTCTGCTAAACTTTGGTTGAGGCTCTGTTTCATCTGCGCATTTTGTTGTTCGGCTTCTTGCAATGCACGTTGAAGTTGTTGTTTTTGCTGTTCAATTTCTGCGTGATGCTGACGCCATTGTTCATCACTACCTTGGAGCATCTCTTTTTGTTTGATGGCGCGACTTTCCACGTCAGTCAGCTCGACCTTGAGTTGTTCTAATTTTTGCTGTTGCTCTAAGCGTTCGCGCTTTTCGGCATCGGTCTGGCGCTGATTTTCATCTAGCTGCTGGCGGGTCGCCTGCAGTTGCTGCTGTTTGGCGGCCACTTCTTGTTTCAACTCTTGTTGACGTTGTTGCCAATGCTGATCGCTTTCTTGCATAGATTGTTGTTGCTCAGCGCTACGCTGCTCCATCTCAGCTAATTCAACTTGCAGACGCTCAAACAAGTGTTGCTGCTGAGCCTTTGCTTGTTTATCGATTTCGCTTTGCTCGGCAGTCTGTTTGAGGGCTTCTTCGGTTTCTATTAAGCGTTGCTGCTTGGCCTGTAATTCTTTGTTGAGTGCTTCTTGCTTGTCCTTCCAGCGCTGATCCGCTTCTTCCATGATCCGCTTTTGGTGGGCTTCGCTGCGTTTTCCCACTTCAATTAATTCAGCCTGTAAACGCTCCATTACTTGGCGCTGCTCGGCTTTTTGCGCTTCCGTTTGCTGCTTAGCTTGATTGAGGTTTTGCTCGGCTTGTTGCAGTTTCTGTTGTTTAGCCTCTAGTTCAGCTTCAAACTTGTGCTGTTGCTGTTGCCAGTTCAGATTGGCCTCTTCAAGTTTTTGACGCTGCTGTTCATCACTGCGTTGTTCCATTTCCGCCAACTCTTGTTGCAGGCGAGTGAGCAGCTGTTTTTGTTTAGCCCGTTCGTCTTTTTCCAGTTCAACTTGCAGCTCTTGTTTTTTCAGTACCTGTTCTGTTTCGAGTAGGCGTTGTTGCTTAAGCTGCAACTCTTGTTGTAATTCTTGTTGTTGCTTGCGCCATTGCTTATCTGCTTCAACCACTTTCTGTTGCTGTTCTTCGCTGTGTCGTTCGACTTCATTGAGCTCTTGCTGCAACTGCTCTAATCGCTGTTGCTGGATGAGTTTTTCCGCTTGATCTTGCTCTGACTGGCGTTTGGTTTCATCCAGCGCGCTCTGGGTCTTGTGTAATTGGGTTTGTTTGTTAGCCAATTCTTGCTCTAACAACGCCTGCTGTTTCTCCATATCGCCTTTTTGCTGCTTGGACATTTCTTCAAATTTATCCATCTCGTGCTGCAGGTGATCGATATGACGGGCTTTGTTCGATAGCTCAGATTGGGCGACAAAGCATGATTGCTCCAGATCTCGTCGTTGTAACTCTGCCTGTTCACTGGCCTTGCGCTGGTTAATTAGCTGCTGGCGTAATTTTTCGCTGGTCTGACTGGAGCTAGAAAGCTTGCTATGCAAGGCGTTGATTTGCCCGCTGACATCACTAATCTGTTGATCTTTGCTTTGGATAGATTGTTTAAGTTGCTGAATTTCACCTTCAAAGTTTTGCATGGCCTGCTGCTGCGACTGCCTTTCTTGTTCAAGCCGTTCGGCGGTCGCTTCACTGTCTGCCAACTCTTGCTGGGCGGTTTTGTATTTCTTTTCACTGTATTGCAATTCATTGGCAATCTGATTGCGCTGACGCTCTAAACCACTTACTCGGCGGGACGACTGCTCTAATTGAGCGGCCAGTTGTTGATTATTTTCTTCACTTGAAGCCAATGATTCGCGGCTTTGCTGGTAATCCGCTTGCAGTTTATTTAAATGTTCAGCAATACTTTCGTGAGCTTCTTGTAGTGAAGTTATTTCTGATTCCTTGTCGCTGAGATCTTCTTTCACTGCCTTGAGTTTTGACTCGGTGGCCGATAAGCTTTTCACCTTGCTGGCGAGTAAATCTTGGCTGCTTTCCAAAAGTTGTTGCTTCTCAACAATCAGCCGCTCGGCGGCCTGTTGTAAATTAACCGCCTCGATTCGCTCTGCGTCGGCTTGTTTAATTGCGCGTAAATCTGTCCAGATACACAATATTGAGTCTAGGCGCTGGCCTTTGAACATAGGCACAAAGGTAGCATGGCAAGGTAGCTTCACTTCTCCTCTAGCATGCTGCCACATCAGTGAAAGGGCTTTTGAGTCTTGATTAATCTGACTGATTTTTTGTTTTAACTGATCGAGATCGGCATCATCACTATTGAGCGATTTTGAATAAGGGAAGTATCCGAATAATTCTTCTTCGTCCTCAACCCGGAAAAAATCGCAAGCAGCGGGGTTTAATTTATTAAAGCCCTCGCCGCTGAGCACCGCCATTGGCATACTGCTATGTAGAAGTAGGCTTTCGAATTTGTCTTGTTGGTACTGCTCATCGCTGATATCTGATATCCAACATAAGAAGTGTTGTTTGGCTTTATCGAAAAGCTCAATGTTCAGTTCGCTAGGGTGTAATTGTTCAGATTTGCCTTTCAAGTTGGCGTGAAAGCCCGTTAGCTGGCCATTTTTATGTAGCTTTTTAGCTGCTTTCCCTGCACTTTTAGCATCATTAAATAGCTGATAAAAAGACCCTTTGCTAAGTTCATGGGCAGTTAGCCCTAATCGCTTCGTCAGGGCTTCGTTGGCCTGCACAACTCTATCATCATCATCAATCATGGCAATCCCTAACGGCGCTTTATTAATGATATCGGTAAAGTGCTGGCGCTCTTGTTCAAGTTGTGCACTGAGACTTTTCAATTCAGAGATATCTTCTAAACTACAGACCGCCCCAGCATTATTACCCTCGTTGTCACGAAACGGCTGAATTTTGACTTTGAGGACTTTCAGCTCTCCCAAAGGCGAGGTTATTTGTATTTCTCGGGCCATACCAGATTGAATTGAATAGCTTGCTATGCCTTTATTCGGGCCAGAGTCAGGTTGCATCTCTTTTAACTCATCACTAAAGCATGCCAACTGTCTGGCATTTTGATGGCGAATCGTTTCGATTGAAGTATTAAACAATATTTCAAAAGGGGTATTACAGTTGGTTATCAAACCTTGATTGTCTAGGGTGTACATGGCTGCGGAACTGCTACTGAGCAAACCTTTAGCTTGTTGCTTACTCGCCGCGAGTTGATTCTTAAGCTCAATCACAGGGGTGTGATTGCTAATTGTGAGTTGTGCGACTAGGCCTTTATTGTTGTCATCTTTTTTGACCACAACCCCGATTAACTTGCCGTAAAATGCTTGCTCTTGTCCATCGAAACGACATTCAAATTTTGCCGATTCGCCTCGCTCAAGTTGGCCGTAAGCTTGATTCCAAGCGAATTGAGATGACTGATGTACAAATTGTTCAAAGTATTTTAATTCTCCC
Source organism: Aliiglaciecola sp. LCG003 (assembly GCF_030316135.1). Classification (NCBI taxonomy): domain Bacteria; kingdom Pseudomonadati; phylum Pseudomonadota; class Gammaproteobacteria; order Alteromonadales; family Alteromonadaceae; genus Aliiglaciecola; species Aliiglaciecola sp. LCG003. The sequence continues at coordinate 3,390,078 of NZ_CP128185.1, read as the reverse complement.
TGCCCAGCATCGGCAGCTATACCTAGCTGGCTGCATAATACTGCATTGGCGTAAAACTGCTTATCGGCTAAATTCAGTGTTAATTGGCCAATAGCTGTGTCGTCCAGCAACTGATTATTAAGGGCTAAACTTTCGGTTTTTTTGTCTACGATGGCTTGCTGTTCACTGATGTCATACAACGATATGATAGAACTAACCTGTTCGCTGTGATTTTTTTGAGGGGCAAATTCGAGTACTAATTGACGCTTTTTTATCGGGGCGGATAATGCCAATTTACATTGAACTTTTGCGTTAATGGACTGAGTTAATGCCTCATGATCTTGGCCATCAAGCAGCTTATGTAAAGTCTTGCCGAGCAAGTTTTCTGCTCGGTCACCTAAGTAGTACGCAGCTAATTTATTGCAGTACTGAATTGCTCCGGCAGTATTGACATGCACCATGCCTACATGAAAATTGTCTAGTAGCTGTTTTTTTCGGTCTAATATAGCGGTATTTTTGACGTAGGCTTTACGGGCGCGGCTGTGACTGAATTTCAAATATATCAAGGCAAGTAGCAGGAATGAAAACGTGGTGCCTATAACGATAAGTAGCTTATCGATAGTGGCTGCATCCTGCTGCAACACTTGCTCACCCAGAGCAAAGGCTGAATGACTGCACAATGCCAGACTGCCAAATATGCCTTTGTGATAGCTGCGTATTGCCATTAATTTGATTCCCCATTATTCGCCTTAAAACACCATACACCCTATAGAATAGGCAAGAAATCTTTATAAAGATGATTAGGTGTACAAAATAATACTCAACCACAGTTGTTAACATGGCCAATCAATGCCCAATCGAAACAGATCGGCATAATGTGAGGCAAAAAAACGCTGTTTATTGCTAGGCTTTGGTCGCTAGCTTGTTGTGAGTTTTGGCCCAACTCTCTGGAAATTTACCTTGTAGCACATATGAAAACGCAATCAGCTCTGCAATTACATGATAGAGCTGCTCGGGGATTTCTTGTCCTAAATCGAGTTTAGCCAAAAAATCACTCAAGTAGGGATCTTCATGGACAAGCACGCCATTTTGTTTGGCAACTGCAATGATCTCTTCTGCTAATTCGCCAAAGCCTTTGGCAATGACTTTAGGGGATTCTTTGCTGCCATCTTGATATTTGATACCAACGGCGCTCTTGGTTTTGCTCTTATTCATAGCTTTAAGCCTGTGTTTCGAAAATTTGATAGGGGCGCGATTGCAAGTGAGTGGGTATTTTGCCCAACTGACACTGGGTTTTCGCGACTTCAATTCCTAAACTCTCTAAGCGTTTTTTAAATAACGGCAAATAATCAAACACTAAGGTTTTGACGCTGTCATTTGAAGTATAAAAATCTAATTCCAGTACATGTTCTCGTAATTTCGCTTTGGTTAACATCTGGCCTATATCACCTACATCGAGTTTCATGGTCAGATGCCAAGTCGCAGTTTGGCTAGCCTCTTTTTGCTGCTTGTTTGGCGGTTCGGTTTGACGCTTTATCAATAACTCAATATCTCGACGAGACTCACCTGTGCCACTTGGCAGCACATAGTAAAAGCTCTCTTGCCCTTGAATTGCTTGTTCAGCATTGGCCAGCTTGTTGGATTGGTGTTGCGCAAATATCTGACCAAGTTGTTTGAGCATCTGATGGCGTTGCTCCATTTGGTTTAGATCGCTCACACTGCGTTGGCCCTGTGCCGCGCCAGAGGCAGAACTAGTACCTAGAATGCTAGAGATGACTTGAGCCACTTTTTCGTTAGTCTGGGGTTGGGTGCGGGTCAAACGTGCTGCCAGACTGATTTGCAATAGGGCGATCAAGCCTCCCATTAAGCCTTGTTGGGCAGGGGGCTGAATAAGTTGTACTGCCGACAAATTCAACGGCGGTTGCGTCAGCAATTGCTTGATGTGGGCACTATCGGTGTCTTTACCTTGTGGCAGACTTTGTTGAATTTGCTGTAATAAATTTTGCATCAATTGTTTTGTTTCAGGATCTTTTACCACAGCGGTGTCTTGCAAGGCTTTTTCAATTTGAATCAGGGTCTCACTAGGGCTGCTTGCTTGGGGTAACAGACGACGCAAGATGTCATGTATTTGAGTTTGCAACTGCTGCTTTTGCAGGTTAGGTAGTTGAGCAAGTTGACTAATACGCTCTGCTACTGAGGCCGTCTCGGCAGTATTGCCTGTCAATACTGCTTGTGGATCGGCTTGTTTACCCCCTCGAACCACGCTTTGATTATCAGCAGTTTGCATTTTTTGTTCAGATGAAAGAGCAGGGGACGATTGTGCATCTTTCGGCGCAACAGTGACAGGGGCTGGATTACTCAAAAGTTGCTGGGCCTGTTTGAATTGTTCTGAGGTCAGTTTGATACTCGCCATAGGTTGGTCCAACTGGCTGCGTAGTTCCCCCCCATGGACTTGATTCAATGCCAGGGTGACGGTGCGAACGGACGGGGCAAGGCTGGCTAATTTTTCAGATAACGAAGTGGGTAACATTTGCGGATGACGGGCCAGTACATCTAGCAATGCTTGTTTAGGGATAGATAAGGTGTTGGATGAAGCGCTGGCTTGAGAACGAACTGATTCAGCTTGCAATAGTTTGGTAATAGAGCCTTTATCCAGCTGAATTGAGGTTTTCTCGGTTAGGTTGGCAGGGGATTGCGAAGCTGTAGCTAGCTGTTTAGATTCAGCTAATTTGCCACTGCCTAACGACTCATTCACTTGACCCTGTATAGAGCTTGCTAGTGACTTCTGTGTCAATGTATTTGAGTCAGACGTGGGTACAATTTGCTTGATTGAGGTTTTGGTTCGCTGCGCCAAGCCAGCAGACAATAGCGATACTTGCCAGTTATTACCTTTGGGTTGTAACTGTATTTGTACCTGTTGGCCGAGTTGCAGATCAACTGAACCCCGGGGAAGTTGTACACTAAGGTTTTCCTGTCGACCGTTTATCTGAGTGCTTACTGATATAGAGTTATGGGTGAGTGCGGTAATTTGAGCCGATACGATTAAGGTCTTTGCACCCGTTGCTGGCCCGATTCTAGCTTGTATAGCATCTAATAACTGTGATATTTGTCCTTGGCTCAATTTGGCCAATATAAGTTGTTGTTGGCCAACTGCAGCTTGGTCTTTAGGATATAAATTTAGGACTGCAAAGCCGGGTTGCCCCCCTTGACCTTGCTGGATCAGCGCCTGATAAGCGTCTGAGCGCAGCCCTGCTGGCAAACTGGCAGGCTTTTCCAAAATGAGTTGTTTAGTTAATTTTGCGCTATCCGGCTGTGTCTGTCTAGGCAGGGTAATGGCAATTTGATTTCCGGCAAGATGCTGCACGATCACCTGCGCAGCTTGGCGGGCAATAGGCGATGAATTTTGCGCTTGGCTCAACTGGGCTAACGCTTGGCTGAGTTGCTGCGTACTTAATGAAATATCAGACATAACCAGTTTATCGGCATCTAACCAGGATGTTGAGTGTGTCGTTAGCATAACCTGTTGCGAGAATAGAATCTAATAACTGGAATTGGTCGGTTGCTATGGTATGATTTGCGCCGTTTTTTAGGCTCGGTAATCGTTGCTGCTGCCACTGCGGAGAATACACAACCTTGGCATTACTAAGCGGACAGAACTTGTCTTGTGTGAAACAAGACCGGACGCTGTTTGAGAACATTACTTTCTCAGTTCATCCAGCTGAATTGCTCTATATCCGCGGCCAAAATGGCTCGGGTAAAACGAGTCTGCTACGAATACTGGTTGGGTTGTCTGATCCTGCTAGCGGCGCTGTATTATTTAATGGCCAATCAATTATTGAAGTTGCCGACGCCTATCATCAAGGACTCGTGTACTTCGGGCATAAACTAGGTCTGAATTTGAGTTTAAATGGGATAGAAAACCTGCAATTTTGGTGTCAGTTGAATAATGTGGTAGTTGATGACAACCAATTATTTGCGTTAATGGCGGCGCTAGGCTTGGTTGGTTTGGAAGATCTACCCGTGCGTCAGCTTTCTGCTGGTCAACAACGCAGGGTGGCATTAGCTCGGCTATGGCTTAAAACGGATGCGAAAATTTGGATCCTAGATGAACCTTTTACCGCATTAGATGTACAAGGTATTGAGTTGTTAAAAAGCAAAATGGTGCAGCATTTGAGTCAAGGCGGTGGGGTTATTATTACCTCGCACCAACAGTTGGATATTCCTTATCAAACATCTGAATTGATGCTGGAGTACAGATTATGAGTACTGCATTGCTGGCAGTATTCAAACGAGACCTTGCTTTGGCCTTTCGCCAGCGAGCAGAGTTGATGCAGCCTATGATGTTTTTTGTACTGGTGATAAGTCTATTCCCTCTGGGCGTGGGACCAGGGCCAGACATTTTGCAAAAGATAGGTCCAGGGGTAATTTGGGTGGCGGCTATATTGTCATCACTGTTAGGTATGGAGCGCTTATTTCGAGATGATTTCCAAGATGGCAGTTTAGAGCAATTAATGCTCAGTGGCGTGTCCATGCCGCTAGTGGCTTTAGCCAAAGTGGCTGTGCACTGGCTAACCAGTATTTTTCCGTTGATATCGCTCTCACCTTTACTTGCACTTTTCCTAAATTTAACAGTCGAAATGTATTGGGCCTTGTTGAGTACACTGTTAATTGGCACTCCTTTGTTAAGTTTGGTGGGCGCAGTTGCCGTAGGGTTAACTGTTGGAATACAAAAAGGCGGAGTACTCTTGGCATTGTTGTTATTGCCGGTGTTTGTGCCCTTACTAATTTTTGCTACCGCGGCAGTTGACGCCGCTTCATTTCAGTTACCTTATTCTGCCCATTTAGGTTTCATCGGGGCGATGTTATTATTAGCCTTTGCGTTGGCACCCAGTGCTATCGCATATGCATTACGAGTGAGTCAAAGTTAATGTGGAAGTGGTTACATCCTTACGCTAAATCAGAATCAGCTTATCAGTTGTGTAAAACCCTATTACCCTGGTTTGCCATCAGCTCAACCCTGACCCTAATTATCGGTACGTTGTGGGGCTTGTTGTTTGCTCCGCCAGACTACCAGCAGGGGGATTCCTTTCGAATTATTTATATTCACGTTCCTACTGCAATCTTATCTATGAGTGCTTATGCGGCCATGGCCGTTGCCGCCTTGATTGGGTTGGTCTGGCAAATCCGCACCGCGTATATGGCGATGATCGCTATAGCGCCTGTAGGTGCCGTGATCACCTTTATTGCGCTATTTACTGGTGCTGCTTGGGGCAAACCCATGTGGGGCACATGGTGGGTGTGGGATGCACGTTTGACCTCCGAATTGGTCCTGTTGTTCCTTTATCTCGGGGTGATATCCCTTTACAACTCCTTCGATGACAAAATTCAAGGGGGTAAAGCTGCGGGGGTGATGGCATTAGTTGGAGTGATTAATCTGCCCATTATTCATTATTCTGTGGAGTGGTGGAATACCCTGCATCAAGGGGCCAGTATCAGTAAGTTCGATAAACCATCCATTGCCAATGATATGTTGTGGCCGCTGTTAATTAATCTACTTGGCATGGCATTACTCATAGGTGCCATCTCAATTAAACGACTACAAAACGAGTTATTACGCCGTGAAATCCATCGTCCTTGGGCAGTCAAAACCTTGATCAAAGAGGGACGCTCATGAATATACAGTTTGAAAGTTGGCAAGCCTTTTGGCACATGGGCGGCTACGGTTTTTTTGTGTGGTTGTCCTTCGGTGTCACCTTAGCGTCTATTTTGCTACTGGTGGCAGAAAGTTATTGGGCTAAAAAGCAATTGGTTAAAGCCGTCACCGCGCAGCTAGCCCGTAAGAAACGTATTCAACAAAGTAAACAACAGCCAACCGATGTCGCCGCACAGGTTGAGCAAAGCGTAACAGCCCAACAGAGGAAAGAGTTGTGAATCCAAGACGTCAAAAACGATTAATGGGCGTGAGCGCCATAGTTATCCTGATCGCTGCCGCCGTGTGGATGATGCTAAATGCACTGAGTGACAATATCGATCACTTCTATACCCCGTCAGAAATCGTTGATGGTAAACAAGGTGTCAAACCTCAGGTAGGCCAACGTTTACGTATTGGTGGGATGGTCGTGCCAGGCAGTGTCAAACGTGATCAACAAAGCTTGGCGGTAAGCTTTGACTTGGTTGATACAGGTCCATTGGTAACGGTAAGTTATTCGGGTATCTTGCCAGATCTATTTCGTGAAGGGCAGGGTATCGTTGCTACAGGTAAATTAACCGAATCAAATAAAATTGTCGCTGATGAGGTGCTGGCCAAACACGATGAAGAATACATGCCGCCTGAGCTAGCCGAAAAACTCAAAGGCATTAAACATGTCAAACCCGAAAACTTAGGCACTGGCCAATAGGAATATAAATCAGATGTTTGCTGAATTAGGTCATTTTTCGTTAGTCATGGCATTGTTTATGTCATTATTACTCGCAGTCTATCCCATGTGGGGCGCACAACGTAATCATCAGCAGATCATGGCGCTGGCTAAACCCTTAGCCATAGGTATGTTTGTGTTCACGGCATTTGCCTATATTGCCTTGACCAATGCTTTTTATCACGATGATTTCAGCATTGCCTATGTTGCCCATCACTCTAACAGTTTACTGCCTTGGTATTACAAAATTACCGCAGTGTGGGGCGGACATGAAGGCTCATTTTTATTGTGGGTTCTTATATTTTCGGTTTGGACAGTGGCGGTTGCTCTTTTGAGTAATGGCATCCCTCAAGAGATGGTCGCCAGAGTGCTGTCTATATTGGGCTTGGTGGCCGTGGGCTTCTACTTATTTATTCTGATTGCATCTAATCCATTTGAGAGTTTGTTGCCGTTTTATCCCGTTGATGGAAGAGACCTCAATCCGTTACTGCAAGATTTTGGCATGATCATTCATCCACCTATGCTGTATATGGGCTATGTGGGCTTTTCAGTGGCTTTTGCCTTTGCCATTGCTGCACTTATCTCTGGTCAGTTAGATTCCACTTGGGCCCGCTGGTCGCGGCCTTGGACTATCGCTGCTTGGTGCTTCCTAACAGTAGGTATTGCTTTGGGGTCATGGTGGGCTTATTACGAACTTGGCTGGGGCGGCTGGTGGTTCTGGGATCCGGTTGAAAACGCATCGTTTATGCCTTGGCTAATTGGCACTGCCTTGATCCATAGTCTAGCGGTGACCGAAAAACGCAAAATATTCAAGTCTTGGACGGTTTTGCTGGCTATATCGGCTTTCTCATTAAGTCTGCTTGGTACCTTTTTAGTTCGCTCAGGGGTGTTGGTATCGGTGCATTCATTTGCCAGTGATCCTACCCGAGGTTTATTTATTCTCGGCTTATTGGCTGTGGTAGTTGGTGGTTCGCTTACGCTATATGCGCTGCGTGCTCCTCAGTTGAAAAGCGTAGGCCGATTTGAATGGTTCTCACGAGAAGTGATGTTAATGGGCAATAATTTGCTGTTAACCGCCGCCACTATTGTGGTGTTGTTGGGCACCTTATTGCCCCTTGTGCATAAAGAACTGGGCATGGGTTCCATCTCAATAGGTGCGCCATTTTTTAACCAGATGTTTGTCTATTTGATTGTGCCTTTTGTGCTGTTGTTAGCCATGGGACCACTTTCCCGCTGGAAAAAGCAAGCGCCACAAGCATTACAAAAGCAATTATTGCTAGCCTTTGGGCTGAGTATCAGTGCCGCGCTTTTGATTCAGTTCAGTTACGACCAAATGTCTTACATGGCAACCTTAGGTTTAGTGCTTAGTGTCTGGATATTTATCTCAACCATACAAGAAATATTACAACGTACACAAAATCGGGTGTCTGACTCCAGCAGTCGACTGGGCAGATTGCGCAGTCTAACCCCCAGTCATTGGGGGATGGTGCTGGGTCATGTGGGCTTCGCCGTGACCTTGATGGGAATTACCTTAGTTAGTAATTACGAGCAGGAGCGAGACTTACGCATGCATGCTGGTGATGTCGTTGAGCTTGGCGGATACACATTTCAGTTTAGTGCTGTGCGTGATCTTCAAGGCCCCAATTATACTGGTCATGTTGGTATTTTCGATGTGTATACGGATAGTTCATTGACGGACAAGATTACCCATCTTGAACCTGAAAAGCGCTTCTATCCTGTGCAGCGCACCGGTATGACCGAAGCGGGAATAGACTCTGGGATCACCCGTGATCTATTTGTGGCACTGGGCGAACAGCTTAATGACGGTGCTTGGGCCGTCAGGATCTATATTAAACCCTTCGTTAATTGGATTTGGGCAGGGGCATTTTTGATGGGCTTCGGTGGCTTATTATCGATTTCGGATAAGCGCTACAGAATGGCCAAAAAATCTAAAGCAAGCCAACAACAGCGCGCGGTATCTGATGTTGCAGCTTTGCGCAGTGCTGCTAGGGTGGAAGGAAAAGCATGAGAAAACTGACTATCTTTTTGATCCCATTAGTTTTGTTTGTACTGACCTCGGTATTTTTGTACAAAGGCTTGTACAGTGACCCACGTCAACTGGATTCGAATCTAGTTAATCAACCCCTGCCACCTTTTGCGCTGCCAGATTTGATGCAACCGGATAAAACCCATACTCCAGAGATATTCAAAGGGCAGGTGACTTTGATGAACGTCTGGGGCGTGTGGTGTGTCACCTGTGCAGTAGAGCTGCCCTATTTAACCCAGTTGAAAGACCAAGGGGTGAGGATTGTCGGCTTATACTACGACCAAGACACTGATCCAGATTTTGGCTTGAAAAGTATTCCTACAATTCAACAGGAAGTACGGGCCAAGCTAGCAAAATTAGGTAACCCATACGCCTTTAATATATTCGATGTTAAACGGGATTATTCGTTGGATTTAGGCGTCACTGGAGCACCTGAAACCTATGTGATTGATAAGCAAGGTGTGGTCAGGATGCATCATATTGGTGATATCAATCCACGGGTATGGCAGAACAAAATTGGTCCCTTATACAATGAGTTAAGCGCCCAATGAAGACCTTAATTGCCTTAATGAGTTGTATGTTGTTTGGCATAGCTAGTATAGGTGCTGCAGAGCAAGCCTATGAGTTTACCGACCCGGTCAAACAACAATTATTTTTAGACTTAACCCAAGAATTACGCTGTCCTCAATGTCAGAATCAAAATATTGCGGATTCAGATGCGATGATTGCTCACGACTTACGCCGCAAGGTATACGAGCTTTTGCAACAAGGTAAAAGCCACGAAGAAGTGGTCGACTTTATGAAATCCCGTTACGGTGATTTCGTCTCGTATCAGCCGCCTGTTACGCCTCTGACTATTTGGTTATGGCTGCTGCCAGTATTGTTCATCGTGACCGGAATGATATTTGTGTTTAATAAGCGCAGCAAGCAACCTACAGAATTTGATCAAGATAAATTAGACCAAGCTGATTCCCTATTGGAGAAAGATAAGTGAGTAATTATTGGTTTGGAGTCGCACTACTGAGCTGTGTTGGTGTGTTGATTCTAGTCTTTCCGTGGATACGCCGCGGTAATCGCCATCAGCAGGATGTGTTAACTAACACACAAATTATTCGTCAGCGTATGCTAGAGCTTGAGCGCGAGGTTGGCGAGGGGCTGATTGCAGCAGAAGACAAAGACAGCGCGGTCAAAGAGTTGAAGCTTGCCTTGGTGGATGAAAACCAGCCTTTACAAAATACCCAACATTCAGCCTCTGGCATTATGCTGCTAGGGCTAGTCGTTGCGTTATCAGTGTGTGGGTGGATTTACTACAAAAGTAATGAAGTTCAGGATATTGCCAGTTGGCAGCAAGTGACACAACACTCATCCGAATTAGCTAAACGTATTGTGGTGGATGCGGACCCTAGTGTAACCGTTAAAGATTTAGAAGATTTCGCCCTAGCCATGCGAACCAAGTTGCTTAACACCCCAGATGATCATATTGGTTGGCTGCTACTGGGCCGGATCCACGCGTCATTAAATCGATTGGACAGCGCCTTGCAGGCGTTTGAAAAGGCGTACGCTCTGGCGCCAAATCATGGCGGTGTCTTATCTAGCTACAGTCAAACACTTGTATTAACCGGCGAGGAATCTTATCTTCGCCAAGCCGAAGGCCTGATTAGGCGCTCCATCGAGCTAGACCCGAATGATTATAATGCATTGGGAATGTTGGCGGTGACTTCTACTCAGTTAGGCGAAACGCAACAGGCAATTGATAGTTGGCGGAAACTGCAACAAAAATTGTCCGGTGACGATCCTATGCAGTTGGAAATACAAAAAAGGATTGCCGCTTTGAGCGGGGACGCTGAGGATGTAGCTGAAACCTCGGTTATGGTTGCGATCGATATTAGCCAAGAATTGAAAGACAAATTACCCGAAAACGCATTTTTGATTGTTTTCGCACAAGATGCAAACAGTGACTTACGTATGCCAGCTGCCGTGGTGAAAAGCCGTCTAGCCAATTTACCGGTGCAAGTTAGGTTATCTGATGCGAATGCCATGATGCCAACGTTTAAATTGTCACAATTAACCCAAGCACGCTTAGTCGCCAGGATATCAATTGATGAAAATGTGGCACCTGCATCAGGGGATCTGCAAGGAGAGGTAGTGGTAACGCTGCAACCAGGAAAGCAGTTTACCCAAAAAATTACCATTGATAAGGAACTATTGTAATGACGAATAAGATTTTGCTTGTTATAGCCACATTGTTGGCTCTCGGAGGCTGTGCTTCGCGACAAGCCTCCGACGAACAGGTTGAGAATCAAGGATATGCAGATCCGCGGGATCCAATCGAAGGATTCAACCGCGTGATGTGGGATTTTAACTATGATGTGTTGGATGCATACATATTGCGCCCAACCACAGTGGTATATGTTGACTACATGCCCCACGTGGCGCGTACCGGTTTATACAATGCCGCGTTAAATCTAGAAGAGCCGTCGAATACGCTAAATAATCTCTTGCAAGGTAAAGTCGGTGGTAGCCTAACCAGCCTAGGCCGCTTTGTACTGAATTCTACCGTGGGAATTTTGGGGCTGATTGATGTAGCCAAAGAGATTGGTTTAGAACGTCAAGAAGAAGAGTTTGGCGAAGTGCTAGGCAAGTATGGTATTGGCACAGGGGCATTTTTGATGATCCCAGCCATGGGTCCGTCGGATATTCGCTCCAGTGTGGGTGATTTTGTCGATTCATCATACTTCCCGTTGCAAGATTTATCTTTTTACGTTGCAGCGGTTCGCACCGGTATCAAAGCCCTAGAGGCCCGTGCTCAGCTCATTGAGCAAGAAGGAAACTTGGAACAGTCCCTAGATCCTTATGCTTTTGTGAAGAATGCTTATTTTCAAAACCTTGAATTCAAAGTAACCGATGGCAAGGTACCACCTAGTGAATTGCAAGTGGATCCTGAGGTCGAAGAGGAAGGGTTCGAAGACTTCCTCGATGATTTATAAATAGCAATCATGCTCCTCTTTATGCACTGTTGTGTTAAGCAAAGGGGAGCCAATTGGAAAGCCTATCACTTTGTCTAGCTCAACTAATATATCGGCAAATACCGCAGCCATTGGGGTGTTTGACTCTGGCGTAGGCGGGATTTCCGTGGCCAATGCTATTGCAGATATTCTGCCTAATGAAAATATTATTTATGTGGCCGACACCGCTCATGCGCCATATGGTGCCAAAACTGAAGCTTTTGTCACGGCACGCTGCAAACGAATTGTCGATTTCCTTCTGGCCAAACAGGTGAAGTTGATTGTGGTGGCCTGCAATACAGCCACGCTTAGCAGTATTGCCCATTTACGGGCTAACTATGACATGGAATTTGTCGGCGTAGAGCCCGGCATCAAGCCAGCATTAGAAGCCAGTCAAAGTGGTGTGATAGGGGTTATGGCGACGCGTAATACCCTGCAAAGTAACCAATACCAACGCCTTGTTAAGCGTTGGGCCGCAGATCAAACTATTATTAACCAAGCTTGCAATGGTTTGGTTGAGCAGATTGAAAAGGCGCAATTCGATGCGCCAGATACACTTTCTTTGTTAAATACGTTTATTTCACCTATGTTAGAAAAGGGTGCCGATCAAATCGTTCTTGGCTGTACCCATTACGGTTTCTTAAGTCACCAAATTGCAGCTTTGGTGGGTAATCAAGCTCAGCTGATTAATACTAGTGAAGCTATCGCTCGGCGCACTGCCGTATTGTTGCAACAATTGAAATTACTCAATAACAGCGAACAAGTTGGACAAATATCGGTCTATACTAGTCTGCTGGATGTTGGCTTTGAGGAGTTATGTAGCCAACTTTGGGATCGAGTCGTCAAGTCAATCGACACTTTCGACTATTGATTTGGTGCATACTCCTGTTTGGCTATCCTTCTTAGGTGAAAATGGATTTTTTGTGAAATATAGTCTGTCAATAATCGCTTCTGTGCTGCTACTTTCCGGCTGCGCCAATCAAGGTTCTCGCTATCAGGGCGAACACTTGGTGATACCCGCTATCGAAGAAATTAAACCTTGGCAACTCTTTCAAAAAGATGAAAATGGTTTTCGCTACAGTATGTGGCAAGCGCCAGGAGAACGTTGGGCAAATACCTTTGCGGTAAGTGTTTACTATCAGCAAAGCGTTGATTTGGAAGCACGTAGAGCCGAATTAGATAAACCCGGTTTGGAAAGTTGCCAAGGTTTTGCATCGACAGATTTGCCCCATCCAAAATCCCTAGCCGTGGCTTCACGATATTGGCAAACCCAATGTGAGATGTCAGGTAAAGTGGTGGCGCGTATGCTGCATTTAGTGTTGCAGGGCCGAGAGAGCTTCTATCACATTCAGAAAATTTGGAAGTACGAGCCTACTCAGGCGGAATTCGAAGCGTGGCAGCAAAGATTCGAAGCGTCTTTCGTGTGCAATCTAGCTGCTGAGGCAACTGATTGCCCCAGCGAAGATTAATGATCGGTAAGCGCTTGGTTATTCACCAAATGCACCGGCTGGACCTGGAAAGACGACAGGGCTCTCAAAGCCGTCTTTACTGACACTGGCGACGCCGAAAAAGTAATTATCGATGACCACGTTTTCCAGTGTGAACTCATTGACCTTGCCCACATATCGGCTAAATTGCCACTGGGGAGCGTCGGTATAACGCCAATAAATCTTATAACCTGCTAGCTGCGGGTTTTGCTGTGCATCTGCGGTTTGCCAACTTAAGGTTGTGCTTGGTTGCACCGCGCCTTTAATCTTAACCTGAGCGGGTGGATTCGGAGCCCACGCCATTCCTGCTAAGGAAACAGCATTTAATCCGGTGAGCTTAGCGGCATAGTCAAAATTGACGCCTTGAATAGTATCACCATAAGTAATGCCATTCTCGCTACGTAAATCCTGATGTTGGTGATTGTAGTTTTCGTTGGTTTCCATGATCCTAACCCCAGGGTAACCAAGGTCATTGAAAGGGCGATGATGTCCACCACGGCCAAAACGGTCTAAGCGATAAATCACCATGGTATCCAGATTGGGAATATAACGGTCGGCCATCCAATCAATATAACGGGCTAGATTTCGACTAGGAGAGTCGACTTCACCACCGGTAAAACGGCGTGTGCTTGCTTCTTCAGGACTTTCTGTTTGACGGGTCCCTTCGGCAAAAATACGCGCGCTGGTGTTATTGATCACACCATTAATGCCCTGAATATTACCAATCATGTCATTATTTAATACCGCCTTGATACGCCAGCCTTGCTGTTGAGCGGTTTCAGCTAAGATTTTGCCACCGAATAGTCCTTGCTCTTCACCCGCGAGCGCGGCATAAACAATGCTGCCATTAAACTTATATTTAGACAGTACTCGTGCTGCTTCCAATGTCCCCGCTACGCCAGATGCGTTGTCATTGGCACCGGGTGAGTCAGAGGTGAAATCCATCACATCCGATACCCGTGAATCTATATCGCCAGACATCAGCACATAACGTTGAGGATCAGTCTGGCCCCGTTGAATGGCGATTACGCTGACGACTTCTACGGCATCTGGAATACGTTTTTTACCGCTGATGGTCCGAGATTGAAAATAAACTTCTAAGCAGCCACCACATTGTTGTGATATCGCCTCAAACTCGGCTTTGATCCAGCGTCTTGCCGCGCCTATCCCACGACTATCAGATTCGGTCTCGGACAAGGTATGACGGGTGCCAAAGCTGACAAGTTTGACAATGTTTTTTTCGATATTGGCGGCAGAAATATCTGCGGCTATATCATGGAGTTTTTGTTGATCTTGATAGGCTGGTTCAGCACTGGCAAGATTAACTGCACCTATCGCGAGGAATAATGTTGCGGCAGATAAAAAGCGTGGGGTCATAGAAACCTCTTATTAGACATTAAAGTAACAGTATACGAATAAAATCGGACTAAGCCTCCTTTATACGGTAAAGGTAGGTTTTTGGTAGCAAAATACGTTAAATAGGTGATTATTGCCTGTCAACCACATCCATTTATATTGTGCTATCTGACTTTGCGACTTCATCGGATTACAGTATGTTAACTAGCGATAAGCTATTTAGGATATAAGTTGGGGATTATGTTGTTAAAACCCTGACAAATATTCCTGTGGGTTTAAAATAAACATTTTCTTCCAGCCTTGCGGCGTATCATCCGCCAACCAAAAATATGGCAAAAGACTATATATGGCATAGTGCAAGTGGGGTGGTCGCTCTGCGGCATTGCCTGTGGTTCCAACCAAGCCCAATTGCTGGCCGCTACCTAACCAATCTCCTGGCTTCGCTTGGGTATCATCTAAGTGGGCGTAGTAATGCAGCTTCCATTTAGGACCTAAAACCAGCACATATCTACCGCCCTTATCACTTTGAGCAACCTTCACGACTACACCATAAGTTGAGGCTATAACGGGAGTGCGCTGGATAGCGAATATGTCGATGCCTTTATGCATCCCAGAGCTTCCCCAAGGGGAGTGCCAGAAAGTATCGTGATTCCAGTCTGTGCTGTCTGCTCCAAGAACTGGAATAATCTGAGAGCTGGGTAATAGCAGCCCAATTCCCGTTAGGATCACAATAATATAGAACAGTTTACGCAACATAATGCCTCAGTTTCATAGTGCATTTATCATGGTTGTCCATGTAACTCTGGTTGTCCATGTAACTCCCTTTTTATCATGGGTGATGAGATGGACGCTCCCCAATACGGCGTCAATGCGCCAAAATAGTAGTTCTTAAACAAGACTATTTACATAGGGAACGTCCAATATGAAGCTTAAAACAATTACCATCGATTTGGCAAAGACTGTATTTCAAGTGTGCGGAGTAAATGAACATATTAAACCGCAATTTAATAAGAAATTAAAACGGACTGAGCTACTTGATTTTATGCGCCAACAACCACCTACGTTGGTGGTGATGGAAGCCTGTTATTCATCGCATTACTGGGGGCGTGAAATTGCTAAATTAGGTCATGATACCAAGCTTATACCAGCCCAACATGTCACGCCTTTTGTGCGAGGCAACAAGAATGACCATAACGATGCTTTTGCCATAGCAGAAGCCAGCCAGCGCTCACATATCCGCTTTGTCCCCGTAAAATCTGAGCAACAGCAAGAAATTAATTGCTTGCATCGAATTCGAGAGCGCTTAATTAGAAACAAAACGGCCCTGAGTAACCAGATACGCGGGTTGTTAAGTGAATTTGGGGTAATATTTCCTTGTGGCCACGTGGCCTTGTGTGCAGGATTAGCCCAAGTAATTGATAGCGAACAACGCAGTAACCAGTTGAGAACCATGATGCGCGCGTTAAAGGCAGAATATGAAGACACACGCTCTCGCATCAAGGCCATTGAGCAGCAATTGCATCACTTTGTTAATAACAGTGAAAGTGGCAAAATATTGCTCAGCATCCCAGGGATTGGTTTCATTAATGCCTCAGCGTTTTTAGCCGCCATTGATAAAGGCCAGGCGTTTAATAATCCCAAAGAATTTGCCGTGTGGTTAGGGCTGACGCCTAAACAACACGCCTCAGGCAATATCAGTAAGATGGGCGGCATTACCAAACGCGGAGACCGTTATTTACGTAAACAACTGGTACATGGTGCGCGGTCTGTCGTGAGTCGTGCCGCGCAAAGAACTGATCCGTTATCACTGTGGGCCACTAAACTTCGCGTTACCAAGCCGTTTAATAAAGTGGCAGTCGCCGTCGCCCATCGTTTAGCACGTTTAATCTGGATATTGCTCACACGTCAGGAGCACTATCGCGTTACGTCCTCACAAGTGAGCGCATAACATGAATCACTTTACGTTATCCCTGTCGAGCTCAATTCCGTGTAGGACAAAGGCACCAAGCCTGTGTGGGTGTTGTGGAAGGCAAGACACGGGATAACACTTACTTTACCTACCCCGCTTAGTCATAAAATGATGAAGAAAACGGTCTACCTACCTCATCAAAGCCAGACTTAGACACGGATAACAATCCGACTGGGTGTTTTTAGGCGATAAGGTTCGGAGTTCATCAGAGGCCAGCGTTGATTAAACCAACGCTAATAAAGAGCCTGAATATATGTCAGAACTAAGCCATTTTAGACTGCCTTCAAGACAACAGACTAGCGGTAATAGAATAGTAAAAACGTAATTCGTGCAGAAAATCAGCACGAAGGGGCAATTAGTACGTTGACATCAGGGGAGCGTCCATATATGTCCATGTAACTCAGTCCATGTAACTCATTCGATTTATATGCTGGCGGCGAGTTCTGCCCCTTGGCGTATGGCGCGTTTAGCGTCGAGCTCTGCTGCCACGTCGGCACCACCAATCACTTCGACCGAAAGTCCTGCTGCTAGCAGGCTCGCTTCTAGTTCTCTAAACGGGGTTTGTCCGGCACAAGTAATGATGTTGTCGACCTCGAGTACTTTAGGTGTATCACCAATCAAGATATGCAGACCCTGATCATCAATCTTTTCATAACTAACAGAGTTGATCATGTTGACCTTGTAATGGGCAAGGGAAGTGCGATGGATCCACCCAGTAGTTTTGCCTAGTCCAGCACCAACCTTGCTCGATTTACGCTGCAATAAAAAAACCTCGCGGGGCGGGGCAGGTATGCTCGGTGCGGTTAACGCGCCTGGCTGACTAAAGGTTTTATCGATGCCCCAATGAGCTAACCATTTGTCTAGATGGGTTGTTAGATGTTCCTGCTCAACTAAGTATTCGGCTACATCAAAGCCGATCCCACCGGCACCGATTATTGCGACGCGTTTACCTACTGGCTTGTGATCTCTTAGGACGTCTATATAACTCAGTACTTTAGGATGGTCGATGCCTTCTATGCTTAATTGGCGAGGTTTGATACCAGTCGCCAAAATGACTTTATCGAAGCCCTCGGCTGTTAACAGGTCGGCATCTGCCTGAGTATTTAAGTGTAATGTCACGCCAGTCACTTCAATGCGGCGGGCGAAATATCGTATGGTCTCGTAGAACTCCTCTTTACCCGGAATTTGTTTAGCGTAATTGAACTGTCCACCTATTTCACTGGATTGCTCATATAAATGCACATCATGGCCGCGTTGAGCAGCATAGGTGGCAAATGCTAGTCCTGCGGGGCCCGCGCCGACTACTGCCAGTTTCTTGGCTGAAACAACAGATTTGAAAATCAGCTCGGTTTCATAGCAGGCCTCGGGATTCACCAAACAACTTGCGCGTTTTTGCGCAAAAGCATGATCTAAACAGGCTTGATTACAGGCGATGCAGGTATTGATTTGATCGGATTCGTCACGCATCGCCTTGGCCACAAAATGGGCATCAGCCAAAAATGGCCGCGCCATCGAAACCATATCGGCGTGACCTTGAGCAAGCACATTTTCCGCCACCTCTGGGGTGTTAATTCGATTAGTGGTGATAAGCGGGATTTGCACCTCACTTTTCATCCGTTTAGTGATCCAAGTAAAAGCTGCCCGTGGCACTGATGTTGAGATAGTCGGAATACGCGCTTCATGCCAGCCAATACCGGTATTGATCAGTGTTGCACCGGCTTTTTCAATTTCTTTTGCAAGGTAGACAACTTCATCCCATGGGGCACCGCCTTCCACAAGATCAAGCATAGATAGGCGATAGATAATAATAAACTGCTCGCCTACTTTTTGTCGTATTTGACGCACAACTTCTATCGCTAAGCGAGCTCGATTTTCAAGACTGCCACCCCATTCATCGTCTCGTTGATTAGTACGCTGACAGAAGAATTGGTTAATCAGGTAACCTTCTGAGCCCATTATTTCCACACCATCATATCCGGCCTGTTTGGCATAATTAGCCGATTGTGCATAATCATCGATGGTATTTTTAATTCCGCGTTTAGACAAAGCTTTAGGTTTGAACGGAGAAATAGGTGATTTAACGGCTGATGCTGACACACTAAAAGGATGGTAGCCATAGCGTCCGGAATGGAGGATTTGCATACAAATCTTACCATTTTCAGCATGTACCGCATCGGTTATCACTCGATGCTTTTTAGCATGGCGACGGTTGCTCATGCGGCCTGCGAAGGGCGCAACCCAACCCGCAATATTTGGGCTGATACCACCGGTAACAATCAAGCCTACACCGCCTCTAGCTCGCTCGGCGTAAAACGCGGCTAATTTATCGAAGCCGCCTTTTTCTTCTTCCAAGCCTAAATGCATGGAACCCATCAAGGTTCGATTTTTCAGGGTGGTAAAACCTAAATCAAGCGGTGTCAATAAATGTGGAAATGGAGATTGTGATGTCATATTGTGTAACCCTTTTGTATCATAAGTAAAGAGTATGATGCTTAACTCCAAGGTGCAAGCGACTTGAGCTACACTGGGTTAGCAGATAACTATGGTCCACTATGACTCAGCAAACCAATAAGCAGGTTCTACATTCTATTCGCCAGCATTTTAACGATGATGACGCGGTTAAATTGCAATCAATACAATCATTGTGGAGCGACTACGGCGAAATAGCGCGCTACTGGTTACCCAGTTTATCCAGCAGTGTGGTGGTAAAGTCGGTTAATCCTCCAGACGATACGCAGCATCCGCGGGGCTGGAATACTACTGTATCTCATCAACGTAAGTTGGACTCCTATCGTAATGAACAATATTTTTATCAGCATTATTCGGCCTTTACTGATAATTATTGTCATGTTCCACGCTGCTTGGGGACAGGGCAGTTCGGTAAGCAAAGCTGGTTGATTTTACAAGACTTAGATCAGCATGGTTTTACCTATAGGTGTGATGATGCCCCGCTGGCGTTAGTCAAATTAGGACTACGTTGGCTAGCTTATTTTCATGCTCGTTTTTTGCAGGAACCTCTTTCAGGATTATGGCCAATTGGCACTTACTGGCATCTTGCTACTCGACCAGATGAGTGGCAAAAAATGCCTGATGGTCGTTTAAAACAACAGGCGCAAAGCATTGATAACCAGCTAAATCAGGCCGGCTTTCAGACTTTACTGCATGGCGATGCTAAGTTGGCTAATTTCTGTTTTAGTCAAGACCAAACGGATTTGGCTGCGGTAGACTTTCAATATGTCGGGGCTGGGGTTGGGGTGAAAGATGTGGCCTATTTCTTGGGAAGTTGCTTCGATAGTGACGGGCTAATTCATCACGCTGATATGTTGCTAGATCACTATTTCAGTTGCTTACACCAAGCTGCGAAACACTATGTTATCAATACAGATATAGCAGCAGTAGAGCATCAATGGCGCGCACTATATCCTCTGGCTTGGGCCGACTTCCAACGATTTTTAATCGGTTGGGCGACAGAACATTATAAAATTAATGACTACATGTTGATGATGACAGACAAAGTTCTTACGAGCCTCAATAATTGAGCAACTAATGAGGCAATTAAGTTCAGTACTACACAATCATGAATACAGCCGCCACAGCGGTCATGGCCAAAATTAGCCAGCGATACTGCTTGTCAGCAAGTCGTTTAATAATCTGAATTCCACAATAAGCACCTAGGGCAATAAACGGCAGGCCAAGTAAATTTAAGTACAAGGAGTCAAGGGTAATGGTTTCCCAACTCCATACATGAAATGGCACTTTGAATAAGTTAATGACTAAGAAGAACCACGCGGCCGTACCAATGTACTCATTTTTAGGCAATCTCATGCTCAACAAATATAAGGCCATCACCGAGCCTGCAAGGTTACCAATCATAGTGGTTATTCCTCCTAGGGTACCCATTAATATGGCAAACCACATGTAATCCGGCACCTTGTCTTTATTGACGGTTTCCATCCAGATCATGATGCCGAGACTGACGAAGATAATGCCGCCCATTATTTGTTTAAATAACAGATCGTCAATGTTGTTGCCGATTACAGTGGCAATTAAAACTCCCACGGCTGCAGAGGGAAAAAGTTTGAGCAAAAAGCCCCAGTTGGCATGTCGATGATAATATTTAACCGCAAATAAATCGGCCATAATCAACATAGGTAACATCAACCCAGAGGATGCTTTGCCGCCAAATATTAACGCCATTATGGGGACGGCAAACATCGAAACACCATGCACACCAGTTTTGGCCATGCCAATGAAAAATGCTATTAAACACAGCATAGATAATTGCGAATAACTCAAAGAGTAAGAAAAAAGTTCGAGCATAGTTAGATGTACAACCTTCGATTTATTGATGTTGGGCAATAGTTGCTGTTAGCAGAGCAGCGGACTCTATTTTACCCCAACTAATATTATTATCAGCAGATTAACTGACATTCCTTAGCATAGATATCGGCAAGCTTTGAGTTAACCCTGTTGTTGCTGTTGAAGTTTTTCAAGCCAACGATGAAGGGTGACTTTGGAAATCTCCAATTCAACTATTTTTTCATTGATACGTTCTATTTGCTTACTGATGGCCTGTGTCAGCATTGGGCATCCCGGTTGGGGATTGCTCAAAAAAGCAATGGCCGGTTTGATTTCACTCAGCGTAAAACCAACAGACTGTGCCATTTTAATGAATTTTAGCTCATCTAAGCACGAGGCTGGATAATCACGGTAGCCATTAATACCTCTGGGCGGAGCAGAAATGAGACCGATTTTCTCATAATAGCGCAGAGTGTCTTTACCTAAGTTGGCCTTGGTGGCCAGTTCGCTGGCTTTCATAATCGCTCCTGAGAAAAAGCACTTGACCCTGGAGTGTACTCCATACTTTATCATGCTGATACTTTGTTTTGTTTAGGATTAAACACAATGTCAGAATTTCACAGCCAAGCGTTCAGTGCGACCGATGGATTTAAGCTGATAGGGCGCTTTTACCCTAGCAATAGTGGTACAGCGAAAGGGACAATTATTATTGCCAGTGCAACAGGAGTGCCACAAGGTTTTTATCGCAGGTTTGCACTGCGTGCTACTCAATCTGATTTTAATGTGGTCACATTTGACTATCGAGGCATTGGCCAATCTGCTCCTGCATCTTTGCGCGGCTTTGATATGGATTACCGAGATTGGGCCAGCAAAGATTTGAGTGGTGTAGTTGATGAACTCAGTCAGCAAGGTTTACCTTTGTACCTGCTGGGGCATTCCTATGGTGGTCATGCAATAGGTTTGCTTGAACCACATCAGAAAGTGACAGCGGCATATACTTTTGGCACTGGAGCTGGCTGGCATGGTTGGATGCCGAGAATGGAGCAACTCAAAGTGCAGTTCATGTGGCACGTAATGGCGCCCCTTGTCACCCGAGTCAAAGGATATTTAGCCTGGAATGCCTTGGGAATGGGGGAGGATTTACCCTTGGGGGTATATCGTCAATGGAAACGCTGGTGTAGTTATCCCTATTATTTTTTCCAAGATCCGCAATATCCCCATATGAAAGCGCTGTATGAGCGCATTGAAATGCCGATTAAAGCGGTCAATTCTACCGATGATAAGTGGGCTACGCCCAGTTCTAGGCAGGCTTTCTTTACCTACTACGTCAACGCAAAGTTGCAAACTGCCGATATTCATCCGTCTCAAATGGGGCTGAAAAGTATCGGTCATATGGGCTATTTTCATGCTAGTGCAAGTGTATTATGGGAGGACGTTCTAAGCTATTTTGAGCAGAAGGGGGCAGCCACTGTTGGATAGTAAACGAGTCATGTAGCATGGATGCTGCTAACGGTTGTAAGGTGCCATACTAGCCACACTCACTTTAGCCTCTGGCGTTTGTGAGTGTGGCTACTTAGACATTTTTTTATAAAAATAAGTAGCTATTTAAACGGTTGGAATACGTACCCAACCTTCCATCAAAATCCGCGCACTGCGGCTCATCACGGCTTTTTCAACCTGCCATTTCCCATCAATCTTAGTGGCTTTTGCACCCACTCTAAGGGTGCCAGACGGATGGCCAAAACATACTGACTCAATGCTTCCGCCGCCGGCGGCAAGATTGACCAACGTGCCAGGAACTGCGGCTGCAGTGCCAATGGCAACGGCTGCTGTGCCCATCATCGCATGATGTAGTTTACCCATCGACATCGCCCTCACCGACAAATCTATGTCTGCGGATTGGACCGTCTTGCCACTAGAAGCCAGATAACTCGCTGGAGGCGATACGAATGCCACTTTGGGCGTGTGTTGGCGTGTTGCCGCCTCTTCCAAAGAGTTGATCAAGCCCATTTTCATTGCCCCAATCGCGCGGATAGATTCAAACTTTTCTAACGCACTACTGCTACTGTTGATCACATCTTGTAGTTCAGTTCCTTGGTAGCCAATATCAGATGCGTTGACGAAAATAGTTGGGATACCAGCGTTTATCAAGGTCGCCTGCAATGTACCTATACCTGGGATATCTAGGTTGTCGACAAGATTTCCAGTGGGAAACATATCTCCTTCACCGTCTGCTGGTTGCATGAACTCTACCGGTATTTCTGCGGCTGGAAAGGTAACCCCATCTAGTTCAAAATCACCGGTTTCCTGTACTTCTCCATTAGTCATGGGGACGTAGGCGATGATGGTTTTTTGGATATTAACTTGCCAAATCTTTATTTTGACGATGCCATTTTTAACCAATTTGTGCTCTGGGATCAAACCACTATGGATGGCAAAAGGAGCCACGGCGGCGGATAAATTCCCGCAGTTCCCAGACCAATCTACAAAGGCTTTATCAATAGCAACTTGACCGAACAAGTAATCTACGTCGTGATCCGCCACTGTGCTTTTGGATACGATAACGGTTTTGCTGGTACTTGATGTAGCCCCGCCCATGCCATCTGTGTGTTTGCCGTAAGGATCAGGGCTGCCTATCACTCGTAATAACAAATTATCGCGGTATATCCCTGGTCGCTGCGCTTCTACCGGCAGTGCATCCAATCTAAAAAATACACCTTTGCTGGTGCCGCCACGCATATAGGTAGCGGCAATTTTCAGTTGTGGGGCGAAACCGCTCATGCGCTATGTCCTGCAGATTCCAAAAAGTCTTGGGCAAAACGCTGCAACACGCCACCTGCTTCATAAATTGATAACTCTTCGGCAGTATCCACTCGACAGGTCACCGGCACTTCAATTAATTCATTGTTGCTGCGATGAATACGCAGGGTCAAAGTCGCACCAGGCTGGCGCTCACCGACAACATCATAGGTTTCGCTGCCATCAATTTTAAGTGTGGTGCGGGTGGTTCCGGTTTTAAATTCTAAGGGCAATACACCCATGCCGATTAAATTAGTGCGGTGAATTCGCTCAAAACCTTCAGCCACGATAACTTCTACACCAGCTAGACGAACACCTTTAGCGGCCCAGTCTCTCGATGAACCTTGGCCGTAATCTGCCCCAGCGATGATGATCAGTGGTTGTTTACGTTGCATATATACTTCGATTGCATCCCACATGCGCATCTCAGTCCCTTCAGGCTCAAGGCGAGCTAAAGATCCTTGTTTAACCTGGCTAGTGCCATCAGCAAGGGTTTCCATGACCATCTCGTTTAACAACTTGGGATTAGCAAAGGTCGCCCGTTGGGCGGTCAAGTGATCCCCTCTGTGGGTGGCGTAGGAGTTGAAATCTACTTCCGGAACATCCATCGACAATAGATACTCGCCCGCGGCGCTATCACGCATAATAGCGTTAGAAGGTGACAAGTGATCTGTGGTGATATTGTCCCCGAGCACTGCTAGAGGACGCATATTGGTCATGCTACGTTCTCGAGCTAATGCCCCTTCCCAGTATGGAGGGCGTCGAATATAGGTACTTTTTTCACGCCATGCATACAGAGGATCTATGTGCTCACCGTAATCGACGCTTAAGTCGAACATCGGCTGGTATACTTTTTTGAACTGCTCGGGTTTCACACTTTGCGCCACGATTTGATCAATTTCTTCATCGCTGGGCCAGATATCTTTTAAGGTGATAGGTTTGCCTTGGTTATCATAACCCAATACATCTTTTTCAATATCGAAGCGAATCGTACCGGCAATTGCATAAGCTACAACCAAGGGCGGTGAGGCTAGAAAGGCTTGCTTCGCATAAGGATGAATACGGCCATCGAAATTACGGTTACCCGATAACACAGCAGTGGCGTACAAATCACGCTCAATGACTTCCTGCTGAATCTTAGGATCCAAAGCACCGCTCATGCCATTGCAGGTAGTGCAGGCAAAGCCGACAATCCCAAAGCCAAGTTGCTCTAATTCGGACAATAAATTAGCATCTTCCAGATAAAGCTCGACGGTTTTAGAGCCTGGGGCCAGAGAGGTTTTGACCCAAGGCTTGCGACTCAGGCCCAGTTTATTAGCATTGCGAGCAATCAACCCCGCTGCGATTACATTACGTGGGTTACTGGTATTAGTACAACTTGTGATAGCGGCAATAATCACCGCGCCATCAGGCATTAAATCTTTCTCGTTTTCAATGACACCCGAGATACCGCTAGCGGCTAGGTCTTTAGTGGCTACCCGGCGATGAGGATTAGATGGCCCCGCTATATTGCGTCCAACCGAAGATAAGTCGAATTGTAATACGCGCTCGTATTCGACCTTGTTAAGGGTGTCAGCCCATAAGCCGGTGTGCTTAGCGTAGGTTTCGACTAATTTCACCTGCTCGCTTTCACGACCGGTTAGTGTTAAGTAATCGATGGTCTTGTCATCGATATAAAACATGGCAGCAGAGGCGCCAAATTCTGGTGTCATATTGGAAATGGTCGCGCGGTCACCCAAGGTTAATTGCGCCGCACCTTCGCCATAAAATTCTAGATAGGAAGAGATCACACGTTGTTCACGTAAAAACTCCGTTATCGCTAGGACGATATCGGTGGCGGTAATACCTGGTTGGCGTTTACCGGTTAATTCAACACCAATAATATCCGGTAAGCGCAAGTAGGACGCTCTGCCTAACATCACGCTTTCGGCTTCTAGTCCACCCACACCAAGGGCAATTACACCCAGAGCATCTACATGGGGGGTGTGACTATCAGTGCCTACTAAGGTGTCAGGAAAAGCGACACCGTCTCTTGCGTGAATAACCGGAGACATCTTCTCAAGGTTGATTTGATGCATGATGCCGTTACCTGGAGGGATCACGTCTACATTTTTAAATGCGGTCTTGGTCCAGTTGATAAAATGGAAACGGTCGTCATTACGTCTATCTTCAATCGCACGGTTTTTTTCAAAAGCATCTGGTTCAAAACCCGCGTGTTCTACTGCCAACGAGTGGTCGACGATCAACTGAGTTGGGACCACCGGATTCACTTTAGACGGATCGCCTCCTTTGGCTGCGATTGCATCTCTTAGCCCTGCTAGATCTACTAGTGCAGTTTGACCGAGAATGTCGTGACACACTACCCGCGCTGGAAACCATGGGAAGTCCAGATCACGCTTACGCTCGATAAGTTGACGTAATGATGGCTCAAGTTGCTCAGCAGGGCAGCGGCGAACAAGGTTTTCAGCAAACACTCTTGAGGTGTAGGGTAAGCCTGCATAGGCACCTGGTTTAATTGCGTCCACTGCTTCTTGAGTATCAAAGTAATCCAGCTTGGTACCTGGTAATGGTTTGCGATGCAATGTGTTCATAGTGTTTCCAAATTATCTGTGACAGTGTACTCAGGCAGGGACGCCAAGTAACTTTTGAGTGTTGAAACAACACGGCTAAATAGGCCAGCCTATTTAGCCGTTGGGCTGTTTATCTTTGTTTTATCGGAGTGACTTTGCGCGGTCCTGCGCCGATATAATCTGCACTTGGGCGTATAATCCGATTGTTACTGCGCTGCTCCATAACATGAGCTGCCCAGCCTGTTAGGCGCGAGCAGACAAATATTGGGGTGAATAACTTGGTGGGAATACCCATAAAGTGATATGCCGATGCATGGAAAAAATCAGCATTACAAAATAGCTTTTTGCTGTCCCACATAAATTCTTCACATGCCACAGAAATGTCATACAAACTGCTATCGCCAAATTCCTTAGCGAGTTTTTCAGACCAGGCTTTGATGATAACATTGCGAGGATCCGATTCACGGTAAATGGCGTGACCGAAACCCATGATTTTTTCTTTACGGGCCAACATACCGGCCATTTTTTCTTTGGCATCTGCGGGTGAAGAAAATTGCTGGATCATATCCATGGCCGCTTCATTAGCGCCACCATGCAATGGACCGCGCAAAGAGCCGATCGCGCCTGTGATACAGGAGTACATATCAGACAAGGTAGATGCACATACTCGAGCGGTAAAAGTCGAAGCGTTAAACTCGTGTTCAGCATATAGAATTAACGATACATCCATCACTCTTTGATGTTGTACCGATGGTGATTTGCCGGTGAGTAAATGTAGAAAATGGCCAGCAATGGAGTCTTCGTCACTGCTACAGTCAATCTCTACACCCTCGTGGCTATATCGGTACCAGTAACACATGATGGCAGGGAATGCGGCCAACAAACGATTAGCAGCCTGATGCTGCTCGGTAAAATCCACTTCAGGCTCTAGGTTGCCAAGAAATGAACAGCCAGTACGCATCACATCCATCGGGTGGGCGCTGGCAGGGATCAATTTAAGAACTGCTTTGAGGGCTTCAGGCAAATCCCGTTTAGCGGTTAACTCAGTTTTATACTCGTCTAACTGAGATTGGCTAGGTAATTCGCCGTTGAACAACAGGTATGCGACTTCTTCGAAAGTGGCATTTTCGGCCAAATCAGAAATATCATATCCGCAATAGGTTAGACCTGAGCCTGACTTACCTACTGTACAAAGTGCCGTTTCTCCAGCACTTTGGCCGCGAAGACCTGCACCGCTTAATTTTTTATCTACCATGATTTAATCCTGTGAGTTTAATATAAATATTAGGCTACTAATTGACAAAGCTGGTTACTTATTTTTTCCGACAGAAAACAAGCTGTCTAATTTTTGTTCATATTCGTGATAACCAAGATAATCGTACAATTCTATCCGGGTCTGCATACTATCCACCACGGCTTTTTGATCGCCATTTTCAAGGATGGAGGTATAGACATTTTCCGCTGCTTTGTTCATAGCTCTGAACGCACTCAATGGATAAAGCACCATAGCGGCACCCCATTGAGCTAAGTCTTTGGCATTCCATAACTCAGTCTTACCAAATTCGGTGATGTTGGCCAAAATGGGGACGTCCAAGGCTTCGCTAAAAGCTCGGTAGTGCGCTTCGGTTTGAATGGCTTCGGCGAAAATACCGTCAGCGCCTGCGGCAACATAAGCTTGTGCTCTGGCGATTGCCTTGTCTAACCCTTCTTGGGCGAAAGAGTCGGTTCTAGCCATGATGAAAAAGTCGGGATCGGTGCGCGCATCAACGGCGGCGGTGATACGGTCAACCATTTCTTCGATGGAGACAATTTCTTTGTTGGGACGGTGGCCACAACGTTTTTGCGCAACTTGGTCTTCCATGTGAACTGCTGCGGCACCCGCTTTTTCCATGTCTCGGATGGTTTTGGCGATATTAAACGCGCCCCCCCAGCCAGTATCAATATCAACCAACAAAGGTAAGTCACAGGCCGAGGTAATTCGTTGCACATCCACAATCACATCGTTTAATGAGGTCATTCCTAAGTCAGGCAAGCCGTAAGAAGCATTCGCTACACCGCCACCTGAAAGATAAATGGCTTTATGGCCAATTTGTTTGGCCATCATCGCTGTGTAAGCATTAATGGTTCCGACAATTTGTAAAGGTTTGTTGTCAATCAATGCCTGACGAAATCGTTTGCCTGCGCTCATAATGTATCGCTCCGGTAGTTAAATTAAAATAGTGACTAGTGGTTTACAGCAGTTTCTTTTCAATATTATTTTTCGAATATAAAATGTGTCTACGCATCAACATTTCTGCCAGCTCACCATCACGGTTGGCTATCGCTTGAACAATATGTTTATGTTCGTCAAATGCGGTGGACACGCGCGGACCTGCCATGCCAAGTTGGACCCGATACATACGTACCAGATGATAGATTCCGTTAGTTAATATTGAAATGAGGTGATTGTTTTTACTGCCCATAATAATGCGGTAATGAAAATCTACATCGCCAGCTTCTTGATAGTAAGACTGACCTTGTTTGACTTCTTCAAAATGATTTTGCAGAAGATTTTCCAATTCAGTGATTTCAGCATCGCTCATGTTGCTAGCGGCTAGTCTTGCCGCCATACCTTCCAGTGACTCGCGTACTTGATAAAGCTGCACCAATCCTTCCGGTGTTAAGCTTACCACTCGAGCTCCGACGTTCGCCTTACGTTCGACTAAATGACAGGTCGCTAAGCGATTTATCGCTTCGCGCACCACCGCGCGACTGACAGCATATTTTGTCGACAATTCCATTTCACTAAGCTTTCCGCCCGCAGTAATCCGGCCTTCAACAATGTCTGAACGCATCTGATAAAAGGTCTTGTCTGCTGAGGTAACAGGGGATTCAGCAAAAGATTTCACGTAAGCTCACTGTCAGTTAATCAAAATAATGTCGACAATGTAGGCTATAAATTGCTTTTTTGCAAATATTATCCGGTTGATTGTCGACAATCTATTGGGCTGTCAGTTGTACTTAGAAAAGTCAGGATTGAATATCGGATAGGAATTAAATGGGGCCACAGATGCTGCATGGGGAGCTTTGGCAACATCATTTGCCCCTACCTAGGTCTAAGGCTATACGTAGCGCTGTGATTTTAATGGCGCAAGCAGTAAATAGAATATCCAAGCAAACCATGAAACAAAGATAACCGCCAAGATCCAAGCTGCTTTTTCGCCTCCTTGGGTACGGTCAGAAATACTGATTGCAAGAATCGGTATGAACCATAAAACGAAAACAATCACGCCTATTAAAAAGCTAAACATTGTGACTTACTCCTGTATTGACCTAAAAACACGCTCGGTTGCGTCTGATAAATAAAAAGCAAAGCGTGTTCCAACTGTGAAAATCCTTACTTATCAGTCAGATAAGGTGTAAGTGAAATAATTTGATATTTGCTTTTCACCAAATTTTAAGTAAATTGACGAAAAGACGAAACATTATGTTGTTGTTTCGAGTATTCAATTTGGATTGTAAATGCCTCAAAAATCGAAATTATCCACTGAACAATGGGTGGCGCTGCTGGCAAAAGATGAACTGCCAGCCATTACTTCGATAGCCGGAATTTTGGATAAGTTTTCGAATGACGATACTTCCTCTATTCCAAAACTAAGTAAAGTTATCCTGCATGACCAAGCATTGTCTTCTTGCTTACTAAGGGTGGCCAATAGCTCTAGTCGTTCACCTATCCACAAGGTCACTACTGTCTCGCGGGCGGCGATAGTGTTAGGTGTTCATTCAGTAAAAAATATATGCTTAACCGCCAAGGTGCTCGAAGGGCTGCTGAACAATCATAAACTCGTCCCGCAGGTTTACGAGCGTCTTAAAAAATTAATGGCCAATGCATTTTTTGCTGGATTGCTAGCAAGGATGATGGTGCCGGACTATGAGGAGAATACTCAAGAAGAAGTGTACCTTGCGGCGATGATGTACAACATTGGCGAAACCTCTTTTTGGAGTACGGGAAGTATGTTAACCCGTGATTTGATTTTGAAAAGCGGTATGCCTAAATTAGCCTTTGAGCAATATTGTGCCAATCAAGGCGGGATCAAATTTGCCCAGATAAGTTTAGGCTTAGCCCGCACATGGCGCTTAGGTGATCTGTTAGAGAAGGCCTTAGATCATCCAAAAAGCCGCACTAAAGAGATGAATATCATCAGTCTGTCCAATCAGTTGAGTGAAGCGATTGGTACTCCGCCGAAGAACCGCCTCAAATTCGATCAATTGTTACAAGAAGTGGCTAATTTAATGGGCACTGATATACGGATCCTGAAGAACAAAATTGAGGCAACTCGACAGGTGGCCATTGAATTGCTGGGCTCTTATAACGCGTCTATGTTAGAAAGTTATTTAAAACCTTTGCCCAAAGACGCTGATTTTAGCACACAAGCAGCGGCGCCAAAGGTGCCTTTGACTAAAGAGCAAGCGGTGCTAGGCGCTGTAAAATCCTTATCTGAATTGTCTAAACATAGTCGAAACATTAATGATTACTTGTCTGACACCCTGAACCATCTAAGTCAAATTTTTCACTTTGAGCGAGGCGCGTTTTGGGTGTTAAACAGTGATAAAAACGTATTGCAATGTCGCTTGGCCGTGGACAGTGACAGCCAACCCATTCGTTTTTCTAGACAATTTCCAGTCAATGACGGCGCGAATATTTTGACTATGGGTTTACAAAGTGAAGCGCCTTTGTTCATCAATGATTTTCGTCATGCTCGCTGGCAAGATGTGATGACATTAGACTCGGAGTATTTGATGGAAAATGGCATTATGTGTTTATCACCTGTACGAGTAAATAGCCGCAGTATTGGCGTGTTAACCGCACAATTTATCGATAAATCAGTGCTATTTAGCAGCGTAGATTTTGAACACTTTAGCTTTATTACTGAGCATTTAAATATGTGTTTGTCGTTGGTTTCACGAAAGTCTACGGGGATTCCAAACCCATAAAAAAGCCGCATTCACATTTTCATGCTTGCGGCCCAGGGAGTTAACAGTTCACTACGCTGTCAGTAGTATGACGGGTTAAAGGGGCAAAAAGTTTAATAATTATCCAAATTTTTTAAATTCCATCGTTGAAGGATAGTCTTAAATCAAAAAGATGCCATCAAAAAGATTGCATCCTTGCTTTTTTAGTGCTTATATTAGTCAGACACACCCGATGCAAGAAATTAATAAGGATTTTTATGGCTGATACACTTGATGACCTGAACCATGCACAGCGTGAACGCTTGGCATTTATTGATTTTAGTTTGCAATACTTTGGACACGTGGCTCGCACAGACTTGATCCAACGTTTTCAGACAGGGTTAGCGGCCAGCACCCGCGATTTTTCTACTTACAAATCCATCGCACCTGACAATTTAATTTTACGGCATCAGAGTAAAAGCTATCATCGTACAGCCGCGTTTAAGCCCGTGTTTAAGCATGATCCTGAAGTGATTTTAACCTCCCTTAGTCGGGGATTTGGTAACGGCATATCAAGCGGTGTGCAGCCTTCTGAACAATGCTTCGATGCTGTTAGATTAATCCATCCCGATGCGAACATTATCGCGGCGTTAATGCGAGCCATTCATACTAAACAGCCCATAGAAGTGGACTATGTGTCTATTAGTTCAGGTCAATCAAGTCGTGTGATAGTGCCACATAGTATTGTTAATAATGGGCATCGTTGGCATGTTCGCGCCTATGATCGCAAGCATCAGAGCTTCCGAGATTTTGTTTGTACCCGGTTTATTCAGATTACTTCGTTGGCGAGTGACATGCATAAAGGGGAAGGGCGTGAGCATGACAGCCAGTGGAATCAGCAGGTGGAGCTGGTGTTGGTTGCTCATCCGAGCGTGTTGCAACCTAAAGCAATTCACATGGATTATGCCATGGTCGACGGCCAATTACGCTTAAAAATCAAGGCACCTTTGGCGGCTTACTTATTGCGTCAATGGCAAGTAGATTGCTCAGTTGGGCATAAGTTCAAGGCCCAGGGCTGTCAATTGGCATTGGCCAATATTGAGGTACTTGATGGACTGGAGAATACGTCTCTGGCACCGGGCTACCACTAGGTTAGTTTATCTCAAGCACAGTGATACGATGCTGGATAGCAGCCAAGGTCTCATGATGGCTGAATTTAAATAGCGTTATGCCCTGATGTTGAATGGCTAACTGGTGTACATAACTGACCTCTAAGCGATCGCCATTTTCGTAATGGGCATCTTGATTAAATAAACTGTCAGCTTCATCAAAAAGCAGAATATGGCTGGACGTCTCAGCATCGGCAAACAGCCTTGATAAGTCCCTAGGATGCAAATTTTCAATAAATTCACGAGTAATTAGCCGCACCGGACGCTGGCTTGTGTAAGCCAGCATACTGATAAACAAACCGCAAAAGTGCTGATTGGTAAAATTTAATCCCCTCACAACCGACAAGCCCTTTTGTCCATTGGCGAGTATATTTTGAAACTCCCCATGAACCCTTTCGGTGAAGGGGGGCTCTTGGCGAATTTTGTGCGGCTCAAATAAATCATATATGCCTGACATAGCGCCATTATTGTAGCGTCCAAATAGGGTTTTCAATTGTGCTAAGGCCATACTGCTGCTCCGGTAACTAGAGTGAGTTAAGTGTAGTTAAAAAATCTATCGGGAGAATCAATCAATCTTGGATACAAACTTGCATTGCACCCTAGCAGGTAGATTGTGAAGTCGCTAGTGAGAAACATATTTAAACCCATAGAAGATAAAAAGATATCTATTAAATCAATCAATTAAAGAGCTTGAACTCTTTGTGCTCGTCCAACGTATTGTAAGATTATTAACCGCTAAAAAGGAAACAATTACTTATGTCTGAATTATTTACTCCCGTTAAGCTTGGGGATATCAATTTGCAGAACCGTGTGATCATGGCTCCCTTAACTCGTTGCCGGGCCACAGTCGATCATATTCCAACGGATCGAATGGCCACCTACTATGGTCAGCGTGCAGGGGCCGGTCTTATCATCGCTGAAGCTACCATGGCAATTGAAGGAAACTCTGCTTTTTATCGGGAACCTGGCATCTACTCAGACCAACAAGTCGCTGCATGGCGCAAAGTTACAGATGAAGTTCATCAGCAAGGGGGCAAAATATTTTTGCAAATTTGGCACGGTGGAAGAGCTTGCCATCCTGTGCTCAATGACGGGGCAACACCGGTTGCTCCGAGCCCAATTGCCATCGACGGCGAAGTGCATACACCAGAGGGTAAGAAAGCCTATGTTCAACCAGAGAGCTTAACGGCGGATGCAATTCATGCCATTGTTGAAGGCTTTGCTAAGGCTGCCATAAACGCTAAAGCTGCCGGTTTCGATGGTGTCGAAGTACATGGTGCCAACGGCTATTTACTTGATCAATTTCTACGGGATGGTTCAAACAAACGGGATGACCAGTATGGCGGAAGTTTGGAAAACCGCTCCCGTTTATTGTTTGAAGTACTAGATGCGGTTATCAATATTTGGGGTAGCGGTAGAGTAGGCTTGCGTTTGTCGCCACTGAATAGTTTCAACAGTATGATTGATAGTGATCCTATGGGAATGTTGGCTTATGTTGTGGAAAAACTTAATTCGCGTAAATTGGCTTATTTGCACATGATGCGCGCGGACTTTCAGCAGAAACAAACCGGTGATGTAATTGCTATTGCATCCAAAGGATATCAAGGAAATTTGATAGGTAACATGGGATATGATCAGGCTGAGGCGAGCCAAGCAATCGAAAAAGGCTCATTAGCAGCGGTAGCATTTGGTTCAGCCTACATTGCCAACCCAGACTTGGCCTACCGTTTTAAAAATGGTGTACCCTTGCAACAACCGGATGAAGCGACCTTCTACACCCATGGAGACGAAGGCTATATAGATTATCCAACTGCATCTTAAGATTAACTGGTTCGGCTATGTAGGATTTACATAGCCGAAAGCTTATTTGTAGGCATACAGGTCAATATTAGGGGGAATTGTTGATTCAGTATGAGCCAGCATCGGAAATGCCTTCGGCAAAATCCTGAGTTTCATAATAAATTGGTTTCATCGAGCCGCAAAAGCTCAAGCGAGTGATAAGATAATTTTCATCTGGTACAGAAGTTTGTGCATATACATCGGTGCTACACATGACATCTTGCATTAGCAGAATAACATGGTCATAGCTTGGTGCACCTTGGATTTGGTGGACTAACAAACGCGCGTTGCTGCTAAGCTCTACCAAGTCATAGGTTTGCTTGCCCGTCGGGGCTTTGAAATTCTCTAACATTCTCACATATTTTTGATCGGCAAAGGTGACTTCCAATTGTTCGTATATAAGGCTTCCTTGACGCTCATAATGACCGACATAGACATCAGCTTTAACGGTGACTTCCTCACCACGCATTAACCTTTGCAAGTTGAACGGCTCAGGTATAATCGTAACCAAATCCGCATCTTTTACTAAGTAAACTAAGGCGGCACTCTTGGATTCAAGTTTATAGATGATTTGCGCATTGTGAGGTCTGCGATACTTGGCTTGATTCGATGCATATAAAATTGAACCGCTACTAAATAACAGCATGCCATGGGTCCCATAATAGCTTGGGTCAAGAGGCTTAGGCGCTTCTACAGCGGGCTCTTCATTCCCATGAGCGGCGCAACTAATTAATAACATTACCAATATATAACAATACTTTTTCATCTTGGCCCTTAAAAATCCTACAATGTTGCTGATTATATCTTATCTAACCCAGTTGGCTTGAATTTTTCACGACCTTGCTTGCGGAAAATTGTGTTTTTGCGCTTCAAAGCAACTATCCCAGTAGGGTGTGTCGCCAAATCGCTTAGCCAGAAAATCAATCAGCGTACGGGTTCGAGCAGATAGATATCGAGTTTGCGGGTATAACGCATAAAGATTCATGTCAAACCACTGATAGTCAGTTAACACCGGAACCAGCAGTCCTTGTTTTATGGCTGTATGACAAATGAAGGTTGGTTCACACACTACGCCTAAGCCCGCAATGGCAGCATCGCGCAATGCATCGCCATTGCTACTCAGCAAACGGGGCGTGACACTAACCTGACCGCTGATTCCTTCTTTGCTAGTATAGCGCCATCGATTAGGTTGTTTGATATTTGAATAGCAAAGTGCCGGTAGCTGTTTTAAATCATTCGGATTTTGAATGGGGCCAAATCCTTTTAGTAAAGAAGGCGAACAACAAACTACATGCTTAACCGCTGATAACTTGCGCGCTCTTAGGCTTGAATCATCCAAATTGCCTATGCGTAACGCCAAGTCAAAGCCTTCTTCCACAATATCAACCCGTCTATCGCTCATGTCCAAGTCGATATTGACCTTTTCATGAAGATGCATAAATGCAGCAATTGCAGAAGAAAGATGGCCAATGCCGAAACTAAGGGGGGTGGCGATTTTGATATTGCCACTTAAATCTCCCGACGCACGCATTACTTGTCTTTCGGCCTCTTCGAGGTCGTCTAATATTTGCTTGCAGCGTGCAAAATAAAGCTCGCCATCTAGGGTAATGTTCATTTTACGAGTGGTGCGTTTAACCAGTTGCACCCCTAGTCTTTGTTCAAGATCTTTCATTCTTCGACTTACCGCCGAATTTGCAACCCCTAGCTTTTCAGCTGTTCTAGTTGCTGATTGAGTCTCAATCAGGGTAACAAATACCCGCATTTCATCTAGCTTACTCATTTCTATTTTTCTGATTTTTAGAAAAGTTATTTGATAAAATGCGTATTTTTATCTTTATTGTCAAGATGTATGATGCCTTCACTAACTTAACACCGTTTATTTAATTGAATTTTTGGAGAGGATTATGAGTAAGCAATTATTGAGAATTGATGCAAGCATGCGCAGCAATGGTTCGGTCAGTCGCCAACTTGCCGACCAATTGGTCAGCAAGCTAACTAGTCAACAGGACTATATCGTTAAAAACCGTGATTTAACTGATTCTATTCCTTTCGTGAATGAAGGCTGGATCAATGCCAACTTTACTGATCCCTCTGAACGCACTGCCGAACAGCGCTCAATCTTGGCTTTATCTGACGGTTTGGTGGAAGAGTTGAAAGATTCAAGTGTTTTGGTAATAGCTACACCAATCTATAATTTTGGTGTGCCAGCGGCATTCAAAGCTTGGATTGACATGATTGCCAGAGCAAGAGAAACCTTCCGCTATACTGAAAATGGGCCGGTTGGTTTGCTTGAAGGTAAAAAGGCTTATGTGGTGATCACTTCTGCTGGAACGCAATTGGGCACAGAAATGGACTTTGTCACTCCTTGGCTGAAACATGTACTTGGCTTTATTGGCATCAAAGAAGTAGAAATCATTGATAGTAGTGGTTTGATGATGGATGAAGCGGCGGCTATCAATCGCGCAGAAACTAGCATTCAGGCGGTGGCTTAAATCAGATTAACCGACCGATTTAATCATTAGGCATGGCGGGATAACAGTATTATCCCGCCCGTGGCATTAGTGCTAAATGGCTCGTCTTTGTAGCAGGCCTATTTAACGGCCTGTAGCTTTTATGGCATGTTTATCTCTGCGCTGCCTAAAAATGATCTTGAGATTCACCAGTGGTTAAACACTATGCTTTTTCTAATCGTCTTGCCCAGCAACTAGGGTTATTTAAGCTAGCGTAATTGTGCTCGGATAAGTCCTTAGAGCGCGGCAAATCATACACTTATACCCCCTCAACAGCGTAAACTGTCTACCTAGGCAGAATTTCGGTGTTAAATTGCGCCAAACCTCGCTAGAATCGTCGCCCAAACGGAATTCTTACTCCGCGTTAACTGCATCTTGAATCCCGAATTGTTTTGCCGCTTTCATCATAATTAGTAGGACGTTTATGCCTGGGTTACACCGCATTATTCTTATCGACACCCATCTACCTGGCGTAGTGGAATTGAAACTCAATGGACACACCAATATCTGTGGTACTAATGCATCGGGCAAAACCACACTGCAGCGTTTGATTCCGGTCTTTTATGGTGAATATCCTAGCCGCGTAGTACCGGCTACCCGTGACAGTTTTGAAAAATGGTATTTGCCTCGAGAGTCGAGTTTTATTATTTATGAGTACGCACGCAACGAAGATGACTTGTGTCAAGTTGTGCTGGCGTCATCAGGCAATGGTGTCAACTACCGTTTTATTGGTAAACCTTTTGACTTAAACGATTATTTATTTAAAAACAAAGCCGGAGAACACTCCAGCGTCAGTATGAATGAATTGGCTCGAAGCTTGAAACGCTCAAACGTTCTGGTGACCAATTTACTCAATACCAAAGAATTCAAAGCTATATTGCAAAATGATCGCGGTGTTCTTAACGACAGTGCCAATAATCGAGAGCTATTAGGTTACGCACGAATTTTTAGTTTGTGCGACCAAGTCCACCATTTACGCCATATTGAAAAGCTTGCTAAAGCGGTGCATTCCAAAGAAGGCAAAATGGAAACCATCAAGGCAATGATCGCTGCCATTCTGGAAGAAGATGGGGTACAGCCGCCAAGTTCCAGTTTAAGCCGCAATCGCGTTGAGGACTGGATAAGCGAGTGCCACCTCATCAAAGAATTTGATGCCATTCGTCCAGAATTTGCCCGTTTGGAGCAAGCTGACTATCAGTTGGCCCAGACTGAATCTAGACTCAGCACCATCAAGCAACAGTTTTCGCTGGACACCAGCGCTTTGTCGGCCAATATTTTAAAATTGCAGGGACAGGTTGATGAAACTCACTTGGGTAGTAAGAAACTCGAAAACGATTGGACAGCGAACCGTGATGAATTGAATCGAACTTTATCCAGTGCTAAAGCCGATGCTGAAAAATTAGAGTCGGATTTAGAGCAAATTGAGCAAGAGTTTGACGATTGGCAATCACAAGACATTGAGACCCTGCAGAAAAATTTGCAGCAGATGCCGCAATGGGAAAGTGAACTGGAAACTGCATCAACCCGCTATGCATTGCTAACTGACAAGCATCAAGATATTGAATCCAGTTTTAATAAACGTATCGCCCACATCAGTGAAAAATTGAACTTGGAGTTAGAATCCTATTCTGAGCAAAAAGCCCAACTTCAAGACATTCTATCCACCCAAAAAAGTGATGAGCAGCAGGCCTTACAACAGATACGCGATGAACATCAAAGTCAAATGAGTGCCGTCGAGGACACTTATCGCCAACGTGTGAATGAATTAAAAGTTCAGCAGGCTGAAATATCTGCCAGTTTAAAAACCGCTGGCTTTGATGAGTTTGAACAAAGCCAGTTAGATATACTCGACGCCACATTAAAGGAAGCCGGTATTGTTGAGGATGCTAGCCGTGATTCGCTGCGTAAGACACAATTAGCATACCAACAAGCGGTTCAAGCTCGCACACAATCAAATAGCCGCTTGGAAGACGCCCGCCGTCGATTCCAAGCCGCCCAACAAAAGGTATCTGAGGTTGAAGCGCTGCTCTATCCAGGCGAAAACAGTCTGCTTGAATTTTTACGCAAAGAACGTCCTGATTGGGAAACGACATTAGGCAAGGTTATTCATCCGGATCTGCTCAAACGCAAAGATCTAAAACCTGCCGTAGCTGAACATGGGGATAGCCTGTTTGGCGTGAAGCTTGATATGCACAGTTTAGATACCCCGGCCTATGCTGAATCGGAACAATCGATGAAACAGCGCCTAGCGGATACCCAAGAAGAACTTGCTCAAGCTTTGCAAGTGCAAAATGAAGCTGAGAGTGAATTATCCAAAGCCAGTGAAGAGGTACGTAACAAGGAGTTGGCGCAAGCTCGTCAAGAAAGTGAATGCAAAACTGCCGAAGCAAATCGTAAACGGGCTCAGCAAGATAAAGAGCAAATTCAGCAAGAATATGCCCATGCGTTGTCCCAGCGTAAACTGCAAGATAAGAAGCGTTTAGCTGCCAACCAAGCTGAACAGAGCAAGTGTCAGTCGCAACATACCCATGACATTCAGGAATTGAAAGATCAGCAACGGGAAGCGCAGACCGAACATCAATTTCATTGGCAGCAATTAATCGGCGATACCCAAGCTAAAATCAATACCGTTGATCAGCATATCTCCAAAGCCCGTCAAGTGGCGCTGGAAGATAAGCAAAAAACCGAACAATGGAAAGCGGATGAGCTCGACAATCGTGGTGTTGATGTGGACGAAATTGGTGGGCTGCAAAAGCATATTAAGCAATTACAAAAAGATATCACTTATACCGACACTCACAGGCATAAAGTCAAAGATTATCAACGCTGGTATACCAACTACTTTGTTGGATATAAAGTGACATGGCAGAAAAACCTCAGTAGCGCAAAAAAAGCCGCTAGTCAGGCTGAGCGAAAGTTAAATCAGCAGGAAGCTGAGTTTAAACAGCAACGTCAGCAATTTAAAGACAATCAAATTCAGCTAGAACAAGAATTGCGTTTGGCCCGTGAACAAGATGCTGACGTGCAAAACATTAATCGAAATTTGGCCAAGCTAAGCTTACCCAAATTGGATGATACTGTTAATAGTTCGTCAAACTCCACGCTTGATACAGTAAGCATAGGTCAAAGGATTTCAGAAGGCCAAGATTTACTGCAAACCCGTGAGCGGTTGCTGACTGATATCAAAGTATACGTAGAACATTTTGATCAATTGATCGCGGCCCAATCTGGTACAGGTTTGGCAGATATATGGGAACGCTCACGTGAAGATTGTGCGGTGGTTAATGCCCAAGGTATACGCAGTGTTGATCATCGCCGTATGGTTAATCATTTGGCCCAATTACTCAATGAAGTGGTGCCGCAAAAACTACATGGGCTAAGGGAACAAGGTCGTATTTTTGGCGCCGATTTGACTCAATATTATAATGTGTTGGAGGATATCGATAAGCGTATCGCCAGCCAAAGCAACCGTATTAGTAAAGAAGTCGACGAAGAACTGTTTTTGGACGGCGTATCAGAATCTGCGGTGAAAATTAGGTCGCGTATATCAGAATTAGAATTTTGGCCGGAATTAGCCGAGTTCAACACCCTATATCAGGCTTGGATGCAAAGTGGCGCGGTGGAGTTACCCGATGACAACTATGCGGTAAGTATGCGCCGAGTATTGGATATCCTCGGGCGTGCAGCCCTCAGCGGAGGTATTAGTAAACTGCTGGATATTGAACTGCATATCAAAGAAGGTAATTCTAATTTGGTTATCCGCACCGACCGACAACTAAATGAGTCTTCCAGTCATGGTATGGCGTATTTGATTTTGTGTAAGTTCCTGTTGGCGTTTACCCGTTTGTTGCGAGGCCAAGCCAATACAACCATTCACTGGCCAATTGATGAATTGGGTACCTTGCATCAAAGCAATGTGAAAAAGATTTTCGATGCTTGTCAGAACAATAATATTTGTGTGGTGGGAGCCTTTCCAAATCCGGAGTCAGAGGTACTGACTTTGTTTGATAATCGTTACTTGATTGATAAAACCACTCGCAAGCTTCAAGTGGTGCAACCTAAAGTCAGCTCCATTAGTAAACGACTTGCCCAGCGCAAGGCGGCAGAACAGGAGGTCAGCATATGATCACTGAGCAAGGTAGAATTTTAGAGCAGCTTTTATCTGGAAACTTTATTTGTCAGGTATCTGATGAAGATGCATGGCGATTTATTAAAACTAGCGGCAACAGTCACAAGATTGAAGCCCAGTTAAATGTGCTTAACCGAACCTTGGCCAGTGCGGCTGATGGTGAAGTATTCTATGCCGCATATCAGTCCTTAGCAGAGCCTGAGCGCAAAGTGCTCACCAGTCAGTTCCAAGAAATATCCAGTCACTTGGTTCCGCTGGTGGAGTGGTTATTATTGGTGCAACAGGCTAGCGGCACAGATGTCCCAGTGGCGCAGGGCAGTGCAATTCGGTTGACCGAATTACAAGGTACCATCGAAGACACGCCTGCATTTGCCGAGCAGTTGGCGAAAATCTCTCACTACAAACTGTTTGGCTCAACCAGCAGCACGGCAGATGGACAAATAAAACAAGTCTTTAAACGCCTCACGGATTTGGGCTACCTGTTAAAGCCAAACCAAGATAAACAAATTTTTATTGCGACCGGTAAAATTGAATACTTGTTCGAAGTGATCAAATTCATCGACGAAACTGAATCGTTATCGTTAGCAGAGCAAGCGGAGAATGCGGTTCAGCAGGGTAGTTTGCTATGAACCAAAACATGCTACAGGCAGGGGTTAAGCTGCTCAACGCTCTGAGCCGACATGCTGACCTGATCATGCAGGTTTATTTGTCCGGTAGCTTAGATGAATCGAAATTTAGTCCTAAGCTAATTGATAGTTTGATCAAGCAAGGGATTTTATGGAGACCGGAAGCTGAATCCGATCTACGCCTGAAAAATGCCGTGCGGCAATTATTGGAAGGCAGCCTGCAGGATGAGCGAAATCGTCAGATCGACGCTAATATAGGCTCGACCCTTAGTAGTTTAAAGACGTTGGCTGAGCATTATAAAGAAGCATTGCAACATCAGCGCTTTGCTGAATCTCAAGCTCACTTGTCGGATTTAACCGAACATGTTTACAGTTTGACGGAGTCGCTGGCCAATAATGTGCGGGTTTTATTTAGTCGAATCAATAATGAGTTCGGTTATGTATCCTCTATTGATGCAAAAATCCGCGAAAACCAATTGGCCCAATCGCAAGTTTCTGAGTTGCTCAACCAGTTAGAGATGTTTCGCTTTGATGAATTAAGTGAAATTGCCGCCAATCACCGGGAACTTCGACATTTGCTGATAGTCACCCTACAGCATAATTTCTCACGAGTGACTCAAGAGCTATCTATTGTTCAGGCAAGATTACTGGCGTTACTGGGACGTTTCCGCGAGTTTCGTGGACGCACCAGGCTGATCAAAGGCTTTTTACTGCACATGGAACATTCAGCTGATTTTACCCCTATCAATTACTGTCGATTGTCACAAGTGCCTATGCTATTCAATCAGGCTCCAAGTGTTATCCAGCCCGCCAGCGTAGATGTTAATCGGGTCGAGCATGAGCAAGAGTTACAGCTTTTGGTTGGGGCAATTCGCAGTTACAAGCGTCAGCAAAACAGCTATCAACCGGAACGCGCTGCCCAGCAAATACATTTGGAAGCTCAATCTGCGGTGGAGTTTGAAGAAGACTTACTCAAATCGGCCGTCGAAGACTATTTTTGTCAGGTGATTGATAGTGGCGAGCGCTTAACTGCTCTGCAATATTATCAGCAAAACGCCTTGGAGTTCGATCCCGAGGCTTGGTTGTATCAGGTTATTGGAGGGTATCAGGGCCTAACACTAGAAGAACAATCTTACTTTGCCATAGAACAAAGTGGCGAACCTCACCCCATTTATACCGGAAACTTTATTATTCGGGATGTGGAGCTAGGCTTACGCTAAGCTGCAATGATTAACACCCTCATAGGCAAACTTTTGTTACCCATGTGGGTGTTTGCAAGGCCATCGCTGAAGGCTAGGGCATGACCTTCATAAAACTATTAAACTTATCTTGCCCTTTCACAATCCATTCAGGGGTAGATTCACCGGTTCCAGCTAAGGATATCGACTGATGTTGGTTCACCACTTCTTTCACCACCGCCTGTTGTTCCTCGGTGATATCCACAAAAAATACATGTTTGCCTTGCTTGAGTAGCTTTTGGAACCGCTTGAACTGATGGTTGGGCACTTGGATACCAATTAAGCCACCTTCCCAGGTGCAAAATCCTAATAACGCTACGGCTAGAAAACCGAACGGGATCCAACCTGCTGGACTCAGATGCCACTGCATTGCATATGCGATAGCCAACACCAAGCCTGCGGCGATTAGCCCCACCACTGCGCCGAGTTCAGTTGAGCGTACTACATCCTTTTTTAATACTGACTCTATGGCGTGTAAATGGTGCTGTTCGACCTCAGCGTCACTTTCACTTAAAACATGAATTTGTGGGATAAGGAGACCTTTAGCCTGTAACTCAGTTTCAATCAGTTTTAGGTCGTTTAAATCATCGCTGATATAGTAATGTCTTTTCATAATGCCTCGCCCAGTTGATAAATTTGCGGGTGATAGTAATACTGTAGACCATTTATATCACCAGCTGGTTATTTTTTAATCGGTTAGGCTTAAAAAGTTCACATTCGACAATATTTTGCTTGTGCAATATGGCGCATTGTTTGATGCAAAAACCAAGCTCGCCCCAATAAATAAAGGAATACGCATGAGTGCTATGGCTTCATCTATGGTGTTTTTAGCTGCT
This sequence comes from Aliiglaciecola sp. LCG003, assembly GCF_030316135.1. Taxonomy (NCBI): domain Bacteria; kingdom Pseudomonadati; phylum Pseudomonadota; class Gammaproteobacteria; order Alteromonadales; family Alteromonadaceae; genus Aliiglaciecola; species Aliiglaciecola sp. LCG003. Next base: position 3,346,872 of record NZ_CP128185.1, on the reverse strand, counting down.
GCGGTGGTGGCCGTCCCCATTTTCAAAGGTCTCAAATTAGGCAGCATTCTTGGTTACTTGAGCGCAGGGATAGTGATTGGTCCTTCTGTTATGGATTGGGTATCAGAGCCGGGCACAATTTTGCATTTTGCCGAATTGGGCGTGGTGTTATTGCTGTTTGTGATTGGGCTAGAGCTAGAACCTAAGAAACTTTGGAAAATGCGCGATCAAATCATTTTCACTGGAGGTGGACAACTGTTACTCAGTGCAAGTGCCTTGGCATGCGCAGTAAAGTACTTTATGGCAACCAGTTGGATCAGTGCCATTGTGATTGGCTTGGCAGCAGCATTATCGTCAACTGCATTTGCAATTCAATTGATGAATGAGCAAAAGATCCTAAAAACTCCGCCTGGCCAAAAGGGTTTTTCAGTCTTGTTGATGCAGGATTTGGCGGTGATCCCGATTTTATTATTGGTGCATGCTTTGTCCGATGCCACAGGTGTGGATACGCCGCCGTGGTGGGTGAGTGTAACGACCATTGTGGGTGTACTCGTCATTGGTAAATACTTATTAAATCCATTTTTGCGGTTAATATCCGATTATGGCAGCTCAGAAATAATGACCGCGTCGGCATTGTTAATTGTTATGGCGACCGCCCTGGGTATGCAAGAGGCAGGATTATCCATGGGTATGGGGGCCTTTGTCGCCGGTATCCTATTGGCTAACTCTAGCTTTAAACATCAGCTAGAAACTGAAATTGAACCCTTCAAAGGCCTGCTACTGGGGTTATTCTTTATTGCCATTGGAATGAATATGGATCTGCAACTATTATTTGCTGATCCCGCTTTCATAGTCTGCGCCGCGCTAGCGCTCGTAGCGATCAAGACCTTGATCATCTTTAGTATATTGAAACTTGCCAATCAAACTAAAACCGATTCAATGCGCATCGCTCTGATGCTGTCCCAAGGTGGAGAATTCGCATTTGTGGTGATGGGACAAGCTGCAACCAATAGTTTGCTCGAAGCCGATATTGCAAATCAAATTACCCTGATTGTAGGCTTGTCTATGGCTCTGACATCACCACTGGTGATATTGCATAGCTTATGGTTTAACAGCCGTAATTGCCCTGCTGTGTATGACAGTCAAAGAGATACTGATGAACCTCGGGTGATCATCGCTGGCTTTGGCCGGTTTGGACAAATTACTGCGCGTATTCTAACGGCTAATCATATCCCATTCACCGCATTGGATAAGGACGCAGAACAAATTGAATTTGTTAAGAAATTTGGCAGTAATATTTTCTATGGGGATGCAACACGGCTGGATTTGCTCAAAGCAGCGGGCATCGAACAGGCATCGGTATTACTAGTCGCGGTAGAGAGGGAAGAAGACACGTTGAAAATATGTGAAATTGTTAGTGAAGAGTATCCCCATATCAAGATGGTAGTGCGGGTGCGAAATCGCGCCAGTGTGATTGAGATATCAAAGTATCAAAATGCAGAATTAATCAGAGAAGTATTTCCAAGTGGTTTAAAAGCAGCAGAAAATATTCTCCGTCACTACGGCTATGCTGAGGCTGAAGCGAAAAATATGTGTGATATTTTTGAGCGTCACGATCATCAACTCCTGCAAAAAGCTATTGAAGAAAACGTCGATATGCCGCAATTAATTGAAATAAATAGGAAAGGCCGAGCAGAATTGGAGCAGTTATTTACCAAAGATATAAAAGATTTAGGTCGATAAATTTCTTTATTTAGGTTATCTTTTTTACCCTTGGGCTTGCTCGCCTGAGCCATCATATTAGGGCAGTTCGCCAGTTTCGACGATTCCTAGCATGCTTACAGCGGAAGACGAGCTACTTCATTAAGACTATTACTCAATTTACTTAAGCGCTGTCATAAAAGTTAAATTTAACTCAGGTAACTTCGGCGGGCTTTTTCGCTTTATGGATCAATTTAAGATGTTTGATTTTATCCGCAATAATATACGCAACAAGCTGTTGCTTTTGTTCTGCTCGGCTTTATTAGTAATCATCATAGCTGTATATACCGGATTGACTTCAATCCATCATGTTATTCAAGACTATTCAGAGACTGTAAACACAGATGTGTCTAATTTGACTAAGATCTCTGAACTAAACTTGGACTTTAAAACTCAAGTGCAAGAATGGAAGAACACCTTAATAAGAGGAAAAAATCCCAAACAACTGGATAAATATTGGAATCGTTTTTTACACAATGGGGTCCTCATCCAACAGGAATATCAAAGCCTGTTAAAAGAGCTTGATCCCAGCCATCCAGCGTACAATGACTTGTTGAATTTTTCTGAAAGTTATCCTCCTATGCTGGCAGCCTACAAGGAAGGATATAATGCATTTTTACTATCAGGATTCGATATAGACGTTGCTGATAAAAGTGTCAGTGGTATAGATCGCGCACCAACAGAAAGTCTTACTGCAGCAGTAGACAAAACCAATGGTTTTATTTTGGGTTTGAAATCTGACATTGAGGAAAGTGCCGATTCTGCTTTTTTGATTACCAACGTCACAGTGGCCCTGGCGATAATCGCCAGCATAATATTGATTACCTGGTTCATCGAAGTTCGCATTCTTAACCCGCTTAATCAGGTTAGTACCCTTTCTAGACAAATAGCAGGGGGTGACTTCACCACTAAAATCACCAGCACCACCAGCGATCAAATCGGCCAAGTGGCTGATAATTTTAACCTTATTCAAGATGACCTGAGTAAAGTCCTGTTTGGTATATTTGATGACCTAAAACAGTTAGGCCAGTTGATAACCAGTCTGATTCACGCCTTTAATGCGGTTAAAAAAGGGCTAAATAGTCAGATAGAGCAAACTCAATCGGTCAATGACATAGTAACTGAGTTAAACATAAATGGTTCGGCCATTAATGGTGCTATCCAACAGGCGTCAGAATTTGTCACTAAATCCACTGAAGATGCAGAACAAGGTCGCAAAGTTTTCCAGCAAAATGTCGACATTAGCCAGAATATGATGGCGGCAACTAATAATGCCTCAGACATCATCTTAACCCTTAAGAAAGATTCAGATGACATTGGCGATATTGTTACTGTTATCAATGGTATAGCCGAGCAAACTAATTTACTCGCTCTAAACGCTGCGATTGAAGCTGCTCGTGCAGGTGAATCAGGACGCGGATTCGCCGTAGTTGCAGATGAAGTACGAACGTTAGCCAACAAAACGCAACAATCAACTAAACTAATTTCACATAATATTGGCAAATTGCAGGATGCGTCAGATCGTGCTGTGACCGCAATGGAGCAAGGTAAACAACAAGCTGCATTAAGTTTGGAGCAAGCAGTTCTATCACAGAAAATCATTGATCAATTAATTGATTCCTTTAGCCAGATTAGGTTGCTCAATGGCCAAGTGAAGCAATCAATCAACACTCAGCAACAGCAGAATGAATCGGTTAAAGATGGCATTCACAATATTGTCAACTTAAGTGAAAGTTCACAGCATGAAGCCAAAGTAATGGAAGAGGCAGCTGGAGTACTCTCCACTATATTTGAGCATCTGGATTCAGCGACAAAAGACTTTAAAATTAAACAGACGGGATAGGTTGTGTGTAAAATACTGCGATCCAGACTCCTAGCCTAAAGGCAGGGAATCTGGGTACTTGTCAGCTCATTTTTTTCAGCCAGCTCAAGGGTGCTACTTTCAACACAAAGCGTAAAAACGCCCATGGCCAAACCGGTACGTAACTATTGCCACCCTCTTTTTCAATGGCCTTGACCATCGCTCTGCAGCCTGTCTCAGTATCCACGATAAAGGGCACGGCTTTGACTTTTTCATTGATCTCACTGCGAATGAAACCAGGGTGCACGGTTGACACCTTGATGGGTGTCCCTAAGACATCCACTCTTAATCCTTCAGTCATGGAGCTTAATCCGGCTTTGGTGGCGGCATAAACGGTCATTGCTCGTCGCGCACCACGAAATGCACTTATAGAAGAAATGGTGACTAGATGACCGGCATTCTGCTGTCTAAAAATTTCCATGGCAGCTTCACATTGGGCTAGTGCTGAGACGAAATTGGTGATGGCAGTTTGTTTATTTGCATAGAAATAACCGGTGCCGATGGATGCACCTTTGCCCATGCCTGCATTGACAATAATGCGGTCAAGATCGCCGAACTCGGCTTTAAAAGCACGAAAAACCTCAAACACCTGATCATGATTATCAACATCCAGTGACATGATAGAGACTTTAATAGTAGGATTAATCGCTAATAATTCGGCTTTCAATTCTTCTAAACGCTCTATTCTGCGTGCACACAGTGCGAGGTTGCGACCTTTCTTGGCAAACTCAATCGCCATACCCTTGCCGAGGCCTGAGCTGGCACCTGTAATTAAAATATTCTTTCTGATCATAATGGTAACTTCTTATTATTGTTGTCTATTTGTAGGTAATCAGGTGTTTAGGCTTGCCTTCAAAATGGCTGTGATCATTTAATGTGGATAAAAACACCCGAGAACCGGTACTGACGAGTTTCGTCATGCTGCAATTCACTAGCGTCCAGTTAACTTGCATAATTTTAGCTGGGTCAACGCCTAATAAGCTTTGAGATACGACAGAAATGGGTCCGCCCGATGAAAATACTGCTATGCATTTTGCATCGTCAGCATGTTTAATCACATTCTCAAGACCGGCTTTTATCCGTAACTGATACTCTTGCCAAGATTCTTCATAATCGTCATGTTGGCCAGAGATCCAGCGCGCCATGGCTTTATTGAATAGCGTTTCAAACGCCTCTTTTGGGTTGGGTTGCTGACGTACCCAGCTTTCTATTGAGGGCGCATCTGCAAATTCGGGACCGAAACGGGCTAAAATATCATGGTGATTGTATTCGTTCCAATTGGCATCTACTTGCCACAATGGTTCAGCAAGATCCTGCTCCATGCCTTTAAGACACTGCTGTGTGGTTTGTTTGTGGCGCAGCATGCTACCCAAAACCACTTTGTCGAACTGCCCCAGTCGTGGCTGCAGGGACTGACCTAAAATTTCGGCTTGCTGGTGGCCTAATTCTGACAACTTGTCATAGTCTTGTTGACCAAAATTAGCTTGGCCGTGGCGAATTAAATAGATGACAGTCATACACGGGCCTTTTTTATCGATTTTTTGCAGCGCCACAGTAAGTAGTGCACGAAAAACCAAATATGTTTAAACGCTGGATTATTAGTTTGTTTATGGTGGTATCGATAATAAATTTGTTGAGCGATGGCGGCTAAGCGGAATAATCCGTATACCTCGTAGAAGGTAAAATCGTCGACTTTGTAGCCGGTTTTATCCAGATAATACTCAATAACTTCGGCGCGGGTAAACATCCCATCAAGATGGGTAGGTTGGCGACGGGTACCTTGTGCAATGGGATCATCACCAGCGTCTACCCAGTATGCCAAGCTATTGCCGATATCCATTAGTGGATCCCCTAATGTCGCCAACTCCCAATCCAGCACACCAATGATGTGGGTTGGGTCATCGGCTTGTAGCACTAAGTTATCAAAGCGAAAGTCATTGTGAGTGATACAGATATGCTCTTCAGCCGGAATGTTGGCCTTGAGCCAATCCATTACATAATTAGCGCTGGGCACGTTCCAGGTTTTGGCTTTGCTGTAGCGTGTTGTCCACCCTTCTATTTGGCGTTGTGTATAACCAGTACCTTTGCCAAGATGTTGAAGATTCGCCGACTTGTAATCAACCTGATGCAACTCGATTAGGCTATCGAGAGCGTTACGGCACAAGTGCTGAGTTTGAGCTTTGTTCAGCTGTACGCCGCGGGGTAAGTTCTTTCTGGGAATGACGCCGGTGAGTTTCTCCATCACATAGAACTCACTGCCAATCAATCTTTCATCGTCAGAATAGGCAAGCATTGCTGGAACATAAGAATAGACAGGTTTAAGGGCTTGCTGCAGGCGATATTCTCGGCCCATATCATGGGCTCCTTTGGCTTTAGTACCACTAGGTGCTCGACGTAAAATTAATTCCTTTTCGGGATACTGCAAACAATATGTCCAGTTGGACGCGCCGCCAGAGTATTGATGCACAACAGGTTGTGAACTGATATCGCTCATTTGAGTTTTCAGCCAAGGATCTAGGCGGCTTAAATCAAGTTCTTCGCCGGATCTGACTGAGCCAGCTTTATCAATAACATTATTGGATTTTAAGCTATCAGATTGAATTGGCTGAGTCATTTTGACTCTCGGATTTTACTGAGCTGGCGGGTCTTACGTTTAATCATATTCAAGTAGCTACGTATGGGTAAAAAGCGTTTAAGATTATAAGCGGTTTTACCCGCTTTATGAGTAATTATCATGAATCTACCTGCATCAGCCTGCTGAATAATGGTTGCTGCCACTTGAGTGGCAGACAGGTCAGATCTACTTAAAAGTTTAGATACCACTTTATCGATTCCTGGCTGCTTACTGCGCAAGGATTTGTCGAGATTGGTTGGGAAAAACGACGGGCAGGCCACACTAACTTGAACACCTTTAGGGGCTAGCTCTAAATGCATAGTTTCAGAAAAACTCACCACTGCTGCTTTGCTGGCATTATAGCTCGCCATCAATGGAATGGGCGTGATCCCCGCTTGAGACGCAATATTGATTATTTTGCTGGGGTTGGGCATGCAATCTATGAGGCTGCGGGTAACGCGCACCATGCCTAGCAAGTTGATATTCAATACCCATTGCCATTGTTCGATATCTTCGAATGCCAATGCGCCTGCGGTTGCAACACCTGCATTATTTATCAATAAATCAACGTGCTGCCATTTGTTCTGAATGGCAGCTGTTAATTCGTCCACATCTTTTTGCTGGGTAATATCACAATTTTGATACCAAGCATCGCAGCCCTTGTCTTTGAGCAAATCGACGACGGCTAAGCCATCATCTTTGTTTAAATCGACCACACATATTGACACCTTTGGCGCGGCATAGCCCAGCGCCAATGCTCTACCTAATCCGGAGGCCGCTCCGGTTATAACTATATTGCGATTACTGTTGCTCATTAATACTGCTTAGTGTGGTTAACGGTTAACATACTTTTTCAATTCTAGACGGGTCACCATGGCTTGATGCACTTCATCCGGCCCATCGGCTAAACGTAATGCTCTAGCGCCAGCGGCAAATCGCGCTAAGGGGAAGTCGTTGCACATACCTGCTCCACCATGTATTTGGACGGCCATATCAACCACATTCTGCAACATCCGCGGCACGACTACTTTGATGGCTGATATTTCAGTCATCGCATTTTTCACGCCAACCGCATCGATTTTCCACGCTGCATTGAGTGTCATTAGGCGGGCCTGATCAATTGCCATTCTAGCGTCGGCCAAGCGCTCGCCGTTACCGCCTAGTTTTAGTATAGGTTTACCAAATGCTGTGCGGGATAAGCCCCGTTTGATAGCAAGTTCCAAGGCTTTTTCCGCCATGCCAATGGCCCGCATACAATGGTGAATTCGCCCCGGTCCTAAGCGACCTTGTGCGATAGCAAAGCCTTTGCCTAAGCCTGTAATGATATTTTCTTTGGGCACTCGCACATTAGTAAAATGCATTTCACCATGGCCATAGGGCGCATCATAGTCACCATATGCTTGCAGCATTCGTTTGATTTCAATGCCTTTGCTGTCTAATGGTACTATGACCATACTGTGTTGTGCGTGACGTTCATTTTCAGGATTAGACAGCCCCATGAAAATGGTTACTTTGGCGTTGGGGTGGCCTAAGCCAGTACTCCACCATTTCTTACCGTTGATAACGACTTCATCACCGTCCATTTCAATGGTTGCTGCCATATTGGTTGCATCTGATGAAGCTACATCGGGCTCAGTCATCCCAAATACCGAACGGATTTCACCATTGAGTAGTGGTGTTAACCACGTTTGCTGCTGATATTCTGAGCCAAAGTGGTAAAGCACTTCCATATTGCCAGTATCTGGGGCATTACAATTAAAAATTTCCGGTGAGAAGGGGACACGGCCCATTTCCTCTGCCAATGGGGCATACTCGATACAGCTTAGAGCTTTACCTAGTTTTTCATCTGGTAAAAACAAGTTCCACAAACCTTGCTTTTTAGCTTCTTTTTTTAATGCTTCCACTTGGGGATGTAATTTCCAATTGACCCAATCGCCACCAGGATTCATCGCATGCATATCTGCATATACCTGATCTTCAATTGGATAAACATGCTCTTGCATAAATGCCTTAACGCGCGCGAGATACTCTTGTGCTTTTTGGCTGTGCTGGAAATCCATGCTGGGCTCCTCATAGGGTTAATAGTCAATTTTGTATTCATAGCATAGTGTAAAAGACTGCTTTGAATGAAATGAAATTTAGTATTTAATAGGTATGAATTTAATTCATAGTGTTAACGTGCACTCAACAGCATGGGTTTTATCTAAGGTGCAAATATGGCGGATATGAAACGGATACAGCAACTCGATTTAAATTTACTCAAGGTATTTGAAAGCCTGTATCAAGAGCAAAATATGACACGCACCGCAGAGAGATTACATATAACACCATCTGCTGTTAGCCATGGGATCAAACGTCTGCGAGATTGTTTACAGGATCCTTTATTTCAGCGCAGTCAAAACAAAATGTTACCGACACCGGCTTGTCAGCGCATGGCGCCAATGATTATTGATACCCTAAGTCGTTTGAGGCAAATATTGCAGCAGTGGGGCGAGTTTAATCCACTATCAAGCCAACATCATTTTCGAATAGGTATGCATGACGCGTTGGAGCCTTCAATTTTGCCTCGCGTAAGTCGTTTACTGGCACAACGGGCACCGCATGTAACGCTATCGAGTATAAAGGTGGAACGAAGCCAATTAAAAAGGATGTTAGCAGCGGGCCATGTCGACTTTGTGTTTGATATAGCGATGCCAATTAAACTACCAATTCGACATCAAAAAATGCTAGATGATGGCTTTAGCATTTTGCTAGATAAACACCATTGGTTAAGGGGTGGGATGAGTGCGGAACAGTATTTTGATTGCCAACATATTAGTGTCTCGCATCGGCCAAGCGGTGCAGCTGTGGAAGATTTGTACTTACAAGAACAGGGCTTGAGCAGAATCACGTCAGTACGCTGCCAAAACTATTATGCGGCAAAAGATATGTTGAAAAGTGCTAACTGGTTGCTAACGCTACCGACTTCACTGGCGCGGCAACTCAAGGATGATGGATTGGAAATCGTAAAAGTACCTTTTGCCATGCCAGCCATTGCAACCCACTTATATTGGCATCAAAATACCGAGCAAGATCACGGGTTGCTTTGGTTCAGAGGGCTACTGACTGAACTCATTAGTGTTAAACTCCCGTCACAGGTTGCGCTTAATTAGGCGAGTTTGAGTGCTTATTTAGCCATATCAATTGATACGATACGCTGGCAGCTCAGTATTGACTATGTTTAAGCCTCGCATGGTTAACAGGCCGTGGTAGCTTTCTTCGCCAGTGCTGGAAAATTCGAAATCAAATTCGGTATACCAATCCAATTTTGCTTTATATATTGTCAGGCGGGTTTTGCTCCGCGCTGCACTAATAAATTGTAAAGCCTGCTTATCGCAGTATTGTTCCAGATACGCTTTGGCCTTTTCGGAGATGGCTCTGATGCGCCAAAATTGGAAGCCTACGGCTGCAATAATAACGAAAAGTAGAATATCGAATAAGTTAAACTGCATGCTAATTATCTCTATTCGTTGCGGAAAATAAACTGCCTACTGCGTGGGTTAAAGCGGGCGACTTGTCGGTTGAACGCAGCATAGCCAGCATAGCATCGCGGCTATCAGGGAGCTGAACTAAGTCTCGGAAAATTGCCTCAAACAAACTATGGGTTGGGTCAGCCTCGGCGACTTTATGCATGAAATTCATAAGTTTGTTATTTTCACTCAAGGGTTGCCATAAACGTCCGGCGATAACCTCCAAAGTATTGTGATCATTGCATACCTGAGCAGCCAAAGCCATTTCAAGCATACGTTTAGTGCTGTCTCCTTGGGTTTGGCTTAACGCCCGTAAACCATGTTGCCATGCAACGGCATCAGTTGAGTTGCTATCAATAAATTTTTCAATCTGCTGTGTTATCGCTGGATTTAGGGGCTGGTTTTCAAAACTTATCAATAACGTAAATTGTACAGTTTGAGGTAACAGTGCAAATTGCTTGAGCACAAGCTCGTTGATTTCAGGTTCAGCTACATTTGCAGCTAAATCAGCGATACCTTGTAATGACAATGTCTGCCAGTCAATGACCAGCGGCGCTTTAAGATAATCCAAAGCGGCCTGATAATACTGTGAATAGTCCAATTTTAATGTGCGGCGACTGATACTGTTAAAATCGGCTAGTTGCTGCTGGTTGGGCACAAAAGTGTATGGGTTGTCGGGTAGTTGGCCATTACTTTTTTCAGCATTCTCAAGCTGCGAGCCCAAGGCATCGACGATGATCTGCAAAAAATGATTACGGGCGGCGGTTACAACTAAACCCTGCTCATCAATCGGCAATTTCACAAACCAAATATATTGTTGAGAGGAGCGAGTTTTATCCCAGAAAACTATTCCGAACCAGGTATGTTGTGCTCGAGGGAATTGCGGCTTAACGCTAGCATTTTCAATATTCAAAAATAGCTGAGAGGGAAGTTCTCGTATGGTCCTGCCCATATCGAAAACGCGATAATCGGTGCCAGCATGCAACAAAAATTCACTGATGGAAGATATTTGGTTCTTAGTCATATTTGCTTTGGGGTATGATAGTCGTTAAACACTTAATCAAAAATTTAGCACGAGAGTATAAAGCCTGATGACGTTAACCGAAAGGTGCCTGTGAAGACTAGTCAAAATAAAAGCATAGTATTGCGGCAAAAATTGCCCGTGTTATTAGATAATTTGCGCGATATTCTGCAAATACATGATCTTTGGAGTAGCACTGTGCCATCAGAGCAAGCTATGGGCAGTCGAGCCCCCTTTGCTTGCGACAGCATGCCGTTAGAAAATTGGCTGCAGTTTGTATTTTTACCTAAACTTGAGCATTTGCTTGAGCAACAACAGCGGTTGCCTGAAAATTTGGCGATTCTACCTATTGCACAGATTGCGTTCAGTGCTAAACACCATGAGCCAATCTTATTGGCTATCGAAAAAATTGATCGATTATTTAATGCTGCGGAGTATTCAGCATGATTTTACCTATTGTCTATCAAGATGAATATATTGTTGCCATCGATAAACCCGCTGGACTGTTGGTGCATCGGAGTATGTTGGATAAACATGAAACCTTGTTCGCTATGCAAATATTGCGCGACCAGTTAGGTCAGCATGTATTTCCGGTGCATCGCCTCGATAGACCCACATCTGGAGTATTGCTGTTTGCGCTCTCTTCAGAAATTGCACGGAATTTAACCGAACAGTTTAGCGCCAAAAATATTGCTAAGACGTATTTTGCCATTGTCCGTGGGCACAGCCCTGAGCAGGGTCATATAGATTATGCATTAAAAGAAAAGCTCGATAAGATTGCGGATAAAAAGGCGCGGCAAGACAAGGAACCGCAACAAGCCCAGACTGATTTTGTGACTCTAAAACAGGTTGAAGTTCCCTTCGCTGTTGGGCGCTATCAAACCGCACGTTATTCTCTGGTGAAGTTGCATCCATTGACAGGACGTAAGCATCAGTTACGTCGCCATATGGCACATATTCGCCATCCAATTGTTGGAGACACTACTCATGGAGATGGTAAACAAAATCAATTCATCCGGCAGCAGTATGGTTTTGAAGGAATGGCACTGACCTGTCAGCAAATGATAATTGAACATCCGGTTGAGCTTAAAAAATTAGTATTACGTAGCCAATTTGATGCACGAATGGCAAATCTATTGTTAAATTGGGACATCAGTTCTGAACAATTACAACACATCATCTAGAGGAAATAAACAATGGTAGAGTTAGGGATCTTTGTCGGCTCGGTATACGGCAATTCACAGCATGTGGCTGAACAAGTTGAAGAAATGATTGCCGGCAAAGGACATAGTGTGGAAGTGTTCACTGATCCAAGCATTGATGACTTTAAACAGACCAAGTCTGTGTTAATTATTAGCTCTACTACGGGGCAGGGAGATATCCCGCCTAATTTAGAATTTTTCGTGATGGACTTACGGGATAAAATGCCATTGATGGAGCATAAACCCTTTGCTGTTGCGGGTTTGGGGGATAGCAGCTATGGAGAGACTTTTTGTGGTGCTGGGCGGCAAATATTCGAAGTTATGCTAGAGCTACAAGGCAAGCCAGTTGCAGATTTACTAATTGTTGATGCGATGGAAACCTTAGAGCCGGAAAATGAAGTAGTTCCTTGGATTGAAGCGCTACTGCCAAAGCTGTTAAGTTAATTCAAAACAACTACTCTGATTCTGTTCAGAGCCAAGTGCACGACACTGGGCTCTGAACGCTCCAATAATGTTTTTTAGGCTGATTTTATTCAACTTGAGCTTCGGTAGTAATAGTGATCTTCACTGCATCGCCTACATTAGGTACATATTGAGCTAGTCCAAAGTCAGAACGCTGAATTTCGGCATGTGCATCAAAGCCAATCGCTGCTTTTTGTGTCATTGGATGCAAGCCTGTTTTGTTCAATGTGGCATGAAATACCACCGCTTTTGTAACGCCCTTAATTGTTAGCTCACCCACTACATCAAAGGTACTCTCACCTGTCTTGCTCACCTTAGTGCTGACAAACTTTGCATCTGGAAAACGGCTGGTATCAAAATAGTCTTTATCTAAAAATTCGCTGGTCAATTTTTCCACATAAGTATCTATCGAAGTGACTGGTAAAGTAACAGTGATACTAGATTTTTCAGGAGCTTGCTGATCGAAAACAATCTTTCCACTTGCCCCGGATAACGAAGCGGTAGGATTTGAGAATCCAAAATGACTCCAAGATGCAACTATACTGGTGTGAGTGGGATCAATTTGATAGGTCATCTCGGCAGCAGTAAGATTCAAACTTAGTGCGCTAGAAAGTAGCAGTGTTCCGAGCTTTAAATATTTTAACATTGTTTAGTGCCTCATGATTTAGGTTTAGGACTGATAATTGGTACGTATAAGCCTATAAATAGTTTAGTTTATTTTGATGTTTATTCCTCATTCATCTCATTCATGGACAGGCATATTAAATATCTTCTTGAAGAAGCTTGATTCTCCCATAAGCGTTGTATTTTAAGTTGGGATATCCATAAATTATGACTTTTTGCGCCAAATCAGTCTGAGTTAGCCAGCATTAAAGCTAAAGTTATGGTTGATACGAGTTTTAATTCAGCAGGAGCTCTCAAGCTCTGCAGTTGATTTTGGGAGTGAAAGAATTGCGTTGTGCTTAGGGAAAAACGGCTATGCCTAGGATACGTTTTCGCTTAGTGTGATGTTTATAGCGATTCATGGATTGGGGCTGACCAGCCGCGACACTAAAGCAGCTTTCAAAACATTGGCTTAGTGTTAGCCAATGGCTTTCATCTATACCTAAACGTCGCAAAATGGGAGACACAGTGATGTCAATCGTACCTGATTTTTGTGGGGCAATACACCGCCCGGTTGTCTCAACTAATTGAATGTAGTCGATTAAATCAAAATTCAATGCTGAAGGTTTGTTATTAGCATGATTTCCCACAAAAGGCATCAGTGCTCTAGGTTGATAGCCTTTTTTTAAACTGAGTATACGGCGTTGAATACTTGTGTGTTTAGATGTTTCAGGGAGCGTAGCCATGTTGACACGAATAGGGTTTAAATCCACATAAACCATACAGGCGGCTAACGCGTGTTCATCTAAGAGTGCCTGTGATTTAAACCGACCCTCCCAGAAATGACCGGTGCAGTTATCCTCAGCATTGGCTTGGCGTGCAATAGGCTCGTTGAGCTCGCGCATAAACCAACTGATATCGAACAAACGTCGCCGGTATATTGCAATTGTCGCGTCCAAAGTTATTTGTTGAGCATTGTCTGTGGCTTCGCTGTCGTCATTCATAAATTGTTGTACGAGTAACGTGGTCTTATGCAATTTTTGCCAACGAATAATTACTTCTTGGTCACTAAGTTGCTTGGCTTCATCTTGATTCACATGCAATACAACATGGGTGTGATTACTCATCACCGCATATGCACAAACATCAATACAAAATACCCTTGATAAAAAGAGCAAACGGTCTTCAACCCATTGGCGGCGGTATTCATAGCTTTTGCCTGTGAGCATATCTTCCCCACACAAAAATGCACGACGAACACAGCGAGAAACGCAGTGGTAAAAGGGCGTATCAATCAAACTGATTTGGCGCTTTCTAGCTAGAGGCATTTGGTAGTCCTTGTCCAATTCCATTATTACAAGGTTAACGTAGTTCCTTTTTTTTCCAAGTCTAGTTTTAAAGTGGGTGATGAGATGGACGCTCCCCAATACGGCGTCAATGCGCCAAAATAGTAGTTCTTAAACAAGACTATTTACATAGGGAACGTCCAATATGAAGCTTAAAACAATTACCATCGATTTGGCAAAGACTGTATTTCAAGTGTGCGGAGTAAATGAACATATTAAACCGCAATTTAATAAGAAATTAAAACGGACTGAGCTACTTGATTTTATGCGCCAACAACCACCTACGTTGGTGGTGATGGAAGCCTGTTATTCATCGCATTACTGGGGGCGTGAAATTGCTAAATTAGGTCATGATACCAAGCTTATACCAGCCCAACATGTCACGCCTTTTGTGCGAGGCAACAAGAATGACCATAACGATGCTTTTGCCATAGCAGAAGCCAGCCAGCGCTCACATATCCGCTTTGTCCCCGTAAAATCTGAGCAACAGCAAGAAATTAATTGCTTGCATCGAATTCGAGAGCGCTTAATTAGAAACAAAACGGCCCTGAGTAACCAGATACGCGGGTTGTTAAGTGAATTTGGGGTAATATTTCCTTGTGGCCACGTGGCCTTGTGTGCAGGATTAGCCCAAGTAATTGATAGCGAACAACGCAGTAACCAGTTGAGAACCATGATGCGCGCGTTAAAGGCAGAATATGAAGACACACGCTCTCGCATCAAGGCCATTGAGCAGCAATTGCATCACTTTGTTAATAACAGTGAAAGTGGCAAAATATTGCTCAGCATCCCAGGGATTGGTTTCATTAATGCCTCAGCGTTTTTAGCCGCCATTGATAAAGGCCAGGCGTTTAATAATCCCAAAGAATTTGCCGTGTGGTTAGGGCTGACGCCTAAACAACACGCCTCAGGCAATATCAGTAAGATGGGCGGCATTACCAAACGCGGAGACCGTTATTTACGTAAACAACTGGTACATGGTGCGCGGTCTGTCGTGAGTCGTGCCGCGCAAAGAACTGATCCGTTATCACTGTGGGCCACTAAACTTCGCGTTACCAAGCCGTTTAATAAAGTGGCAGTCGCCGTCGCCCATCGTTTAGCACGTTTAATCTGGATATTGCTCACACGTCAGGAGCACTATCGCGTTACGTCCTCACAAGTGAGCGCATAACATGAATCACTTTACGTTATCCCTGTCGAGCTCAATTCCGTGTAGGACAAAGGCACCAAGCCTGTGTGGGTGTTGTGGAAGGCAAGACACGGGATAACACTTACTTTACCTACCCCGCTTAGTCATAAAATGATGAAGAAAACGGTCTACCTACCTCATCAAAGCCAGACTTAGACACGGATAACAATCCGACTGGGTGTTTTTAGGCGATAAGGTTCGGAGTTCATCAGAGGCCAGCGTTGATTAAACCAACGCTAATAAAGAGCCTGAATATATGTCAGAACTAAGCCATTTTAGACTGCCTTCAAGACAACAGACTAGCGGTAATAGAATAGTAAAAACGTAATTCGTGCAGAAAATCAGCACGAAGGGGCAATTAGTACGTTGACATCAGGGGAGCGTCCATATATGTCCTGATTAAAAGCCTATACGTTGACATCATGGGAGCGTCCATATATGTCCACAAAAAGGTGATAGGGGACAACCGGCTGGGGTGGGTGTCCACAATGGGGGCAGAGGTGTAACAACTCGATGCTCGATATTTCTATTGAGCATCCTGCTTATTTAATTTAGCGCGAGATTGGTTATTCTGCGGCCCTGAGCAATGCATTAATACCCACTTTTGAACGAGTTTGTGCATCAACTTTTTTCACGATTACCGCAGCGTAAAGACTATATTTTCCATCTTTGCTTGGTATGCTGCCAGAAACCACAACAGAGCCAGCAGGTACGCGGCCATAATGGACCTCGCCGGTCTCGCGGTCATAAATGCGTGTGCTTTGGCCAATATAAACGCCCATTGAAATAACTGAACCTTCTTCGACTATCACCCCTTCTACAATTTCAGAGCGAGCACCGATAAAACAGTTGTCTTCAATAATGGTCGGGTTTGCTTGAAGCGGCTCAAGTACACCACCAATACCTACGCCACCGGAAAGGTGCACATTTTTACCGATTTGAGCGCATGAACCCACAGTCGCCCAAGTATCTACCATAGTACCCTCGCCCACATAAGCTCCTATGTTGACATAGGATGGCATAACTACCACATTTTTACCGACAAAAGAGCCAGTTCTGACCGCTGCAGGAGGCACGATTCTGACGCCGTCAGCTTCGAATTGGGCTTTGGTGTAATCTGTGTATTTCAACGGAACTTTATCAAAAAAGCGACTTTCAGCTCCGTCCATCACATCATTGTCGTTGATGCGAAAGAATAACAGCACCGCTTTTTTCAACCACTGATGAACTACCCATTCACCAGCAATTTTCTCGGCGACTCTAGCTTCACCTGAGTTAAGCATCGCAATGGCTTTTTGCACTGCTGAACGGGTTTGTTGATCGACGGTTGCTGCCGTAATCGAGGCTCTATTTTCAAATGCACTTTCTATTTGGTTTTTTAGGTCGGACATGTTTCACCGCTGTTTTGAGGTTGATCTAATAGTTGAGTTAAACGATTCTTAAGTTGAACCTGTTGTTCTGTCGTGAGGGCTTGTTCGCTCTGATTAGCGATTATAAATAAATCTTCTGCCCGTTCCCCTATGGTCGAAATTTTTGCCATATGCAATGTCAGTTGCAATTCAACGAAGAGGTGGCCGATTTTAGCTAGCAGCCCTGGAGCGTCCAAGGCTTCTAATTCCATCATAGTAACGTCTGAGCTACTTTGATAGAACCGAACCTTAGTTGGCACATCCAGTTGTTTCATACGGCGCGACATTTTTCGCTCGTTACTGTGTTCTCTGCCGGGTTTTTCCAGTTGAGTTTCAATAGCTTGCTGTAAACTTTTCATCCGACTCGGAGATGAAATGCGCGAACCATCTTGCTCGAGAAGAATAAAACTATCGAACACATAGTCATCTTTGGTTATGGTGATCTGAGCGTCATGAATGGAACAGTTGCGACTGTCCAAAACAGAGGCTATCTGCGCAAAAAGGGCGGGGCGATTTTTGCCATAGACGAGTAATTCAGTGCCTGCTTTCGCTGTAGAGTCGTTCAAGGCCACGGTAAGCTCATTACTCTCTTTATGAGTTGCCTTGGCCACTTCTTGAGTATGCCATGCCAATTGGGTCGGACTGAAACGAGCAAAATAATCATTGTTCAAGCGCCGCCAAAACTGATCAATATCGGCAGCATCTATCCCTTGGTTATTTAATAAGGTGCGAGCCTCAATTTGATGCCTATTCACCCTCTCAAGCAAGGTTACGCCGCACTGTAGACCATTATCCAAGGCCTTTTGGGTTAACAAGAAAAGCTCTCTTAATAAAGACGCTTTCCAATCATTCCAAAGATTGTTGTTGGTCGCACGGATATCCGCCAAAGTAAGCGCATATAAGTGATTAAGATGGTTGTGGCTTTTAACTGCCGCAGCAAATTCGCCGATGATATCGGGGTCATAAATGTCACGACGTTGAGCCACAACAGACATCAGTAAATGGCTTTCTACCAACCATCTGACCAGTTCTGCATCTTCACCATTTATATTATGGTGTTCACAAAAGCGCATCACGTCTTGAGCGCCTAATACCGAATGATCACCATTACGGCCTTTGCCAATGTCATGGAAAATTGCTGCTAAATACAGTAATTCCGGTTTGTCGGCTTCACGAACGATCCGTTTGCAGCGGGGGAATTCTTTATTATTTTCATCATGATAACGAAAAACATTCTTAACTAATCTGTGAGTATGCTCATCTACTGTGTAGGCATGAAATAGGTCAAATTGCATCATACCAACAATGTGATCCCACTCAGGTAAATATGCCTGTAAAATGCCATGCCGGTGCATTAAATCCCAACCTAAACCAAAGAAGTTTTGATGACGCATTAATTGCATAAATACCAGGCGACATTCGGTTATCTCAAAAAAGTATTGATTACTAAACTTACGCCGGGCATTGCGCAGTTGACGTAAACAACTAGAATGTAAGCCCTCACACTGTGGAGTGTTGGCCACCAACAAAAGAAAACGCAAAGTATCCGCGGGACTAGAAAAAACATCTTCATGGCGACAAGCCATTAAGCCATCAGCAAGTTCAAAGTTTTCATTTATTACCTTAAGCTGTTTGACTTTCAAGTCTAGAATGTCTTGGCGAAAATATTGCAATAGCATTTCATTGAGTTCGCTCACGCGGCGCACGATGCGGAAAAACGCTTTCATCATTTTTTCCACTGCAGGCTTGCCGTCACCGTATCCTAGACGCGCCGCCACATCCGCTTGGTAATCAAACAACAAACGGTTTTCGCTGCGCCCTGATACCATATGCAAGGCAAATCGAATCCGCCATAAATGGCTGCGGCATTCTATCAACTCTGCCCATTCGCTTTCGGTGAAGTAACCATGTTCAACTAATTCACGGCCATTCCATACATTGAAGTGTTGTTTGGCTACCCAGCCTATAGATTGGATATCTCGTAAACAGCCCGGATTTTCTTTAACGTTTGGCTCTAAATTATATGACGTGTCATTGAATTTGCTGTGGCGATTTTTTTGTTCTTGATATTTGGCAGTGAAAAAGTCTTTACTACTGATATAACCTTTGCCTGTTAACTTTTTTTGAAGGTTTTCGAAGGTATTGCTACTACCCGTTAATAGCCTTGACTCAACTAAGTTAGTCGCGATGGTGGTATCGCTTTTGCCAAGGTTGAAGGTTTCTTTAACTGTTCGTACGGACTGGCCGATATCTAATTTAATATCCCACAAGAGCGTTATAAAACTACTTACCTTTTCTTGGCTGGCTGTAGATAAGGACTTTTCACTTAAAATTAGTAAATCCACATCTGAATAAGGTTGCAGTTGTCCGCGCCCATAACCGCCAACGGCAACCAGGGCTAGGCCTTTTTGTTTATGTAAGCCTATTAGTGTCCAAGCATGGCATAAAAGTGCGTCGACGAATCTAGCTCTATCGTGTACTAATTGATCGACTGAAACGTTCTCAAATTCTTTGTCGAGCCAAACATAGCTGTCTGCAACACATTGTTTGAAGCCCTTTAAATCGTTGATATCTTGTATTTTGTAAACGTTTTCAACGAGTTGCTGAATTGACAATGGGCTTCCCTCATAAATCTCGATAAATGAATAACGTTCCTTGCATTAGTCACGGAGCGTTAGCTGTTGATTCTATAAAGTTTCCACTAACCTAGTGATGAAGGCAAATAACTAAAACCAGGGTGCCATAATCAATCTTCATAAGCCAAACATTGCGCTTGGCTTAACCTATTGCTATTAATCTACATTAATGGCTAATGACGCGGTCAATCTCTTCATCATCACGCAAAGTTAAAATCTCTACGCCATTAGAAGTAACTAATAGTGTGTGTTCCCACTGGGCACTTAAACTGCGATCTTTGGTTACGACTGTCCATTGGTCAGGGAGAATTTTAGAATAGCGTTTACCGGCATTAATCATTGGTTCAATGGTAAAACACATGCCTTCTAATAATTCTTCACCCGTATTTGGGCGTCCGTAGTGCACCACCTGTGGCTCTTCGTGGAAATTGGCGCCAATTCCATGACCGCAGTATTCCCGAACTATGGTGTAATTGTGCTTTTCTGCATGTTGTTGAATGATATTGCCAATATCACCTAAACGAGTACCTGGTTTCACCAGCTTAATCGCTTTGTACAGGCTTTCTTGGGTAATACGAATGAGCCTTTCCGCCATAATGCTGGGTTTACCCACAACAAACATTTTAGAGGTGTCACCGTGATAACCGTCTTTTATGACGGTCACATCTATATTAATGATGTCACCATCTTTAAGTTTTTTGTCGGCTGGAATGCCATGGCAGATGACATGGTTTACTGAGGTGCAAATCGACTTGGGAAAGGGTGGGTGTCCATAGTTTAATGGCGCAGGAATCGCTTGTTGCTCATTCACAATATAATCATGACAAATTTGGTTGAGCTCATCAGTGGTCACACCTTTTTTGACATGGGGACCGATCATTTGCAACACGTCAGCGGCTAAACGGCCAGCAACGCGCATTTTTTCAACTTCATCTGGTGTTTTGATAGTAATTGTCAAAGCTATTTCCCAATTTGGACTAATAAGAGTTTCTGAATCGCGTTTATTGTATCGCCTCAACTTAATTTTGTATAGCCGCTGACCACGATGTTGCGACCGTAAAACGCCCGATGTTCTGGACAATACTCTTGTCTGTTGGCAGTTGATGTGATATAAAGCGCACCGCAAATTTAGTCAAGTCTCACTAGAGGCTGCTAATGTAGCGAAAACTATTTTTAAATAACACACATACATCGACACATTTGTCGGGGTGTCCAAGCCGGTTTTGCCGCCTAATTGGATCGATAGATGGGATGTATGGAGGCCTAACCCCAATTTGAGGAAATTATAATGGCAAACGTATCTATGCGTGACATGCTCCAGGCGGGCGTGCACTTCGGTCACCAGACTCGTTACTGGAATCCAAAAATGAAGCCTTTCATCTTTGGTGCTCGTAACAAAGTTCATATCATCAACCTAGAAAAAACAGTTCCTTTGTTCAATAACGCATTGAGCTATATTGGCGGTGTATCTGCCAAAAAAGGAAAAGTACTTTTCGTAGGTACTAAGCGCGCTGCAAGTGATGCAGTAAAAGACGCGGCACAGAAATGTGACCAGTTTTATGTTAACAAACGCTGGTTAGGCGGTATGTTGACTAACTGGAAAACAGTTCGTCAATCAATCAAACGTCTTAAAGAGCTTGAGCAACAGTCTCAAGACGGTACATTTGAAAAGTTGACTAAAAAAGAAGTGCTAATGCTTCAGCGTGAAATGACTAAGCTTGAAAGCAGCTTAGGTGGTATCAAAGATATGGGCGGTCTTCCAGATTGTCTTTTCGTAATTGATGCTGACCATGAGCACATTGCAATTACTGAAGCTCGTAACCTAGGTATTCCTGTGGTTTCTGTTGTGGATACTAACTCTAATCCAGATGGTGTTGATTACATCATTCCAGGTAACGATGATGCAATCCGTGCAGTTCAGTTGTATTTGAATGCAGCTGCTGATGCAGTGCTACAAGGTCGCGAACAAAATCTTGAAGTTCAAGCTGAACAAGACGATTTTGTAGAAGCAGCTGAGTAAGCTCTGAGTTTACCGACTAAAATTCTTAGTACTGGTAACTCAATTGTCATTTTGCTGTTATGTTTTAACGGCAAAATGACCCAAACAATTCATCAGGGCGGTATATGTATACGGCCCTGATTTTTTTAAAATATGAACTCATTTGAAATGCTGAGGAAACCAAAATGGCAGTGACAGCAGCCCTAGTAAAAGAACTTCGTGAGCGCACTGGCGCCGGCATGTTAGATTGTAAGAAAGCATTAGTGGAAACTGATGGTGATATCGAGCTGGCAATTGAAAACATGCGTAAGTCTGGTCAAGCAAAAGCCGCTAAAAAAGCGGGTCGTATTGCTGCCGAAGGCGTGATCATGACTAAAGTTGGTAACGGTGTTGCCACCATGATGGAAATCAACAGTGAAACTGATTTCGTAGCCCGTGATGAAGGTTTCTTAGCCTTTGCTAACAAAATCGTAGATCTTGCTGCAGCTGAGAAAATCAACGATATCGAAGTGCTTAAAGAGCGCGAAATCGATGGAACTAAAGTAAGCGACTTGCGTGATACTTTAGTGGCTAAGATCGGCGAAAATATTTCTCCACGTCGTGTCATCACTGTTGAAGGTGATAACCTTGGTGCCTATGTACACAGCGGCCGTATCGGCGTAATCGCTATTTTGCAAGGTGGTGATGAAGAGTTGGCGAAAGACGTAGCAATGCATGTTGCTGCTGCTAGTCCTCAATTCGTTAAGCCTGAAGATGTGGCGCAAGAAGTTGTCGATAAAGAGAAAGAAATCCAAATCGAAATCGCTATCCAATCAGGTAAGCCTGCCGACATCGCTGAAAAAATGGTGTCTGGTCGCATGAAAAAATTCACTGGCGAGATCAGCTTAACTGGTCAACCTTTTGTTAAAGATCCTTCAATGACTGTAGGCGAATTGCTTAAGTCTAAAGGTGCTGATGTTATCAACTTCGTACGTTTTGAAGTGGGTGAAGGTATCGAGAAGAAAGAAGAAGATTTTGCAGCTGAAGTTGCTGCGCAAATGGCCGCTGCAAAGAAATAATTGCGCCTTTCGCTTTTGCGTAAAGCCATTGTCATATAAACTATCGGCACCTCAATTTGAGGTGCCTTTTTATATGCGTTAACGGATCGTAAGAATCAGTAGCGTTACTTAGCCAATATTGAAGGAATTGCCAACCAATGAGTATTGCACCAAAGTCTGCCTATCGTAGAATTTTACTAAAGTTAAGCGGTGAAGCCCTGATGGGTTCTGAAGGTTTCGGTATCGATCCGAAAGTGCTAGACAGAATGGCCCAAGAAATTAAAGAGCTGGTTGAAATGGGTGTGCAAGTTGGGCTAGTCATTGGCGGCGGCAATCTGTTCCGCGGTGAAGGATTAGCAAAAGCCGGTATGAATCGCGTGGTTGGCGATCATATGGGTATGCTTGCCACTGTGATGAATGGCCTAGCTATGCGCGACGCACTGCACCGAGCTTTTGTCAATGCGCGTTTAATGTCAGCGATTCCTCTTAACGGTGTGTGCGATGCATATAACTGGACAGAAGCTATCAGCTTACTGAAATCTGGGCGTGTGGTTATTTTTTCAGCCGGTACCGGCAACCCGTTTTTTACGACAGATTCTGCAGCCTGTTTGCGGGGAATCGAAATTGAAGCCGATGCGGTTTTAAAAGGAACTAAAGTTGATGGGGTGTATGACGATGACCCTGTTACTAATCCCGATGCAGTGCTACTAAAAAATGTTAGCTACCAAGAAGTACTAGAAAAAGAACTTAAAGTGATGGACTTGGCTGCTTTCACATTGGCTCGTGACCACAGTTTGCCGATTCGTGTATACAACATGAATACACCTGGTATTTTACGCAGAGTGGTTATGGGTGAAGATGATGGAACTACCATCTCACATCAGAAAACAAACGATTAATAAAAAAGAATTATAGGGAGACTGCCGTGATAAACGAGATTCAAAGTGATGCTAAGCAGAGAATGGAAAAAAGTATTAGTGCGCTCAAAAGTCAGCTCAGTAAAATACGCACTGGCCGCGCGCATCCAGCGCTACTTGATAGCATTATGGTGCCATATTACGGCACTGATACTCCGCTCAAGCAGTTAGCCAATATCTTTGCTGAAGATGCCAGAACACTTGCACTAACCGTGTTTGATAAAAGCGCTTCCGCTGCGGTCGAAAAAGCTATTATGCAATCAGATCTTGGATTAAATCCGATGAGCTCTGGTACAGCAATGCGCATTCCTTTGCCAGCGCTGACTGAAGAACGTCGTAAAGACTTAATAAAAGTGGTTCGCAATGAAGCCGAACAGGGCCGAGTAGCGGTGCGAAATATTCGTCGAGATGCCAATGCAGATATCAAAGAATTGCTCAAAGAAAAAGAGTTGAGTGAAGACGAAAGTCGCAAAGGTGAGGAAATGATTCAAAAACTAACAGATGAATTTGTTAAAAGTATTGATGTGATGCTGCAAGATAAAGAAAAAGAGTTGATGGAGATCTAAGTTCGTTAAGACGACTTAGTTCCCTATCCTATCTATGACAGATTCTAAAATACCTAAGCACGTTGCCATCATCATGGATGGCAACGGTCGTTGGGCTAAGAAAAAAGGCAAAATTCGCACCTTTGGCCATAAAGCTGGTGTGGAATCAGTCCGGGCAGCGGTGCGTTTTGCCCGTCAAACTGGTATCCAATCTTTAACTCTATTTGCTTTTAGCAGCGAGAACTGGAATCGACCCGCGGCGGAAGTTGGCGTGTTGATGGAGCTATTCAATTTCGTGTTAAATAGCGAAGCTAAGAGACTGAATAAAAATAATGTTCGATTGAAAGTGATTGGCGATACCTCGCGGTTTGACGGGGGTCTAGTAAAGAAAATTCATAAAGCCGAAGCATTAACAGAAAACAATACCTCGTTAGTGCTTAATATAGCGGCTAACTATGGTGGTCGCTGGGATATTATAAACGCGGCTAAAAACCTAGCAAAATACACGATAGAAACGAACGGCAAAATCGATGACATAAGCGAACATGATTTCAATCAATATATGTCACTTGCCGAGCAACCTGAATTAGATTTATTAATTCGCACAGGTGGAGAGCATCGCATCAGTAACTTTTTGATGTGGCAATGTGCCTATGCTGAATTTTATTTTACTGACACATTGTGGCCCGATTTCGATGAACAGGCCTTCCAACTTGCAATAGATGACTTTGCCGACAGACAACGTCGTTTTGGTTTAACTGGCGAGCAGGTAGAGTGCAAATGATGTCGGCCGCAAGTTGGAGTAGTTCAATACTATGTTAAAGCAGCGCATCATAACTGCTCTTATCCTAGCGCCTTTAGCGTTGGCAGCAATAATATTATTACCGTTATTTTGGTTCGAAATCTTTATCGCTTTCGTGATGGGCATGGGGGGATATGAATGGGCAAATATGTCAGGTATATCGAAACGCCCCTACAAAGCCTTGTTTGCTGTATTTATTTTAGCCTGTTGTTTATTGCAAACCTATTTGGTTCCCACAGAATTAATTTGGTATCAAGGTGCATTAAACCCAGTGTATAAATTGATTTTGGGGATTGCTGCTATTTGGTGGTTAGTCTCATTGCTGATGATATTGGCTTATCCGCGTTTTTCCGCAATCTGGAAAAACAGTAAATCTATTCGCTGCTTATTTGGATTTCTAACCTTGATCCCCACATGGGTGGCGGTGGTTTCGTTACGTTCACATATGCATGATATAGATCCCTTTTATGGTGTTTCGTTAATTTTCTATGTACTGGGTATCGTCTGGGCGGCAGATATAGGCGCATTTTTTGTTGGGGTTAAATTTGGTCGGCATAAATTACGCCCTAATGTATCGCCCGGCAAAACATTGGAAGGTTTACTCGGCGGTATTGGCGCCTCCACTGCGATCATTGGCTTTGCTGCTTTGCATTACCAAGTCGACCCTACCCGTATATGGATGCACATACTGATAGGTGGATTAACCGTGGCCGTGTCAGCTCTGGGTGATCTGAATGAAAGTATGTTTAAGCGTTGCGCCGGTATTAAGGATAGCGGGAAGATATTACCGGGTCACGGCGGGTTATTAGATCGAATTGATAGCCTTACTGCTGCGTTTCCTGTGTTTGCCTTCTGTTATGTTATGTGGATGGCTTGATGCAAAACATAACAATTCTAGGGGCAACAGGTTCAATAGGTCAGAGCACACTCGATGTGATAGCTCTACACCCAGACAAATTTAACGTCGTCGCCTTAACGGCGCACAGCAATATAGATAAGTTAATAGAACAAGCAAAAACCTGTCAGCCTGAGTTTTTGGTCATTTCCGATCAGGCAAATTACCTGCAGACTAAGCAAAAATTAGCCCGCGCCAAACTATCTTGTGAGCTGTTAACCGGCCACCAGGGCCTATGTCATGTCGCTCAATTGGAAAGCGTCGACAGTGTAATGGCCGCTATTGTAGGCGCTGCGGGTTTGCTACCGACCTTATCAGCTGTCAAAGCAGGTAAGAAGGTGATGCTAGCCAACAAAGAGTCTTTAGTAATGTGTGGTGATATTTTTATTCAAGAAGTGAATAAAAGTGGTGCACAACTATTGCCAATTGATAGCGAACACAATGCCATTTTTCAGTGTCTTCCGCAGAGCTTTGAGTACGGTGATTTAGCGGCATCAGGTATTGCCAAAATTTTATTGACGGGATCAGGCGGTCCGTTTCTAACTCGTCCGTTAGATAGTTTTGATAAAATCACTCCCGATCAAGCTTGTGCTCATCCGAATTGGGATATGGGTAGAAAAATTTCAGTAGACTCAGCTACCATGATGAATAAAGGCTTGGAATTCATTGAAGCCAAATGGCTGTTCGGCTTAGCCTGCGAAGATATTCAAATTGTGTTACATCCACAAAGTATCATTCACTCCATGGTCCAATACGTCGATGGTTCAGTATTGGCGCAAATGGGTAACCCCGATATGCGCACCCCTATTGCCCATTGTTTGTCTTTTCCCGAGCGGATTGATTCAGGTGTCAAGCCATTGGATTTCTCGGCCCTGACGGATTTTAGTTTTGAGCTTGCCGACTTCAATAGATACCCTAATTTACGCACGGCAATTGAGGCCTGTAAAGCAGGTCAATATGCCACTACAACACTGAACGCGGTGAACGAAATTAGCGTTGAGGCATTTTTGTCTGGGCGCATTCGTTTTACTGATATCGCCAGATTGAATCGGCGGATTGTGGAACAAAGTGAAGCCTGTGCTTTAAATTCAGTAGATGACGTAATCGCATTAGATCAGCAAGTTAGAAAGTTGGCGTTGCAGCAATTAGATAAGGCCTGTGCATGATCGCTTTCCTGTGGAATTTAGTCTCTTTTATTATCGCCCTAGGAATTTTAGTGGCTGTCCATGAATGGGGACATTTTTGGGTTGCTCGGCGTTGTGGCGTCAAAGTTCAACGTTTTTCAATTGGCTTTGGCAAAGCGCTTTGGCGCACCACTGATTCCTTAGGAACCGAGTATGTGATCGCAGCTATACCCCTTGGTGGCTATGTGAAAATGCTTGATGAGAGAGTGGAGCAAGTTAAAGAGGCTGATTTGCCTTATGCTTTCAACCGTCAGCCTGTATTGAAGCGAATTGCGATTGTTTCCGCCGGACCTATTGTTAATTTTTTATTTGCCGTCCTA
The DNA here is from genome assembly GCF_030316135.1 of Aliiglaciecola sp. LCG003. NCBI lineage: Bacteria > Pseudomonadati > Pseudomonadota > Gammaproteobacteria > Alteromonadales > Alteromonadaceae > Aliiglaciecola > Aliiglaciecola sp. LCG003. The sequence continues at coordinate 3,319,581 of NZ_CP128185.1, read as the reverse complement.
GCCATGTATTTTCTATTGTTGATTGGCGAACAGGCAGTAAAGCCGGTGATTGGTGACGTCCAAGCAAATTCAATAGCCTCCCAGGCAGGGGTTCAAACGGGCGATGAAATTATCGCATTGGCAGGCCGTGAGACCCTTGACTGGCAGGAAGTGAATTATGAAATAATGGGAGCCATCGGTGATGCTAGCGTACCCATGCAAGTTTCAAGTTCGGCAGGTTATACCCGTACTATTGAATTAGATTTAACTAAATGGCAATTTGACCCAGAAAAACAATCTGCATTGGCTAGTTTAGGTATAATCCCATTTGTTCCCAAGGCAACAAATCAAATGGCCATGGTGGAGAAATATTCTCCAGGTTATAACGCTGGCTTGCGCGAGAATGACTTAATTGTTGGGTTCAATGGAACTCCTGTTGAAAAATGGGAACAAACAGTGGAGTTGATCGAACAACATCCGTTGCAAGACGTCGCAATTACTATTGAACGAGAGGGTGAAATAAAGATCTTAAATGCCACTGTTGGAGTGAAGTCCGATGGGTCAGGCAAAGGGTTACTCGGGGTCATCTCCTATCGAGAGCCATGGCCTGAGGATTATATATTCGTAAAACAATATGGTCCTATCGATGCTTTGTTTCAAGGAGTAGATAGTACTTGGCGTTTGATAACATTAAGTCTTGATATGCTCGGTAAGCTATTTACCGGTGACGTATCGGTTAAAAATTTGAGCGGACCTATATCCATTGCCCAAGGGGCAGGTATGAGTGCCAGTTATGGTATTGTCGCTTTTTTAGGCTTTTTAGCCTTAATTAGCGTGAATTTGGGAATAATTAACCTTTTACCTCTACCTGTGCTTGATGGCGGCCATTTACTCTATTACTTTATAGAGCTTTTAACGGGGCGTCCGGTTTCAGAGTCGGTTCAGGAAGTTGGGTTTAAGATTGGTGGAATCATCTTAATACTGTTGATGGCCGTTGCCTTTTATAATGATATTGCGCGACTATAACGCGCATTGAACAAGATGCTGTGTAGTGACTAGCATTGAGTGCTTAGGAAGAATATTAATAAATGAAGTTAAAACAGTTAGTTGTAGCCGGATTACTGTTATCCAGTGCTAGCTTTGCAAATGCAGCACCTGAAAACGAGTTTTTGGTGTCTGATATTAAAGTGGAAGGATTACAACGGGTTGCTCTTGGAGCGGCGCTGACTTATCTGCCCGTCAAAGTTGGCGATCAAATGAACAGTTTCCGCAGTGCTCAGCTGATCCGCAGTCTGTATTCCTCTACGCATTTTGAAAGCATAGAAATTTTACGTGATGGCACGACTTTAGTGGTGCGGGTAAAAGAGCGTCCGACTATCAGTAATATTATCTTTGATGGCAATGATGACATCAAAGATGAACAATTGCAGGAAAGTCTCGAAGGCAACAATATTCGCGTGGGTGAGCCACTAGACAAAACCGTATTAACCGGTATTGAGAATGGTCTAAAGGACTTCTTTTACAGCATAGGTAAATATAATGCTGATGTCAGTGCCATAGTCACGCCTTTACCTAGAAATCGAATCGATCTGAAGTTTCTCTTTGAAGAAGGCGACTCCGCCCAAATTCAACAAATCAACATCGTCGGTAACGAAGTCTTTTCAGATGCTGAACTATTCCGTCAAATGGAATTAAAATTCGATGCTCCATGGTGGGATTTCTTATCTGAAACCCGTTATCAGAAGCAGACGCTTTCGGGCGATATGGAAACATTACGCAGTTATTATCTCGACAGAGGGTATTTACGTTATACCGTCGATTCCACTCAAGTATCAATGACACCTGAAAAAGATGGTATTTATATCACTTTGAATATTACTGAAGGTGAGCAGTACCGGATTTCAGACGTTGAACTTGTAGGTGATGTGCTTGGCAATGAAGAGTATATGAAAGCTATAATGCCATTGGTTAGTGGCGAGCTTTATAATCAAGCTGAGGTGACTTATACAGAAGAGTTTATTAGTAAGTATCTCGGTCGTTTTGGTTATGCTTATCCACAAGTAACCACCATCCCAGAAATAAATGATGAAGATAAGACGGTAAAATTGACCCTGTCGGTTGACCCAGGCAAACGTATTTATGTGCGCCGAATTAATTTCGAAGGGAATACCGTGACCGCCGACGATGTATTGCGTCAAGGTGTAAGCCAAATGGAAGGTACCTGGTTATCGAATAATCTTCTTGATTCATCGAAAAATACTTTATCCAGATTGACCTATATGGAAGAAGTGGATTTTGAAACTGTGCGCCTGCCCGGTGAAGATGACAAAGTAGATGTCATCTATAAAGTCAAAGAACAGCCATCTGGGTCTTTTAATGCCGGTATAGGTTATGGTGATAGAACCAACTTAAGCCTTCAAGCTGGTATTCAACAAGATAACTTTTTAGGTACGGGTAAACGACTGGCATTTAATATCAGTACTGTGTCATACCAAAAGAGCGTGCAGCTTTCGTATACTGACCCTTACTTCACCATAGATGGTATCAGTTTAGGTGGAAATATTGCTTACAGTGAATTCGATGCAGGTAATGCCAACCTAATCCAGTACAACAGTAAACAGTACTCCCTTGGGGTGAATGTTGGCTATCCAATTAACGAGTTCAACCGAATAAACTTTGGTATGACATACAGTGACGTCGAGTTGTCTCGTCGTAGCTCCTATGAACAAACGGATCGTTTCTATAGTCAATTTATCGACCCGAGCAATCCGGATGCACCGATCAGTTACAATAGTTTCTTAGCATCGGTCTCGTGGAGTCGCAGCACACTTAACAGAGGTATTTTCCCAACTGCAGGGTCATCACAAAGTGCGTCCTTCAGTATTACAACCCCTAACTCAGACGTTAATTACTTTAAAAGTATTATAGATAACAAATTTTATTTCCCGTTAACCAGAGATCAGCGTTGGTCTATTTTGGCTAGGCTTCGTGCAGGTTACGGAAATGGTTATGGTGATACAGACGGAAATGAACAAGTGTTACCTTTCACCCAGAACTTTACGGCTGGTGGTAGCGATACCTTACGAGGCTTTGAGAATAATACCGTTGGACCACGAGGCGTTCAAAGAAATCCCCGCAGTATCCAAGGTCCGGATGGAACTATCTACTTAGGACCAGAGTCCGACTTAATTAGTGTTTCTTCAAGATCCCTTGGTGGCAACGCGATGTTATTGGGCGGACTAGAATTTATTGTACCGACGCCCTTTGTTGGTGAAGAATTAGATAATTCTGTACGTTCGAGTTTCTTTTTCGATGTGGGTAACGTTTGGGATACCGAATTTGACTTTAAAGAATATAGAGATTTAGATGCGGCTAACAGCGCTGCTGACCCAGTTTCAGACTATAGCGATTGGACTCGCTATAGAGCTTCAGCTGGAGTTTCTGTACAATGGCTGTCACCCATGGGCCCTATGGTATTCAGTTTTTCTAGAGCACTACAAGAACGCGTTGGTGATGATGTTAAATTCTTCACCTTCAATATAGGCCAAACATTTTAATCTTAGGTTAGCAATTAGGCTAACCAAAAAATATAACAACAGGAAGGAGTTACCCTTGAAACAGTTAGTTAAAACACTTTTTGCAACCGCATTGTTAAGCAGCGCACTATTAAGTTCAGCAGCTATGGCTGAACAACGTATTGGAGTTGTTAATCGCGACGCTATCGTGCAGCAGATGCCTCAGGCCATTGCTAGTAGCCAGTCTCTGCAAATAGAGTTTAAAGATGAAGGCACAAAAGTAGAAGCCTTGCGTCAGAAAATGGCGGCAGATTTAGAGAAGTTACGTAAAGATGCTCCGACCATGAGCGAAGCGCAAATCAAAGCGGAGCAAGAACGTTTGCAAGCTGCCAATACAGAATATGAAGCTATTGCTAAGCCTTTACAGGAAAAAATCCAAAAGCGTAGACAAGAAGAAAACGTAAAAGTCGTTACGCTACTTAATCAAGCTATTCAAGCGGTAGTTACTGAAGAAAAACTTGATTTGGTACTAGACAGACAAGCAGTAGTATTTGCCACTCCTCAATACGATATCTCTGAAAAAGTATTGAAGAAAGTTAGCCAAATGAAGTAAGGCTAGGAGCCCGCATGCAGTCAATCAGTCTTAAGTCATTGGCAGAAAAGATAGGTGCAACGTTACATTTATCTGGCGATGATAACGAAGATACCCAGATAAATAGTTTGGGAACCTTGGCCGGTGCGGGCATTGGTCAGATTTCTTTTTTGTCCAATAGCAAGTATCGTAATCAACTTGCTGACACGACAGCACAAGCTGTAATTCTACATCCTGATGAATTATCCCATTGCCCTAGTACAGCGTTAGTGCATACAAATCCTTATGTGGGTTTTGCACTAGCTGCCCAAGCTCTTGATACCACTCCTGACGCCGCCTCAGGCATAGCTGCAAGCGCAGTGATAGCCGAGGACGCGGTGCTTGGGACAGGTGTCAGTATTGGTCCCAATGCGGTAATAGAGTCGGGTGTAGTGCTAGGCGATCATGTGCAAGTTGGTGCTGGGTGTTTTATTGGTAAAAACTGTCAGATTGGCAGCTATACTAAATTATGGGCAAATGTTTCCCTCTATCATAATACAATTATGGGTGAGCAATGCTTAGTGCAATCGGCTACAGTGATAGGTAGCGACGGTTTCGGCTATGCCAATGACAAAGGTCGATGGATTAAAATCCCGCAACTTGGAAAAGTTGTGATAGGCAACCGAGTTGAAATTGGAGCCAGTACTACAATCGATCGCGGTGCGCTAGAAGATACCATCATTGCAGACGGCGTTATCATTGATAACCAAGTACAACTCGCCCATAACGTACACTTGGGAGAAAACACTGCGATGGCTGCCTGCAGCGTAATCGCTGGAAGTACTAAACTTGGGCGTAATTGTTCTATTGCGGGATTATGCGGTATCAACGGGCATATCGATATTTGTGATAATGTCCATTTCACTGGTATGAGTATGGTAACAAAAAGTATCAGCGAAGCCGGGGTGTATTCATCTGGGATGCCGGCTGTTTCCAATCGGGAATGGCGCAAAAATGCCGTTTATTTAAGACAAATTTCATCTATTGCTGATCGTGTCAAAGCGTTGGAAAAACAACATTCAAAATAGTGAATTAGTCTTGCTTATTCACTGATTAAAGGAGATCAGCCTTTGGCCGACCATTTAAACCCTATCGAAATAGAAGAAATACTAGAGCTGTTACCCCACAGATATCCCTTTTTGTTGATTGACAGAGTAACTGACTACACCTTGGGTGATTCAATTAAAGCCTATAAAAACATTACTTTTAACGAGCCATGTTTCACCGGTCATTTTCCGGGTAAGCCGATTTTCCCTGGCGTATTGATACTAGAAGCCATGGCACAAGCGGCCGGTGTACTAGGTTTTAAAACGGCTGGAAATACAGATGAGTTATACTTGTATGCTGGCATAGACAATGCACGTTTTAAACTTCCAGTTGTTCCTGGTGACAGACTGGACTTTGACGTTGTGTTAGTCAAAGAACGGCGTGGGATCTGGAAATTCCGCGGAACGGCAAGTGTTGATGGAAAGGAAGCCTGTATAGCTGAATTTATGTGTGCAATGAGGAAAATGTAAGCTGTGATCCATCAAACTGCTATAATTCATCCTTCTGCAAAATTAGCTGCTGACGTCCAGGTTGGCGCTTACACTTTGATCGACGCCGATGTTGAAATTGGCAGCGGCACTATTATTGAGTCACACGTGGTGATCAAAGGCCCAACAAAAATAGGCAAGAACAACCACTTTTTTCAATTTGCGTCTGTCGGCGAGCAATGCCAAGACAAGAAATACGCTGGTGAGCCTACCAGACTAGAAATTGGCGATAATAATGTGTTCCGTGAGTGTGTCACACTGCACAGAGGCACCGTACAAGACAACAGCTTAACCTCTATCGGCTCTAACAACTTGTTGATGGCGTATGTCCACGTAGCTCATGATTGTATGGTCGGTAACGATAATATCCTTGCCAACAATACTACCTTAGCAGGCCATGTGCATTTAGGTGATTCAGTGATCCTTGGTGGAATGACTGCCGTGCATCAATTTTGCCATATTGGTTCGCATAGTTTTACCGGTGGTGGCTGTGTGGTGCTTCGTGATATTCCACCTTTCGTGATGGTAAGCGGAACTGACAATACACCGGCGGGAATTAATTCCGAAGGCTTACGTCGAAGAGGTTTCGATAAAGATGCCATTCTTCAAATCCGTCGAGCCTATAAAATACTCTATCGTAGCGGAAATCGCGCCGAAGAGGCAGTTGAGAAATTACGTGAAATGGCCAAAGAAACTAGCGAAGTAGGTCAAATGGCAGAATTCGTCGCGAATTCATCCAGAGGCATCATTCGTTAGCATGTGCCTTTAACCCTGTGTTTTTCTGAAATGTCCGCCAAGCCCCTTAAAATTGCAATTGTTGCCGGAGAAGCCTCCGGTGACGTACTTGCAGCAGGTCTTATCAAACAAATAAGACAGATACACCCAGATGCAATCATTGAAGGGATTGCCGGTCCCAACATGTTACAGCAAGGGTGTAAGACGCTGTTTGACATGGAAGAGTTATCAGTCATGGGGTTGGTAGAGGTTTTATCGCGAATTCGCCGACTGCTGCATATCCGCAAAACAGTATTTGAATATTTCAAAGCCAACAAGCCCGATGTCTATATCGGCGTGGATGCCCCTGATTTTAATCTCCCACTTGAAAAGAAATTAAAAAAACTCGGTATTAAAACGGTGCACTATGTGAGCCCAACTGTGTGGGCATGGCGTGAAAATCGTATCTATGGGATTGGTGAAGCCACCAACCTAGTGCTGAGTATTTTTCCGTTTGAGAAGCAAGTCTACGACAAACATGGTTTTCCCTGTCGTTTCGTTGGCCACACTATGGCCGATGATATTCCACTGCAACCTGATCAACAGCTAGCTCGACAGTCATTTACTGACCTAGCCGTTGGGGCCGACGAAAAAGTTCTGGCCTTATTACCCGGTAGTCGTGCCGGTGAAGTCAATATGCTGCTGGATATTTTCCTTCAAAGTGCAGCGCTTGCAAGTAACACAATAGGGCCGCTACGTGTTCTGATCCCAGCGGTTAATGAGCTTCGAAAACAGCAGATTGAATTAATTGTTAGTCAATTCAAACAACAGCAAGATTATCCTGAGGGATTAACCGTATCGGTTTTGCTCGGTCAGTCACGTAATGTGATGATTGCCGCGGATGCAATTCTGCTTGCCTCTGGCACGGCCTCTTTGGAAGCCATGTTATGCAAACGACCTATGGTAGTGGCTTACCGGTTAAGATGGCTTACTCATCAAATGATGAAGAAGCTGTACAAAGCGAAATATTTCTCATTGCCGAATTTGTTGGCAGACCAGAAAATTGTGCCTGAATTACTCCAAGATGATGTCAACCCGGCCACTATAGTCGAGTATATTGTCCCGATGTTGCAAGGTGAGAATAGCCAAGTTAGCCAAAAATTTGTAGACCTACATAAAATGTTAAAACAAGATGCAGATAAACAATCTGCACTTGCCGTACTGGAATTAATTGAAGGGCCGAAACGTGACTAATACAAATTCAGCCATGGTTTTTTTGGCGGGTGTAGACGAAGTAGGGCGAGGTCCTTTGGTGGGCGATGTGGTTACCGCTGCAGTGATTTTGGACCCGCATAAACCGATCGACGGATTAAACGACTCAAAGAAATTGAGCGAAAAGAAACGCAATGCTTTATTTCAGCAAATATTAGATTGCAGTTTAAGTTGGGCTATTGGGCGGGCAAGCCCGCAAGAAATTGATCATTTAAATATTTTACAAGCTACTATGTTAGCCATGACACGGGCAGTAGATGGTCTCAGCATACGACCCGATTTCGTAAAAGTGGATGGCAATCGTTGTCCCAATTGGGGGTATGCTAGCGAAGCCATAGTTAAAGGTGATGGCAGTGTCGCTGAGATTTCAGCGGCTTCTATACTGGCGAAAGTCACCCGAGATCAGGAGATGCAAGCATTGCATTTGCAATACCCTCAATATGGCTTTGATCAACATAAAGGTTATCCAACAAAGGCGCATATGCAAAAATTAGCGGAATTTGGCCCAACCAAAGAATATCGAATGAGTTTTAAACCTGTACAACAGGCTTTGTTGCAGCATAGCGGAGTGGTTCATGCAGTCTGAAGGCCACGTCATTTCCAATAGTTTTATTCATCTAAGGGTCCATAGCGATTACTCGATGATGGATGGCTTAAACAAAGTTAAACCCATTTTGGCCAAGGTCAAAGAATTGGGAATGCCTGCTGTTGCGATTACCGATCAGATGAATATGTGTGGTTTGGTTAAGTACTATGAAACAGCCCATGCTAACGGCATTAAGCCTATTGTAGGGGCTGATTTTTGGGTGCAAAGTGATGAAATGGGCGATGAGATATTTCGCTTAACTTTGCTGGCGATGAACAATCAGGGTTACAAAAATATTACTCTGTTGATATCCGAAGCCTATCAACGTGGCCATGTACAAAACAGAGCGGTAATTGACAAGCAGTGGCTGGTTAAATACTCAGCTGGCGTGATCATCATATCGGGGGGGATTTCCGGCGATTTAGGGAAAGCCCTGACAAAAGGTAATATGCCAGTGGCACTTGCCATGACCCAATTTTATCAGCAGCACTTTGCCGATAGGTTCTATTTAGAATTGACTCGTACCGGTCGACCGGGAGAACAGGAGTATATCCAACGAGCCACTCAATGGGCCCATCAGCAAGCATTACCCGTGGTGGCCACTAATGAAGTGTGCTTTATCGATCAAGAAGGTTTTGCGGCACATGATATTCGGGTCTGTATTCATGATGGCTACACCAGAGACGACAAACGACGTCCTAAAAACTATAGCGAACAACAATATTTACGCACAAGTGAAGAGATGTGTGAGTTGTTTTCGGACATTCCAGAAGCTCTGCAAAATACCGTCGAAATCGCCAAACGCTGTAATGTTACCGTTCAATTAGGCACTTACTTTTTGCCAGATTTCCCTACCCAGGGAATGGATATCAAAGACTTTCTGGTCAAGGTATCTAAAGAGGGGCTAGAGCGTCGATTAGCATTTTTATTTCCCGATGAACAAGAGCGTAAAGAAAAGCGCCCGGAATATGATGAGCGTCTAGAAATTGAATTAGGCGTTATCAACCAAATGGGTTTTCCGGGTTACTTTTTGATCGTAATGGAGTTTATTCAGTGGAGTAAAGATAACAATATTCCGGTCGGGCCTGGACGGGGTTCGGGTGCCGGTTCCTTGGTTGCCTATGCCTTGGATATTACCGATCTGGATCCGCTGGAATACGATCTATTATTCGAACGTTTCTTGAACCCTGAACGGGTTTCGATGCCAGATTTCGACGTCGATTTCTGTATGGATCGTCGGGACGAGGTAATTGATCATGTCGCCGAAATGTATGGTCGAGATGCGGTATCACAGATCATAACCTTTGGTACCATGGCAGCTAAAGCCGTAGTGCGTGATGTTGGTCGTGTGTTGGGCCATCCATATGGATTTGTCGATAGGATATCTAAGTTGATCCCGCCAACCCCTGGGATGACCTTAGAAAAAGCCTTTGTAGAAGAGCCTCGATTACCAGAGCTATATCATCAAGATGAGGAAGTCAGGGATCTCATCGACATGTGCCGTATCTTGGAAGGGGTAACTCGTAACGCAGGTAAACATGCCGGTGGTGTGGTTATCGCGCCTACCCAAATAACTGATTTTGCGCCTTTGTATTGTGATGATGAAGGCAAGAACCCCGTCACCCAGTTTGATAAAAATGATGTCGAAACAGCCGGACTGGTTAAGTTCGATTTCTTGGGATTACGCACACTGACAATTATTCAGTGGGCTATTGATATGGTTTCCCGTGGCAAAGGCATTGATATTGATATAGCAGCAATTCCTTTAGTAGATCCTAAGTGTTTTAGGCTGTTACAAAATTCAGAAACCACCGCAGTATTCCAGTTGGAATCTCGCGGTATGAAGGATCTGATAAAACGTCTAAAGCCAGATTGTTTCGAAGATATTATTGCATTGGTAGCTTTGTTCCGACCCGGCCCGCTGCAGTCAGGCATGGTAGATAACTTTATTGATCGTAAGCATGGTCGAGAAGAGATCTCCTATCCTGATGCCGAATATCAGCATGAATGCCTTAAAGAAATTCTGCAGCCCACATACGGAATCATTCTTTACCAAGAACAGGTCATGCAGATTGCTCAGGTTATGTCTGGCTATAGTCTTGGCGGCGCCGATTTGCTTCGCCGCGCTATGGGTAAGAAAAAACCAGAAGAAATGGAAAAGCAAAGGGGCTCTTTTGAAGCGGGAGCAAAAGACAATGGCATTGACCCTGACCTGGCGATCAAAATATTCGATCTGGTAGAAAAGTTTGCGGGCTACGGATTTAACAAGTCTCACTCGGCAGCTTATGCCTTAGTGTCTTATCAAACCTTGTGGCTTAAAACCCATTATCCGGCTGAGTTTATGGCTGCGGTAATGTCTGCAGATATGGACAACACCGATAAAATTGTGACCTTGGTAGATGAATGTAATCGGATGGGTTTAACCATATTACCGCCTGATTTGAATGCCGGTCAGTACAAGTTCACCGTCGATGCTGAAGGTCGTATTGTATATGGCATAGGTGCCATAAAAGGGGTCGGTGAAGGTCCTATAGAAGCGATTATCGCTGCACGAAAAGAGCAGGGTACATTTTCGGATCTATTTGATTTTTGTACCAAAGTAGATCTGAAGAAGGTCAATAAACGGGTACTAGAAAAATTGGTTATGTCTGGTGCTATGGATAATTTAGGTCCGCATCGGGCTTGCCTAATGGCTACCTTACCAGAGGCAATAGCGGCAGCGGATCAACACGCTAAAGCCGAATCTCATGGACAATCTGACATGTTTGGCTTGTTGACCACAGAACCGGATCAAATAGAGCAAGCCTTTGCCAATGTACCTACCTGGCCTGAGAAAGTGTGGTTAGACGGTGAAAAAGAAACCCTTGGCCTATACTTAACCGGACACCCTATCAATCAGTATGAGCAGGAGCTTAAACACTATAGCTCATCAAGATTGGTTGACTTAAAACCGACCAGTAAAGAGATTACATCGACTGCAGTCGGCTTAGTCATAGGTGTCCGGGTTATGACCAATAAAAAGGGCCGGCGCTGGGCCATAGTCACATTAGATGATAAGAGTGCTAGGATAGATGCAAGGTTTTTCCCCGATATGTACGAAAAATATGAGGAACTCCTGCAACCTGACCGAATTTTGCTCATATCCGGACAGGTCAGCTTTGATGAATTCTCTGGTGGCAATACAATATCGGGCCGTGATGCGATGGATATCGTGCAAGCACGGGAGAAAAACGTAAAATGTTTGGGTTTAGAAGTTAATTCGGACTGGTGTAACCAAGCAACAGTGGCTAAACTGCAAGCAATTTTACAAAATTATCAAGGTGGAAGTTGCCCGATTAATATGCGAGTGCTTCACCCTGATGCTGAAATGGTTTTAGCATTTGGGGCACAGTGGTATGTGACACCGGAAGATCAGTTAATTTACGAATTGCAGCAAATGCTGTCTAAACAGGCAGTACAGTTGCAGTTCAGTTGACGCAAATGTGCGTTTGAAACACAAATTTAAAAGGTTCGGGATGAGTTTAAATTACCTAGATTTCGAGAAACCTATTGCTGACTTGGAAGCGAAAATTGAAGAATTGCGTCTTGTTAATCAAGGCGGTGAATTCGATGTTAGCATTGAGGAAGAAATCACTAAGCTACGTGAAAAAAGCGCTGAGCTTACACGTAAAATATTTGCAGATTTAGGTGCATGGCAAGTTTCACAATTAGCCCGTCATCCTATGCGTCCTTATACATTGGACTATATTCCACGTGTATTTGAAGAATTTGATGAGCTAGCAGGTGACAGAGCTTTTGCTGATGATAAAGCGATTGTGGGCGGCTTGGCTGATTTAGATGGTCAACCTGTGATGATCATTGGCCATCAAAAAGGTCGTGATACCCATGAAAAAATTCGCCGAAATTTCGGTATGCCTAAACCTGAAGGTTACCGCAAGGCCTTGCGATTAATGCATATGGCTGAACGCTTTAATTTGCCGATTATCACCTTTATCGACACCCCTGGTGCTTATCCTGGTGTGGGCGCGGAGGAGCGTGGTCAAAGTGAAGCTATTGCAAGAAATCTAAAAGAGATGGCTGACTTAACAGTACCGATAATCTGTACTGTTATTGGTGAGGGCGGCTCTGGCGGTGCATTGGCCATAGGCGTGGGCGATCGAGTTAATATGTTGCAGTACAGTACTTACTCGGTTATTTCCCCAGAAGGATGCGCATCGATTTTGTGGAAGAGCGCAGATAAAGCACCATTAGCCGCCGAGGCTATGGGGGTCAGTGCGGGTCAAATCAAAGAGTTGGGTCTTATCAATACTATTATTGAAGAACCCCTAGGCGGCGCCCATCGCAACCATGATGCTATGGCAGCGAACTTAAAAGCCACCCTAAAACAACAGTTAGCGCAGTTGAAAAATTTGTCTAAAGAAGATTTATTACAACAGCGCTACGATAGAATTATGTCATTTGGTTATTGTTAAACCGCAGTTCAACGTGTTTACTAAACCGCCCTGTAGCAACTCGGCGGTTTTTTTATAATGTCTAAAGCCTACCTTACATCTTTGCTCAGGGATGACTTTGACTGCCCGGCTCGACAAATTGTAGTGGCCTATAGTGGTGGGGTTGATTCACATTTATTGTTGCAACTTAGCGCAGAATTACGCGCACTGTTTCCACAACATCGCTATTTAGCCGTCTATATTCATCATGGAATGAGTGCTAACGCTGATCAATGGCAAGCGCATTGCCAGCGAGTTTGCAATACCCTCAACTTTCCGTTTAAAAGTGTTCGGGTCAATCCTGCTGATTTTTCCGGTGAAGGGCTGGAAAGTGCCGCCAGACAAGCACGCTATTCGGCATTAATTGCTAGTACAGAGGATGAGGGTGTCATTTTACTTGGTCAACACCAAGATGATCAGTTTGAGACCTTTCTTTTGCAACTTAAACGGGGAGCGGGTCCTAAAGGTTTGTCTGCAATGCCTGCACGCTCGCAGCGTGAACGCGGAATTACATTAGTGCGTCCTTTTTTATCTATTGGCCGCGAACAAATTGAACGGCTCGCTCAAGAGTGTCAGCTCGAGTGGGTGGAAGATGAGTCAAATCAAAACCTTCAGTTTGATCGTAACTTTTTGCGTCAACAGATCATTCCCGAACTTAAGCAACGTTGGCCGGGAGTAGCTAAATCTGTTAGTCGTAGTGCAGGCCTTTGTGCAGATCAGCAGTGCTTGCTGGAGGAAGTTGTCAATGAGCGTCTCACCAAGATGATCAGAAACGATGGCGCTATTGATATCCAGCAACTATTGGAGTACTCACAAAGTTGGCAGAATCAAATTGTCAGACATTGGTTAGCGCTGCAAAAAGTACCCATGCCGTCCCAAGCGGTTTTATCAGAGCTTTCACAATTTTTGAACGCTAAACAAGATGCCAATCCACAGCTAAATTGGCAATGCTGGCAATTCAGGCGCTATCAACAACATCTTTTTTGTATTCCAACCCCTCAATCAGTATCTAGGGTCACGGTATATCACTTTGTTAATAGACAACTTGAGTTGCCCAATGGATTAGGAACACTTACCGTAAGGGCAGAACTTGATAGTACTTTGCTGTCTGAGTTGAGCGTTAGATCCGGAAGTTTTGCTCAGTCATTCAAGCCTGTAGATGCAAGACATTCGAAACCGCTGAAACAATGGTTCAAACAATGGCAAATTGCCCCTTGGGTACGAGAGCAATCTTTGCAATTGTATCTGTCGGATAAACTAGTTGGCATCATCGTGGATAAACACCTCATCATGTCGCAAAATACGGATGAACAGCTTTGTAAGACCGTGTTTTTATCCGGCTGAATTTGGCTGCATCGAAATTTATACACTGCTTTATGCAAATTTCCTTTGCTAAGCGCTAGTGTTTGGTGGAAGTTGTAGCGTAAAATCCACAACAATAATGTACCCGATTCGGGGTATTGTGATAATACAGGAGATAACACAAGACTATGGCTGCTTTTGGAACAGTTTTTATGCCAGAGATGGTACTTGCTACTTTTGATAATAATCAATGGAGCGAAGCGAAGTTTGTCGCCTCTGACAGCATTCAAATGCATCCTGGTGCCCATGTCCTGCATTATTCCAGCACATGTTTTGAAGGATTGAAGGCATTTCGTCATGCTGACGGTGGCGTGTATATTTTTCGCATGGATGAAAATATTAAACGCATGCAACAAAGTAGTCGTTTACTTAACTTACCGGCTTTCACCACTGAGCAGTTATCGTCGATGATTATTGATGCAGTACGCAAATACCAAGACGAAGTGCCACAACCACCTGGTTCAATGTACATACGGCCCACACATATCGGTACAGAGCCATCAATTGGTAAAGCAGCGGCTCCTTCTGCAACATCTATGTTGTATGTATTGTTGTCTCCTGTGGGGGACTATTTTTCAGGTGGCGCTAAACCTCTTCGCTTATTGTTGGCAGAAGATGGTATGCGCTGCGCACCTCATATGGGCATGATTAAAAGTGGTGGTAACTATGCCAGCGCATTAGGACCTATTTTGCAGGCCAAAGCACAACATAACGCCGATCAAATTTTGTTCTGTCCGGATGGCGATGTACAAGAAACCGGTGCTGCCAATTTTATTTTGATAGATGGCAATGAAATTATCACCAAGGGATTAGATAGTTCATTTTTGCACGGTATCACTCGCGCAACATTGTTAACTTTGGCTGCTGACTTGGGAATGAAGGTAAGTGAGCGCGAACTTCCAGTAAGTGAATTACTTGAACGAGCAGCCAAGCCTGGCACTGAGGCCGCTCTGTCTGGCACTGCTGCAGTACTGACCCCTGTTGGTACCTTAATTCATCACGAACAAGAATTCACGGTTGGAACAGGCGAAGCAGGGCCTACTACCATGAAGCTGCGCCAAGCGTTGAATGAAATTCAATGGGGAAATCGTGAAGACACCCATGGTTGGTTGACTAAAGTCTAGACGCCCATCGAACAACATGGCCATTTTCGAAAAATGGCCATGTTATACCCTCCACTCTTGTAGGAACTCCATATTTAAGTTTGGTCGTAGCCAATCGATCTTTGAAGCCGTTTGAATGATATCCAGCGCAATTTCAAAATACCTCTTACGTGGACACCCACCTTTTTTTACATTCCAAGACAGCACTGGACTACAAACACGCTGTAAATACCTCCTTGTACGCTTAGCGCTCTCGTCCCTGATAGCGATAGTTTGTGTCCCAGTATCTGTCTTTGCATTCAAATAGGTGTGAGTGCCTGTCCATGTAATGGTCCCAGTATCTGTCTTTGCATTCAAATAGGTGTGAGTGCCTGTCCATGTAATGGTCCCAGTATCTGTCTTTGCATTCACATAGGTGTGAGTGCCTGTCCATGTAATGGTCCTGGACTACCTCTTACGTGGACACCCACCTTTAATTTTTTACATTCCAAGACAGCACTGGACTACAAACACGCTGTAAATACCTCCTTGTACGCTTAGCGCTCTCGTGCCTGATAGCGATAGTTTGTTTCCCAGTATCTGTCTTTGCATTCAAATAGGTGTGAGTGCCTGTCCATGTAATGGTCCTGGACTACCTCTTACGTGGACACCCACCTTTAATTTTTTACATTCCAAGACAGCACTGGACTACAAACACGCTGTAAATACCTCCTTGTACGCTTAGCGCTCTCGTCCCTGATAGCGATAGTTTGTGTCCCAGTATCTGTCTTTGCATTCAAGTAGGTGTGAGTGCCTGTCCATGTAATGATGTAATGGTATCTGTCTTTGCATTCAAGTAAGTGTGAGTGCCTGTCCATGTAATGATCTATTTTCTAGCGGGAATTGAGTTATTCGTAATTGGCTGCTCTTGCGGTGGAGCACCGTTGCTGAAAGGTAGGAAGGACATTATATTGGCGGGCTTGGGCCTCAGTGGCCCTCCAATAAGAACCGCTCGGCTCTTTCTACTCGGCGAGGTTTACCTGAAATGACCACGACGTCACCGACTTTCAGCGCTTCAGACAGATCCGGTGTGGCAATTTCAATATTTTTGCGCCGCAGCCCTTTTATATTGATCCGCATACCGGTTAAATTTAATTCGTCGATACTTTTGCCAACAGCAAAGGCATCGCTGGTGAGAATGATAGCGTGCAGAAATTCTAATTTATCCTTGGTGCCATAACTTATTTCCGTGGTTTCACCTGGGAAGAAGCCATGCATATTACGATAATGGCCTTTCCTTTCAGAGCGTACCCGTTTAAGTATTCGTGACATGGGAATGCCAGATAGATGTAGCACCTGAGAAACCAGCATCAAACTTCCTTCTAATATCTCAGGTACCACTTGGCTGGCTCCAGCGGCATATAATTCTTCAAGGTGATAATCTTTGCGGGTGCGAACAACAATCGGTAGACCTGGACGCAAATCCGTGATCATTTTGATCACGCTCAGGGCTTTTTGATGTTCATCAAAGGTCAATAAGACTAATTTTGCTTTGTCGATGCCGACCGCACGTAAGATATCTTTTTGAGCCACATCACCAAAAAAAATAGGTTCTCCGGCGCTACGGCTTTCACTCACTCTGACGGGATCTGCATCCACCACTAAATAAGGGATAGCCTCGGCATTTAGTAAGCGACTGACAGATTGTCCGACGCGACCGAAGCCCAAGATCAACACATGATCTGTCATATTGGGATGATAAATATCTTCATCCAGAGGATCGCGAGACAATTCTGTGTTACTCGCCAATTTTTTGGCTAAAATTAAACCGTTATCAACCAACCAAGGTGTTAGTGCCATGCTGACCACACCAATAGCCAATAGCAAAGAGCCTTGTTCAGCGCTTATAACTTCATGATTTACGGCCAATGCAGCCAATACAAAACTAAACTCCCCCATCTGGCTGAGTTTAATTCCTGTGGTCCAGGCGTCGATTTCATCAGTTCGAAAGAACCAAGCACAGGCTCGGATAATTAATATCTTGCCCAGCATAATGACGATCAATCCAAGTATTATCCAGTGAAATTGGTTCAAAAGAGTATGCATGTCAAAGCGCATACCTATGGTGATGAAAAACAGTCCCATTAAGATATCTCTGAATGGGCGTATATCTGCTTCAAGCTGATGACGATATTGGCTTTCGCTAAGCATCATGCCGGCTAAAAATGCGCCTAACGCCATCGATAGTCCAAACGAATAGGTCAGCCCGGCTGCAATTAGTGCCACTAGAATCGTTGTTAAGACAAACAACTCATCGGTACGAGTACGTGCCACCTCATTAAAAATGCGCGGTAACAACCATTTCCCGGCAGATAATAAAATACCCACTACTAGTGTGCCTTTTAGAAAGGCCATGGTAATAGCCATCCACATCGAGGTTTGAGAATTTTCCGCAAGCAATGGAACGAGTATTAGTAACGGGACTACAGCTAAATCTTGAAACAATAGAATACTCACCACCATCTGGGCGCGAGTGGAATTGAGGGTGCCTTTTTCTGCCATTTGTTTGATCACGATGGCGGTGGATGACAATGCAATCATGCCACCTATGATCAGTGCCGCTTTGCTATCAAAACCAATAGCCATAGCTAATCCCATAAATGCCAGTGTGGTTACCAACATCTGACCTAAACCAATTCCAAATACCAGATGGCGCATTGCCAGCACTTTAGGTAAGGAAAACTCTAAACCAAGGGAAAAAAGTAAAAAGACTATGCCAAGTTCGGCAAAAAAATGAATTTCTTCGGGGTTATCGATAATCGCTAGTAGATGAGGGCCGGCGAAAATTCCACAAGCTAAATACGCCAGAATGGGCGGAAGGTTCATGCGCTTAAATAACCAAACGGAAAAGACGGCAAAGCTCATCAATACTAATATGCTGGTAAAGCTTACATGCATAACATTGAGACTCCTACTTGGGTTATTCGAACTACTTCATGTTTGATGGCATAACACTTGCTTTAACTCTTGAACTGTTGATACAAAATCACTAAACCGACTTATTTCGCCAAAATTTTGGCAGGAGAATACACCTTGGAACAGATGACGCAATTATTTGAACCGGCCGTTTCAGACTCTGTATTTACTCTTGAGCCTCATCAAACTGGCTTGAGCCAAAGTGAAACGCAAATCATTATGCATCAAATGATGTCGAGTTTAGATTTACACAAATTGGCCTCAGTGTTTTTTAGTCAACTCAAAAACAGCTTAAATGCAGATGCGGTGACAATCAAATTCCCCACAGGTTTAATTACCTTGGGTGATTCGCAAAACGCTAATAATATCAAAATGTTAGACCAAGTTTCACAAAAAAACACTTTTGCGACTATGGTGTACTCTTTTTCCAATTCATTGACATTACGCGAAGCGAATATTCTGAACGAATTACATCGGCTTTTCAAATTCCCTCTTAGGAACGCCCTAGAACACCATACGCTGAAACAAATGGCGTTAAAAGATCATTTGACCTCACTTGGTAATCGAGTGAATTACCAAGAAACCTTAACTAGAATGATTAGTCAAGGGAAACGCACCGGTGATGCGTTCGGCTTGCTGGTGATCGACATGGATAATTTCAAACAGGTGAACGACCGCTTTGGCCATAACGAAGGGGATCAAGTACTGATCGCATCAGCCGAAGCGCTGAAATTGTCATTACGAGACACGGATTATGCATTTCGCTTCGGCGGCGATGAATTTTGTTGTTTACTGCCAGGTAGCGATGACAGCACTAATGGTATCATTGCTCGGCGCATTCAAAGCTTAATGGCAGACTGTGCTATTTTATCCAAACACGGTATTTCATGCAGCATCGGCAGCACTAACTATGCAGATGGGGATACCGAACAAGATCTGTTTAACCGAGCTGACAAGGCTCTTTATAGCGCTAAAGAAAGCGGAAGAAGTTGTTACAAAGCGGCATAATCCGCACTTGCAATGGCAAGTTGTTGCATGGCTAACCCCTTTGCTATTAGAGAATTCATCTTACAAATCTATGCTCATCCCTTCCGCAGCCGCAAACACTTCTAGTCTATCTTCTGCGATTTGAATGACTTCCTGACAATGAGTTTCAATCGCCGCAATATCATCATCGGTACGAATGTGATCGTGACTATATAGAGCCAAGCGCTTTGTTCTGCAGGCTAAGGCCAACTTAACCGCCTCTTCTGCAACCGAGTGGCCCCATCCGGATTTTGCGGGCATATCGGAAAGCATGTATTGGGCGTCATGTATCACGATGTCTGCACTCATCGCGAACTCAACCCATTGCAGAAAATCAGTCTCCTTACGATAAGGCGGGTAGAGTTCGTTGTCAGTAATGTAGGCAACTTTGGCACCATCAGCCTCAATGACATATGAGCTACCACTACCAGGATGGTTCATTGGGTGTCGATAAATGGTGGCGCCGTTAATTGTCCAGCTGCTGGTTTTAGCATCTATGGGCTTGAGCTGAATATTCGATTGCAGTGTCTTATGATGAACTGGAAAATAACTTCCGGTCATTTGCTGCAATATAGCGTCATATTCGTTCAACGTGGTTAACCCTGGGGTAATGTGTATATTTCGCCCGGGTTGATAAATGGGCGCGAAAAACGGAAACCCTTGAATATGATCCCAATGATTATGGGTAAGCAATAAATGTATATCCGAGTTGGTGGATAGCAGGTCTTGACCCAGTTTTTTAATGCCTGTACCTGCGTCG
Source organism: Aliiglaciecola sp. LCG003 (assembly GCF_030316135.1). NCBI lineage: Bacteria > Pseudomonadati > Pseudomonadota > Gammaproteobacteria > Alteromonadales > Alteromonadaceae > Aliiglaciecola > Aliiglaciecola sp. LCG003. Next base: position 3,299,653 of record NZ_CP128185.1, on the reverse strand, counting down.
AGTATTATGTCTGTTCCATCATTCAAGCGCAGATGGACACAGGCTGTGTTGCCACCATACTTAACATACTCTGGACCTGGTGCTGGAATGGAGCCTCTCACACCATAAAAGGTTAAACGCATATACCGTCTCTTTGTTTTACTTTAACAAAAGTAAAGTGTTCAATACTGTTGTTAGCATAGCTTACCACTATGTATTTCAACAAATAAGATATGAAGTTATCCAAAGTTATTGAAAAACATATAAAAAGGATTTCAACCCAATACAAAAGTGGCATTTGGCCTAACTAAAATTGGTTTTTTGCCCTAGCAGTTTGGGTAAATGATTTTTGAGGTAGTGCAGTTTTCAATCACTCTGTAGGATTGTTCAGCCTAGCAATTGTATGGGCTTGAAGGGGAGCGTGGATTTTAATGTAAAAGCGTCGCCACGGCGACGACGCTTTTACACGATTGATTTAGAGAGTTTTTACCCACTCTAAAACATTGTCAATATCGAGTAGTTGTTTTTCGCCTGAGCGGCGATGCTTATACTCGATTTTATTTTCATCAAGATTGCGCTCACCAATGACAAGTGTATGAGGAATGCCGATAAGTTCCATATCATTAAACATCACGCCCGGACGCTCTTTGCGATCATCAAACAATACATTGATGCCTGCTTCAACCAGCTTCGCGTAAAGATCCTCAGCAACTTGCTGAATTCGATGGGATTTATGCATATTCATTGGAATTAATGCCAGGGTGAACGGGGCAATCGCGTCAGGCCAGATAATGCCATATTTGTCATGATTTTGTTCAATTGCAGCTGCGACAATACGAGACACACCTATGCCATAACAGCCCATGGTCAAAATCTGATGCTTGCCTTGTTCATTAAGGACACCACAGCCCATCGCACTAGAGTATTTGTCACCAAGTTGGAAAATATGACCCACTTCAATACCGCGTTTAATTTCAATGGTACCTTTTCCATCTGGTGAGCTATCGCCAGCAAGCACGTTTCGCAAGTCTGCAACTTGATAATCGGTAACGTCTTTATCCCAATTAACCCCAGTAAGATGAGATCCGGTTTGGTTAGCGCCACACACAAAGTCAGCTAAATAAGCGGCGCTGTGATCAACTATTACAGGAATAGTTAAGCCTACTGGTCCGATAGAGCCAGGCTCACAGCCAATAGCTTGTTGAATTTGTTGATCTGTAGCCATCGTCAATGGTGTATGTACCGATGCTAACTTCTCGGCCTTTATTTCATTTAACTGATGGTCACCTCGAAGGACAAGGGCAACTAAGCCTTGATCACCATGCTCATCCGCGGCAGCCAATACCACAATAGTTTTGGCAATATCAGCTACTGGTACATCTAAGAACTGACTGACTTGATCAATAGAGGTGATTTCCGGTGTCGCAATTGTCTGTTTTTTTGCAACGCCTTGGGGTTTTTCACCTATAGGGGCAATAGCTGCAGCCATTTCGACATTGGCGGCATAATCAGAGCCATCACTGAAGGCAATAGCATCTTCACCAGATTCAGCTAATACATGAAATTCATGTGAAACCGCACCACCTATTGAACCAGAATCTGCAATCACAGGACGATATTCAAGGCCGAGTCGCTCGAAAATAGTGCAATAGGCTTGAAACATCCGTTGGTAAGTTTGCTCTAAAGATTCTTCCGAGGTGTGGAATGAATACGCATCTTTCATGGTGAATTCACGACTGCGCATGATGCCGAAACGAGGGCGTACTTCATCGCGGAATTTAGTTTGGATTTGATATAAGTTAATAGGCAGTTGCTTATAACTACTGATCTCATTTTTGACTAAAGAGGTGATGACTTCTTCATGGGTAGGCCCCAAAACAAAATCTCTAAAATGACGGTCTTTGATACGCAGCAATTCTGGACCATACTCTTCCCAACGACCACTTTCTTGCCACAAATCTGCAGGTTGAACAACTGGCATTAGCATTTCAATTGCGCCGGCCTTATTCATTTCGTCCCGTACTATGTCGGCGACTTTATTCAGCACTCGCAACCCTGTTGGTAGCCAAGTATATAGACCCGACGCTAGCTTACGCACCATACCGGCACGCAACATTAACTGATGGCTGACGACTTCCGCATCAGATGGGGTTTCTTTTTGAGTAGATAGCAAATATTGGCTGGAACGCATCAGCTTTATGTGTCCTTATTGTCACGGTGTTCAAACGGCGCTCATTCTAGCAGTACACAGACGTGGGCAAAAGTGATAATGCGTGGCTAGGTGCAATTTTGTTGGAATGATGCAATTTATAGTTAGACAGGGCTTACTTCTATGACGGTACAAGTGTCGAGGTTCACTTGCCAACGCACATTAAACTCGTAAAGTTTTACCCCATAAACTCGCTCAGAAGATGTGTTTCGTTGGTAAGCCGGACGGGGATCCTGTGCCATAATCTGGCTAATTAGCAGGTGTAGTTCAGGGTAGGCGGCGCAGTAGTGCTGAATTTGCTGTTGTGCCTGTTGGCTAAAAGCAACCTGTAATAAATTTTCTGGAGCCTGTTGGGCATAACCGGCCATAGCATCAGGGAGCGCATCGGCATAAGGTAAATAAGGTTTGATATCAATGATCGGTGTGCCATCTAATAAGTCTATTCCTGAGACTATAATCTCGACATTATTTTGAACAATATCAACGGACTCTAGTTTTACTACACTCATACCTAAATTATTAGGCCTGTGTGTATTACGAGTAGCAAACACCCCAATTTTTTCATTGCCGCCAAGGCGCGGAGGGCGAGCAAGGGCTGAGTGGGTCTTATCAGCCGTTTGATGGAATTGAAAGATTAACCACAGGTGACTAAATTGCTCCAATCCCCGACAATAATCTGCTTGGCAGTAAGGTTTAACTAGTTCGATTCTACCTTTTGCCGCAGTCGCAAGGCCTGGCTGGCGGGGAATCGCAAACTTCTCTTTGTAGGGGCTGTGGATATAGCCAATGGGGTGAAGTGTTATAGTCATTTAGAATCCAAGCTGTGTGTCTAGAAGTACAGCACATTTAGCAACAATTAACCGCTATTTTGACATCAAAAATACATAATTGCTTGCTAACCTGAGGTCAGTTCACTTCCTGGACGCTTATTGGCTTAAACCATTTCAGCGCAGAATTAATGCATTCCACGTAATTGATCTGGTTTAAGTCATTTTTTTTAGTATCCTTATGCCCTCACATTTAATCTCTTTTGTGTTGATGAAGTTGTTGAAAAGCTAATTATCAACACCATATTCAAGCAAGATTTCGTTAACTTCTTGATCATTATGGGAATAGCATGATCTATGTAAATAAATTATCGAAGATGTTTGGTGATTTCGTCGCAGTAGATAACCTTACATTTAATATACAGCCTGGCGATGTGGTCGGATTTTTAGGTCCAAACGGTGCAGGTAAGTCCACTACCATGAAAATGCTCACGGGTTTCTTAACGCCATCTCAAGGCGATATTCAGGTATTCGACCAGTTTGTCTCGCAGGATGCTAAAAAAATCCAACAAAAAATAGGTTATCTTCCTGAGGGAGCGCCAGCCTATGGCGACATGACTCCTCTGCAATTTTTGCATTTTATAGCCAAAATTCGCGGCCTGAAAGGCCAGTATAAGAAAGACCGAATCAATCGTGTTATTCAGCAGGTTGAATTGCAATCCGTTCTAGACAAACCCATAGATAACCTGTCCAAAGGGTTCAAACGCAGAGTGGGTCTAGCTCAAGCTATATTACATGACCCGGAAATTCTGATTTTGGATGAACCAACTGATGGCCTTGATCCCAATCAAAAACATCAGGTTAGAGGGCTAATTCAGAATTTATCGAAAGACAAAATCGTGATCATCTCAACGCATATTCTTGAGGAAGTGACCGCCGTATGCAATCGGGTGATGATTATCTCTGCTGGCAAACTGATGTTTGATGATACCCCCAACGCATTGTTACAAAAATCCAAATATTATAAGGCTGTGACCTTGCATTTGAGTTATCCGTCAGATACTTCAGGCTTTTTGGAGCTTCCTGGTATTATCGATATCGAAGAAGAACGCAGTACCGGCCGAGTAACGCTGTTGACAGATTCGGGGGCGGACGTATTGCATATGGTTACCCAGCATATTAAAGAGAGACGATTGCCTGTTGATACACTTTATGTAGAACAAGGCCGCTTAGATCAAGTGTTCCGCGATATGACACAAGGAGTACCAGCCTGATGGGCATGATTGCAACCCTGTTTAAACGGGAATTATCTAGTTTTTTTGCCACACCTGTGGCCTATGTGTTTATTACTATTTTTCTGATTTTGTCCGCCGTTTTTGCCTTTTTCGTCGGCAGTTTCTATGAACGGGGACAGGCAGATTTATTACCATTTTTCAATTTTCATCCCTGGCTTTATTTGTTTCTAGTGCCTGCTATTGCCATGCGCACCTGGTCGGAAGAACGTAAAAGCGGCACCATTGAATTGCTGATGACGCTACCTATCTCAACCTTTCAGGCGGTAATGGGAAAGTTTTTAGCATCTTGGGCAGTATTGGGCCTATCTCTTTTACTGACATTCCCATTGTGGCTCACGGTGAACTACTTGGGAGACCCCGATAACGGCGTTATCATTGCTGCTTACATCGGCAGTTGGTTAATGTCAGGGGCATTTTTAGCTGTTGGAATGTGTATGTCAGCGTTGACTAAAAACCAAGTGGTTGCCTTTATCTTGGCGGTGGTGCTGTGCTTTATTTTCGTGGTTAGCGGCAGCAATATTATTCTTGATGCTTTCAAAGATTGGGCACCATCGATAGTAATGGATACCGTGGCCTCATTTAGTTTCTTAAGTCACTTCGAATCGATTGCCAAAGGCGTGATCGCATTAAATGATGTGGGCTTTTTCATTCTTTCTATCGCAGTATGGCTTTATGCAAGCCTGCTGATTATTGAACATAAAAAGGCGGATTAATACTATGAGTCGCACTTCCACCTCTTTAATTTTGATACTGTTAGCGATGTTATTTTTTGCCCTGACGGTATTAAACAATCAATTGTTAAGTCCACTTCGTTTGGATTTAACCGAGAATCAGGTGTATTCCCTATCTGCAGGCAGCAAAGAAATTGTCGCCAACATAGACGAGCCAATTAACCTGTATTTTTTCTATTCAGATAAATCGTCAAAAGGCATGACTACCCTGCGTAACTATGCGTCTCGGGTGGAAAGTATGTTGCGTGAATACGCAAAAGCGGCCCCCGGCAAGATTAATCTAAAAGTCATAGACCCAGAGCCTTTCTCTGAGGCTGAAGATCAGGCCAGCCAGTATGGTTTAACTGCAGCAACTATTGGGAATTTAGGCGATTCTATTTATCTTGGTTTAGCAGCCACCAACGCATTAGATGACCAAGAAACAATTGGCTTTTTTGATCCTCAGCAGGAAAAATTCTTGGAGTATGAAGTTAGTAAATTGATTCACAAATTGTCCAAGCCAAAAAGTGTCAAAGTGTCGATTGTCAGTGACCTGCCACTTGCTGGTGGCCAGAATCCGATGTCAGGACGATTTGATCCGGCTTGGACTTTCTACACTCAGTTGCAGCAATTGTACGACGTGGAGCAAGTTGCCAACAATGCTGAGGCATTGCCAGACTTGACCGATGTATTGTTGTTAGTGCATCCCAAAGATTTATCTCAAAGCCTGATTTATCAAATTGACCAATATGTGATGAAAGGTGGCAAGTTAATGGTTTTTGTCGATCCCAATAACGAGTCAGATCCTATGGCCATGATGGCAGGAATGGGGGCCACGGGGCCTAACAGTTCAAACCTAGTGCAGTTGTTTGATGCTTGGGGATTGAATTTCAATGCTGAGCAAGTCCTGCTAGATGCACAATTAGGCCTAGATATTCGAACCGCAGAGGGGGGGGTTGCCCGTCACTTTGGCTTTATCGGGGTGCAAAGTGAACAACTTGACAGAGATGACGTTACTACCTCTAATCTAGAAGTTATCAATGGTGCTTCTTTTGGTGTGTTTACTAAAAAAGAGGGCAGTAACCTGCGTTGGGTACCGCTGATGAAATCATCTTCAAATACCGACTTGCTTGATGTGGCGGCCTATACGACGAATCGTGATCCTATGGAATTATCGCGAGACTTTAGCAATGACAACCGTCAATACGTGCTTGCCGCGCGCTTAATGGGTAAGGCTAATTCTGCGTTTGAAAATGCCCCTGAAGGGGACAGCACGGGTGAATTTCAGCGCTCAACTCAACAGCTTAATGTCATAGTTGTAGCAGACACGGATCTATTAGCAGATAGATTTTGGGTGCAGCAAGCAAACTTTTTCGGTGAGACAGTTTTTACCCCTTTTGCGAATAACGGCGACTTCGTGACGAATACCGTTGAAAACCTAGCTGGCAGTAATGCACTCATTAGCATTCGTAGTCGCGGTACATTTGCACGTCCATTCAAGACAGTTGATGCTTTGACTTTTGAGGCGGAAAGGAAATTCCGCGAGCAGGAGCAGTTGTTGCAATTACAATTGGAAGAAACCGAACAACAGTTATCTCAATTGCAAAGTCAGCAAACCGATAGTGCCACATTAGTGATTTCTCCTCAGCAACAACAAGCTGTTGATGACTTTATGGCCAAGCGAATCGAGATTCGCAAAGCATTAAGAGATGTTCGTCATCAGTTAGACAAAGATATTGAAGAGTTAGGTAACTGGTTGAAGTTTATCAATATTGCCGTTGCGCCGATTGTGCTAATGTTAATTCTATTGTTGTTGGCAAGATTACTTAGGACCAAATCAAAAGGGAATGAGGGAGCGGCGTCATGAATAGGCAACTTATTGCGCTAGTAGCAATATTAGCTACGGTTGGCGCAGCGATTTATTACTTGCTTGTACAGTCGAATAATCAGGTAGCCACTAGAGCATTATTGTTTCCCAACCTTACACAGCAAGCTGCCAACATTGATTTTATCGAAGTTACACAGCCAAGCGGACGGGTATTCAACGCCACAAAAAAAGCTTCAGATTGGATAACGGCCTTAGATGAAGTTGGGGTTGATTATCCAATGGAACAGGCTAGGTTGGCCGAGCTGGTTGAGAATCTCGCAACCGCCATTTTATTCGAGGCTAAAACCACCAAGCCTGAAAACTATGAACACTTAGGCTTGCAGGATATCACCCAAGCAGATAGTCAGGCCACTGAAGTCTCGATACGAGCCGGCGGCAGTCAATATCGTATTTTGATTGGTGCAAATGCAAGTTCAGGCCAAGGTTCATATGTGAGACTCACCGATGAAAGCCAAACTTGGCTGTTAAACAAAGTTATTGATTTACCAAGTAACCAATATGACTGGCTGAAACAGCCCATATTAAATATAGATGTAAGTCAGGTAGACTCAATGGTGCGTATAGGTGACGGGGGTTTTAGTATTATAAAATCATCTGGGGGAGAATATCAGTTTCAATTAACTAATCTCAGCTCAGCACAATCACTAAAGTATGACTCTATCGTAGATGGTTTTGTGACTAACCTGATGGCATTAGATTTTGAAAAAATTCTAGGTGTGGATTCTGCAACTTGGCAGGAATTACCTGTTGTCGCTGGATTTCAAATTTCGTTGTCTGATGGCACTGTTATAGAGGCATCTTTACGGCAAGAACAGCATCTAAATTACATCATGTTTACCGCGTTGGGCGGGCAGGGCGGTGATTACTGGGATGGGTTGGTATATCAAATATCTAGCTTCAATGCTGGTCAGATAGGTCGAACGCTAGCTGACTTTGTTGAGCAAACTAAAGGGATAGATGCTTCTCAAACTATGTCAACTGACGAGGGTGAGTCGCCCTCTAATTAAAGCACGCTAGTAACAATTTTCGCAGCCCTAGCAGACCGATTTGATTCGCGGTTTCAATATTATCAAATGGTATTTGCTGCGGCTCTTTGTGGGCACGAATCGCTCGGTCTAAACTTTCTTCACGAAGTAAGTGAAACATAGGGTAGGGTGAGCGATTGGTGAAATTCGACGGAGAATCTGCATCCTCACCTTCAAAGAAATAATCGGGGTGGAAACTAGCGATCTGATAAATACCACGATAGCCATTATCGTCAATCCAATTTTCTAGTCGTTCCAAAGCATCGAGATAGTCGAAAAAACTTTCATACCTTGCTGCACAAATTATCAAAGTGGTTTCGGTCTGTGGCTCGTTGTGCAAATGGGTAACTTCAAACTCAAGAGCTTCTACTAATTGTCCCATAGAGGGATGTGCTAGGTATCGATAGCGGACCGATTGGCGCAAAACTTCACGCTTTGCGAAAGGACAAAAATTGAGCCCTATCACTACCTTATCGATCCATGCGACTGTGCTGGATATGACTTTGTCTTGGTTGCTAGAAACACTCATCGATATTAGTAACGATACTTAATGTAGGCTTCAAGGGTGTTTTCAATTAGGCTGGCGACTGTCATAGGCCCTACACCGCCAGGTACTGGGGTTATCCAGCCTGCACGTTCTTTTGCTGCCTCAAATTCAACATCGCCAACTAGGCTACCATCTGCCTTTCGATTAATACCAACATCGATCACAATCGCGCCCGGTTTAACCCAATCCCCTGGGATAAATTCAGGTTTACCTACTGCAACTACCAAAATATCGGCCCGGGCGACATGACTTTTCAAATCTTGGGTAAACTTATGACATGTTGTCACCGTACAACCTGCCAATAGGAGTTCTAATGACATGGGGCGGCCAACAATGTTGGAAGCACCGACAATAACGGCATCTAAACCTTTGGCAGGGCGCTTAGTGGATTCGATAAGGGTCATGATACCTTTTGGGGTGCAGGGTCTTAAGGCAGGCATGCGCTGAACCAGACGACCAATGTTGTATGGATGGAAGCCATCAACGTCTTTATTCGGCTGGATACGTTCTAATACCTGATCAGCATTGAGACCAGCAGGTAGGGGCAACTGGACTAAAATACCATCCACTTCAGGATCAAGGTTGAGTTTATCTACCAAGGCTAATAGATCCTGTTGGGTGGTATTTGCAGGCATATCAAAAGCCTTATCGACGAAACCGACTTCTTCGCATGCTCTGCGCTTATTCGCTACATATACGCCGGAGGCAGGGTCTTGACCCACTTTAATAACCGCCAGACCGGGTGCTCGTTTGCCTGCCGCAGTTATGGCTTCGACTTGAGCGGCGACATTCTCGCGGACCTGTTTGGCGATTGACTTTCCATTTATGATTTGAGCTGGCATGCGTACAACTTTGGCAAGTGAGAGTGATGGTATTGTCCCATAACCAAGCTAAATATCGCAATCGCCTGACGGAAATTTATGCGTTTATATTTATGTAAAGTGGTATCCAAGTCCTCAACAACATTTTTCAAGGTTTTTCATTGATACAACACTAGATATCAACAGAAATAGTCTTACACCAATTAAAACTTATTGCGCATTGCTAAGACGTTTCGCTTAGAAACGATTAGAATAGGCCGGATTTTATTGATTAAGGAATTCGGAGTTGGAATTGTCAGGTGTTGAAATATTTGGTTACTGTGCGTCTGCAATCATTGCATATTCACTCACACGTAGCTCAATTATTAAATTGCGTTGGTTCAATCTATTTGGTGCATCGTCGTTTTGTGTCTATGGAATTATTATTGGTGCCGCTCCTGTTGCGATATTAAATGGTTTTATCGCTATCACAAATGTGGTGTATTTACGCAAGATGTTACTGCAGGCCGAGCAACACTTTTCGGTACTGGAAGTGAGCATGCCATCGAATTATGTGGATTTTTTCTTAGATTATCATCGTCAAGAAGTTTCCGAATTGTTTCCCCGTTTCTTTAAAAGGATAAACCAGCCAGACCGACAATTTTATTTCATGATGGAAAATACAGAAGTGGTAGGCTTGCTATCAGGTTATCCAACCGGTGATAACAACTTTATGGTAGATTTTGATTTTGTGATTCCAGCATATCGAGATTGTCGATTAGGCCAATTTGTCCTTGGCGAAGGGCAGCAGTTGAAGAAGGTGTCCGAATATCAACACATTCTGGCCAAAGCTGATAGCGTGGATCATGAGGACTACTTAATGCAACTGGGTTTTTCTCCAAACAAGAATGGTATATGGTCTTACGATAAGACAACTAATCATTAGCCGCGGAAGCCAAAGTGAAAAAATTAAAAAATGAACAACAATTAATGAAGCTCGCGTTGAGTGTAGGTGAAACCTATGCTAAGAATAGGGGTTACACTGGCTTTAATGAAACTATGGGGCAGAAAGAAAAAGTAGAGATAATCTATCGATTGTTAGTCAAGGATCGACTGGTAGCGCCATTGGCGTCAGATTCTGAAGATTTATTGAGTATGAAACATCGCCTGGCTGTGTGGATTAAAAATAAATTGCCAGCAACCCACGAATTACTTAAATAGTACCGTGAACTTGGCTTATAAAGGCCGAATTGGTTCGCTTATTAATCAAATTGAGCTAAAAATAAGCATCTGATAATTTTATTTAAAAAAGTGTTTGACGAGGTAAGTTCAACTCGGTAATATTCGCGCCCCGTAGAGATGAGGATTTGTTTCTACGTAAGTCGGTGAGTAGCGCAGCTTGGTAGCGCACTTGGTTTGGGTCCAAGGGGTCGCAGGTTCGAATCCTGTCTCACCGACCACTTTTGTTTCTGTATCGATTCGTCGAGCGTCCGTAGCTCAGCTGGATAGAGCACCCGCCTTCTAAGCGGGTGGTCGCAGGTTCGAATCCTGCCGGACGCGCCAGCGAACCGGCTGGTCGGTATCGTAATTATTCCTTTGTTACACTCAGATTTATTCTATCAAAGCTTTCTAATTTTACTCTCACATTGATAATTTGAAACAAATGCCAGCGGTTTGTCTTATTACCTTTTGGCAAGGTTTCTATTTGTATTGCCTACCGATAGTTCCCGTATGAACTCAGAACACCTTTTGACAGTTTGTTTTTTCGCAGTACCCTCTGCAGCTTAACCCTGTTTGCCACATACAAAGCAAGCCTGTCCTTATAGAGTCGTTAACATGGCTGTCCATGTAATGGTATGGTCCATGTAATGATGATGGTATGGTCTTTAACATGGCTGTCCATGTAATGTGGTCTTTAACATGGCTGTCCATGTAATGGTCCATGTAATGGTTCTTAACATGGCTGTCCATGTAATGGCATAGAGTCGTTAACATGGCTGTCCATGTAATGATGTTTAGCTGTCCATGTAATGATGGTCCATGTAATGATGCAATGAATGGGCGCTGGTCCTTAGCATTGAAAAACGACTAACAAGTAATCAATTTTGTTAAGGGAATGAAAAATGTTGTATGGGGTGTGAGCGAACAGCAAAAATATTGATGATATATGCATTAATTGTTTGACATCATATATGTCAGTATATAACATACCGCCCGCTGTCGAGGTGAACGGATTTGAAATATAAAAGCCTTAGATTTAAAGGCCTGTAGGGTTTTAAAATAAAGGTTAAAAATAAGTTTATTAAGATATGCAGCGTTACAGAGTGGTGGGCGTAGCTCAGTTGGTAGAGCTCCGGATTGTGATTCCGGCGGTCGTGGGTTCAAACCCCATCGTCCACCCCACTCGCGGGAGTGGTGGAATTGGTAGACACGCTGGATTTAGGTTCCAGTGCTTCACGGCGTGAGAGTTCAAGTCTCTCCTTCCGCACCATTTATTTTGTATCTTGTGTATATTAAATAATGGGATAGTGATTGATTTTGCAGAAATATTTTTCTGCAAAATTTAGTTACGAATTACAAATTTTCTCAAACACTTTTCTTAGCACTTCTCCTCTTAATTATATCTTGTTTCCAAACTTAACCCTTTATGCATGGCATTAATAAACTAACCTGTTACTGCAAACAGCTTATCTTAACAAAAACTGTTTTTGCCATTTTGCCAACAATCAGCAACCCAGTTGCTGATTATCGAGTTAACCTATTAATACGGGTTTAGGTATAAAAATTAATTTAGTTTGAGTTCAAGATTTTCCGAAGGAATATCCAAATATAGAGTAATGATCTTACCACCTCTAAGTACGCTAAATACCAATGTCTGTGCGTTTTCTATCGTCTGCTGAATGCTATTTAACCCGTCCTCGCTGTCCACATCAAAACCATTCACTTTTTGTAACAGGTCACCTTCTTTAAATCCAGCCGATTTAAATAGTTTGGGATTTAAACCAGGGGAAACTATAAGTCCGTTGCCATTAGTTTGATTTCCTAACAAAATCACTATGTGTTCAAGTCGTTTTGGACGATTCCCAATACTTAGGGCTAGGGAAGATGAACTAATATCATTATTTCTTATACCTTGTGGAGCTGTTTTTTCGGCGCTATCTGACTGATTGTTGGTGGTTGAATTAGCGGAGCCACGTATCAGCAATACTTGTTTATCACCTTGATTCAAAATCACAACCCGATCACTGCGTATTTCTATCAAAGTGGCATTGGTGTACGCAATTTGGTCGCCGATGAAATACGTGCGAACTTGCAACCGAGACTGAATAGTTGCAGAGGACTCATGTTGCTTATCACTGCTAACCACACCTAACAAGGTTAAATCTAATGGCGTCACTATGAGGCTTTTAAGATCAAGTGGATTACTCACTGCTTGGCTTGACGATGCTTGCTGTACAACGTCAACTGCTTTTTTGCCTCTATCTTGGGTAATCAACTTGGCTTCTTCAGTCAATTCAATCGGTGCTCGACTGTCATTGAAAAACATAAAGTAAGCCAAGATAGCTATTGCCAAGGCGAGTGCAGATAAAATTAATTTACTGTTAGAATTGGGGCTATCGCTCATTTGGATCTCTTTAGCGGCTGTTATATTTAGCTAAAAGGATAACGAGGACCGCTTCTTGGTACAATGCTTTATTTATCATTAACACCTTTATCTATGCTGTTGACTGCTTGATCAACTTTAACAACCGATGATAAGGAGTACGACAATACTAATTGCCTAGATGTACCTTTCTGATAATGGCTAGGGATGGTTAATATTCGCTGGTTGGCTATCAAGGTATATTGAAGCTACCTTCAAGCAATTGCATAAAATCAAAGGTAATTTAATTCCACTATTAAAATAGACTTAAAATATGACGTTTATTTTTTGTGGCGCACCATATTTTAACTCAGGTCTTTCATATTTTAACTTTAAGTCCTCAAGTTAAAAATAAATAATTATAAATCAACAGCATATCTACATTCATAAAGTTGGCATTAAAACTGCATTATCAAGTCAGTTGATTAATGAAAATGCAATATTTAATATAATTGCGCTATGGAGTAGTGAAAATGAGCTTTTTTACAGATAGAAAAACATTGGTTGTCGGAGCGTTATCACTGGTTACCAGTGTTTCCGCTGTGTTAGTGACATCACAATCGAACGCATCAAGTGTACCGTTCTTTACCCAGTCGGTGAGCACGACCCAAATGACAGTGCGCCAACAGCAAGTAAACCAACAACAGTCTTATATTCTACAAGGCTTAAGTCGTGATGCGCTTGTTGCTGTAGTGGAAAATGCCGGTGGTGTAGTATCGCGCGAGTTCCCGATAATTAGTGCTGTTAGCGCCTATTTATCTGATTCTCAGATTAGTGAAATTGCTAAAATCGCTGCGGTTAAGGTAACCGCTGACAGAGCCATGATGACAATGGCTGACAATAGCGCTGCCACTGATGCCAGTGCAAATGTGAAGAAGTACGCTATTGATAATTATATTACCACGCAAACCAAAGCTGACTTATTGCATCAACAAGGCATAACCGGTCAGGGCGTCACTGTTGCTGTTATTGATAGTGGTTCTTTAATGGGGGGTAAGCAGGGTGAATCTTTGCTTTATAACACTAATTATCAAAATCGTGCTTTTGATAAGTATGATGCTATCACAGGTGTAGTAAGCACAGAGTTAGACGATGATCTTAACGGTCACGGAAGTCACGTTACTGGTATTATTGCTAGTAGCCTTAAAAGTGATTCAGGCAAATACAATGGTATGGCGCCAGATGTTTACCTTTTGTCAGTAAAAGCCTTTGATGAAACCGGTAATGGTAGCTACTCCGATGTGTTGAATGGATTGAACTATGTATTTGAGAATCGTGAACGTCTAAATATTCGCGTTGTAAATATGTCATTGGGTGCTGAAGTTCAATCAAATTATTGGGAAGATCCAATCAATCAGGCTGTCATGCGTTTATGGGATGCTGGTGTAGTAGTAGTTACCTCTGTGGGTAACACAGGTTCTGATTACAATACAGTGACCCTGCCAAGTAATGTGCCTTATGTTATTTCTGTCGGTGCTATCACTGATAGTTACACTCCTTTTGATACCTCTGATGATCGCATGACCACGTTCTCTTCACGAGGTCCAACTTATGAAGGTTTCATCAAGCCAGAAGTTGTTTCTTATGGTGGCCATATTCGTTCAAAACTGGATAAAAGTAAGTTAATCAAACAAAATCATGCTCCTTCTGAAGAGGGTGAAGATTACTACATGGTGTCTGGTACTTCACAAGCAGCTGCAGTTGTAACGGGTGTGGTTGCTCTTATGCTGCAACATGATCCAGCGCTTAGTCCTGATGATGTCAAATGTCGTTTGATGGCTAGCGCAAGCGCAATCACCAATCCTGATAACGGATACAAATATGGTCCTTTCACCCAAGGTTCTGGTCTTGTTGATGCATATGCAGCAACCATGAGCCAAGCGACGGGTTGTGCAAACAACGGGCTGGATCTAGTTGCTGATTTGATAGGTAGCGCGCACTTTGAAGGACCTGCTCAAGTTGCAGACAATGGTGAGATTTATATCAAGCTTTCTGATACCACAATTTTGATTGAAGGCGCTGTAATGGGGTCGTCTGCGGTCTTGGAAGGTTCAGTGTGGGATGTATCTACTGGGTTGCAAGGCTCTGTGTGGGATGTATCTACTGGGTTGCAAGGCTCTGTGTGGGATGTATCTACTGGGTTGCAAGGCTCAGTGTGGGATGTATCTACCGGATTGCAAGGTTCTGTGTGGGATGTATCTACTGGATTGCAAGGCTCTGTGTGGGATGTATCTACCGGATTGCAAGGCTCTGTGTGGGATGTATCTACCGGATTGCAAGGTTCTGTGTGGGATGTCTCAACTGGTCTGCAAGGTTCGGTGTGGGACGTATCCACTGGATTACAAGGTTCGGTCTGGGATCGCATGTCTGCTCTTGAAGGTTCAGTATGGGACACCAATGCATTTGTTGAAGGCTTTGCATGGAAGGCACTTGCTGCGATTGAAAGCGTAGCAAATGTTGATGAAAAGCCTGCTAAACAACAAAAAAGCTCTAACGATCTTTTAAGCGAGCTACCCGCTATTTAATTAATATCTGTCAAAAGCTGCACTTATACTAAAGTGCAGCTTTTTTTATTCTAATTATTTGTTAAGTTAGCTACGCTAATCAAGCGCATCTATTGATAGTTAAATAAATGCTCTAGCGTCCTTTACTCATAATTTAACATCAAAAATAGTGATTGTGACTGCAGAAAAATACATTGGTGTTAGCTGGAATATGCTACATTACGAGATTAAGGTATTGAAAATTAATGAGATATGTCATGTTTAAAAACATTTTTGTAGTCTTCTGGATCGCTCTGGGATTGACTTCTGCAACTAATGTACTTGCTGACAATCAGAATATTCGTTTTCAGCGTATCGCTCTTGAACAAGGATTATCCCAGGAAAACGTCTCCACTGCATTTCAAGATTCCGAAGGCTTCATGTGGTTCGGCACACAAGAGGGGCTGAATCGCTATGATGGTTATCAATTTAAAGTGTTTACCTACAGTTCACGGAATAAAGAATCACTTAGCTCAGATTGGATTTATCATATAGTCGAGCCACAAAAAAATAAACTATGGGTCGGTACCCGTGGCGGTATCAATGTTTTTGATAAAGCCAGTCAAACCTTTAAGTCTTATCGACACGATCCCGAGCAACCAGGCACGGTCAGCAACGACATTGTAAGGTTCCTGTTTGTATCTTCTACCAATGTTATTTGGATTGGGACCGATGGCGGACTGAACCGCTATAACCCGTTGACCGATGATTTTACCTACGTGCCTCTAAGTGATAACACTATCGAAGCCATTCTTAGCATTACTGAAGATGCCAGTGGAAACCTGTGGGTCGCAAGTTCAAATTCAGGCGTGGTGAAAATTAACCCAGATACCTTAGAGGTATTAATTGACGGTGGGACCTTAGACACCCTTACGGGTACTTCGCTGTCTGCAGCCAAAACCCTTCTTGTTGATAGTCAGCAACGTCTCTGGATTGGTGGTCTGGGCATAGGTGTTAAGGTGATCACGCCACCTAATGCTGAACAAACCGAATTCGACGTTTGGAGCCCTGCCATACTTGAAAAAGAAACTGTTTCCCATGTGTACCAAGATAAAGCCAACAAGGTCTGGTTGGCAACTGATAATGGTCTGTATCGAATGCAACCGGATCGAGAAAGCTTCCTACATATTAAAAACGAGAAGCAAAATCCCTATAGTCTGTCCGATAATCAATTGAATTATTTGTACCAAGACCGCGGTAATGTTTTTTGGGTCGGCAGTATAAAAGGACTGAATAAGTGGAATACAGCAACATCCAATTTCGATCATATCAGGGTAGGAGCGGACAAAGATAAAAGCTTAGCTGGGAGTTATATCAATACCTTTCATGATGGCGCAGCTGGGAAACTATGGATAGGTTCATTGAGCGGATTAGATTTACTGGATGTCGAAAGTGGTAACATTGTTCACTTGAATCACCAACCCGATAACCTAAATTCGCTGCTGAGCGACAAGGTGATGGCACTATACTCTGATAATGGTGATGAACTCTATATTGGTTACCAAGACAAGGGCATGAGCAAATTAAACACGAAAACAATGCGTTTTACCCATTATGAAAGCGATAAGTTAAATCCTCAAACTTTGGGTGCGCCAGGGGTAACCGCCATTGAGCCTGCTGGAAATAATAAGTTGTGGGTGGGTACCTTCGGTGGTGGCTTAAACTTGTTCGATATACAAACCCAAACCTTTACCCGCTATAAACATGACAAAACTAACTTACAAACCCTTAGCACCAATAGAGTTCTTTCCGTGCTTCGGGCTAGAAATGGATTAATTTGGGTAGGAACCTGGGGAGGAGGATTAAATATCTTCAATCCCACTACTGCTACTGCGATGCGAATTAAATCGGATCAAGGCTCGCCCAATGAACTCGGCAGTAATGAAATCTGGTCTATTTTTGAGGATTCAAAGGACAATATTTGGATCGGGACTCGTGGCGGGGGCGTGGTCAAGTTGTCCGCCGAAAATCGCAAGGTGGGTAATTTTCAATTTGAGCGCATATCTCGCTATGAAGGTCTACCCAGTAGTAATGTGTTTGGTATTTTGGAAGACTCAAGTGGCTTGCTCTGGTTAAGCACTAACCGAGGCTTAACTAAACTTGACCCTGAGACTAAAGAACTATTAAATTTTGATAGTTCTCATGGCTTACAAGGCAACGAATTTAACGCCGGTGCTTACTATCAATCTGCTGATGGTAAATTATATTTTGGCGGAACTAATGGAGTGACTTCGTTCTTTCCAGAAAAAATTTCACCAAATAAACACATTCCACCTGTGGTGTTAACTAAGTTTCAGAAGCTAAATGAAGTCTTTAGTATCGACGCCTCAGGCAATGACCACAGTAATATACAAATATCCCACAAAGATTATTTGATTGCTTTTGAGTTTGCTGGTTTGGACTTTGCTTCGCCAAGTAACAACCGTTACCTATATAAACTTGAGGGTTTCGATAATAACTGGATCGAGGCCGGCGATATTCGAAAAGCAACATATACTAACCTGCCTGCCGGCCAATATTTATTTCGAGTCAAAGCGTCAAATAATGATGGTATATGGAATGAGCAAGGAGTCGATGTGGCCCTAACCGTATTGCCCGCCCCTTGGTATTCTTGGTGGGCATATACAATCTACGCTGGGTTTGCCCTTGGATTACTCTACTGGATTTATCGCTCCTACCTTAACAAGCTTGAAAAAGAAGCTAATTATCGCCAAGAGTTGGAATTAGAAGTAAAGAGTAGAACAGTGGAATTACGTGAAGCCAACGAGCAGTTACTTAATGCTAGTGTGACAGATCAGCTAACCGGGCTGCACAATAGACGCTATCTAAATAATATTATCGAGCAGCAATGTGCCAGCGTGTTCCGTGAATTTGAAGAAAACCTGGTCACTGGCCGTTGTACTGCAGACAGTGGTCCACGATTATTCTTCCTCATGTTCGATCTAGATGGTTTTAAACCCATAAATGATACCTATGGCCATGATGCTGGCGACAAAGTGATATGTCAGGTGAGTGACCTGCTGAAGCTCGTATGCCGCAAATCCGATACAGTAATCCGTTGGGGGGGAGATGAGTTCCTGATCATGGGGCGTGTTGAAGAAGTCAGTGAAATTGAGTTGTTAGCAGAACGCTTACGCAGCAAAATATCTGGGTTTGGCTTCGACATCAATTTGAAACAAAAAATGCATTTATCCTGTTCAATTGGCTACAGTATGTATCCTTTCTCTCATCATTATCCAGATTCACTGAGTTGGGAGCAGGTACATTTATTGGCTGACAATGCTCTTTACAAGTCCAAAGAAGGCGGACGTAATCAATGGACTGGGATCTTGCAATCAGCCGAGATGCCTCCGGTCAGTATCATGAATACCTTGACTCAGAATATTGATAACGTGATTGACGAAGGCTATGTCAGGGTTAAGCAGGTATTGCAGGATGGCACGGCAAAAGTCATGGATATCCAAACCAGCAGACGTTAGGCAATAAGGGCTAATTGCTATGCTGGGTTAGCTAAGGGATATCGGTTTTTATTAAACGGTTAATCGGCTAGTTTAGCACTAGACGCATCATTGAGATGCGTCTAGCTCACGTTTCAATTTGTAAAAGGTTGGTTCACTCACACCCAACATTTCTGCCGCCTGAGCCATACTATATACAGGTGTACTCAATATACTTTCCAGTACTAACAATTTAATTTGAGCCACACAATTCTTGAGCACTACCTGACCATTGGCGATAGGAGCTAATGCCTCACTGATTACATGCCAATTACTGGGCCTATGGCTTTCAGTCATGTCTCCCTCAGCTAAAATTTTATCGACTTTTCGTCTTGCCGTACTCTGCGAAATAGACAGTCTAGCAGCAGTAAGACGCATTTTTCGATCGCTAGCAATATAGGTTTTAATAATCAATTCATCTTCAATCCAACTGCCAAAGGGCGCATTGACAAATTGGGGATGTTGGCCTGCTTGGCTAAGTGTTTGCTTGAAGATATCTAACAACATTTCAGTGCAATGTTGTGCACTGACCATAGTTGTGTGTACTTCACTTCTGGCATAGTTATTTGTCGAGTTGTTGTCTTGTTGGCTCGAAAAGCGTTCAGCATTATAATCAGGCTCTGAATAACCCGCATGATTGTTGTTGGAATTGACTAGCGAATTCACCCCAGGGTAGGGCGGAGCAGGACTTTGAGCTGGCAATCGTGAATGATTTTCAGTCTGGGCGGCTGTGGGGCGTACATCGTCTTCAATGTTCAATAGCCCCCACTCAATTACTTTTCCTTCACACAGTAAGGTTGCCTGCATTAATCGATTTTCTAGCTCACGAATATTACCCGGCCATGTATAGTGCAGCATCTTTTGCAGTGCATTAGTCGATAGGTTGCGTTTTTCCAATTTGAATTGTTCGGCGTACTTGGTCAAAAAGTGAGTTGCCAGCAATTCGATATCTTCTGGCCTTTCACGCAGCGGTGGATTATATAAGGTCAAAACGTTTAATCGATAATACAAGTCTTTGCGAAAGTTACCCTGCTCGACTTCAAAGGCCAAATCTCGGTTTGTTACCGCAATGATTTTAACATCGACAGTTATGACCTTATTGCCGCCAACAGGAGTGAAGTGTTTTTCCTGTACGAAACGCAACAGCTTGGTTTGCATATTTAGCGGTAACTCACCTATTTCATCTAAGACTAAAATACCGCCTTCGGCATCTAACACTTTTCCGGAAGAGGTGTTCTGCGCACCAGTAAACGCACCTTTTACATAACCAAATAATTCTGACTCTATTAGGCTTTCAGGGATAGAGCCACAATCTACAATGACTAAGGACTTATTATTGCGATTGCCCATCTGATGTAATGCGTTGATAAGACGTTCTTTACCTGTACCGCTTTCCCCGGTAATCAATACTGTGGTGTCAGTCATAGCGGCGCGTTTGGCGTGCTTGAGTAGATTTGCCATTGCCTGCGAACGATAAATAATGCTGCTAACTTGTAGGCCTTCTTTTAACTGGGTCAGTTCATGTTGCAACTGCTCATTTTGGCTTTCCAGTTTACGGTTGAGCTCCTCTTCTAATTTACTTCTGCGTAGCGCCTTACCTAACTGACGAGTTAAACCTGAGAGCAAAACCTGGGTATCATGTTTAACTTCAAATTGGCTAGCTTTACCACAAATAAATAAGCAGTCGGCAGTTTCTATTTCAAGTGGCAAGACCAAAATAATAGTGCTTCCAACTAGCCTTTCAGAGGGTTTGTCGCTAGCCATCACGCTTTGTTGCATTTGTTTTATTTCGGTTAGAAAGGCACTATCTTGTGCTGTCATGGCGACCGCATCATCATTACTGTCGATAGAGTATAGATATTGTTGCTGTTGCTCGTTTGGACCGATCACGCCGGCGCACATAAAATCAAAGGTTTGTGCCAGACGCTGTATGACGCTTTGCGCCAACTGGGAAAAATCGTATTTGTCGGCGATTAATGAAGATATGTCCCATAACAACAGCATGTTGCGATAATCGGTGATGGTATCTGCTGTAAATATCCCGCCTAGATAATTAAATTTTTGTTGATAAAGACTGAAATCATCTTTGTGCCAGGTAATAATCGATGGCTTCTCTTCTTTCTGGGCTGCTTTTAATGCTTGATCTGCGCGACTGATCAACACAGATGCACATGCGGATTTTGATGGGTAGTCTTCACTATATTCAATAATGGCAGCACCGACATCAAAAGCTAGATTAATAGCCCCATCCAAGTAATGTCTCTGTTGCAGAATTAATTGTAATTTTTTGGCAAAGCTTGCCACATCGGTCTTTTCATTTACCGGAAAAGCTACACCGAATAAGGCACCGCCATAGCGACTTAAAATATCATTTTCTCGGGTACTGGATTTGAGCAATTCGGCTATCTCGCGAATAACATTGTCGCCAAACTCATTGCCAAATTTTCTATTTATTTGGTGAAAGTCAATACAGTGAACCATGATCAAGCCCACCGAATATTGGTTACTCAGCTGAGCGATCTTGTTCTGCAATACGGTGCGGGAGCACAGATTTGTCAAGGGGTCAGACAAGAGCGTTAAAAATTCGGAAATCAAACGCATCTGCATCACAGTTGATTGCAGCATATGCTGAACAGTGACTAACTTATCAGACGAAACCATCAGTTGTTGATTTGATTGATCAGGAGACAACCAATTCGGTATCTGCTGGGCAAAATTAAATTGCATCAGAAACCAAGTGTTGTCATCGAAAGTCTTAATCGGCGCGCGACGGGAGGCTATTTCTGACGCTGTTGCTTTATTGTTAGAGGCAAGGTTAGAGTAGATTGAATCAGCTAAGGGCTCTTCCGTAATTTTAACTAACAAAGTGGTCGCCGAGATTGCCTTAAACGCCATATTGTTAAACGCACTATCTTGTTTAGCAAAGACGTTTACTTCCCCAACCTGTGACGCTTCAATCGGAGTTTCATTAGGACCAAATTCACCCACATTAAAGCTCCCCATTTCATCATTCAATTGGGGATGCCAGACACTAATGTTCTTAGCGCCAGAAAATACTAGTATGCTGTTAATGTGATGATAAAGAAGATCTTTAGGGTTCAAGTTTTACTGGTCCGATTCGCTGATTTATGAAACTAATATTCCATATCGCGCTGCTTGATGCAATTAGACAGAAGTGTTAGACCCGAGTAAACATCCATAATTAGCCTCTAATTTGTCAGGATCACAGCCGATTAAAACAATTAGTCATTATTGACGCCACTTTAATCAATTTTTGCGCTCGACTATGTAAGTCCCAGCCTGTATACTGTCGCGTCTTTTTTAACCGAGGTGGATCACGTTGATCCGCAAAATGCGGTGAATTTGGTCTAGAAAAAAGTAGCGGAAAAACGAACTAAAAACGTCTTTCCCAAGCTAATCTTCAAATCATTGCGAATTCGAATTACGCGTTTTTGTAACGCATAGTTGAGGTATAATAATGCAAGTGTCAGTCGAGACGACTCAAGGCCTAGAGCGCCGTATTACCATTTCTGTTCCTGCTGATTCAATTGATTCAGCGGTGAAATCACGTCTTCAACAGTTGGCGAAAACCCAGCGCATTAACGGTTTCCGTCCAGGTAAAGTTCCTGTATCTGTTATTCAGAAACGTTTCGGACAGGCTGTACGCCAAGAAGTAGCTGGCGAAGCAATGCAACGTAATTTTTACGAAGCTGTCGTTAAAGAAAAATTAAATCCTGCTGGTATGCCGCGTTTTGAAATGAAAAAAGACGTTAGCGGCGAAGATTTAGAGTTTGTAGCTTCTTTTGAAGTATATCCCGAACTTGAGATCCAAGGCTTAGATAAAATTAAGCTTGAAAAACCAGTCGTGGAAATTACCGATAAAGATCTAGCAGACATGCTAGACACCCTTCGCAAGCAACACGCTAGCTGGAAAGAAGTAAAGCGTAAAGCCAAGAAAGATGACCGCGTCACTATCAGCTTCGTTGGTACCATTGACGGCGAAGAATTTGAAGGTGGAAAAGCGGAAGATTTCCCACTTGAACTAGGTAAAGATCGCATGATCCCTGGTTTTGAAAAGCCACTTGTGGGTGCTAAGAAAGGTGATGAAGTTGTTTCTGATGTGACCTTCCCAGAAGATTACCATGCTGAAAACCTTAAAGGTAAAGACGCTCAGTTCACTATCACAGTGAGCAAAGTAGAAGGTCTTGAACTACCTAAAGTTGATGAAGAATTTGCAAAAACTTTCGGTATTGAAGACGGTGACGTTGAAGCATTGAACGTAGAAGTTCGTAAGAATATGCAACGGGAACTTGACCAAACCCTTAAAGCAAAATTAAAAGAAGATGTGATTGCCGGTTTATTAGAAAGCAATACATTAGATCTCCCAGCTGCATTGGTTGAGCAAGAAGTGAACGCTTTGCGTGAACAAGCTAAACAACGCTTCCAACAGCAATCTGGCGGTAAAGTAGACAATATGCCAGAGCTACCAGCAGATTTGTTTGAAGAAAATGCTAAACGTCGAGTTTCTATTGGTCTTATCTTAGGTGAAATAATTAAAAACAACGACATTAAAGTCGATGACGCAAAAGTTGAGCAATTAATTGAAACTACTGCATCTGCTTATGAAGATCCTCAAGAAGTGATCGATTACTACAAGTCTAACAATGAATTATTACAACAAATTCAAAACGTTGCGCTTGAAGAACAAGCTGTAGAGTGGGTAGTAAGTCAGGCTAAGGTCAAAGAAGTGAAAAAGCCCTTTGACGAGATCATGAACAAACAAGCATAATTTCCTTGTTTGTTATTTGACTTCAATAGTCTCCACCTGATTAAATGCTCGGTATCTCCCGAGCATTTTTATTTGTGAAGAATTAAATTTATGTTGAATACCCCGTTCGATCCACTCAATGCGCTTGTCCCTATGGTTGTTGAACAAACTGCAAAGGGTGAGCGTTCTTATGATATATACTCACGTCTACTAAAAGAAAACGTAATATTTTTAGTTGGCCAAGTTGAAGACCACATGGCCAATCTAATTGTTGCGCAAATGTTGTTTTTGGAAGCTGAGAACCCAGAAAAAGATATCTTTTTATATATTAATTCCCCAGGTGGCTCTGTTACCGCTGGTATGGCGATTTACGATACTATGAATTTCATCAAACCTGATGTGAGCACAGTGTGTATCGGTCAGGCTGCAAGTATGGGCGCTTTCTTGTTATCTGGTGGGGCTAAAGGCAAACGCTACTGTTTACCTAATTCTAGAGTGATGATCCATCAACCTCTAGGTGGATTCCAGGGGCAAGCGTCTGATTTTGAAATTCATGCGAAAGAAATCCTGTCTATTAAAGAGAAGTTGAATCGTTTGATGGCAGAGCATACCGGTCAAGATTATGAGAAAGTTGCGCAAGATACAGATAGAGATAATTTCTTGAGCGCGTCTGAATCAAAAGAATATGGTTTGATCGACCAAGTGCTAAATAGTCGTAATGATGCGATAAGTACTAAAAAATAATTTGAGAAGTAAGTCATTTGGGTTAACACTTACTAATAGTTGTCAAACTCGAAGACTAGACAAATTGGAAGAGGCAAGTTTTAGATGACTGATAAGAAAAACACAGATGGCGATAACAAATTATTATATTGCTCTTTCTGTGGCAAAAGTCAGCACGAAGTGCGCAAACTTATCGCAGGACCATCTGTGTTCATATGTGATGAGTGCGTAGAGCTGTGTAACGACATTATCCGTGAAGAAATTAAAGAAATTTCACCTAAGAAAAAGCAGGACGCATTACCTAAGCCTAAAGAAATCCATGCTCACTTAGACGAATATGTAATTGGTCAGGAACACGCTAAGAAAGTGTTGTCGGTAGCAGTTTATAATCACTATAAACGCTTACGTAGTGGCGACGTCCATGACGGTATTGAATTAAGTAAAAGTAATATTTTGCTAATCGGGCCAACGGGTAGTGGTAAAACTTTACTAGCTGAAACTTTAGCTCGTTTGCTTGATGTACCTTTTACTATGGCAGACGCTACTACCTTAACTGAAGCCGGTTATGTAGGTGAAGATGTAGAGAACATCATCCAAAAGCTATTGCAGAAATGTGATTATGATGTTGAGAAAGCACAGCGCGGAATAGTTTATATTGATGAGATTGATAAGATTTCTCGTAAATCTGATAATCCATCTATTACCCGTGATGTGTCTGGTGAAGGGGTACAACAGGCCCTGTTGAAACTGATTGAAGGGACCATCGCTTCTGTTCCACCTCAAGGTGGACGCAAGCATCCTCAACAAGAGTTTCTGCAAGTAGATACGTCTAAGATATTATTTATCTGTGGTGGCGCGTTCGCAGGCTTAGATAAAGTCATAGAGCAACGTGCAGCCGTTGGTTCCGGTATTGGTTTCGGTGCGACAGTTAAAAGCAAAGCAGACAAGAAAAACAGCGGTGAGCTGTTTAAGCAAGTAGAACCAGAGGATTTGGTTAAATACGGCTTAATTCCAGAATTCATTGGTCGCCTCCCTGTTCTAACTAGCTTAGAAGAGTTGAGTGAAGATGCGTTGATAGAAATTCTGAAAAAACCTAAAAACGCACTGACTAAACAATACGGCGCATTGTTTGCCATGGAAAATGCAGAGCTTGAGTTTCGCGATGATGCTTTGCACGCAATTGCCAATAAGGCGATGCAGCGCAAAACCGGCGCCCGTGGATTGCGTTCTATCGTAGAAGGTGTATTACTCGAAACCATGTATGACTTACCGTCCATGACAGGGGTCAGTAAGGTGGTTATCGACGAGACGGTGATAAAAGGCGAATCCAAGCCAATTCTGATTTACGATAGTGGCAGCGATAAGAAAGTTGCAGCAGAATAAAAATTAAATTTATAAAGGCTCTTTGGAGCCTTTATTTTTTTTGATTGAACTTTACTTCGTTATCCCCATATACATAATCATAACTTTCCTAGTATTAATTAAAAACGAGATTAAGCATGACAAAAGAGCGAGTCGATCGCATTGAAATGCCGGTACTGGCATTAAGAGATGTAGTGGTCTATCCACACATGGTCATCCCTTTGTTTGTCGGACGTGAAAAGTCCATTCGATGCCTTGAAGCGGCTATGGATAAAGACAAACAAATCTTCCTAGTTGCCCAAAAAGATGCGGGTGTGGATGAACCGGAAACTGATGATGTATATGAAGTGGGTACGATAGCCACCATTTTACAATTATTAAAACTCCCCGATGGCACGGTAAAAGTGTTAGTCGAAGGTAATGTTCGAGGTCAGATCCAAACATTCCTGCAAACGGATGAGTTTTTTATTGCCGAAGTCAAACAGCATGTAGATAAAGAGTTGCCAGAGAACGAACAGGAAGTCCTTGTGCGTTCTGCGATTTCACAATTTGAGGGTTACGTTAAGCTCAATAAGAAAATCCCACCGGAGGTGCTGACTTCTCTTAATGGTATCGAGGACGCTGCACGATTGGCTGATACCATGGCTGCGCATATGCCTTTGAAATTAGCTGAAAAGCAAAAAGTGCTAGAGATGGAAAGCGTCAATGAACGTCTCGAATACTTGATGGCCTTGATGGAAAACGAAATCGATCTGCTACAGGTTGAAAAGAAAATTCGAACCCGTGTTAAAAAGCAGATGGAAAAAAGCCAACGCGAGTATTATCTGAATGAACAGATGAAAGCGATTCAAAAAGAATTAGGTGAGCTGGATGAGGCGCCTGATGAATTTGAAGCCTTAGGCAAAAAGATTGAAGAAGCCAAAATGCCTGAAGAAGCCAAAGAAAAGGCTACGGCAGAGCTTCGCAAACTCAAAATGATGTCGCCCATGTCGGCTGAAGCCACAGTTGTGCGCAGCTATATAGATTGGCTGGCCAATGTCCCTTGGTTTAAGCGCAGCGCGGTGAAAAAAGATCTCGCAAAAGCAGATGATATTCTTGACTCAGATCACTATGGTTTAGAAAAAGTTAAAGAACGCATCATTGAGTATCTCGCGGTACAACAGCGAGTGAAAAAACTTAAAGGACCGATCCTGTGTTTAGTGGGACCACCAGGGGTGGGTAAAACATCCTTAGGTCAATCTATCGCTAAAGCTACGGGACGCAAATACGTGCGTATGGCTCTAGGCGGCGTGCGCGACGAAGCGGAGATCCGTGGGCATCGCAGAACTTACATTGGCTCAATGCCGGGTAAACTGATCCAGAAGATGGCTAAAGTGGGGGTCAAGAATCCTCTCTTTTTGTTAGATGAGATAGACAAAATGTCATCTGATATGCGCGGCGATCCTTCTTCGGCACTGTTGGAAGTGTTAGATCCTGAGCAAAATAGCACCTTCAGTGACCACTATTTGGAAGTGGATTATGATTTGTCGGATGTGATGTTTGTGGCTACCTCCAACAGTATGAATATACCTGGTCCATTACTGGATCGTATGGAAGTCATACGCCTGTCGGGGTATACCGAAGACGAAAAACTTAACATTGCCATCCGTCATTTGCTTAAAAAGCAAATGTCACGCAATGGTCTCAAAGACGGTGAATTGGTAATCGAAGATTCAGCAATCATAGGGATTATTCGTTATTACACCCGTGAAGCAGGGGTGCGTAGCTTAGAGCGAGAAATTTCTAAAATTTGTCGTAAGGCAGTGAAGAATATCTTGTTGGATAAGTCGGTTAAGCAAGTTGTTGCCAATCAAGATAATCTTAAAGACTTCTTAGGTGTACAACGATTTGATTATGGTAAGGCTGAAGGCAACAACCAAATCGGTCAGGTAACTGGTTTGGCTTGGACATCAGTTGGTGGAGACTTACTAACCATTGAAACCACCTCAGTGCCGGGTAAAGGCAAAACTACCTTTACCGGTTCTTTGGGTGATGTCATGCAAGAGTCGATTAAAACCGCAATGACAGTGGTTCGCAGTAGGGCAGAAAAACTACGTATCAATGAAGATTTCCATGAAAAGCGCGATATTCATGTACATGTCCCTGAAGGTGCAACACCAAAAGACGGTCCAAGTGCGGGTATAGCAATGTGTACAGCGTTAGTTTCATCATTGACCGGAAATCCCGTCAAGGCAGAAGTGGCCATGACGGGAGAAATAACTCTACGGGGTGAAGTGCTCGCCATCGGTGGATTAAAAGAAAAACTGTTGGCCGCTCACCGTGGTGGAATTAAGACAGTTATCATTCCAAAAGACAATGAAAGAGACTTAGAAGAGATACCTGACAACGTTAAGAAGGATTTAAGTATCCATCCGGTACGGTGGATTGACGAGGTATTAACGCTTGCATTACAGGAAAATCCAGAGCGCTTTAGCTTAGAAAAACCAAAAGCGAAGAAAAAATAGCCGAAAACGGCTGTTTTTTCGTTTTTTTTTGAATTTTAGGGCTTCCCTAAGTTAAAAGATATGTTAGCCTTTAACCTAGTTTCGTGCGAAGCCTTATAACAAAAGGGATAGCGACGATTCATTAGTGTTAACAAATTGTAAAACATTGCTTGAAGTTAAGATTCAAGCTTGTTATAACGTCACTGCAATAACAATTTTGCGGAACCACAAATAATAACAATTGAAGGGGATCTTATTGTGAACAAGTCTCAACTAATCGATGCAATCGCTTCTGGTGCGGATATTTCTAAAGCTGCTGCGGGTCGTGCTCTTGATTCATTTACCGACGCGGTTACTACTGCACTTAAAGATGGCGATCAAGTAGCGCTAGTTGGCTTTGGTACATTCTCAGTACGTGAGCGTTCAGCTCGCAGTGGTCGCAATCCACAAACCGGTGAGACTATCCAGATTGCTGCAGCTAAAGTACCTTCTTTCAAAGCAGGTAAAGCACTTAAAGATAGCTGCAACTAATTAGTAATGTGATTTCACATTCTAACTGCAACTACGAAAAAACCCTTACTCATTAAGGGTTTTTTTATTTCTGATAGATCCCCCTAGTTTGACTATTCCTACCCATAGGTTTATTACTTCACAAACCAGCTTAAAATCGATTAGCTGGCATCACATCATAGCTATCGCTGCCATTTACAAAAACTGCCTCCTAAAGTATTAGCATTCTCATCAAAAGCATTAAATAGCGGGCACTCATTGGCTAACATAGGCTCATTTGAGTAAAAGAAATGGTTTAGATAGAGTCTATTTGACCTTTAACCGCCAATGTTAGCCTTTTTGCTGTTATAAACTTTGCGATTGTCTGGTGATCCAGCTATTTTTCGCGCTATAATCTTGCGCCTTAAATACTGTGTTTTTAAGTTCATTGGCCACAGTTGTTGTTATCAAGTCAGTTAGAGAGAATAGACTAATATGTTGGAAAGAATCAGAGAAGGATCGCAGGGTACATGGGCAGTCGTGATCTTGGGCTTAGTTATTTTAAGCTTTGTCTTTGCTGGAGTAGGCGGCTATGTGTCTTCTACCGGTACAGCAGCGGCAGAGGTTAATGGTGACGAAATCTCATTAAACACATTTGAACGTGCA
This sequence comes from Aliiglaciecola sp. LCG003, assembly GCF_030316135.1. NCBI lineage: Bacteria > Pseudomonadati > Pseudomonadota > Gammaproteobacteria > Alteromonadales > Alteromonadaceae > Aliiglaciecola > Aliiglaciecola sp. LCG003. The sequence continues at coordinate 3,270,259 of NZ_CP128185.1, read as the reverse complement.
TACGAAAACGAACGGGCCCGATTAGAATCTCAGTATGGTGAAGCTTTTACAGCCTTGACAGCTGATGCAGCCTATTTGAATCAATTCCGCCAGAGCGTATTAGACCGTCTCATCGCTGACAAACTCATTGAGCAAGCAGCTGAAGATTTAGGTTTACGGGTGAGTAATCAACAAATTAGTCAGCAAATTGTCAATATGCCAGAGTTTCAAGTTGGCGGTCAGTTCGACAATGTTCGTTTCCAAAATGCGCTCAGACAAGTGGGTTATCAAACCAGTACATTCAGAGACTATATGCGTACTGAAATGACCCGTCAGCAGGTTGCTAAAGCATTATTGGGCAGCGAATTTACCTTACAGTCTGAGGCATCAAGAGTATTAAAGCTTCAAGCGCAAACCCGTAATTTACAGTTTATAACCATCCCTTCTGAGTCATTCAAACAGTCTATAGAGGTGTCAGAAGACGACATCAATATTTTCTATCAACAAAACTTATTGCGCTTCGATACAGAAGAAAAAGTTAGTTTGCAATACGTTGAGCTAAACGCTGACGACTTCTTGGTTGATATCGATGTTACTGAGCAAGAGTTACAGGATCTGTATGAGCGTTCTAGCAGCACTTATCGCACAGAAGAAGAACGTCGTGTATCGCACATCTTATTTGAAACAGCTGATAACGCTGATGCGGCACAAGAAAAAGCAGACGAAGCTGTTAAACGCTTAAATAACGGCGAAGACTTTGCGACAGTTGCAAAAGACATGTCGGAAGATACTTTCTCAGCTGAGAATGGCGGTGATTTAGACTTTTTCGCACAAGGCATGATGGACCCCGCTTTTGCTGATGCTTCATTCGAATTAAAAAATGTCGGAGATGTGTCTGCCATTGTTGAGAGTGAATTTGGCCTACATATTATCAAATTGACTGATATCAAAGCTCAACAGGTCACTCCATTTGAAGACGTTAAAGAAGAATTGGTCAAACGAGTCAAGAGTGAAAAAGCGATTGAAGAATTCTATCTTGCCCAGAACCAACTAAAGGAACTCGCGTTTGAAATGCCTGACAGCTTAGTGGATGTAGCAGAGGCTATTGGTGTGACAGTGCAAGAAACGGCATTGTTCACGGCGCAAACAGCCCCTGAAAAAATTGCTAATCCGACTGTACTTGCGGCGGCTTTTTCAACTGAGCTCACCCAAGACAAAGTCAACAGCGAAGTCATCAGTATTGGTGATAACCACGTTGTAGTGTTGCGAGTTAAAGAATATGAGCCAGAGCGCACTAAAGCGTTACAAGAAGTGAAAGAGCAAATCGTGACACAGCTAGTTTCGGAAAAAGCACAAGCTGCGGCTAAAGCATGGGCAAACGAGTTGTTAGTTGATCTGCAAGCTGGCAACGATATCTCTGCTAAGTTGGCTGATAAAGATCTAGCCTGGGAACTCCAAGCGGGTGTCGCTAGATTCGGAGCCGCATTGCCTCGTGGAATTGTCGATCAAGCATTTAAAATGTCGGCTACTGAAGGCGCAAATCAAGCTGTGGTTGAGCTGGCCAGTGGTAATGTTGGACTAGTGCAACTAAATAGTATCAATCTGACGGACGAGGTTCCTGCCGAACAAATTACTGCTATGCAACAGCGCCTTGGTCAAGCCCGCGCTGAAGGTAGTTATGCAAGTCTAATTGCTGCTATGCGTGCAGAGGCTGATATTAGTATCAACCAATTGTAAGCTTAAGCTAAACCCAATTAAGCCCTTGATCGCTTTAGACGATTAGGGGCTTTTTTATATCTGAAGTTAATCGAAACTCACTTTACTATGATTAGCACTTGGTACTCAAAATTAGATGTTTCTGTTAGTGGTTCCGGCAAGGTTATGCTTGGCCCCGGCACAATTCCTAACGCCTCGCTGACCCAATGCAGGCTAATTTGAGGGTTAACTGGCTCAGTTGCGAGGTGAAGTGCTCCTTGCCATTTTTCTGTTATGGGGGCGCAATTGAAAAAACTACTGTTTGGGCTGCTGTTAATCGTGATATCACAGGTAAATTCCTGCGCTGAGTCACTAACCCTTAAGCTAGTTAAATCAACATAATCAGCCCTTTTTGGATCCTGATATTGACATGGGACATAATCAGTTACTTGTTTAACAATACATGCTACATCACCACTGATTGCAAGATTACTGCGCGGCTTTGCTGATCCTTGAACTGACAACAACAAAGTATTTGCTTGGCTAACATGTAAATTAGAGGGAGGGACATGGGGAGGTCGATGGGATAAACCGGCATTTCCACGGTGAATAGTCGCTGCTATTTGCGCTTGGCCTATCGTAAGGCCACTCACTCGGCCACGGGAATATTGGCCAAATTGTAGGTGTTGTTGGTCTACCTCCAATACATAGGGTTGTTGGCTAATGGTGGCAATATGTTCTGCGCTGCTTCTCCAATTAGCCAATAAGGTCACGTCAATATCATAAAATGGCAGATAATCTAGCCAATCTAATTGTCTTGATGCCACTTTCTGCCTTATGAATTCAATATGCTCTGGCCGCAGTTTTTCTATATAGATTCCTCGGCTAAGCAGCTGTAACGCGCCGCTGAACATGTTTATTTGGGGCAGAGGTAGGCTAGCTGGTTGTTGATTGTTTAGTGCAGCGCGAAGGCTGCTGAGGACATGCTGCTGATAGGCTAGTCGGTTACTCTCATCATGCAAATATTGGCTATCAAATTGGGTCAAATTAATCAGTTGCCAGTCTGGGTAAATTTCGAATTGTCCATCTATGCGTTTAAAGCGGCAGATCTCTAGGTAGGGATCGGCAATATTGAGCGCCAAGGTATAATCTCCATTGGAGTTTATGCCGAAGTGTTGGTGTGCCGAAGGACCGGGCGAATAATTTGAATGTTCGACAAGCATGGTTTGGGTATCGTGGTGGTCACGACAACAACTGCTGCAAAGTGGGTTTTGACCGGCTGTCGCGATACCCACAGTTTTGTTGACCCAACTGCCAGGTTGATTAACTAGCGATTGGTCTTTTAGTATCGTCATAGAGGGTGTCTTACCGCGGCCTGCACCGGCTATCTGACAGTCACAGTTTATGGTTCGAAAATTCGCTTGGGTAAGTACCTCAGTTTCGGATTCATGGCGTTTGAACTGAGTTATCGATATGTCTGTGCTGGCGCTGTCACTGGGCCAAGAAGGTTGGGAAAAACTGACATTTACGTCGCCGTTAATTAAATGGGAACCTTTCATCGCGGGGGCGCTTTCAGCTAATAATACCCTAGGAACCCTTTGATTCGACGGCGTCTGCTGTATGCCATGGATGCTTCGATAGCTCAAAACAGGTGAGACGATACCCTGCAAAGATGTAGTCTGAGTTAATCCTTTGGCGCTGGTCCATTTAACGCTGATTGTGACCCATTTTTGCTCGGGTAAAGAGGGCAGAGCATGATTGTTGGGGATATCTTCGTAGTCACGCCAACTATCCTTTACATTGTCGTTGTCAGTATCGACATAAAATTGATCTCTTACCTGCCATTGCTGATTAAAACGCTGCAATTCTGTTTCATCACCGTCAACGCTGATGTCTATGTCTCCGGCTACTATTTTTCCACCTAGGTTATCTGCGATAGATTGAAAAGAGGAATTTTCATCCATCCTATGAAGGGTCTTGAAATCACGTAAGTCGGTTAATTTTTCGTGGGCCAATTGTCTGGCTATTCCGGCAATATGACGAGATTGTTCAGATTGCATAATATGTGACTGTAAACGCACAAACCCCATTACGCCGATTAGCATGATGATGCAGGCCACCATCACTTCTATCAAACTGAATCCATAGGCCGGCCTCATTGGAAATCCCTATTACTGCCGGCTATATTGGCCACCCGTCTTAATGCGGGAGAATCAGTCAGTTTAGTCAGGATATTAGCGTCAAAGACCAAGACCAGAGACTCGCCAGTAATGTGCATATCACGGTCGGATAAGATCGCTCCTACAATGGTCCCTAAACCCTCTAGGTTAATGATATTTGAGTCAGTACGGCTGTCGGTAACCAACAGCAAAACGAGCCCGTTAATCTGTGCTTGTTGAGCTAGTTCTAGTTGGCCGTTTTCAACCACTAAGAACACTGGGTTTAGCGCTGTTCCTAGTTGTTGGCCCTGATAAAGAACACAATCCCCTTCGATCCACAGCATGGTCAGATTACCTTGAGGTAAATCACTACAGTTATTGCGGATACTGTCTGACTCATCTTTAAATTGCATACTGTACTGCTTAGGAACGTTGCTTAAATAGGCCAGGCTATCGCTGGGGAAGTTGAGATCGTGAGCCACAATATCGGCGGCCAGTGCAGAGTTATTTGAGTATGGCATTGCATCACATGACGCCTGCTCATATTCAAAGTGTCCGCAACTTACAAATGCGTCTGACAACGGCCCCAGCCCCAACTTGCTCCATATCGAGAGGGGTAAGCCTGTTCCGCTACCATTTGGGTTGGCTACTAAGGTAACACTTGCGGTTAATAGCAACTGCCCGTTGACCATTAAAGGGGCGTGAGGAAGGGTGCTTAGTAGCGGGTAGCTAATAATAGATTGATGGGATTGTAAAACCCCCATTTGCTCTGAGGTATTGGCACTGACGTGAACTTGATGAACGGCTAAAGAATTGGCCAAACGCTCACTGCGCTGATGGCTAATCAATGCCCTATAACTGCCTACACTAGGAATATCCCCTCTTAATTGGCTATCGGACCATTGGGGATCCGCCTGCAAGATATTCATTACTTCGGCCAGGCCGGACTGAGCTGCGGCCATGGCGGTGCTTTTAATTTGACTATTAAGGGTTATGATATGTTTAGAATGGCTGACCTTCATATTGTAAATGCCTATGACAGACGTCAACATTAGCAACAGTGTCACACTCAGCAGAGTGACAGCTCCGCGCTGATTAAAAGATGGCATAATTGCTTACTCGAATTGTCTGTTGTCGCTGTATGCTTAACTCTGGGTGAGAGTGTAAATGGGCGCTAAGACTAATGTTTATTTGGAATCGTGTGAGGCCCGCAAGCTGCTCTGTGGTCGCACGAAAGGTTAGCTGTGTAACCCTAACGAAACTGTTGTCCGACAAGTCTTGCCAACCCCCAGATTCACAAGGGGAGCCGGCTTGTCGCATTTCCAAGGCTCGGTCTCTTAATCTGAACCCGTAGCGCTCATCGCCATCTTCGGTGTCTAATCGTCCATTATTATTTCGATCATAAGCAAACTCGATGCAGCTATTCATGCTTTCTCCTGCATAGTGAGATAATTGCCATTGTTGCCAAAACACAGACTGGCTGTGTTCTAGAGACAACGCAGCTTGATGAGCATTGCCGTTATAGCCTGCTCTGCGCAGTTCTGAGGTGAGTAATGACATTATTGTATCAAGCTCTTCAGATAGGCGCATTTTAGCTAAAAATTTTGCGCTAGTGACTCCGGATATAGCGACGAAACTAGTGAGTGAGGCGATAGTGGCTGTGCTTATCGTCATGGCGATGAGTAACTCAACCAATGAAAATCCTGCTTGCAACTTTGCTTTAGCGATATTATTTAGCATGCTGAGTAGGCTCCAATTTGTCCCTGTTGGACACATATCCTAACTCTACCCAAATTTGATATGACTAATTTAGCTTGTGTTGTGCCGTTGGTGAACACACTGCTACCGGCGTTTCCCATTGCACTACCGCGGGTCTTATCGAATATCACTGCGTTATCGTTGCCCATGGTTACCTTAGGCAAATGAATAAATGGATAGTCCTTTGCAGTAAGTTGATAGCTTTGATTACCGAGGGTACAGGCGTTTGCTTGTTTGCAATCACAAGTTCCACGATCGCTCAGGGCCACGCACCAGTTTTGACCTGGAGAAAATTGTACAGTCACTTCCTTAGCTTGGGTTACGGCAAAAGCGCGGCCTTGTTGGAGCAAGTAGTAGCTTTGTTGCAAAGCTCCTTTAAGCTGCTGATGATGCAGCGCCGCGGTGATCGACGGCCCACCAAGGGCTGCTATTAATGTAATAATACTCACCACTATCATAGCTTCGAGAAGCGAGAATCCTTGTGTCTTTATGATTAAATGCACTTTCAATACCCTTTGAAGTTTTCCATGTGCTTTACTGATATTGAGTATAATTGCTAATCAAACAGACAAGGGTACAGATTTATGGTCAAAGGAATGAGTTTGTTGGAATTGATGATTGCGCTAGCTATTTTAGGGATTGTTGCAGCACTGGCGATACCTTCTTATAAGCAATCATTGCTAAAGGCTCGCCGTCAGGAGGCGCAGGTAACATTAATGAAAATAGTCTTGATGCAACAGGAATTTAGAATGTCTCAGCCTAGCTATGCGACAACTGAACAGTTATCCCTTGTTAGCTCAAATTACTATCAATTTAGCGTTTCTAATCAAGGGGCTGCAACATTTACCATACACGCGAATGCACTTAATGAACAACAGGCAGACAGAGGTTGCCAGCAGCTAAGCATTAATCAATCTATGCTCCAAGCTCCCCGCGCTTGTTGGTAATTAAATTGCACTAGTTAACTAACAACATAGCAAAATAAACCACCGCGATAACACAGGAGATAACCAGAATTTTGACAAATCCTTTTTTGCCTTCCTCCAAGCTGTAGCCATTAGTTTTTAGATATGCAATCCAAATTACACACATCATTATGGGAATTAAAAACAAAAATCTAAGCAAGATTGGACTCCTAAAATCGCTATTATGATCTAAACCAGCTCCAATAGTGTCATGTTTTCCTGCGCTAGTAAAAACCCTCAGTGACGGAATGCATCAGGGTAAATGGCAATAGCTTTACTCAGTGAGTGGAATTTCCTCAATAGCATACTAGGTGCCGCCTAGGGATGAGAAGAGGTGACCTACATTTGGTTTAGTCGCCACTTTGTCTAAGAGATAGAATATACCCAGGAGTGGTCAAACAGAACTGGAGGAACAGATGATGAGGGTGATGTGGTCGTAACAGCAGTATAGTTATCCTGCTGTCTGTAATGGCGTTTGTAGATAGCGTTGACGTTTTTTAGCTTTCATCATGGTGATATCCCCCATGGCTAAACCATCGATACACTGATTAAAATCAGGATCAATGTTAAACTCAATAAATTGTAAACCACCATCTTCATAGGTTTCAGAATATTGCTTGAAGAGTGTTGGAACTACCGCCCCCATATTCGCTAGGGAGTGCTTTAGCACAGTGAAGTCTTGTTTGTAGTCTGCGCCTAAAAATGGTGAGCAAGTATCCTGCGGGATTTTAAAGGGTAGCTTGGCGTAGGCAAGCTTAGTCTTGGCGGGGAAATACAAACTGTAAAACTGTACTAATAACACCTTAGCAGCACAGTGATAGTTATTACTTAGGCTGACCGGGCCAAATAAATAACGATATTGCGGGTGTTTATTTAAAAAAGCGCCTATGCCATACCACAGATAATCTAAGCTGCGTTTGCCCCAATAACGGGGTTGAACAAAACTGCGCCCCAGTTCAAGACCTTGCTCGAAGTAGGGGGCCATTTGATCGGTGTATTCAAACAAGGTTGCGGAGTAGAGGCCGCTTAGGCCTTTATTAGCAATGATTTGTTTGGTATCTCCGAAACGATAAGCGCCAGCAATCTCCAAGTCTTCATTATCCCAAAGCAGTAAATGAAAGTAGTCGGAGTCGAAGTTATCAACGTCTCTGCGTTTATTGCTACCTTCCCCGACGGCTCGAAATGCGAACTCACGCAATCTGCCTATCTCACGCATGATAGGTGAACTTCCGGTATGCCGATATAGGTAGATATGTTTTCCATCACCCGTTTCACCGAGGCGTTCACATTGCTGTTTAATTGCCTTTGATAAGGTTTTGCGGTCTTCTGGTAAAGCAATCGCGGTTTGGGTTTTATAGATACCTTGTTTGCCATGACCAATACGGTATAGATGCTTCTTGAACATTTTCACCTGATGGGTAGGGGGGAATTTATTCTGAATGTAGCTATCAACAGGAATAATCTCACCTATGCGGATGGGCAGATGCTTGCGTCTTTGTTTAAACATCTCTTTAACCAATAAAGCTGTGGCCATAGGCTTATAAAACATGGACACGCTATAGAATAGCGGCGAATTTTTTGCGTCTATGTAGGCCGGAAGGATCGGGGAATTAGTGGCTTTTGCAATTTTTAAAAATCCAGAATGCCAGCGTGTATCTCGGATACCTTGGGGGCGCAGGCGAGATACTTCTCCAGCCGGAAAAATTAAAATTGCGCCTTGATTGTTGAGATGCTGATGAATATTTTGGAGATGCTCTTTGGGGGTGCCGCCCTGCATATTATTCACTCGAAGTATTATGTCATGTAAAGGAGGAAGCGCCATGAGCATTTCATTGGCGACGACTTTTACATCACTGCGCACTTCACAGAGTAGTTTCATCAAGGCTAGGGCATCAAGTGAGCCTATTGGGTGATTTGCGATGACGACGACTCGGCCATCGCTGGGAATACGTTCCTTCTCACTATCTCTAGCAGAGTAGCTGACGTTGAAGTATTCCAAAACCTGTTCAATAAAATCGATACCCTGCAGATTGGGGTAATCTCGACCAAATGCTAACATTTCTTTTTCATGTAGTAAGTGGCGCAGAATAAAACGGATAGATTTAAACAGCCAAGGCCTGCCCTCTGTTTGAGGGTAATGTTTTTTTAAGAATTCTTCCGCGGTGTACATACTCACGCCTTTTGACTGCTACTTCTGGAAGACGATAATCGAGTTGTATGACACTTTGACGCCAGATTCTTTGCATATTTATGACGTGGTAACTTTGCTAAAAATAGAATTAATTAGCAGGAAAGCTAAAGTAGATGGGGGATAAATGTCAAAATTTGGACATAAAAAAAGCGCTAAAAGCGCTTTTTATAATGCATTTCTGAAACGCGATATTATAGTGCTTTGATCTGCGCAGCAAGACGGCTCTTATGACGAGCAGCTTTGTTTTTGTGGATCAAACCTTTAGTTGCCATACGGTCAAGCAAAGGTGTAGCAGTAACGAAGGCAGCAGTAGCCGCTTCTTTATCACCAGCAGAGATAGCTGCAATTACTTTTTTAAGATAAGTACGAACCATAGAACGACGGCTAGCGTTGTGCTGGCGACGTTTCTCCGCTTGGATTGCGCGTTTCTTAGCAGACTTAATGTTAGCCAAGTTGGAACTCCCGAAAAAATTCTAGTCAAAATTCAAGGGCGCAGATTGTGCCTATTTGATGCTCTATTGTCAAACAGTTTTACGACTAATAATGCAATTTAGCGCGTAAACAGCAGCTTTATTATCAACAAGACTTGCTGAATGTGTCTGTTTCGTCATTTATTTGCCAGATCCATTAACCATATCGACAGGAGCAGAACATGTTTTTTACCGGTTAATTTTACAGAATATCAGAAATAATTTCCCTGTATTTTTTTAAGACTCGCATCTGCTGGACAGCTTCCATTGAAGTCCCGCATAATATCCTCTCTAAACCCACGGGTTATGCATTAAAGGAAATTGCATTTTGTCGAAAAAATTGCTGAAGTCCGGCGTCGTTGTATCTTTCATGACATTTCTATCTAGGGTGCTGGGTCTTATTCGTGATGTCGTTGTGGCAAATATGCTAGGTGCGGGCGCCGCAGCAGATGTGTTTTTAGTTGCCAACAAGATACCTAATTTCCTTCGTCGCCTATTTGCCGAAGGCGCTTTTGCTCAAGCTTTTATTCCGGTGCTTACCGAAGTGAAAAACGAAGGCGATAAAGAACATCTAAAGTTATTTATCGCCAAGGCATCCGGTACCTTAGGAGTAGTAGTTACCCTAGTCACTTTGTTAGGCGTCATTGGCTCGCCAGTGGTTGCAGCTTTGTTTGGTGCCGGTTGGTTCCTTGACTACCTACAAGGATCGCCACAGGGTGATAAATTTGAGCCATTCGCTTTGATGCTTAAAATTACCTTTCCCTATTTATTTTTTGTTTCACTGACCGGTTTATCTGGCGCGATATTAAACACCTTGAATAAGTTTGCTGTCGCGGCCTTTACTCCAGTGCTGTTGAATGTATCCATTATCGCCTGTGCAATATATCTAAGTCCTAGTTTCGAAAACCCTGAATTTGCATTGGCATGGGGCGTATTTTTTGGCGGCCTGATGCAGTTACTGTTTCAAATTCCATTTCTGTATCGAGCGGGTGTACTGGTCAAGCCAAAATGGGCATGGTCTGACCCTAAAGTGTCTAAGGTCAGGCGCTTGATGATCCCTGCGTTATTTGGGGTTTCGGTAAGTCAAATTAACTTGTTGCTTGATACCATGATTGCTACCGCGCTAATGACAGGGTCAGTGAGTTGGTTGTATTACTCGGACCGTTTATTAGAGTTTCCACTGGGTTTATTTGGTATCGCTATCGCGACAGTTATCTTGCCTACTTTATCTAGTCATCACGTTAGTAAAGATCAGCAAGCTTTCAGCAATAGCATTGATTGGGGCTTGAAGGTTGTGTGTTTGCTGGGGTTACCCGCTGCTGCCGGTCTGTTCGTATTGGCCGAACCTATGCTTTTAACCATTTTTTATGGGGGTGCATTTACCGTCAATGACGCCGCCATGGCCTCTGCAAGTTTAATGGCTTATTCGACTGGTTTATTGAGCTTTATGCTAATCAAAGTGTTAGCACCGGGGTTTTATTCCCGTCAAGATTTAAAGACTCCGGTGCGCTTTGGTATCTATTCTATGGTGGCAAATATTTTCTTTAATATTGCCCTTGCGATTCCGTTTGGATATGTCGGGCTGGCTATTGCTACATCAATGTCTGCAACGCTGAATACGGGTTTACTGTACTTTCAATTGCACCGATTAGGTGTTTATCAGGTAACCGCAGCGACCTTCATTTACCTGATGAAAATTATCCTCGCTACAGGATTAATGGTTGGGGCAATCGTATACGTCAAACCTGACATCGCAATTTGGTGGCAAATGAGTACATGGTTTAAGTCACTGCTATTGGCTAAGTTGATTGGGATTGGATTTGGCACCTTCTGTATTACCTTGTTACTTCTTGGGGTCAGAGTCAAAGATTTCAGCGGTACTCACGTGGTACGAAAAACTGATTAAAGGTATTCAAGGTTACGGAATTGACTAGTTAAATCATTTTTATACCCCGATTCTGATAAATTTGCGACTTTTGTACTGATATCCGGTCGATTCACTTTCTTTAACTGTTCAGTTGGTTATAATTCCGGCCTTTGAATTGCTACAATTTACGCATTGAATTAGAGGGCGCAGTGGAATTAATCCGAGGTTTGCATAATATCCGTGAAGAACACAAAGGGTGTGTGCTAACAATTGGGAAATTTGATGGTGTACATTTAGGTCATCAGGCAGTACTGACTAATTTAATCAAGCAAGCTCGTCAGCTGAATTTACCTGCCACTGTGATGGTGTTCGAGCCGCAACCAGAAGAAGTATTTACACCGCAAAGTGCACCCGCTAGATTGAGCCGTTTACGTGATAAGTTTGTGCATCTTCGAGAAATTGGCGTTGACCGTTTGTTGTGTATTAAATTTGATCAACATTTTGCCGATTGTAGTGCTCAGGATTTTATCGAAAATTTGCTGGTGGATAAACTAGGTATTAAATTTCTCGTTGTTGGCGATGATTTTCGGTTTGGTCAGAAGCGCAGAGGTGACTTTGGGTTACTCGAAGACAATAGCAAAAAATTTGACTATCAAGTAGTCAGTACTCAAAGTTTCCGCCGTAAGGATTGCCGAATTAGCTCAACCGCTATTCGACAAGCATTGTCTCGCGGTGATTTTGTTGAGGCTGAAGCAATGCTTGGAAGACCCTTTGCAATCGCTGGCAGAATAGTACACGGTGAGAAAAAAGGCCGAACCATTGGTTTTCCCACTGCAAACGTCTTGCTAAAACGCTGCAAAGCACCCATTAAGGGAGTCTTTGCCGTAAGCGTTAAAATTGGCGACAAACATTTCCATGGTGTCGCTAATGTTGGAACTAGACCGACATTGTCAGGACAGCGATTACAGTTAGAAGTCCACCTGTTTGATTTTGATCTGCAGGTCTACGGTCAATATATTAGCGTCGTCTTCGTGAATAAGTTGCGAGATGAAATAAAATTTGATTCTTTCGAGTTGTTAAAACAACAAATACAAGTCGATGCACAGCGGGCGCGGGCGCTCATGTGCGTCGAATAAATACCACTAAGATTTGGATTTAAACCTTAATGAGTGATTACAAACATACCTTGAATTTACCCTACACTGATTTCCCTATGCGTGGGAATTTGGCGCAACGGGAACCGCAAATGTTAAAGCAATGGACAGAGAAACGACTGTACCATGTGATTCGAGCGGCCAAAAAAGGTAAAACACCTTTTATATTGCATGATGGCCCTCCTTACGCCAACGGTGATATTCATATTGGCCATGCGGTGAATAAAATTCTTAAAGATGTGATTGTAAAGTCTAAAAACTTATCCGATTTTGATTCTCCCTATGTACCAGGTTGGGATTGCCATGGTCTTCCCATCGAACTTCAGGTAGAGAAAAAAGTCGGTAAGCCAGGTAAAAAAGTCACGGCGGCAGAGTTTAGACAAAAATGTCGCGACTATGCCGAGCGACAAATCGCTGGTCAAAAGCGAGATTTCATTCGTCTAGGTGTACTGGGCGAGTGGGACAGACCTTATAAAACCATGGATTTTAGCTCCGAAGCCGACATCATTCGTGCGCTCGGAGGCATCGTGCGTTCAGGCCATTTGGAAAAAGGCTTTAAGCCAGTGCATTGGTGTACCGATTGTGGTTCGGCACTTGCCGAAGCCGAAGTGGAATATCAAGATAAACAGTCGCCTTCTATTGACGTAAGGTTTTTAGCCGCAGATGAGCAAGGGCTGGTGGAATCCTTTGAACATCCAGAAGGGCATGTAGGTGAAGGGCCGGTCTCTGTTGTGATCTGGACTACTACTCCTTGGACTTTACCTGCAAACCGCGCAGTATGTGTGAGCCCTAAGTTAGAGTACACATTAGTGCAGGTGGACGGCGAAAATGGCAAAGAGCGCTTGATTATCGCCTCGGACCTAGTTAAAGATTGCATGGACCGTTTCGGTTTTGATCACTATCATGCGCTAGGTTATTGCCACGGAGATGCATTTGAAAATCAACATGTTAAACATCCGTTTTATGATTTTACTGTGCCGGTTATTCTAGGTGATCATGTTACCACTGAATCAGGTACTGGTTGCGTTCATACGGCTCCTGGACATGGTGTAGACGATTTTAACGTTGGTGCAAAATACGGTTTGGAAGTGGCTAACCCTGTAGGTGCTAACGGTGTTTATATGCAAGGTACCGAATTATTTGAAGGCGAACATGTATTCAAAGCCAATGCTCACATTGTCGATGTGCTTAAAGAACATAACGCCTTGGTCCATCATCATGCCTATACCCATAGCTACCCGCATTGCTGGCGTCATAAAACGCCGATCATTTTCCGAGCTACGCCTCAATGGTTTATTAGCATGGACAAAAATGGCCTTCGTCAGCAATCTTTAGCCGAAATCAAGAAAACCCAATGGATCCCTGAATGGGGTCAAAGCCGGATTGAATCCATGGTGGAAGGACGTCCTGATTGGTGTATTTCCAGGCAGCGTACTTGGGGTGTGCCAATTGCTTTATTTGTGGATAAAGACAGCGGTGATTTGCATCCTAATACCGACGAACTGCTTGAGCGTGTAGCTAAACTAGTTGAAGCCAAAGGCATACAAGCTTGGTGGGATATTGATCTAACCGAGTTCTTAGGTGAGCAAGACGCGAAAACTTACACTAAGGTACCAGACACCTTGGACGTATGGTTTGATTCAGGTGTGACCCACCACTTTGTGGTCGACAGTCGTGATGATATTCCGGCATCAGCAGACTTGTATCTGGAAGGGTCAGATCAGCACCGTGGCTGGTTCATGTCGTCATTGATGACCTCAGTTGCAGAAAAAGGTCATGCGCCATACAAACAAGTACTAACTCACGGGTTCACCGTCGATGGCGAAGGCAAAAAGATGTCTAAGTCTATTGGCAATACGGTTGCCCCTCAGGAAGTTATCAATAAACTGGGGGCGGATATATTACGTCTTTGGGTTGCATCTACGGATTATCGCAGTGAAATTGCGGTTTCAGATGAAATTTTAAAACGTTCGGCAGATTCATATCGTCGTATACGCAATACTGCCCGGTTCTTGCTGGCCAATCTAAACGGTTTTGATCCTAGTGTTGATGTCGTGCCTTTTGAGCAATTGGTCGAGTTAGACAAATGGGCAGTGAGTCGTGCCGCAACTGTTCAGGCTGAAATCATCGAAGCCTATGAAAAGTATGACTTGTTAGTGGTTTGTCAAAAGATGATGCAATTCTGCTCAATTGAGTTGGGCAGCTTCTATTTGGATATCATTAAAGACCGCCAGTATACGGCTAAAACAGATAGTCATGCTCGACGTTCATGCCAGACAGCCCTCTATCATATTGTTGAATCTCTAGTGCGCTGGATGGCGCCCGTCATGAGCTTTACAGCACAAGAGTTGTGGCAGGAAATGCCTGGCCAACGTGATGAGTTTGTTTTTAGCGGCGTTTGGTATACCGGCTTGCCCACTGATAGCGTTAAAGGTGATTTTGACAATGGATTCTGGCAGCAAGTGTTGGAAGTCAAAGAACAAGTAAACCGTGCATTGGAACAACAACGCAAAAATGGCCACTTGGGTGCATCACTAGAAGCCAATGTGACTTTGTTCGCAACTGCTGCACTAGCCGACAAATTAGCACTATTAGAAGATGAATTACGCTTTGTGTTAATTACCTCGGCGGCCAAATTGGTAACCGTAGAGGCAGCCCCAGAAGGCGCCATTGATACTGAGATAGAAGGCTTGTGGATGGAAATCGCCAAGTCTGCCGATCCTAAGTGTGTACGCTGTTGGCATCACCGAGCCGATGTGGGTGTGGATGAGTCCCATCCAGAGCTTTGTCATCGTTGTGTCGATAATGTCGAGGGTGAGGGTGAAAAAAGACATTATGCTTAATATGTTTAGTAATACCGGCTTACGTTTTCTATGGTTGGCGGCTCTCACCGTGGTGCTGGATCAATGGAGTAAATACGCTATTGTTGCCAGTATGGACGTGTACCAGTCCATCCAATACACCTCGTTTTTCAATTTAACTCATACCCGCAATTATGGTGCAGCTTTTAGTTTTTTGAGTGACGCCAGTGGCTGGCAAAGGTGGTTTTTTACTGGCATAGCGGTAGCCGTTAGCGTGATAATTTTACGTTGGTTGAAGGCCAGTCCTAAAAGCCAGATTCTATTACCCGTGGCATTTTCGCTTATCTTAGGTGGTGCAATAGGCAATGTATATGATCGAGTTGCCTATGGTTACGTAATAGATTTTTTGCATGTGTATTATCAACAATATGACTGGCCAGTGTTTAACTTAGCAGACAGTGCAATTTGTCTAGGTGCTACGCTATTGATTGTTGATATGTTTAAAAATAAACAGGACAAAGGCGAGGATAATGAGTCTACAAATTGATCAAAATAGCCAAGTTGTAATGCATTTTGACCTTAAATTATCCGATGGTTCTGCTGCGGATAGCACCCGGGTCAATAACAAGCCGGCAAAGCTGCAAATGGGCGACGGCAGTTTAACTGCGAATTTCGAACAGTGTTTGTTGGGCTTGCAACAAGGTGATAAAAAATCCTTTACCTTAGAAGCGCCTGATGCATTTGGCCTGCCTAATCCAGATAATATTCACCATATGGAGCGCAGTCGTTTCTCCAAAGACACCCCGGTTGAACTCGGCACTATCATTGCGTTTAGTCAACCAGATGGAACTGAAATTCCAGGTATAGTGCGTGATGTAGAAGGGGATTCGGTGACGGTGGATTTTAATCATCCCTTAGCCGGTCAAAGGGTAATATTTGATGTGGAGATCCTTGGCGTAAGCTAGGGTTTAGACTATGCAGATACATTTAGCCAACCCCAGAGGTTTTTGTGCCGGTGTAGACCGTGCTATCACTATTGTAGAACGTGCACTGGAGCTATTTTCTCCACCTATTTATGTGCGCCATGAAGTGGTTCACAATAAATTTGTGGTTGATGGGTTAAAGCGCCGTGGTGCCAAATTCGTCGACGAACTGACCGAAGTGCCAGATGATAGTATTGTTATATTTTCTGCCCATGGCGTATCTCAGGCGGTTCGTAATGAGGCAACCGATCGTGGCTTAAAAGTATTTGATGCAACTTGTCCGTTGGTAACCAAAGTACATATGGAAGTGATGCGAGCTAGTAAGAAGGGCACAGAGTGCATTCTAATCGGACATCAAGGCCATCCTGAGGTGGAAGGCACCATGGGGCAATATGACAATGCTGCTGGAGGCATCTATTTAGTGGAGTCTGTGATGGATGTGGCTAATTTAGAAGTCAAAGACCCCACTAAGCTTTATTATTGCAGTCAAACGACCTTGTCGGTAGATGATACCGCAGAGGTTATTGATGCTTTGCGTGAAAAGTTCCCGGCTATCGAGGGTCCTCGTAAAGATGATATTTGCTATGCAACGCAAAATAGACAAGATTCAGTTCGCGAATTGGCGGGTGATTGCGAAATTTTATTGGTGGTTGGAGCTCAAAATAGCTCTAATTCCAATCGTCTTCGAGAGTTAGCCGAAAAAATGGGGGCTCAGGCCTATCTGATCGATAGTGCTGACTGCATTCAGAAAGAATGGTTGGAGAACGCAAAACATGTTGGTGTGACAGCCGGCGCCTCAGCCCCGGAAGTGTTAGTACAAGCGGTAGTGGATAAATTGATTAGCTGGGGAGCAGATAAAGCTCATGAACGTCCTGGCCGGGAAGAAAATATCGAGTTCGCGGTACCAAAAGAGTTAAGAGTTCGCCACGTCAGCTAACTCTCTGAGCCTTGAATATTATTGCAGTGCGTTCAAGCATAGTGATAATTTATTCAACGTATTAAGCGCGTCACATGGACGTGATGTAGTCAGTATAACCAACTAGCAATACTGGCAGTGGATACCGATGAATCATCGAGTATTTCAACTATAACAAGCTGTTGAAAATGTTTAATTGGATAAAATTAAGCGGTTTCCCATTGGCCAGTTCCAAAATGGCTGTATTATTTCATACCTAAGCACCTGCTAATATAACCAACACCTAGTCTAAATAGGCTAAATTTAATACCAACGAAAAAGCAGTTCAAGCGATAGACGCAACAAAGACTATACTGGGTCTAATAAACTTGAGTTTTTTGATCTATCAATTTCAGTGAGTCAGGAGTTACCGTGGTAAGAAACGCAGCATGTGGCTATCAACCTACACAGCAACGTGGTGTTGGCATGATTGAAGTGCTGGTTACTTTGTTTATTCTCTCCGTTGGTTTACTTGGCGTCGCGTCGCTACAATTTGTCAGTTCATTTTCTAATTCTGATGCATTGAATCGTTCTCAATCGGTAATGGTGGCGCAGCAGTTAAGCGAACGTTTGAGGGCCAGTGCCAGAATGTCTCTAGTAGGGGATGGTTTAGTTGTCGACCAAAACTATTTCGATGCAGATATCTACAATTTCAATAATCTCTCTTGTAATTCTAGTGCTTTACCTTATGCCTGTTTTTGTCTAGTACAGCCAGCAGATATCCCTGATTGCAGTGGTTCACAGTGCAGTGCAGCGGAGTTTGCGATTTATGATGCCTACGAAGCCAGTTGCTCAGCGGTAGGCTCGAATCCGTCGGTAGAGATCCAAGTAAACTGTGAGGACAATGATTTGTTCGATACAGAACAATGCAGCAGTGGTTCGCGAGTAAACATCATGCTCAGATGGCCCGTGGAGAATCGACAAAATATTGAGAGAGCGTTAAACGACAGTTGTAATGAGGGTAAGTCCGAACCTCATGACTGTGTTCGACTGGATGTGGTGCTATGACTCGTCTACATGCCCGCCAACAGGGTTTTAGTCTTGTTGAAATCATGATTACCCTAGCATTAGGTTTGCTGATATCCGGCGCAATTGTGCAAGTATTAGTGAGTAATAGTTTGACTGAACGACTCAATCGCTCTATTGCTTCAACTCAAGAAAGTGGCCGTTTTATTATTACGCGCCTGCGCAATGAATTAATTATGGCCGGAAGGTATGACCCATTATCCCCCACCTTGAATCGAGACCTCGACCCCGTTGCCGAAGGCGCTTATGTGATGAATCATCCCATTGTACTGCCAGGTGACTTTGCGGCATTTGCTGATGTTGGTTCTTCTCAGGGGGCGGCGGGGAGTAATGATAGGGTCGCGGTTGCTATGGTCGCGTCTAGCGATTGTCGCGGGCTTAAATTAGGGTATGGCGTCAATGAAGAGTTTTACGTGGTCAACGAATATTTTGTCGAGGGTACTCAACTTAAGTGTCGTGGCTTTGATGGGCGCGTATTGCGCGGACAAAAAGTTGCAGTAGGACATGACAACCATGCTTCAGTCACCTTGGTTGATGAGGTTCAAAGCTTTCAAGTACTTTATGGCTACACCAATAATGTCCTTACAGGTGACAACTCCGCTCGCCCGGTCAGTTATGTCACCGCTGATCAATTGGCTGCCATCATTGCAAACAATGGTCAGGTTGTGGCCATCAGACTAGCCGTACTCTTGAAAGGTGATGGTGAAGTGTCGATTAACAATACGCCGCGCTTTAAACTGCTCAACGAGACTGCAATTAACCCCACAGAGCCGCGCCTGTTTAAGCAATTTGAAACCACAATAACATTGCGCAATGTGAAGAACTTTATGCGAAGTAGAAAGGTATGAAACAACAAGGTTTAGTGATGGTATTTGCATTGTTAGTACTGATGAGTCTAACGGTGTTAGGAGTAGCTTCAGTCTCAAGTAGCTTAATGCAAAATAAGATGGCGGTTTCTATGGAGAAACAATCATTGGCCTTTGATGCTGCAGAAGCGGCGATTGCCGGAGTCGTGTTTGAATCTGAGGACGAGGTACTGCTATCGGATCCCGACAAAGTTGACCCCTTGTCTCAAGCCCGACAGGGCAATATTGTTGATCTAGCCAATGATGATATTAGCTGCTTTAACGCCAATGATTGGACTAATCGAACGGTTACTACCAGCGGCTTGCGAACTAATACAGAGCATACGGCGGCAGGACTTTTTGATGAAAAGCCTGCTATTTCAAGCTGGTCTCGCACTGCTTTTATTCAAGAGCGAGCTTGTTTAGGTTCCAGTAACGTGATCGGCGGCAGTAATATTAGCTGTCATGTATTTATCATTAAAGGCTGCGGACAGTTGCAAGGTGCTAAGTTTGCCGTAGCGAACACTTTGAGCGCGTCTGTCTTCGCGCCAGCATCCCAATAGCGAGGTTGTATTTATGTCTATTAATAAAGCGCTAACTGGAGTTGCATCATTTTTGCTTAGCAACATGATTGTCTTTACTGCTTTTGCGGACGATTTGGAAATTTATCTAGGAACATCAGATGCGGCGGTCGAATACTACCCTAATGTACTCTTTATCATGGATACGTCCGGCAGTATGGGCGGCAAAGACAATACTACTGAAACCCGTATGCTTAGAGTACAAAATGCCTTAAAAGAAACCCTTGGAAGTGTGACCAATATCAACGCTGGGTTGATGCGTTTTTCTGATTTCGGTGGGCCGGTATTATATCCCGTCAGTCCGATTGATGCCTCAGTAGTCCCTGAAATCATTACGCCGATAGTCTCAGGCTCAGATGATGCGTATGAGATTTCAGGGGTGGTAAATACGTCATCCAACCAAGTCAAAATATCCCAAGGTACCGAAGTTGTGACTAGTGGTTATCGCTACCAACAACTAAATATTCCAAGAGGAGCGGTGATCACCAGCGCCTATATGCGCTTTACTTCGTCGCAGTTAAATACCGCCGTTACCTCTATTAATATCCGTGCCGAACTAATTGGTGATGCCACAACATTTACCACGAGCAATTTCGATATTTCTTCGCGCACTCGCACCGTCAATGAAATCAATTGGGATAGCGAAAATGATTGGCCTTTATCTGCTGATACGATTAATTCACCGTCTATTGTGAACGTCATTCAAGAAGTGGTTGATCAAACCAGCTGGTGTGGCATGAATGCGTTAAATATTATTCTTGAGACCAGTAGCGTAAGTGGTTCTAGTGATAGGCGTACTGCGGCATTTGAAGATGGCACAGGCTCTACCCCGCAATTGGTCATTGGTTATGATGAGAGTACTGCAACAGGCTGTGTTCAAGGGCAAGCTAATTATCAAGTTGCATCCCAAAGAGACAACGCTGAAGAACGTAATGACGGTGCTCAGTCTACCGGCTCTGAGTTGACCTTTAATGCTTCAAACAACAAATATGTTGCAGTACGTTTTCGTAACCTAGCACTGCCGAAAAATGCTGTTGTAACTAATGCCTATTTGAGATTTACCGCTTATCAGAACCGCACCGGTAGCGGCGCGTCCTTTGTCATACGTGGCGCTAATGAAGCCGATCCCGATAATTTCAGAAACTATCCTCGCTATTTACTGCGAGACAAAGCCAAAACGTCAGCCTCAGTAACCTGGTCGAATATCCCCCAGTGGTACCGGAATTTTTCCTATGATTCGCCCTCTGTGGCTTCTATTGTGCAAGAGTTAGTTAATCGAGGAGATTGGCAAAGCGGCAATGACATGATGTTTATCATGTCAAATATTACCGGTGTAAGAGGGGCTTACAGCTACCAAGGAAAACCATCGGGGGCGCCAGAGTTAGTGGTGGAATATCAAGGTTCTGCTACCCCAGGTAGTATCTCCACAGTCCGTCAACACCTTATCAGCAAGGTGGATGAATTGACTGCCAATGGCTATACGCCCATCGTTGACACGCTATTGGAAGCAGCTAAATACTATGGTGGACGGGATGTAGATTATGGTTTGGCTAGGGGAACAAGCTCAGTGAGCTCTTCGGTTCGCCGTAGTACTCGTGTCAGCCATCGACAAGCCTATATTGGAGCCAACTCTGTATTGCCTAACGGTTGCAGCGAAGACAATTTGAGTGATGGTAACTGTGTTGGTGAGTATATTCCGGCAGGTGCCAGCTATATTTCGCCAATTGAAGACAGGCAGTGCCAGACTAATAACCATATTGTGTTGTTATCCGACGGTGAAGCCAACAACAACCATAGCGTAAGCAAGATTCAAGCGCTGTTAGGGGCAAATTGCCGAGATGCCAATGGTGGCGAAAAGTGTGGCGTTGATCTGATCGGTAATATCGGTGACCTAGGCGACTCGGTTATTGATTCGAGGATCATTACCCATACCATAGGGTTTGCTACCAACAGTGCAGCCAGCGCTTTCTTAAATAAATTAGCCATTAATGGCGGCGGCGGTTTCTACGAAGCCGATAACTCAGCCGATTTGGTAACTGCATTTTCATCTATTTTAAAAACGGTTAAGGATGTTAACACCACCTTCGTTTCTCCAGGGGTGGCGGTCAACCAACTGAATCGCCTGACCCATAACGACGAATTGTATTTCGCCTTATTCAAACCATCAGAAGGGGCCATTTGGCCTGGAAACTTGAAAAAGTATCGGATAGACGGTGATCAAGTTCTCGACCAAAATGGTCTAGCCGCAGTCGATGACGGTACTGGGTTCTTTTCGGAAAACTCACACAGCTATTGGTCAGTCGCAGCGGATGGCAATGATGTCAGAGAGGGAGGGGCCGCTAGCAGAATGACATTGTCACGGAATATCTATACCTTTGAGGGTAATGGCACCATCATACGTGAAGGTAACTTGTTACATGAGAGTAATACTAGTATTAGCCAAAATGATTTAGGCGTGTCGGATTTACCCGATGCTGCAACACTGCGCACTACTGTATTGAAGTGGGTCAGAGGAGTGGATGTTAGAGATGATGATGGCGATGGTAGTAGCGACGACGTACGTTTAATGATGGGTGACCCCATTCATTCGCAACCCATTATTGTCAATTATGGGGCAACAGAAAGTGCTATTTTAGTGGCAACCAACCATGGTCTTCTGCATTCATTTGACCCTGTTACCGGCAGCGAAAATTTCGCCGTAATGCCAAGAGAACTGCTAGCCAATCAATATGACTTATACCGTGATGGCGCAAGCTTCAATCATATTTATGGCTTGGATGGTGACATGGTGTTGCGTAATGACGGTGATAATAAATACTTATACGTGGGTATGCGCCGAGGTGGCAACAACTATTATGCTTTTGACATTACCAGTAAATCATCCCCTTCTTTAAAGTTTGAAATTCGCGGCGGCAGTGCAGGTTTTGAGAAACTGGGTCAGAGTTGGTCTAGACCGACTGTAACAAAAGTTAGAATTGGCTCAACGGTTAAAAACGTGCTGATATTTGCCGGTGGTTATGATGCACAGCAGGACGATAAAGAAACGCGCAGCCCGGATGCAATTGGCAACGCTGTGTATATTGTTGATGCAGATACCGGTGGTTTACTCTGGTCAGCAAGTAATTCAGGTGCTGATTTGACCCTTACCGACATGCAATACAGTATTCCTGCCCGCGTGTCAGTTATTGACAGAGAAGGTGACGGATTTGCCGACCATATGTATGTAGTGGATATGGGAGGTCAAATGTTCCGCTTAGACATACACAATGGAAATGGCGTGAGTGAGTTAGTTAGCGGAGGCCTAATGGCACAGTTCGCGGGAGAATCAGCCACCGATAATCGCCGTTTTTTCTATGGTCCTGACGTGTCTGAAATTACCTTAGGTGATGAGCATTACTATGCCGTTGCCCTTGGCAGTGGCTATCGTGCCCGCCCTCTAAATAGTGTGATTAATGATCATTTTTACATGATTAAAGACCCGGGCGTATTTGAGTTGGATGCAAACGGACTCTATACACGCCCATCTACACCCATATCATTGTCCGAGTTGTTTAATGCCACTGCGCACACTCTGACCTCAAGTGATGAATCGGAAAAAGAAATCGCCACTAATGAATTTTCCAACAAACAAGGTTGGTACCTAGAGTTGGCGGCAGGGGGGGAAAAGGTACTGGCGTCTCCACTGATTATCGACTATCAATTATTCTTTACCACCTATTTACCGACTACAGCCAGTGTCAGTGATTGTGCTCCGCCTGCGGGTAACAGCCGGGCTTATTTGGTTAATTTGCTCAATGCCAATGCGGTGACTGACTTAGATAAAAATGGGGATTACCAAAACGAGGATCGCTTCGCCCAATTACGTCAAACAGGCATAGCACCGGAAACTAAAATTTTGATAGAAGATATTGTCAAACCCGTTGTTTGCTTAGGCACTGAGTGCACCTCGGCGGTAATGGATGTAGACGATGAAGGTAATCCGTTGCCTTGCGGAACAGCTTTTGAGTGTTTGGCTGAAAACATTTATGGGCGCTTCGAACGGGTACAGAAGAATAGTTGGAAAACTGAAATTGAACGGCAATAGAGGGAATAATAGATGACGTTTAGTACAACAAAAAATAGCGGTTTCACCTTAATAGAATTAATGATTGTGGTGGCAATAATCGGCATTATTACTAGTATTGCCTACCCGAGTTACCAAGGGTTTATGAAAAGCAGTAATCGAAGCGCTGCACAGGCAGACTTAATGGCGTTAGCCGCTGCTTTGGAACGTCACAAAGCCTCAAGCTATACTTATAAAGGTGCAGCAGAATCAGCAGGGGATACGGGAAAACCAGCGGTTTTTCATGCTCATTCACCTTCATCTGAACCTCTAGCCAATAAAAAGTATGATTTAACCATTGATAGTGTTTCAGCATCTGGAAACAGTTACCTTATTTTGGCTAAACCGGTGGCTAGCTCAGCGCAATCCGGTGACGGTACTCTATATTTTTATAGTGACGGCAGAAAAGCCTGGGACAAAAACGATAGCAACTCTCTATCAAGTGACGAATATTGCTGGGGATGCTAACTAGTCATTATTAAAAGGCCCAAAACATTTGTTTGGGCTGTGAATCTAATAATAGCCACGGCATCTAGTCATTGTTAGATTGTAAAAATTGTTTTACCGCTAAAACCGTTGTGTGTGGATCTTCTTCATGCGGCACATGGCCCAAGTCATCATAAATAATCAATTGACTGTTTGCGATATCTTGTTCAAACATGGTTGCGAACTCAACCGGTATTAGTTGGTCTTTCTTGCCCCAAATTAACAGAGTAGGGACCTTTATAGTGCGAATCTTATTTACTAAAGGCCCAGGTAACGTCTGCTTAAAGCGTTCTTTCAAAGCGTCACGATTACCGGTGCGAAGGGTTAACTCGTAGTATCTGTCTATCAATGCATCCGTTACTAAATCTGGGTTTGCGTAAACATTTTTAACGCTGCGCGCGACCAATGCCCTAGGTAAGACATTTTTTAATAGCCGACTAGCAATAGGATTTTTCGATAATTTAAAGGCCAGTGGCACAGATTCGGACTTGTAGGGGTAGCCACTGGCGTCGACCAGAATCAATTTGGACACTCTATCAGGATGCAATACTGCAGTTGCCCAAGCGATGTACCCACCAAGAGAGTTACCGGCTAACACACCTTTATCGACTTTTAATTTGTCTAATACCGCCAGTACGACTTCTGCATAATGTTCAATGGTATAATTATTTTGCGGATCGGGACCTGTTAGACCAAAAGCGGGTAAATCGAAACGAATCACCCGGCGCTGTTCTTTTAAGGCTTCTACCCATCCATCCCAAGTGTGCAAAGAGGCACTGGTGCCATGAATTAAGATGATAGGTTCAGGATCGGATTTTGGTCCTTCGTCCCTTAAATGAATATTCATACCTGCAATATTCACGAATTGTGAAGGTTCAGGTGCCCAGCGTTGACTAAGTTCAGCAACCGACTTGTCTGGAGCTTTATTTAAATAAAGGTAAATGGCAAGGGAGATTATAATCGCCATCAGCAAATACAAGCTGAACTTTAAAATTTTCAAGGTAAGCCTCTGGTTAGCTATGTTAGGGTATCAATCATCTATTATTCATACAGTTTCATCTTTAGCCAAATGATATTTTATAAATTTCTCCGTATAAAATTTCGCAGCTATCTATGGGTTTTTGATTAAAAAGCGGGTCTGAAATCAGGTTCAGGAAATGAAACAGCCATGAATAATCGCTGAGGGTGGAAACAATCTGGACCAGGGGCTTGTGCTGAATCAGTTATTTTTATAGAAGCTTTTGGCTAACGGATATCGCTTTTAAGCATCCTTGGCATAAGAGCCTATCGACATGCAAAGTGTCCTTGTGGCATATCGTGTCAGCTTAAACAATAAGTCTGCTATCAAGCAGGTTGCTGTATCAGAACTGATGCAGCGACCTTTAGACACCTATCACATTTATCTTGGCCTTGGGGCCTTAAGGAAGGGTTTGCGGGCTTGTTGGCGGCGGCAGGCTTCTGCGCCATTTTTCTAACTCAGCCACTCTGCGGGTTATTGCACCATTAACTTGGTCCAGCGCCACAAGTTTTGCTTGGATATCACCGATTTGCCTTGAATTATTGTTCTCACTCCCTTTGAGAGCAACTATTTGGGTATTCAATTGCGCCAGTTCATTAGATTGCTGTGATATTTGTTCCTGCAATACAGTTAGATTGGTCGAAACAGTCAAAGTATCACTTTCTAAGCCTGACAATTTCTTGTCTAAAGTTTGTGATGTGGAGTTTAGCTTTTCACTCAACTGGTTGATTTCAGTTTGATTTTTGCGCCAAGCACTGGCCCATAGCTTATCCATTTGAGTCCACAGCTCATCGGTTTTGTCACTCAATTCTGTGACTTTAATACGCAGGGCACCAGCAGATTGATCCATTTCCTCGCCAGTTGCAGACAGTCTTCTTTCCAGCTCTGTCACCCGACTGACAGCATTGTCTAAACTTACTTGCATAATCACTTTTTGCTGATAAAGCCAGTAACAACCAGCCGATGCTGCAATTCCGAGCAATAACGCGAGTACCAGCCAGAAACCGGATACACCGCTTTTAGGGCTTCCATCGTTATCTGATTTTAGCGGTTTGCTGCTTTTTTCTTTAGCCCGAGATTTTTGGAAAGCCTCACGATCTTCTTTATCTAGCACAATATTAGGAAGATCGTTATCGAGTCGCTCATTAGTCATTGGCAGATATCCAGTTTTCTTAATAAGGTAAAATGTTGCTGTCAGTAGCAGATGTTAGCGTTTTTTCTGCTTTGATGCTATTGCCAGTGCGCAGATGGAATATAAAAAGCACTCAACAGCATAAATGTTAACTACGCACAGAGAAATCGCCTCAGCCGGTATATATTGCGGCTAGCGTAATATGCGGGTTAAATATTTGCAGACAATAAAAAAGCAGGCCTAAGCCTGCTTTTAAAAATAACATAAACTTTAGTGATTAAGCCGCGTCTGCTTGTTCGTTATCGGTGCTTTGCTCTGGAGAGAGTAGCTCTAAATCAAAGTTGTATTCATCCACACGAACCGCTAATTTGCGCTTGTCGTTGTAATCCAACACGCTAGTGAGCTCATCTTGAGTCAATAGACCTTTGCTGAATAAGGTTTCAACCACATGCTCAAATGACAACGAGGGTATCACTGGTGATTCACGTACAGCCTTATGAATTTTCTTCAATAATGGCATAGCGGCATGTTTAGCATCAAATGCTTGTTGGTTGATGTCGTTACCATCTCCTGGAATCACTTTAACCAAGTGAGTCAACTGACGTTTAATGCTGGTTTGTTGCATACTGGCTTCTGATAACTCACGTTTCAGATCATCGGATATGCCGCTGACAGACGAAGTATAAGTGTTAGTTAACAATCTCATCAAACCACGGGTAGCAGTTTGCGGGAAGTTATTCACGAAGTCGACTAGAGCTTGTTCACCTTGCTGCAAACACCATTGAATAGCGTATTCGAAATAAGGTAGGGCTTCTTTGCGGTTTTCGACCTTTTGCTCATAAAAACGTATTACTGCCATAGCAGCATAGCTGTAGCTCATAATGTCGCCTAAACGAGCAGACAATAGTTCAGCTTTTTTCAGGTCTCCACCTAGTACTAATAAAGAGAAATCTGCCAATGGAGCTAATTTAGCTGATAACGCGTTCAAACGTTTCTCGTATTTTTTAACTTCTGGCATAGCCGATTCTGCTCGGCGAGCAAAAGGCACGTAGCTGTTAAGTAGCGAACGGAATGCATTGGCGGTACTAAATTTAACGGTTTTACCTAGTACTTTATTGAACTTGGCGTCTGCAGCGTTATCATCGCTGTGGATCAGATCGACCATTTCTTTCAAATACGGGTGACAACGCATCGCTCCTTGACCAAAGATCATCAAGCTGCGGGTGAGTATGTTGGCACCTTCAACGGTAATCGCGATAGGCAGCGCCGAATAGCCATTCGCCAGGGTATTCTGTGGTCCGCGCTGAATCGCTTTACCCGCTTGCACATCCATAGCTGAGTTCAATACATCACGACCCAGCTCTGTCATATGATATTTTGCAATGGCAGTAACAACCGAGGGTTTTAGTCCTATGCCTAAACCTTCAGTGGTTAGAACACGCATGGCTTCAAGAACGAAGGTTTTACCGGCGATATCAGCTAGTTTGTCTTGAATCCCTTCGAAACGTCCAATTGGTACGCCGAATTGTTCACGTACAAAGGAGTACTCAGCGGTAGATTTAAATGCTGACTGAGCAGAGGCTACGCCCATGGCCGGCAGCGAGATACCGCGGCCAGCGCCAAGACAGCTGACTAGCATTTGCCATCCGCGGCCAATATTCTTTTGTCCACCGATAACGAAATCCATTGGTATAAACACATCAGTACCACGGGTAGTGCCGTTATAGAAACGCACACCCATAGGATCATGACGATTACCTAGTTCAACCCCTGGGTGAGACTTTGGAATAAGTGCACAGGTAATGCCTAATTCCAATGAATCGCCAAGTAATTGTTGTGGGTCGAATACTTTAAACGCTAGGCCTAAAACTGTAGCGATAGGCGCTAAGGTAATATAGCGTTTGTCCCAGCTAACACGCAATCCGACGACTTCTTCACCTTCCCACATGCCTTTGGTTACATATGCAGCATCAGGAATAGCGCCTGCATCTGAACCGGCTTCGGGGCTGGTTAGGGCAAAACATGGAATATCTTGGCCGATACTTAGTTTTGGTAACCAATAATTTTGTTGCTCTTCAGTTCCGTAGTGCATAAGCAACTCACCGGGACCTAAAGAGTTTGGCACCATTACGGTAACGGCTACGGCGCCGCTTTTTGCAGCAATGGTGGCTACGATTGTTGAGTTTGCATAAGGGCTAAATTCTAAACCACCAAATTTCTTTGGAATGATCAATGAAAAGAATTTATTCGCTTTAATGAAATCCAAAATATTCTCAGGAATGTGAGCACTATTTTGCAGTTCAAAGTCATCGATCATGCTTAGTAGCTCTTGCACAGGTCCGTCGAGAAAAGCCTGTTCTTCAGCTGTTAATTTGGCAGCCGGAACGTCTCTAAGGGCCTGCATGTCAGGCTTACCTTGATAAATAGAAGATTCGATCCAAACATCACCCGCGTCTAGCGCTTCTTGCTCGGTGACTGAAATTGGTGGTAGTACTTTCTTTAAACTTGTTCTAATACTCATTTTAAACACATCCGCTCATCTGACCAGTTGCTAATAATACTACCTCATTTATCAAAAAGATCAAAATTATCTACAAACCAGTCTATTGCTGGGTCGCGGGTTTAGTCTGCATAAATGATAAAAGTTAACTATAAAACAATTAGATAGTCTCGTGTAGAATAGAAACTATAGAGCGGGGATAGGTAATGG
The DNA here is from genome assembly GCF_030316135.1 of Aliiglaciecola sp. LCG003. Taxonomy (NCBI): domain Bacteria; kingdom Pseudomonadati; phylum Pseudomonadota; class Gammaproteobacteria; order Alteromonadales; family Alteromonadaceae; genus Aliiglaciecola; species Aliiglaciecola sp. LCG003. Next base: position 3,241,382 of record NZ_CP128185.1, on the reverse strand, counting down.
TTTTTGGATAAAATCTGTCAATATATTATGAATATAGGCCGTCAAGTTTTGTATTTGTCGGTATGCTTAACTAATATTGAATGAACTTTACCCAAGGGTTTGTTTGGTTTGATGTTTAATACGTTGAGCCTGAAATTTGCTAGGCTTGAGGCTATTAGTCGTAGTGGTTAACAATTACTATCTGCACTGCTTTTGGCAATTAAGTGAACGAAGTATGTAGTGGATGAAATGGCATGAAGCTATTTCATTTCGAATTAACAACAGCACGGTAGAGGATTTTTTCGGATGAAGCGTTTTTGGTTAAATGCAGTACTAAACAAACCTTGGTGGATCCTCATAGTCTCTATTTCGTTAGTTGTTCTGGCCAGTGCCGGAGGTCAGTTTTTAGCCTTCAACGGTGATTACAAAGTTTATTTCAAACAAGATAATCCGCAGCGGCTAGCATTTGAACAAATGCAAGCTGTGTTTAGCAAGAATGAAAGTGCAACCATTCTTGTGGTGCCGCAATCTGGGAGTGTATTCAATACACGAACCTTGACTCTATTGACTGAATTAACGGAAGACGCTTGGCAGACGCCGTTATCGAATAGAGTCGACTCAATCAGCAACTTTCAACACACTTGGTCTGAGCAAGACGATATGGTGGTTGAGCAACTCATATTAGACGTTGATTCAATTAATTCCCACAGAGTGGAGCAGGTCAAGCAGGTCGCCCTGAGTGATCCGAACTTATTAAATCGTCTGGTTGACCCTAAAGGTCAAATTGCATTAGTAGCGGTTACGGTACAATTGCCCGATGGTGACAAAACAGCCGCCACTGCCAGTATTGTCGACTCTATAAGGCAGTTAACCGACAAGTATAAAGCTAAGTACCCTGATCACGATTTTTATCATACCGGTATTGTGTTCATGAACAGTGCGTTTGAGCATGCTGCAAAGTCGGATGCTAAAACCTTAGTGCCCTTAATGTTTTTGGTTATTCTGATTGTTTTGTGGGTATTGCTGCGTTCCTTCCTAGGAATGCTCACAACCCTGCTTATAGTGCTAACTTCAATCGCTTCGGCAATGGGGGTTGGGGGGTGGTTTGGCTTTGAGCTGACCACAGCTACGGTGAATGTTCCTACCTTAGTTATGACGCTGGCGGTGGCAGATTGCGTCCACGTAATTGCCTCAATGCTGTATGAACTAAGAAATGGAAGGACCAAGCGTGAAGCTATACAAACCAGTATGGAGCTGAATCTAAAACCTATTTTTATCACCAGTGCCACCACTGCGATAGGATTCCTCACTCTGAATTTTTCAGATGTACCCGCGCTAGCTGATTTAGGTACGCTCACCGCAGTAGGGGTTATGATTGCGTGCGCCTTATCGGTGACCTTGCTACCAGCACTATTGGTTTTGGTGCCGATTAAGGCAACTCAAAGCCTAAATCAAAGTGAAGATCCCTTTGTCGCATTTGGAGAGTGGGTTATTGCTCATCACAAGCGTATTTTGCCGTTAACGGTAGTTGTTACAATTGCTGCCATTGGCGCATCAAGTTTAAATAAAATCAATGATATACCTATAGAGTACTTTGATGAGTCAGCTGAATTTAAAATTGCCGCTGATTTACAAAATAAATTGCTCGGCGGTATGTCGACAGTGGACTTTGCTGTGTTAACGGACGTTGAGTCTGGGATTAATAATCCTGAAGTATTAGCAAAGATCCATGCATTCAGTCTTTGGCTAAAACAACAGCCTGAGGTTGATCACGTCGCCAGTATTACCGACACATTTTTACGTCTGAATAAAAACATGCATGGTGATGATCCCGACTTTTATCGTTTACCTGAAAATCAGGAACTGGCGGCGCAGTTTCTGTTGTTGTATGAAATGTCGCTGCCTTATAATTTAGATTTGAACAATCAACTCAATATTGATAAATCGGGTACACGTATTTCAGTGACGATGCAAAATTTAGGTAGCAAACAGATCACTGACTTTGAAGATCGCGCTTATCAATGGATTGCTGATAATGCTAGCGATTTACGTTTAGCCGCAGGTAGTCAAAACCTAATGTTTGCCCACGTAGGCGAAGCTAATATGAATAGCCTATTACGCGGCACCCTGTTTGCATTAATTCTGATAAGCTTGATTTTAGTGTTTGCCTTAGGCTCTTGGAAACTGGGCGGGATCAGCCTGATCCCAAATCTACTGCCGGCGGCTATAGGTTTTGGTATTTGGGGGATCTATTCAGGCGAAATAAATATGGGCCTGTCGGTCGTATTAAGCATGGCATTAGGTATAATTGTGGATGATACTGTGCACTTTCTAAGCAAATATAGACATGCAATCACTCGTGGTGAATCGTCTGAAGATGCTGTTCGTTATGCGTTTCGAAGTGTTGGTAAAGCGCTATGGATAACGACTATCGTACTGACGCTAGGATTTTCTGTTTTAACCTTGTCTTCGTTCGCGTTAAATTCTGACATGGGTTTATTAACCGGGATCATTATTGTTATAGCATTGGTTGTGGACTTTTTGTTCCTACCTGCTTTTCTTCTGCTTTTCGACAAACATGACACGTCTAAGGATTCAAACTATGAAAAACAACAGACAAACTCTTTTGCGGGCTAAACAAGCTTTTGCCCTGGCATTATTGATAATATTTAGCGCTATAGTCAGCGCCCAAGAGTCAGATCAAAAAGGGATGGAAATAGCGAAGGAGCGTAAATTACGGGATTTGGGTTGGGAAGATACCGTGGCGGATATGACCATGGTGTTGCGTAATTCACAAAGCCAACAAACTGAACGCAAGATGCGTACGAAAGCCCTTGAAGTATTGGATGATGGTGACAAAACCATTACTATTTTTGATGAACCACGGGATGTCAGCGGCACTGCTTTTTTAAATTTCTCCCATGCTACTGTGCCTGATGACCAATGGATATATCTTCCGGCTTTAAAGCGGGTGAAACGTATTTCTTCACGGAATAAATCAGGCCCCTTTATGGGTAGCGAGTTTGCTTACGAGGATATGACTACTTTTGAAGTTGAAAAGTATACGTTTAAGTATCTATCTGATGATCAATATAAAGACCGTGATATGTTCGTATTAGAGCAATATCCGGTGGATGAATTTTCTGGCTACACTAAACAAAAAGTGTGGGTTGATAAAGAGCGTTACGTGCCTTATAAAATTGAATTTTATGATAGAAAAGGTAGCTTACTAAAGACATTGGAGATGAGTGATTACAAACAGTATTTGGACAAATATTGGCGCCCACATCGGGCTGAAATGTTCAACGAACAAAATGGTAAAAGTACTGAGTTGATTACCCATACAATAGAGTTTAAAACCGGATTGAAGGACGGAGATTTTGATAAGAACAGCCTTAAAAGGGCGAGATAAAGCACTAACTAGTGCATGTTTAGCTTGTGCTTTTATCTCTACTTTTTCTTTTGCCAGTGAAATTGAAGTAAGAGGCACTGCGGCTATTGAGCAGCGCTATTTTTTGCAAGATGCACTGATGGACCAGCAGCAGCGGGCGAGCATTTCTATGTTCGCTGAAGCTGAAATTTACACTGAATTTAATGACGGAAACGACAGTCTACTGTTTAAGCCCTTTTATCGTTTTGATCAGCAAGATGATGAACGGACCCATGGAGATATCAGGGAGCTCATTTGGCTTCACGTTGGAGATGATTGGGAACTGCGTACCGGCGTGGGACGGGTATTTTGGGGACAAACGGAATCCTTGCATCTAGTGGATATCATTAACCAGACCGACTCCATTGAAGCCATAGATGGCGAAGATAAGCTGGGCCAGCCAATGGTTAATTTATCGATTATACGTGATTGGGGTACCACGTCATTTTTTGTTCTACCTTATTTTCGCGAACGCACATTTTCCGGCCCTGAAGGGCGGCCAAGATTTGCTTTGGAGGTTGATAGCGACAATCCTTTGTATGAATCTAATGATCGAGAAAAAAATATTGATTGGGCAGTGCGCTGGCAAAATACCTTAGGGGATTGGGAAGTGGGCGTCTCTTACTTCGATGGAACGTCACGGGAACCCATCATGGTGCCAGTACTCGACCAAGACGAAGCTTATTTACGCCCCTTATACCCGCAAATCCAGCAGGCCGGAATTGATTTACTAGCGGTTTATGGTGCCTGGTTATTTAAGTTTGAAGGTATTTCCCGTCAATCCGAAGTTGATGACTACACTGCTGCAGTTGGGGGATTTGAATACACCAAAGTTGGTGTGTTTAATAGTAATTTTGATCTAGGTTGGTTGATGGAATACCAATACGATGGCCGCGATAATATATTGTTAGCCCCGTCACAAAATGATCTTATGCTTGGTTCCAGAATTGTATTTAACGATATTGATGGAACGGAAATACTGCTCGGTTTTATCCAAGATTTAGATGTATCTTCTAGTCGAATGGGGTTTGTCGAGGCTTCGAGCCGAATTAATGATAATTGGAAATGGCGTTTTGACGCTTGGTTGTTTTCCAGTAAAGAGCCGAGTGAACCCGTCTATCAATATAGACGTGATGACTTTGCCCAGCTCAGCGTAGAATATTATTTTTAATTGTCGGGCCCATTCGTTGCTAGCTTAGCGACGAATGGGGCCAATGTAACTTGAGGCAATGACAACGTTATCTAAATACATGTCAAAGTTTTTACTCGGTTTTGCCACTCCACCAAAATAATAATTCATCCAAATTTTTTCTATTTTGAGATTGTCAGTTGTTCTGAAGTTTAGATTGTTTCTGTGGAATATTTTAATCCCATCTATCCATACAGTTAAAATCCCATCTTCCTCACCAGGAGTATTTAACTTTAAGTACTGCTCAATACTGTACCACTTTCCCGGTTGCAGAGTGGATAGCTCATCGCCCCAAGGGATGGATTTACCATATTTATTCTTTGTATCGACTTCATAAATATAACTGCCAATTGGCATTCTGGCGGCCCAGTCTTGATTACTTGAGCTAATGCTTTGGTAGAAGGCGCCTCGTGCAGACCAACCATTTTCGCCATTATTTGCCCGACCGCCCCAGCCTGCTTGGTTATAAGTACCGCCGAAACCGGGCAACTTCCCACCGCCAGATACGTTGGAGCCGGGGGCGAGCATTGAGTAGTAGCGGAAATAGGCTTCTTCTGGCTCATGGCCTAATTGGGCTTTGAAGTAGAAGTCTAAGTTCCCGGCCAGATTACGGGAGGTACGAAAAGGCAATACCACCGACTTCCCCGCCTGGCGGGAATAGTGATGAACTTGGCTGTGGTCAACATATTTTAATTCCCCGGTATTTTGCCAAACGGGCTCGTTCAATCCCACCTTAACCTTGATCTCGTTAAACCAGCTTTGCTGGTCAAAATTGTCGGCAAAATAAACGTGTTTGTCTTTTTCGATACCACTGTCAAGAATGTACTTGTGAGCAATACCATTGGAATCAATGTTGGCGGCGGGAGGAATGTAATTGAGTTGGGAAATGGCCAATGCCGATTTGCCATATTGCCGGTCAGTGGTGGTAAGCAACAAACTGGGATTGTCCAATTTTTTCCCTTTCAAATCCTCTGGCAGGGAAAATTTAAGCAAGATAAAATTGCCGTTACCGCCTTTCAGCATTTTTTTAGCGCCATTGGGTTTACGATCTTTTTTAGCAATATAAGTATCGGTTTCGGCAATTAAAAGGCGCTTTTTGCCTGCCACATTGAATATGAGTTGTGGCGCATCATAACCACCTTTCTCGATACTGAAGAAGTCTGTCACGCCCTTATTAGTGCTCTCCGCTGATATCATAAGCACTATGGTGTCAGCAGCTTTTAGCTGCTCAAGGGAAGTCGTAATCGCTCTTTTTATATCTTGATCCGCGACCGGCAAGCTAGTGAGGTATTTAGCATTTGCCGTACTAAATTGTTTAAAATTTCCATCTGGCCAAAAGATGTGTGCTTCTGCGCTGGCAAACTGAAAGGTCGCAGACGTATCGAAATATGCCGACGCCGTTGAGCAAAAACCTAGCACACAGGCGGCGATGGATAAATGATTCAGCGAGCTTAGTTTCATAGCAGCTATTCCTTTTAATTTAATTCAACAGGCGGTTATCTTTAATACGCACAAATGCACCATCTCTGGCTCTAATCCGCCCGTCCAATTCATTGCCATCAATCACCACTGAGGTTTGCTCAAAACGCGCGTCAATACCCAATGAGTTGAACATTGCATTACCTCTAATAGTGGTTGCTGCCGCCTTATTCAGATAAATACTCACATCATTGCGACAATTCACAATTAAATTATCCATAATCTTGCCGTTATTATGTTCATAGGGACAACCGGATGTCTGGCAGAAGGCTTTCTCTGTACCACCATTGCCTAAGGACAAACCCACCCTAACATCTAAACTAGATTGATAGGGAATACGCCAGGCACAGTTGACCACATTGTTTGTCATCACACCGTGTTGACCACCACCTTTAAAAAACGCGCCATAGGTTACGCTTATTCTAGCATCAACCTTGCGGGTGAAATCGGCAATAAAGTTACTGTCGACTAACCAGTTATCTCCCCCCACCACATCTATTGGGCTGGCAGGCGTTGTCGTTTGGCGAACGGACTCATTATAGAAATCGTTATGCTTAATAATAACTTGATCAGCAAATTTAGCTGGCTGAGAATTGTAGTTACCGTTGGCCTTAATGGCCGCATTAAAATTGATAAATTGATTGTTCAATATGACGCTGCCATCTGCATCGCCATAGATGTGAATAGCATGTTCGCATATACTATGGCTGCTGCAATCGCCCCTGAAAATGATATTCTTCACCTGCCAGAAGGCCTTATCTAGATACAAGCCTTCGGACACTGCCACTTTAAAAATGACACTTTGAGGCGTTTTGCCAATTAACTTTATCGGTTTAGATTCCGTTCCATTATGTCTGAAACTAAGCCTTTTGGTTAACCGGTATTCTCCCTCATCTATTAAAATCACACTACCTGGCTTAGCCTGCATAGCTGCCTGATACAGCTGTTTTTCATTGCTAACCAGATGGACTTTTTGCGCCTTAAGTGAAGAGAGTTCAAAATCCGCGCTCTGGGGGGTGAAGCCTACTGACACCTCATCCTTTTGATATGGTATAAGGGCTGCTGGTGGTAACAATTCAAGTGTCGCATCCATCAGCCTCAACACTGAGGCTCGGATCCCCCAGTTTTTTTTCAGATTGATCTGCACATATTGCTTGGCTTTTATGGTTAACTCTTTTCCATCTTGTGAGGAAGACAAGTAACCATAAGCAAAGATAACTATTAATATGGCTGCCAAAAGCAGCCATTTCAGCATCTTGAAAACCTTATTCATAACGACAGTTATAATAAAATTTCGTGTACGTGTGGGTGACCAAGGAAATCTTGAGGACTTGCGGTAGGGCCGTAAGCCCCTGATTGGAAAACAACTAGCCAATCACCAATTTGTGGATCCGTGAGATGCATTTTGTCCGCTAAGGTATCTAATGGGGTGCATAAGGGTCCGACTGCAGTGACGGCTTCGCTTGAGCTGTCAGCACCCATTTTATTGCCAATTGCAACGGGATAGTTTTTACGAATTACCTGTCCGAAGTTACCAGAATTGGACAGATGGTGATGCAGCCCGCCGTTGGTCATCAGATAGGTGTGTCCGCGGGAGACCTTTTTATCGGTAATTTTACTCGCATAGATTCCAGCTTCAGCGACCAAAAAACGGCCAAGCTCAATGATCAATTCAATGGCTGCCAATTGGGGGTAAGTGTCTAATAAATGCCGTAAATTTGTGCCTATGGGGGTAAGGTCTAGTCTTTCTTCTCCTGCAAAATAAGGGATCCCAAATCCACCGCCGATATTGACTGTTTTAACCTCAACAGGGGTGGCATCAATCAATTTCTGGGCTAACGCGAAGGTATTATTGTGTGCATCCTGTATGGCCTCAACCTTAAGGTTCTGAGAGCCCCAATAGATATGAAATCCGCGGAATGACATAGTAGTATAATCAAGGGCCGGCAGAAGCTCTAATAAGCGCTCTTCGTCAATACCAAACTGCTTGGGTCCTCCGCCCATCTTCATGCCCGAGGCTTTAAGCTCGAATGCTGGATTAACGCGAAATGCTACTATGGGTTTAATACCAAGGTTTTGACCAATAGAGATTGCCCTTGATAGTTCCAGTTCTGACTCCACGTGTAAGGTGACCCCTGCACAAATAGCTGCTTTTATTTCAGATTCTTGTTTACTGGGACCAGCAAAGCTGATGTCTTCTACCGGCATGCCAGTTTGAATAGCTAACAACATTTCTTTTTGTGACGCCACATCAAACCCTGCAACCCAGTCACGCATAGCCTGCACTAGAGCGGGGTAGGGATTGGCTTTTATTGCATAATGAAGCTTTATGGTTGATGGCATGTGTTGGTGAAAAAGCGCTATTTGTTTTTTTACAATGGCTTGGTCATAAGCGTAAAACACCGGCTTGTCTAATATTGCAGAGATTAGATCAAGGTTTTTACCACCCACTAAAATCTGTTGCTCACTGACTTCAAATTGATCCATTATTGTATGTACTGGCGCGGGTTTAGCCATTTTGGTATTTTTCCTTTACTTCTTTGCTTAACAAGCTGCGGTCGACTTTTCCATTAGGATTGCGCGGCAATGTCGTCCGAAACTCTACATATTTAGGATGCATAAAATTAGGCATAGCTTTTTTACATTTGGCCAAGATGTCTTTCTGAGTGGTTGTCACATCATCTTTTAAGACTAAAAGCAGCACCACCGCTTGACCTAATTCTAAGTCATTTACACCTGTTGCCACTGCTTCTGCCACTTCATCAGCAGCTTGATAGCAGGCTTCTTCTACTTCCATAGGGCTGACTCGATAGCCCGATGTTTTAATCATTTCATCTTTGCGACCAACAAAATAGAGGTAACCATCTTTATCTCTCTTTACGGTATCGCCAGACCAGACCGCCATTTCCGACAGTACTAGGCCATTTAATTTAGTCGGAACCGGTTTAAAGCGCTCAGCGGTTTTGGCATGGTCATTCCAATAGCCTAAACTAACATGAGGACCACGGTGAACCAACTCACCCGGTTCGTCGACATCACACTCGCTGCCATCCTCTCGTACCACCATTATTTCAGCATTGGGGATAGCTTTACCCATAGAGCCTACTCGCTCATCTACTTTACTCGGATGCAAATAGGTACTGCGAAAGGCTTCGGTAAGCCCATACATTAGGTATGGGTCAGCATTGCTAAAGGTTTCCCGTAATTTATTCAGTGTAACTAAGGGCATAGCGCCGCCTGAATTGGTAAAGTAGCGCAACTGTTGGGTGGCTGACTCGGGCCAATTCACTTTCATCAACTGCTGCCATAAAGGTGGAACCGCGGCTAATCCAGTAACTTGATGTTTTTCAATGGTTTTAACCACATCGCCGGGAAGTAAATAATCCAGCAATACGCAAGTCGCACCACTAATAAATGCTGTGGTTACTTGGCTTAAACCATAGTCAAAACTCAGAGGCAAAAGAGCCAGTAACACATCTTGGTGATCGTTATTTAAATACTGAGAGACACTCAGTGCACCCGCCACTATATTGCGGTGGGAAAGCACTACACCTTTGGGTTTTCCCGTGCTTCCTGAGGTATACAAAATCGCCGCCATATCGTTATCTGCACGAGTGAGTTCGGGCAAAGACATAGCAGGTAATTGGTGTAACAAAACCGTGTTAATTTGGTGATTGAAAGTCGCCGGTAATTTATCTATCAAGATAATATGCTGCAAGGCGGGACAAGCAGCCAATATCGGGTCAAGTGCTTTTAGCCGATCACTACTGGTGATTAAAATTTTGACATCACAATCATTCAAAATGTGCTGAACCTGGGGGGCTTTCAGGACCGAATTAACTGGCACAAACACGCCGAATGCCCGACTTATGGCAAATAAGCTAATGATAGTTTCAGGTACTTTGGGAAGGAACACAGCAACTCGGTCATGCCGATTTAGGCCTAACCCCGTCAAGCCTATGGCCGTTTTGCTAATTTGTTCATCTAATTCCGCGTAACTCAGCGTATTTTGCTTATGTATCAAAGCGCTTCTAGAGCCATGCTGGACTGAGGATTTTGATACTAACTCATCGAAAAATGTTACCATTTTTAATACTTATCTCTTGTTTATTGACTGCAACTATTTCTTATTACTTTAAATAATGGAACAATAAGTGCGATGTTGGTAGAGGTTTATTTTAACCATACCAAAAAATATAATAATACAGGTAGTGAAAGAATGAATATAGCCGCTTCGGTGAAAGAAATTTTAATTGACGTACTGCAATTATCAAGTGACAGCGAGTTTGATGAAGATACCGCTTTATTAGGTGCCATACCTGAGTTCGATTCAATGGCTGTGGTAACAGTGTTAACGGCCATCGAAGATACCTTTGGTATCGAAATAGATGATGATGAAATCAGTGCTGATATTTTTGAAACATTCGGTGCACTTTGCGCCTTTGTAGAAGAAAAAGTACAGTAACCAAAAAAGAACCTCAAGATATGACAACAAAAAAAGTAATGTTGGTTTTTGGTACTCGTCCAGAAGCAATTAAAATGGCTCCGCTAGCACTAGCGTTAAAAAATGATAGTCGCTTAGATGTATCGGTTTGTGTCACGGCACAGCATCGCCAAATGCTTGACCAGGTCTTGGAGTTGTTTACCTTAACACCAGACTATGACTTAGATTTAATGCAGCCAGGTCAAGATTTGTACGATATTACCACACGAGCACTACTAGGCCTTAGAGACGTGTTCAGCGAAGCAAAGCCTGATTTGGTGCTAGTACACGGAGATACCACTACCACCTTTGCCGCATCGCTGGCTGCGTTTTATCAACGTATTGCTGTTGGGCATGTTGAAGCTGGACTGCGGACCGGTGATATATACAGTCCTTGGCCAGAAGAAATTAATCGTAAATTGACCGGGTCATTGACACAACTGCATTTTGCGCCAACTGAAAAAGCCCAAGCAAACCTATTAGCAGAAGGTGTGGCGCCACAAAGTGTATTTGTGACAGGCAACACTGTGATTGACGCACTAGTGCAGGTGGCGGATAAAGTAAAAAATGACCTAGAACTGAATCGCCAAATGTCAGAAAAGTTCTCGTTCTTGGATCCACAGAAAAAATTGATTTTGGTGACTGGGCATCGCCGGGAAAGCTTTGGTGGCGGCTTTGAAAATATTTGTCGTGCATTGAGAACCCTATCAGAAAAGCCTGATGTGCAAGTGCTATATCCCGTTCACCTTAATCCAAATGTGCAAGAGCCCGTCAATAGGCTGCTGGCCGATACCGACGATGTATTTTTAATCGAACCACAGGAATATTTGCCCTTTGTATATTTGATGAGTCGCGCCCATATCATTTTGACAGACTCAGGTGGAGTGCAAGAAGAAGCCCCGTCGCTAGGCAAACCCGTGCTAGTCATGCGCGATACAACCGAGCGACCAGAAGCCGTTGAAGCAGGTACAGTTAAACTAGTTGGTACCGATTATCAGACTATAGTAGAGCAGGCCGAATTGTTGTTAGACGATTCTGGCGCATATGAGAAGATGTCATTTGCCCATAATCCGTATGGAGATGGCAAAGCCTGTCAGCGGATACGCGATATCATCGTCAATAATTAAGGAATAGTATGGCATTTGAAAAAGTTTCAGTAGTAGGGTTGGGTTATATAGGCTTGCCGACGGCGGCCGTAATAGCATCTAGAGGCATCGAAGTTATCGGCATCGATGTATCCAAACAGGCAGTCGACACCATCAACCAGGGAAAAGTTCATATTGTTGAGCCGGATTTGGACATGGTCGTTCAAGCTGCTGTCACTATGGGGAAATTGCGCGCCTCATTGACTCCTGAAGCTGCCCAAGCATTTATGATTGCGGTGCCAACTCCGTTCAAGGAAGATAAACAGCCTGATTTGAGTTACATCGAAAAAGCGGCAGAAGCTATAGCTCCGGTGCTTGAAAAAGGTAATTTGGTGATCCTTGAATCCACGTCTCCGGTGGGCGCAACGGAAAAGCTCACAGGTTGGTTGCAAACACTACGGCCTGATTTGTATTTTCCTGGCCATCCTTCACATGAGCCAGACATGTACGTTGCCCATTGTCCTGAGCGGGTGTTACCCGGCCGTGTATTGGAAGAGTTAGTCTCTAATGATCGTATTATTGGCGGAATGTCTGCGGCATGTAGCGAAAAAGCCATTGAGCTATATAAGATTTTTGTCCGCGGAAATTGTATTTCTACTAATGCAAGAACTGCAGAAATGGCGAAGTTGACAGAGAATAGCTTTCGCGACGTCAACATAGCCTTCGCCAATGAGCTGTCTGTCATTTGTGATGAGCTAAGCATAAATGTATGGGAGTTGATTGCGCTAGCAAATCGTCACCCCAGAGTTAATATTCTGACTCCTGGGCCTGGTGTTGGCGGTCATTGTATTGCTGTAGACCCTTGGTTCATCGTGGCCTCAGCTCCTGAGTCTGCGCGTATGATCCGTACCGCAAGAGAAGTCAATGATGGCAAGCCTGAATATGTGATCAACAAAGTGAAACAGGCTGCAGATGAATTCAAACGTCCCGTTATTGCTTGTTTAGGGCTGGCATTTAAACCTGATATCGATGACCTTCGGGAAAGCCCTGCACTTGGAATTACGCAAAAGCTTGCTGAGTTAGGTGTTGGTCGTATTTTGGCTGTTGAACCTAATATTCATCAGTTACCGGCTAAACTCGAAGGCAGCAAAATCGAGCTTGTGAGCTTAGATACGGCCATTCAACAGGCAAATATTGTGCTTGTATTAGTCAATCACAAACAATTTAAAGTATTAGACAAGTCTCATTTCAATACCAAAGTATTAATCGATTCAAGTGGGCTTATTTCTTAGCTGTTTCTGCTTTTCGATAATTGCCCTTTCTTTCGCGAAACACGCTGCCTACAATAGAATTTCAGTTCTATTGTAGGTTTACACTCAAATTAGTTTATTAATTAGTAAAGAGCATCGTATGAATTCAATAAAAAAATATGGATTGTTATTGGCAACGCTTGCGTTGGTAGCCTGTAGCCAGAAAACCCCGACGGAATACATTGAAGAAGCAGAAAGTGCTATTTTGGAAAACCAGTCGGATAAAGCCATTATTGTGCTGAAAAATGCATTGTCCAGTGACCCGAAAAACCTAAAAGCGCGATTCTTACTTGGATCTATTTATTTTAGTCGTGGTAATGCCGCGTCAGCTGAAAAAGAGCTTAAAATTGCCTTTGACGGAGGCTACTTTAAAAATCAAGTATTACCTATATATCTCGGAGCGTTAGATTTTCTTAAAAAAGATCAACAAATAATCACTATTGTCGAACGTGTTACAGGATTGTCCGCAGAAGCCGAAGCCGCCGCGCAAACCTACAAAGGCTTGGCTCTGTTTAGACAAAACGAAGTATCTCGAGCAAAGTTAGCGATTAAACGTGCAGCAGAATTAGCCCCTCAGTCATCATACAGCCGACTCGGCCGTGCTAACCATGCATTACAGGATGGTGAACTAAATGATGCTTTGATGATCTTGCAGGAGTTATTAACGGCAGACCCTGAGTTTATGCAAGCACGACTGTTACAAGGGCAATTGAGTTTACGCCAAAAGGATTACGAGACAGCGATACAAGACTTTAAAGCCTATAATAAGCAAATGCCTGGTGACGCTCAGGGAAATTTCTTATTAATTGACGCGCTGTTACAACATCAGCAATACGATGAAGCTGAGGCATTAATTACGCCTTTAGTTGAAAAATTGCCTGACAATCCAAGACTCAATGAATTTGTCGGCGTAATGAAATTTAATAAAAATGACTATGCTGGCGCTAAAGTAGCTATGGAACAGGCAATTGCAAATGGTTCTAATGCACCTCGGGTCCGCTTAATCGCTGGAGTCGCTGCTTATCAGCAAAATAAACTTGAGCAAGCCCACAGTCATTTAGCTTCCATCCAGAATTTATTACCTACAGATCATCCCGGTAAACGCTTGTTTGCTGAAATACAGTTACGTTTGGGCTACAGCACAGATGCAGCTCAAACCCTGAGTAACCTTGGAGGCTTCGATCTTTCTGATGCTAGGCTATTTACTCAGGCCGGATTTGACTTGGTTAATAAGGGTAATAGACAGCAAGCTAAAAAAATGCTTGAGTTAGCAAAAAAGGTTGAACCAAGTAGTTCTCAAGAAAAAACCCGCTTGGGAATGCTAAAACTGTCGTTGAATGATAGAACTGGCTATCAGGATCTTGAAGAAGCGATAGCCGAAGATCCTGAGGCGATGCAAGCACGACTCGCTTTGGCTCAGTCATATGTTGTACAAAAAAACTTTGATAGCGCTGCAGAGGTCGCCAAGCAATGGATCTCGGAACAGCCAGATAATATCACCGCGTTTAATTTACTTGCAGAGATATATACAGTTTCCGGTCAGCTTGAACTTGCCAAGCTGACACACAAGCGGGCTTTGGATGTTGCGCCGAATAATCCGACCTCTCTTAAGTTTTTAGCGAAGGAAGCTGAAGAACAGGGTAACAATAAAGATGCCTTAGTATTACTTGAACGAGCAGCTAAGGAAAATCCAGAATATTTGCAAGCATCATTTGAGTATTTAGTGGCGGCTCAAGCGCAAGGTTCCTCACAAACAAAAGATGCTCTGAGTCTGATAAAGGCTATCCATGAAAAGGATCCTAATGACTTAGAGAAGAAGCTGAATTATGCTCGTGCGCTAGTTTTGCAGTCTAAACCTCAACAAGTGCTCGATGTTCTAACTACTGTTAAAGCCCAACCTGATTTACCGGTATTTTACTGGAAAGCACAAGCAGACAGCCTGTTAGCTTTAAATAATCCATCGGATGCATTAAACGTGTATTTGAAATGGCAACAGTTGGAACCCATGCGCAGAGAGCCTTGGCTGGCGGCTATCGTTATTTATGATGGTATTAGAGATTTAGTTGGCGCGCTGGATACGGTTAAACGGGCGCAGAATTTTCATCAAAATGATGCTGAGTTTAAGGTGATGGAAGTTCATTATAGTTTGATCAATGGCAATGTATCAGTGGCTCAGCGGTTATTAAATAATCTTCCTGCCCATGTTAAGTCAAGCAACATGGTTAAAGGCTTACAGGGACAGATTTATTATGCAGAGAAAAAATTCTCTAAAGCGCTTCCTCTGCTGCAGGCTTACTATGATGAAAGCGGTGATGGGCGGTTCGTTCTTTATATGGCTGAAGTCAAGAAGCAATTAAATGAGCCACAAGGCGCAACTGATCTATTAGAGAAGCATTTACAAGTTCGGAAATTAGATCTTAATACAAGAGCAAGATTAGCCGAAATGTATATGCAGGAATTCCCTGAAAAAGCAATTGAACACTATGTATTCTTAGTTGAGTATTTACCGGAAAATATAATTGTACTAAACAATTTAGGCTGGCTGTACGGGCAAACAGGGGAGACAGTTAAAGCGGTGGATTATGCAGAAAAAGCGGTAGCGCTGCGACCTGAAAACCCTATGATGCTGGATACTCTAGGTGTCGCATTATTGAAAAATGGTGATCTGAAAAGAGCATTAGAAGTTAGTAAAAAAGCATTTGATTTGCAGCCAAGTAACCAGGACTATCGAATACATTACGAAGCGGCTCAAAAAGCGAATCAATAATAGCACTTGGGGGTAATTAAAGTGTCAGCATTTTTAACACTCCCCAACAGTCATAAATAAAAAACAACGTAAAAACAGTGAGTTAAAAGTTGGCCCGTAATATGCTTTATACAATCATGGAAAGCTAGACATGCAAAATAGCTTTAACAACTTTAACTTACTCGCTGGAGAATAAATATGAATTACAAGTCTTTAATAGCAGGGATGATTTTAGCAACTGGTTCTTCGGTAGCCATGGCTGATGCATTTTACATTGATGCAGGTGCTGATTTCGGTGATAACCTGAAAAATCAAGCTGCTGGTGCAACAACTACTGGTTGGTTAGAGCAAATGTCTTATAACTATTCGTCTTCAACATTGGTAACTGATGCTGATATGAATGGTCCAACTGCGGGTGATGCTATCACTACTACAGGTGGATTCATCAGTGGCCCTGCTGCTGGCGCTAATATCGCTAACAATGCCGTTGCTGGGTTTTTACCAAATCAATTCGGTACTGAAAGCCACAATGGTTTCGGTAACTGGGGTTTAACCTTCCAATTCGAACTATCTGGTACCTTAGGCCCTGGCTTAGCGACAGATTATAATACTGGTGAAATCACTTTCTATTATTTCACGCCAGGCTTTGCTAACACTAGCGAGTTTGTAGAATTGTTCACTCTTGATTTCTTGAGTGTGACACAGAGCTTAGGTGGTCCTTCGCTTAGAACTATGATTTCTTCAGTTGGTGCTGGTATGGTAAACGGTATTGCAGCTGGTGACGTATTGAACTTCGATAAAGGTTCTGCAGCTGATTTGGTTGATCAAGAAATTGACGGTTTCGGTTTTGTTGACTTCAACACTGATCCGCGTTTCGTGACAGTTATTGATAATAACGATGGTACCTTCACATTGGCTGGTAACCACGACGGTTCATTATCTTTCCAAATCCCTGAGCCTTCAAGCTTGGCGGTATTAGGTCTTGGTCTTTTAGGTTTGGCTGGCGCAGGTCGCAGACGTAAAAACTAAGATACTTTAAAAGTGTTAAAAAACCCGGCTTATGCCGGGTTTTTTATTTTCCGCTCAAAGTAGCTTAGCCAATACTTCTATCCATTATAGGCCCTATTTTTAAACAAGTTAAAATGAACCGGGTTAAGAGACGCTGTAAGAAGCCTGAAGAAAAACAATCATTTAAGAACAAAGTAGGCTAGGATCGAGAGGATAGATTGGCAGCTAAGATAACACATCAAATGTTAAACCTAGCCGCTAGAGTCAAGTGTGTGAATTAAACAATGATTAGAAGCACATAATGTTTAGTTTCATGCTTTAGCTCCACAACAGCGCTTTGGGGCCGTTCGTAAGCTATTATTATTTTAGCTAATATCCGCTGGTTTGGGCTTGCCTATGGCCTTTTTAACCATGGGAAACATGATGTACTTCTGTATAGGGTTTTTATTCCCCCAAGGACGCCATGTTCGTTTGGATTTGTTTTTGTAAGCATCTACATGCCATCCATGGGGGGCACACAGGACTTCTCCACGATTTAACAGGATTTTCAATACGTTACTATTTAGAACGCCTGCCGCTAATGAAATTCCCATTGGGGTCGATGGAACTTTCCCATGCCAAAAGTCGACTTTCGTTCTGTCAACTAGATAACTTAGTTGCAGCATTGCTGGCGATAAGCCCATAATTAAGTGATAAAACTTATCTTCTTCATTGAGTCCTTCTAAACAAAAATACTGCTCAAAAGACATTTTTCCAGGCATAAATACTAGCACTGCGGTTCCCATTCCCATAGGAGCAGCGGTGACGCAAGGGATATTCTTCTCATAACAACGTTGAAACACTTTTCGTCTAATATCCATAGCAAAGATATCCAAGCTATCTATATATAGATCCACACCGTCTAAAAAGTCCTCTAAATTTTCATCACTAATGCCGGTGTCGAAATTTTTTACACGAGATTCCGGGTTGATATTGGCAAGTATATCTTCCATTACCTTAGATTTTTCTAAGCCAAGGGTTTTCATGGAGGCACCGGCCTGACGATTAAAATTGACTAAATCATATTGGTCCATATCCGAAATATGGAAATTGCCAATACCTAGTCTGGCGCAAACAATCGCGTGATCACCGCCGACACCTCCCAAACCACCAATAGCCACTTTGCTGTTGCGAAGAATTTCTTGCTCTTCATCAGTCATCCAACCAATGTTTCTAGAAAATGCTTCTTTGTAGTCAAACATTATTAGTCTCTCTATGTTTGTTAGGGCAGTAACCAATCAATAGGGGCTATCTGTCACTTGGCGATCTCATATTATCGCTATCATCGATACTATTCACATATAAGAAAAGAGCTCAGCGACCTGATATACCTCAAATCTGGGGTTGTAATTCAATATCAATATTTTGTAATAAGGCTTTAAAGTCTTGTTTTAAATTCTGCTCAACTTGTTTAGGTTGGATGTAGTAGGGAGCTCTTTTGCCGTGGTAGTCAATGACAGGTCCAATTTGCTCAAAGGGCAATCCTACAAAACGCATGCTTCTGGCTAGACGAGGTTCAACCATAACAAAGCAATGATTGATATTTTTCTTCAATAAAATTGAAGTGGCCGACAAATATAAACCTACCGCAATAAAGGGGAAACACCTTAATTCTGTTTCAGAGTATATTTCTTTATTGATCATACCTATCGCTGCCCCTTCGTAATTATCCATTTTACGACGTCTGAATTGGGCTGGAACGGCTAATCTTGAAATTTCACAAATGTCATTCCGAGCAAAATTATCGGGAAACAAGTCAGGGCGCTGAATGGCTTCTTTACAATATAGTTCTATCGGCAGCAGTTGACTTGGGTTATCTGAAACAATCAATCTGACGGTGCCAGCAAACAGCTCACTGGATTTATGCTGAATCAGACAATGCAGGGCATGCTTATCAAACTCGTCCGTTTCTAATCTATCATCTCGCTCCGGTTCGAAATGCAATTCTTCACAATAAACCTGATGACGGATCTCAAAAGACTGATTTTTATGTTGCTGAGTTTCTGAAAATACTGGCCTTAAATAGTCGGAGAAATGACTAGAAATGCTTTCTTCTGAAATTTCAGTCATTAAGACTTCCCTTTGTGAAGGTTATTAACCATTATTGATATGACCTATATTACGAATTCAATTTCATTCAGTATAAAGTTTCGGGTTTAACTGCATGTTTGTCAAACGATTAACATTAAATAATCGCCGTTTAACTAAATACTTATACCAATTGTTTAGATAGTAACAGTTCAATTAAGGAGATTATGTTGAAACCTCATCGGCTATCCCAAATACATATTGAAGTGGCTAGAAACTCTACCGACGATTTCAATTTATTCCATGATAAAAATCGATGGAATTGGATTAAACACAATCCATTTAATGGTCCTATAGCACTAGGCTTCCAATTAGGTTGTTTTATTGAAACCCAAATGGAACAGACGGAAATTGAAAACCATGAACAGCAGCAACTGCACCGAGATGATTTTCCTTTTAGTGCGTTTGAGCTAACCTTTGCAGGTGTAGTGGTTGCAGGTGATGAACTTCATTTAGACGTGAAGTCAGGTAAACATAGTCAAAACCAAAATGGCAAGTTGTATTCAAATCGTTTACTGCTCAAGGCCAATGATAAAGCGGTGATATTGGGCTTTAAACGTGAATCAGAATTTAATACGGTTTTGTTGCCTGCAGAGATTCCTTTGGATGTAGATTGGGGCCGACGTGCGGACCGCTCGTTTCACCAAAGTAGTGGCTGTTTCCTTAAACGCAAATATATGATTGTGGGGAATGCAAAGAACTTTCTGACCAGTGCGTTCGCCGAGCAATCCCACTATATTGACGAATTTTCAGATAGGGTTAAATTTCCGCAAATGTATCCCCTTAGTTTAGTCTCTTCAGCGTTACTCGAGCGGGCGCAGGCCATAGGCCATGATTTGGTGAAAAATCCAATGATTTATGCGTCGCACAAACTTTGCATTGATAAGAAGCAATTAGCTAGCCTTAAAAGTAATGATGTGTTGAATATAGTGGTTAGCCCAGAAACTAAGGTTGAAGGTGACCAACAAAAGGTCAGTCATGTGTGTGTCGGTTATGTGCAGCAGAATACCCCGCTATTTACCGCGCAAATTGTGCTGTTACCACTTGCCTCCATCGTTGGTGCATAAACGTCCGTATAGAGACAACAAACAACGCTCAGGGTTTGTATTCCATTACAGCTAACTACAGTTTTAACTTAATGGGCAAATACTTAAGTGTCGTTTCTCTACCTATATCGTAAAGCATTTTCTTTTGCTTTTTAGTAAGTGCAAAATCGACAGAGGAAAATTCGCCCGTATCAACCACCAAAGTGTTATGCCAGTGCTCGGCATGCACATACTCTCTGGATAAGGCGGTCATAAAGGTTTTGATCAACATAAACAAGTATTCAGGTAAATGAAAGAAAACCTTACGTTTTTGTATACTTGGTGCTTGTTGGCTTTGAAGACGAAAGCACACATTCACATCGTTACTGTCGGTCCATTCTCTAAATAAGGCATCTTCTGAAAGAATAGCGCCATCGACTAACAGATGATCTTTATAGGGCTTAAAACTGAAGATAAGTGGTATTGACATCGAGAACCTAACAGCTTGGGATACGGCTAAATCGGGACAGTTTTGTTTGTTAAAAATGACCGGTCCTCCGCCATTAATATCAGTTGCGACAATGCTTAAATCGGTGGTCATCTGACTAAAGGTTTTACCTTCAAGTTGTTTATCCATCCATTGTTCAAAAGCATTTCCAGAGCTTAGGCCTCCTTCTTTTAACAATCGAAAAATGGAATAACCCTTAAATCGCCTAAAATCTGTTTCAACCGCCAGCGTCATTATTTGATCTAAAGATTTACCACTGCAAAATAGCGCCGATACAATAGAACCTCCGGAAATACCGACGATATGGTCATAGTTTAGGTTCAATTCATGCAATGCTTGCATGATACCTATATGAGTGGTTAACCGAGTGCCACCACCAGAAAAAATAGGTACTATTTTAGTTTCAATCTCAAACTGCTTAGATGACATGGTGCACTTATTGGTAACAAGATGTTAGATACAATATGGTTCAAAAAATTATCTTTTGCTCAATCTTTTGCGCGGTCATTTTCAAAATAACTGATTTTCAACCCTTAACTGAATTACACTAGATAAGTTGAATAGCATAAGGATACTGGAATTTTGTCTAAGTTTAGCTACCTGGCTATAGGATTTTTAGTCCTGTTATGTGCACCAAATCTTAGCTTGGCGCATAGCATTGTAGATACGGTTAAAAAAGTAAAAGAATCAGTGGTAGGTATTGGTGTTTTCGACCCGATAAATTCGCCAAGAGCTAGTCTACAGGGGACTGGTTTCGCCGTCGCAGACGGCAGTTATATTATTACTAACCATCATGTTATCAGCACTCCATTAAAGGAAAATAGCCGTCAGAAAAGGGTGGTTTTTGTCGGAACGGGCAGACAACCCAAAGCACTCGAAGCTACAGTTGTCGAGATAGATGAACTACATGATTTGGCATTGCTAAAGATAAGTGAAAAACTAAAACCTATGCAATTGGCAGATAATAATTTGCTCGACGATGGCACCGAAGTGGCATTTACTGGATTTCCGATTGGAGCAATTTTAGGTCACTATCCGGTAACTCATAAAGGGATTATGGCGGCGTCGACTCCGATTATTATTCCTAGCAGTCACTCTAGTCAACTTGATGTAAATACCTTACGACGGCTGCGAGATCCATACTATATTTATCAGATGGATGCGACTGCATACCCAGGTAATAGCGGTAGTGCTGTGTATGAGGTAGACCAAGGAAAAGTCGTTGCGGTGATCAACAAGGTCTTTGTGAAAACAACTAAAGAGGCGGTTTTATCAGAGCCTAGTGGTATTACCTATGCAATACCTGTAAAATATGTTCGTGAATTACTCAAACAAGCAAAAGTTAGTCTTAAATAGTATGTCAAATATCTTTACACTTATGGGCTATTGCTTTAATTAAGATTAGCTAAATCAAGTGGTTGCTGATTTGGTGCGGTTCTTGCTGTGATTAAGTTATAGATTGTAAACTGCGCTTTGAAGTCGCAAAAAATGGGTTTTAATCAATGAATGAATTCAACAAGACAACTACAAAGGATGTTTCCGTTGTGAAAAAGCGCCGTAATTTTTTGAAGAAAACGGCAACGGGCGCGGTTATTGCGAGTCTTCCGGCAAAATCGGTCTGGGGCACCTGTGCTGTTTCTGGCGCGATGTCAGGTAATTTGTCACAAAATGCCGGACGCCACACCTGTACCATACCTGATTTAGGTAATGGTATGCATCCCATTCAATGGAAGGATTGGGACAACCACTACGAAGATTGCTTCCTTAGTTTGAAAGCCAAGAAAAAAGAAATTTATGATAACCGCTACAGAGACTCGAGCTGGAAAGAAAGAGAATACCGAGCTGAATGTGAAAAATATACATCTGTCATAAACACTTGCATGAATAGTGTTTTGAGGTTGCCACAAGAACTCAATCCAATAAATAAAACCTGCCGTGGCGCGTTAGATACATGGGAAGCTGGTTCATCAGGTATTTATTCCAAATTAGCTGCTGTATATCTAAATGCCTTTTTTGGCTTTTATGACGGCTACCATGGCGACCATCAAGCTCAAGAGTTGACTGAGCAAGTGTTCTTATATTGGTACATAGAAAATCATGCGGCTAGTACGGGGCAAATGTTAAGTCGTAACGACCAAACCTTCAGAACTAGTAGTTTAGGTATCAGCGATTATGATTTAGGCTTTGATGGAACCGCATCCACTCAGTGGAAACCTGTGTAAGCAGTACGATTACTCGTTGACTCATTTATCTGACAAACATTATGCCGTAGTAGCGGGGTCTGTAGTTACTTGGTTACAGGACGGAAGTGGCATAGCGATTTATAACGCCTACAATGGTGATACTACTTTTCTCCATGCTCAAGGCACTGTGAAAGCCGATCTCATTGCAGTGCCGATTCCCGCAAGCATAACCCTGTTAAATTTAATTGAATGGCTTGAGCTAAGCACTGATACTGCTGAGCATACCTTACAGCAATTAATCGAGCGCAAAGTGCTGCGGGAACAGGTTTAAATGCTACGAATCCATACTGGCCTTTATCATTTTGACTATTGCTCGCAGGCGCCGCATGTCGATGAGGCGGTGAAAATAATATACGGAGACGTGCCTGAGTTAGACCAACCTGTGGATTTTAAAATCCGCATCATTTTTGAATCCCTAGTTCGACGTTTTATCAAACCCCAAGTTAGCTTTTTCTCTGATCAGCATTCACCTTTTAAACCCTTGCCTGTTTCCCAAGCTGCGGCAGTATTAGAGTGGGGAATGAATTGGTGTATCGCAGCACACGAATACAATAAGTTGTTGATCCACGCTGCGGTGTTAGTTAAAAATGGTAAAGCGATAATTTTCCCGGCATTGCCAGGCTCAGGTAAAAGTACCTTAACGGCCTATTTAGGCCTAGCCGGATGGTCAACTTATTCAGATGAGATGGCGGTTATTGATACTCAAAGTGGCCAAGTGTCACCTTTATATCGGCCCGTCTGCTTAAAAAATAACTCTATTGAATTAGTTAAATCTTGGCACCCAGCAGCTAATTTCACACCAATTTGTCGAGATACTCAAAAAGGTGATGTGGCCCACGTTAAAGTCATGGATTGGCAGCGTTACCAGTCACTCATTCCGGTGCCCATAGTCGCTGTAGTTTTTCCTAAATATCGGGCTAATACAGAGCTGACCATTTATCAATTAAGCCACTTAGATGCTTTCAATGTGCTGAGTAAGAATGCATTTAATTACAATGTGTTAGCCAAAAAAGGTTTCGAGACGGTAGATAAAATTATTCGCAATACCGCTCATTTTGAAATCGAATACGATAATGTCGCAGATGTGGATGATTTTCTAACTGAAGACATTATTGAGAGTTGCCGATGATCGATACCCGTAGTTTATTTAGCTTGCTATTGGAGCCTAAGGTAGGAGTAGATTACAGTTTATCGTACTGGCAAGAGGTGATTTTTATTCTGCGAGAAGCAAAAGTCCTGGCCAGTTTGTATCACAGCGCACAACGGCATGGATGTCTTAATCAGTATCCGGAATTCGCCCAAAAACACCTAAATTCGGCGCAAGTCTATGCCGACCGACAAGCACTACAAATCAATTTTGAAGCGTCTGAACTACGCTTGCTATTCGAAGAAATTGATGTCACCGCCATATTTTTGAAGGGTGCGGGATATACTTTGCGTGACAGTAGCAATAGCCGAGGCAGAATATGTTCTGATATTGATGTGTTGGTTAATCAGCAGGACCTAGCCAAAGCCGAAGCCCATTTAAAGTCACGCCGCTGGAAATCAGAACCTTTGAGTGATTATGATGAGAAATATTATCGCCAATGGGCCCATGAAATCCCACCATTAATTCACTTGAACCGCGCTACAGTGGTTGACATGCATCATAATCTGTATCCGCCTATTAGTGGCCGTTCTCCTGATGTATCATCATTCATTGCATCTAGACAGAAGACTCAAAATGGATGCTTTGTTTTAGATCCAGCCTCCACGGTGATGCACAGTATTATTCATATGTTCGCCAATGAAGATAGTTCGAGTTGGATGCGAGATATGCTCGATATACTGCTTCTGATTGAAGAATTTGGCGATGATGCGTTTTGGTTGAAACTATTAGATTTATCAAAGCAAACCGGATTCAACTTCGAGACCTTATGTTGTTTGCGTTCAATACAATACTACAGTGAAATATTATTGCCTGAAATCGCCCAGCAATTTGTAGCTAACTTCCCGTTGTCGAAACGTCAGGCTTGGTTGTTAGAAAACGCTTTTATTCCTGCGGTGGCACCTGAGCATGATCAGGTATTGGGTCGTCGACATAAAGTTGCTAAAAACATTGTCTATCTGCGCGGCCATTGGATTAAAATGCCAACATCTATTTTATTTAAGCATTTTGTTATTAAATTGTTTTTATCTTTACGTGATCAACTAGTTGGTAAACACCAATTTGACCCTAAGTTACCCAATAATCCCAATTGGTAATTCGCCGCCATCACAATTTTAATCCTTTTCTATACTACTAATTTATCCTTTTTCAGGGCAAACTAGACAAACAAAACTGACTAACATCAACATACGGATTTATATCTGGGGTGAGGAAATAAGCTTGGCACAAAACAAACTTGCAAAATGTATAGGGATCATCGGGTTAGGTTACGTTGGCTTGCCTCTAGCGGTTGCCTTTGGCAAGCAATACAGGACGATTGGATTTGATATTAACCAGCAGCGAATCGCTGAATTAAATCGCGGTGAAGACCATACCCTCGAGGTATCTGCACAGGAACTGTCTTCGGTTAACGATTTATCCTTTAGTTATGACTCCGAAGATTTGTCCCAGTGTGATTATATTATAGTCACGGTTCCCACTCCGATTGATAAAAATCGTCAACCTGATCTAACGCCTTTGCGAAGAGCCAGTGAAATGATTGGTAAGATATTACAAGCAGGTACCACTGTTATTTACGAATCTACTGTTTATCCTGGGGCGACCGAGGAAGTTTGTATTCCCTTAATCGAGCAGCATTCAGGATTGGTTTTTAATCAAGACTTCTACGCAGGTTACAGTCCAGAACGGATTAATCCAGGTGATAAAACCCATCGTCTAGAGAGTATTGTAAAAGTAACTAGCGGCTCCACTGAAGATGTAGCAGAGCGAGTAGATCAGCTGTATTTGAGCATTATTCAGGCCGGTACTCACAAAGCTTCTTCTATCAAGGTGGCCGAAGCGGCTAAAGTGATTGAAAACACGCAGCGTGATTTAAATATTGCATTGATTAACGAGCTTGCAATGATATTTGAACGTTTGGGAATTGATACTGAAGAGGTGTTACTTGCGGCGGGAAGTAAGTGGAACTTCCTTCCCTTTAGACCGGGCTTAGTGGGAGGTCATTGTATTGGTGTGGATCCTTACTATTTGACCCATAAAGCCGAAGAGATTGGTTATCATCCCGAGGTCATATTAGCTGGACGGAGAATTAACGACCAGATGGGCGAATACGTCGTCAGTCGTCTAGTCAAAAAAATGCTTAACAAAAAGATTATGGTTAATGGCGCCAATGTCTTACTGCTAGGTATTACCTTTAAAGAAAATTGTCCTGATATTCGCAATACTAAAGTGGTCGATATTGCCACTGAGTTAGAGAATTACCATGTTAATATGGACATCTATGACCCTTGGGCAGAATCTGACGAAGTTTACCAAGAATATGGCTTACGTTTAGTGGATAAACCTGAAGCGGGTAAATATGATGCCATTATTGCCGCAGTTGCCCATCAGCAATTTAAACAAATGAGCAGTGAAGAATTAACTGCTTTAGGCAAAGACAACTGTGTTATTTTTGATTTGAAATACATTGTAGATAAAAAGATCGTAGATTTGCGATTATAGGAAAATTGATGAAAGTTTTAGTAACCGGAGCGGCTGGATTTATTGGCTCCCATGTAAGTTTGTATTTGTTAGAACGAGGTGATGAAGTTGTTGGATTGGACAATCTGAATGACTATTACGATGTCAATCTAAAGCTAGATAGACTTAAACGTGTCGAGCAACATAAGCATGCCTTTAATTTCACCTTTGTTAAAATGAGTGTGGAAGACCGTGAAGGAATGGAAGCACTTTTTGCGGAGCACAAGTTCGACAAAGTGGTGCATTTAGCCGCCCAAGCTGGTGTGCGTTATTCACTTGAAAATCCACATGCTTACATAGACGCGAATATCGTCGGTTACATGAATGTGCTAGAAGGGTGTCGCCATAATAAAGTTGCACACTTAGTTTATGCTTCATCCAGCTCAGTCTATGGTGCCAACGAATCTATGCCGTTCTCGGTTCACGACAATGTTGATCATCCGGTATCATTGTATGCTGCCAGTAAGAAAGCCAATGAGCTGATGGCTCATACCTACAGTCACCTATACAATCTACCTACCACAGGGTTGCGTTTCTTTACAGTCTACGGACCCTGGGGACGACCTGATATGGCACTTTTCTTGTTTACCAAAGCGATATTAGAAGATAAGCCTATTAAAGTATTTAATTACGGTAAGCATAGACGCGACTTCACCTATATCGATGATATCGTTGAAGGGATTATTCGTACCCTTGACCACAATGCCGAAGCGAATCCTGAGTGGAGTGGTAAGAATCCCGATCCAGGTAGCAGCAAGGCTCCGTGGAAGGTTTATAATATTGGTGCGCAAACACCGGTAGAGCTGATGGATTACATTGAAACTCTGGAAAGTCATCTTGGCAAAGTAGCTGAAAAAGAACTGCTTCCTCTGCAGTTAGGCGATGTGCCTGATACCTACGCAGATGTTGAAGCACTTGTGACAGATGTCGATTATCGTCCACAAACCAATATCAACGAAGGTATTGGAAATTTTGTGAAATGGTATAAAGACTACTTTGGGGTTTAATTCTGGCACTTAAGGTGATTCTTGGATTACCGTTGGATCAAAAAAGGGTTAAGCATTGCTTAACCCTTTTTTATGCAAATAGTTAAAAATTTACATATTAACGCCGTCAGTTAGTGCTATTTAGCTGAGCTTTCATTCTTCTACGCATTTCATGCAATAGTGGCTCGGTATAACCATTGGGTTGCTTAGTCCCTTCAAAAATCAGTGCTTTAGCGGCACTATATGCAATCGAATTGTCCAAATCAGGACACATATTTATATATTCAGAATCACTAGAGTTCTGTTGATCAACTAAGCTGGCCATACGCTGTAGAGATTCTTTCACTTGTTCTTCATTAACAAGTTTATGTTCCAACCAATTGGCAATGTGTTGACTTGAAATACGTAAAGTCGCGCGGTCTTCCATTAAGCCAACATTGTTGATGTCCGGCACTTTAGAACAGCCAATTCCTTGATTGACCCATCTGACAACGTATCCAAGGATCCCTTGGACATTGTTGTCAAGATCGTTCTGAATCTCTTGCGGACTGACATTTACTGCAGGTTTCATTAATGGAATACGTAAAATGTCATCGACTGAAGTGGTATGTGTGAGGGACAATTCAGACTGCTTCGCAAAAACATCAATTTGATGATAATGCAGTGCATGTAATGTTGCTGCAGTAGGCGAGGGTACCCAAGCCGTATTGGCCCCTGACAAAGGATGTACTTGTTTGGCCTGCATCATTTCAGCCATATGATCTGGAATTGGCCACATGCCTTTGCCTATCTGCGCTTTACCAGAGAATCCGGCGTTCAAGCCATGGGTAACATTGTCTTTTTCATAGGCAGTTATCCAAGGCTCTTTCTTCAACTGAGCTTTGAGGGCAAAGGCGCCGGCTTGCATCGAGGTGTGGATTTCATCACCGGTGCGGTCAAGAAAGCCAGTGTTGATAAAGACTACTCGGGTTTTTGCCGCCTCAATACATGCGCTTAGGTTAACGCTGGTACGGCGTTCTTCATCCATGATACCCATTTTTACCGTATTGGGGGCGAGGCCTAAAAGTTGCTCGATACGCTCAAATAGAGTATCTGAAAAAGTAACTTCTTCAGGCCCATGCATCTTAGGTTTAACGATATAAATACTACCATGTTGGCTGTTTTTGAAACGCCCATTACCGAGCAAATCATGCTTTGCAATTAATGAGGTGAGCACGCCATCTACGATCCCTTCTGGTACAGGTTTACCGTCCAAGAGAATCGCATCTGTATCCATCAAATGGCCTACATTGCGCACAAACATCAGGCTGCGGCCATTTAGCGCAAGAGTACTTCCGTCAATATTAGTGTAGCTTCTGTCAGCGTTTAGGGTACGGGTGAATTGCTTACCGCCTTTAGTGACATAGGTCTCTAGCGTACCCTTCATCAAACCTAACCAGTTGCGATAAACTAGGGTTTTGTCGTCGGCATCCACTGCTGCAACAGAGTCTTCACAGTCCATGATAGTGGTCAAAGCAGATTCGACTAGTATATCTTTCAGGCCACTTGAGTCGCTTTTGCCCACAGGATGAGAGCGATCAAATTGTAATTCAACATGCAGCCCGTTGTGTTTTAACAAGATTCCGCTCGGGTCAGCCAAATCACCTTTGAAACCGATTAATTGTTCTGGGGTTGCCAAGTGAGCTGTTTGGTTATTTTCCAAGGTGCAGACAAGTGCTGAATTCTCGATACTATATTTAACGACATCTGCGTGTGTACTCTGTTGCAGCGGGGCTATTTTATCCAACCACTGACGGCCAAATTCTATTACCAGTTGACCACGCACTGGATTATATTGCTTACCCTTTTGCGCTCCATTGTCTTCACTTATTACGTCAGTACCATAAGCTGCATCATATAAGCTTCCCCAGCGGGCGTTTGCTGCATTGATGGCATAGCGCGCGTTATTAATAGGTACAACGAGCTGTGGGCCTGCCATAGTAGCTATTTCAGCATCAACGTTGGTGGTGCTTATTTTGAACGGTACTGGCGCGGGAACCAAGTAGCCAATATCTTGTAAAAAAGTTTTATAGGAACTCAACTCGTATTGTGGATGAGAAAGGTAATATTTATCTAGTTGATGTTGCAAACTATCGCGCTTTTGTAGCAAGGATTGATTGATGGGCACTAAGTCTTTAAGTAGTGAAGAAAAGCCTTGCCAAAATAATTCTGAATCAACTTGAGTTTGCGGCAGTGCCTCATTGCTTATAAAGTTTTCTAATACTTCAGCAACCTGGAGTGATCCTCGTGTTACATAATTCTGCATAGCCATTACTCCTGCGGTGTGTGATTTGACTATCATACCCAGTCAATGAAATTATGTTTAATTTATGGTTATTATGCCTGTGATAGATTTGGTGAATGTTAGGGGTGACAGCTGTCCCTTCAGGCAGCATTTGACTAACTTAGTTGGTTTGCCACATCACCAATTAAACGTCGGAACCATATATGCCCTGCATCGTGATGCAATAGCGCGCTCCAAGCCATTTTGAGTGCAATAGGGGGAATATCAAAGGGTGGGTCTAATATAACCACATCTTGGTCTTTGTGATAAAGATGTGCAGCCTTTGAAGGCAGCGTCGCAATCAAATTTTGCGCTTTTGCTAACTGCAAGGCTACATGGTAATGGCGAGTGAATACACGGATATCTCGCTTCTTGCCAATTTTGGTCAGCTCAGCATCCACCCAACCTAGTTTTTGTACTTCATTGGGATCCACCCCCACACCGACACCAAATCCGGTTTTACTCACCCAAATATGTTGAGCCGACAAGTAACTGTGTAAATCAAATTTTGCCACTATCGGGTTCTGACTATTTAACACACAGGAAAAGGTGTCGTACCAAATCACTTTCTGGTGAAAAGAAAGGGGCAATTCATCGAAACGATTGATAGCCATATCTACTTTGCCGTGCTCTACGTCGTGAAACGTCACATCACTTGGGGTGATAACATCCAAGGTGATGTTAGGGGCAATTTTACCTAATTGGCGAATAACCTCGATCAGTAAAGTAGATTCAGCATAGTCACTCGCCATAATTCTAAAGGTTCGATGGCTTGTAGCCGGAACAAATTCGGTCTCAGGTTGAATTGTGGTTTCAAGTTTGGCTAGTACATCTCGGACTACAGGTTGCAATTCCAATGCCCGTTTAGTTGGAGTCATACCGTCACTAGTGCGAACTAATAGCGGATCTTTGAACAAGTCCCGTAAACGCTTCAAACCGTTGCTCATGGCAGGTTGAGTGATACTTAGCTGATTGGCTGCTTTGGTTACACTTCCTTCACGAAGCAGAACATCTAAATACACCAATAAATTCAGGTCGACTTTTGCTATGTTCAAAATAAATCTACTTATGGTCTGATTTTCAAAGGATTATATCAACAGGTGGGGGGTATTCACACACAAAATCCAATCAATTGGTTTTGTGGATAAAAAAAGAGCAAGCGAGTGCTTGCTCTTTTAGCTAGTTCACTTTGAGCGCGATGATTTACGCATCAAATTGGTTCATGGTGTTGTCTTCGCCGGCTGCCTTAAGCGCCTGCTCACCACTGAAGTATTCTTTATGGTCATCACCTAAATTAGATCCTGCCATGGCTTGGTGCTTCACACACGCTAGGCCCTGACGGAGTTCTTGACGTTGCACGCCCTTAACATAAGCAAGCATACCTTGGTCCCCGAAATATCCTTTGGCTAGATTGTCAGTGGATAGAGCCGCTGTATGATAGGTTGGTAAAGTGATCAAATGATGGAAAATACCAGCTTCACGGGCTGCATCAGCCTGGAAGGTGCGGATTTTTTCATCTGCTTCTTGAGCCAAGTCGCTGTCATCATATTTCACAGACATTAATTCATCACGGTTGTATTGGCTTAGGTCTTTACCCGCTTCCTGCCAAGTATCGAAAACTTGTTGACGGAAGTTTAGCGTCCAGTTGAATGAAGGGGAGTTGTTATAAACCAATTTAGCATTCGGGATAGTTTGACGAATCGCGTCTACCATTGCACCAATTTGTCCTACATGAGGTTTCTCGGTCTCAATCCACAATAAATCAGCGCCATTTTGCAATGATGTTATGCA
Source organism: Aliiglaciecola sp. LCG003 (assembly GCF_030316135.1). Classification (NCBI taxonomy): domain Bacteria; kingdom Pseudomonadati; phylum Pseudomonadota; class Gammaproteobacteria; order Alteromonadales; family Alteromonadaceae; genus Aliiglaciecola; species Aliiglaciecola sp. LCG003. The sequence continues at coordinate 3,210,003 of NZ_CP128185.1, read as the reverse complement.
GTCCAGAACCACACGATCAAAGCCAGTATCGTCCTTGAATTTAAACAATCCATTTGGTAAACGTACTGGTTTAACAAGCTGACCATCTTGGCGAAGAGCCAAATCGCCATCATTTAAATCATCAACAGAATTTACCGCGGTGGTATCTAAAAAGGCGTTGTACTGAGACGCTAAATCCCCTGCTTTAGTTGAAACAGGGATTTTCTGGGTCAAACCTGCACCTAAAGAATCGGTTCTGGCCACTATCACACCGTCATCCACGCCTAGTTCTAGAAACGCATAACGCACAGCATTAATCTTAGCTAAGAAGTCTTCATGAGGAACAGTAACTTTGCCATCTTGGTGACCACATTGCTTGGCATCAGAAACTTGATTCTCGATTTGAATGCAACAAGCACCCGCTTCAATCATCTTCTTGGCGAGCAAATAAGTAGCCTCTTCGTTTCCAAATCCGGCATCAATATCGGCGATGATCGGCACCACATGAGTCTCATAATTGTCTATCTGCGCCTGTATTTCGCTGCTGTCTTTACCTGCGGCCTTGGCGCTGTCTAATTGTTTAAACAAGTCGCCCAGTTCCCGCGCATCGGCTTGGCGAAGAAAGGTGTAGAGCTCTTCAATTAACGCTGCAACTGAGGTTTTTTCATGCATGGATTGATCAGGTAAAGGACCGAACTCAGAGCGAAGGGCGGCAACCATCCAACCCGAAAGATAAAGATAACTTTTATCTGTTGTGCCTTGGTGTTTTTTAACGGCCAACATTTTTTGTTGGCCGATGAACCCATGCCAGCATCCCAAGGATTGAGTGTATTGACTGTTGTCGGCATCATAATCCGCCATGTCTTTACGCATAATAGCAGCGGTATACTTTGCGATTTCCAGACCTGTCTTGAATCGGTTTTGAGCTTTCATACGAGCTGCGTATTCTGGATTAATTGCACTCCAGCCACTACCATTTTGCTGACAAAGTTGTGATACTGCATTTAGATCATTTTGGTATTGAGACATAGCTCTATCCTTCTCGTTACTTTTGTAGGGAACTGAGGTCAACAGCGAAGTAGTGACTTGGCTATTAACTTAAAATTATCGATTCGCCTATTGTTAATATTGTTTGCATCGATGGAGTCATAGTAACGGGATGGTTTGAATAAATGAAACTGATGTTAATTATTTTCGGTATAGATATTGTGAATGTGTGGCGTGAGTAAAACAATTTCCATAGCGATATATATTAAATTGTAAAAATAACCGCTGTGAATAATTCGGCTATAGTATAAAACTATGCCGTTGACAGGTTTACCACAGAGCCGTTTTAAGACTATTATGTATATAGTCAACTAAGTGTATGGTACCTATGTCCGGAATTTTAGCGTCAGTCGATCAAAGAACTCAACTTGTAGGCGAGAACAGGCTTGAACTTTTGATGTTTAAGTTAGGTACGAGGCACACTTTTGCAATCAATGTTTTCAAAGTAAAAGAAGTGATTACGGTACCACAACTAAATCAAATTCCCGGTTCACATGCTCATTTAAAAGGTATAACCAACTATCGCGGTACATCAATACCTGTGATCGATTTGCGCCAAGCCATTAAAATCAGTTCCTCTCCAAAAGTATCGCAGAATCAAAATGTCATCATCACTGAATACAATCGTAGTGTGCAGGGTTTTTTGATCGGCGAGGTGATGAACATAGTCAATACATCCTGGAGTAATATCCAGCCACCGCCTACCACTATAGGCAAAAACAACTATCTGACTGCGATTACTCAAATTGAAGTTGATGGTAAAAATGAGCTAGTGGAAATTATCGACGTGGAAAAGGTCTTGGCAGAAATTATTGAGTACGACACCCATATTTCTGAAGATGTACTCGATGAAGATGTGGTAAAGCATTTGAAGGGGCAAACTGTGTTAGTTGTAGATGACTCGGCAACAGCAAGGTGGCAGATCCGAGACACATTAAAGCAATTGGGTATAAATATCATTGAGCGGCGTGACGGTTTGATGGCGTTGAACTTGTTACGACAATGGGCTGATGAAGGCAAAAATGTCACCGACGAAATTTTGATGATGTTTACCGATGCAGAAATGCCTGAGATGGACGGTTATCGTTTGACCTCAGAAGTGCGTTCAGATGAGCGCATGAAGCACCTATTCATCGCACTCAATACCTCGCTAAGTGGTAGTTTTAATGAAGCTATGGTTGAGAAGGTTGGTTGCAACCGCTTTATCTCAAAGTTTCAGCCTGATTTGTTAGTGGATGTGGTTCAACAGCGCATGCGTGAAAAATTAGAATCAGACTAAACATACGACTTCTAGTATTATCCTTTGGCAGAAATGCCGACAAATTATTCCTAAAAATACCACTCCCTTAGGGGCCCGTGTATTTCTTATGGTCATTGAAATGAGACCTATAGGTTCAAATTCACGTTCATTTGCTATAGTTATGGGTTCAAAATCAGCAAACTGTAGTGCCTCTTTTGGCTTATTCCAGTATGATCCGCCTTCACAGGTATAATGAATCCTGAAGTAAATAGTCATTCGGAGTTGTAATGAAATCTATTTTAGCACTGCTTAGTGTGTTGGTACTTTGTACTGCCAATGCAGATGAAAAACCTAAGAATATCATCATGGTGATAGGTGATGGTATGGGACCGGCGTATACCACTGCTTATCGTTATTTTGCGGACGATAAATCGTCGGCAAATATAGAAGAAACTGTGTTTGACCGTCACTTAGTTGGCATGGCCAGCACCTATCCTGCACGAATGAGTGGTTATGTCACTGATTCAGCAGCCGGTGCTACTGCACTATCGACAGGGTTTAAGTCTTACAATGGTGCCATCGCCGTTGATATTGACAAGAAGTCCCTTCAAACCACTTTAGAGTTGGCCCGACTCAAAGGGATGAAAACCGGAGTTGCAGTTACCTCGCAAATCAATCATGCCACACCAGCATCTTTTGCTGCTCACAATGAGTCCCGTCGCAATTATGATCAAATAGCAGATAGCTACTATGATCGAAAACTAAATGGAATGTTTGTGTTAGATGTGATGTTAGGCGGTGGCTGGGATTACTTTATCCGTAAAGATCGTAACTTGGTTGAGCAATTTCAAGCTGCCGGATACCAATACATTGATACCTTATCAGCTTTGGGGGATTTGCAGCCTAATAAACCTGTAATTGGATTATTTGGCGAGCAGGGTATGCCCTGGGCTCTGGATACCAACAACCGTGTGCGTTTACCCATGTTGACAGGGGCTGCGGTCAAACAACTCGAGAACGACAAGGGCTTCTTCTTGGTAGTGGAAGCCAGTCAGGTAGATTGGGCAGGGCATTCTAACGATGTGGCGTCTGCTATGGCTGAAATGCATGATTTGGCCAAGACCCTAGAATGGCTTGAAAGCTATGTTGAGCAGCATCCAGACACCCTAGTGGTGTTGACCGCCGACCATAGTACCGGCGGATTTACTCTCGCAGCCGATGGTTTATATGAGTGGAAGCCAGATCCGCTAAAAAATCTTAATGCGTCTTTAACTACTCTAGCGGCTAAAATGACCACTAGTGATACACCATTCGAAGAAGCGCACAAGGGTTTAGGATTTGCGTTAACGGAGGAAGAAAAAGCGCTCATTGCAACTGCTAGTATTGGCGACCAAAAAGCCGTTTACGTACAACTGAAAAAAGTTATGGATAAGCGCACGAATACCGGATGGACTACCTCTGGTCACACAGGCGTTGATGTGCAGATATTTGCCATGGGGGCTGGTTCTGAGCACTTCTCAGGGCATATGGATAATGTTGAAATTCCGCAAAAAATATTTGCTTTGCTGGGTCAACAAGCAGACTAAATGACACTAATAATGGTGGTTAAAACAAAAAAGAGGTATCAATTGATACCTCTTTTTTATATCTTGCTAGCCTTGTTAATCGAATAGTACGCTACCGAGCTAAGCTTCTTCTAATATAAATGTGAAAAAATCTTCGCCAGTCAACTTTTTCATTTGTACAAATAAATAACCTATTGCGCCAAATAACATAATAGTGCTTGGGATCACAATAACTGGATAGCTTAGAGCCGTCATACGCCCTAACTCTTCAATATATGCGGTTGTGCCTGGCTCGCTAACTAAAATCATTTTCGCTAAAATATAATTAAGTGCTGAGGATAAGAAAAAAGATGCTGTCACAATATAAGAGCTGACATTTACCTTCTGATTAAAAAGCGCAGTATTATTTTTATTTTCAAGAGCCAGATTTAATGCTTGTAGGTCAATCACATTCTCATTCAAAATAAGGAGTCTGACTAAAGGCTTTTGAGTGAATTGCGAGACTAACACGGCAATACCAATTAACAATGGGATCGCGGCTTCTTTAATAGCTATATATTCTGCTGGTAGTTTGAGCAGTGTTATACCACCGGTCAGAAAAATACTGATAATCCCTAGCACAGAAAAACCGTTAACTTTGCCTGATTTCTTCAGATCCCATAGGCCAAAGCCAATTGGAAATAGCAAGGCAATCACTACGCTCCAGGCTGGCCCTAAGGAGTCTTCTCCACTTAGGTTGGTTAGAATTAATACTGGGATAACAATATTAAATGCCAAGTTCCCAAGGAAACCGCCGTTTTGTTTAGGTTTAGCAGGCTTTTTGCTTGTCGAACTTTCTGCTTGATTGGTCATGAATTAGGACTCTCATAATAGGAACAAAAATTATATCGAATTTACCACCAAAGCTCTAATAACAACGGGCCCAAAGTGCAAATAACTGCGATAATATAACTCACTGGTGTAATTATTTTTGCGCGACTATCTCCTTTTTGCCCAAATTTTTGCAGCCACTAATCCTGTTATGAAGCCGAATAAATGGGACTCCCAAGATACAAACGTGCGGGTAGGGAAGACACCAAAAATCAATCCCCCGTAAAAAAATGTGACAATAAGTGAAATAAACAACAATTTAAATCTTTCTGCCAGTAGCCCGCCTAAGAATAAAAACCCTAGATAACCATATACCAATCCACTGGCACCTATGTGCATGGCAGAACGGCCCAATATCCAAACCATTAAGCCGCTGCTGAGTACAATAAATAGTGTAATCGCGAAAAACTTATTGCGGCCATATTGCAGCACCAGCCAACTGAAAATTGCTAATGTGACAATATTTGCACCGAAGTGAAAAATATCTCTGTGTAGCAAAGGACTCAACAAAATACCCCGTAAGCCAAATAACTCACGAGGATAAATACCGAACACATTCAAACTGCGGTTCGAAATAATATTTACCAACTCAATTATTGCAAAGGTTAGTATGAAATAAAAAACAAACTTAAATTGTAAGTAGAGCTTTGAGGTTGCATTTCCCGTCACATAGGTTCCTTAAATTACTATACTACCGCAAGGCTTAAAATCGCTAAGCTAGGTTAAACAACGGTTTTTATTGTCGCTGCAGTGTAAAGGGCGCAGATAGTGATTGGAACCCTAATAGATGTAACAAGTTTTATCACCGTGAAATTTAAGCTGATTACGACAGGTTGGAATTTCCCCAGGCTTCACATAATTGATGCCTGCTAGACCGTACAAATGGGTGAAAACTGTCGTTGCTGACCCCCTGTTTGTGCATATTAATCGCAGGATAAAATATCTAGTTAATATAAGATTTATCGCTACTGTTTTTCAGTTAATATAGATAAATGGAATTTTTCACCAACGATTTTTTAACGCCTCTTACGACTTGCCTATTAATCGTATTGGCCGGAATGACATCTTTCTTTACTGCTGCATTTGGCGCGGGGGGCGGACTGATGTTGCTGGTGGTGTTAGCATCAATTATGCCGATGTCGGTCGTTATACCTGTGCACGGTTTAGTGCAATTAGGCTCAAATGCAAACCGCGCAGCTATGACCTTTCGTTACATTGATCGCGCCATGCTGATATTTTTTTCTATAGGCGGGCTAGGCGGCGCGCTGAGCTCTTGGTTTTTTGTAGCGGACTTCCCCCACGATTTGAGTAAGATAGCAGTTGGCATCTTTGTCTTGTATTTATTGTGGGGCGTGACGCCTAAAATTGCTGAGACCTCTACCCTATGGAAGATAATAGCAGGCTACATCACCACTTTTCTTTCTATGTTTGTCGGAGCCAGCGGTCCGTTAGTGGGTAGTTGGATGCATGTAAATGGCTACGACAAGATGCGCTTCACGGCCACGTTTTCTAGTTGTATGACCCTTCAGCACACTTTGAAAGCGTTGGTTTATGTGGCGGCTGGCTTTTCATTCTGGCAATGGCTGCCACTGATATTATTAATGATTAGTGCTGGTGCCCTAGGCACTTGGTTTGGTTTACGACTTTTAGTTAAGTTGCCGACGGCAAAATTCAAATTAATATTTAGACTGATCTTGAGTGTATTATCTGCTCAATTAGTTTGGCAAGGTATCTTGGCCGTTGTAGATGATATGCCACCTTCTGTCTCAGTCAATGATGATATGTGGCACAAATCGGCTCATGTCTTGAGTGATAATATTGCCATCCTCACGAATAGTTAAACCTGCTGCCTTATCACCCACCAGCCAACTCCCTATCAAGGTATAATAATCGCCAAATTTAGGTAAGGGCGCATATCCTTGATATATAAACCCTTCATCGCCATAGAATCCGTCTGATTCAGCGATCACCTTGCCATCTTTTTGAATCTTAATATTAGCGCCTTCCCTAGAGAAAATAGGTTTGCGGACAATACCACCTTTTTGGTCTAGCAAATGCTGTTGATCAGCAAAGTATGCTGGCAACAAATTGGGATGCTTGGGGAAATGCGACCAAAGCAGAGGCAAGATTGCTTTGTTGGATAATAATGACTTCCATGGGGGTTCCAACCAGTGACATTTTTGCTGAGCAAGGTAGTCCCCAAACTCTTCGCGCATCATGAACTCCCAAGGGTATAGCTTAAATATCCATTCTATGAGTTCATCATCCAGATCGGTGAATTGATTATCTTGCGTGATGCCAATATCTTCAATAAAGCTAAATTTTACAGGGATCCCCGATTCTGCTGCGCAAGATGCAAGATATTCAATGGTACCTAAGTCTTCCTTGGTATCTTTACAACATGCAAAATGGAGCTGTTGGTTAGGATGCTTAGCTGCGATGTCCGCAAAACGATAAATTAACTTTTCTTGAATGGAATTAAATTGGTCTGCCGAACGAGGCAACTTAGCGCTATCCACATTTTGTTCTAACCAAAGCCATTGCCAATGGCCTGCTTCAAACACAGAGGTAGGTGTATCCATGTTCATCTCAAGCAATTTTGCCGGCGAAGATCCATCGTAGGATAGATCGATGCGGCCGTACAACGAAGGGTCTTTTTGCCGCCAAGAGTGTCTAACCAAATCCCACTGACTGGCCGGAATAGCAAATTTTTTCAGTAGTTCTTCATCGTTGATGATGTTGTCGACCACATGCAAAGCCATTTGATTCAGCTCTTCGGTCGGATCTTCTAAGTCATTTTCAATTTGTTCGCGGGTAAAAGAATAATAGGCTCTTTCATCCCAATAGCGGTCCCCGTACATTGTATGAAAATGAAAGCCAATCTTGTCTGCTTGTTGCTGCCAATCTAGTCTTTCATCAATGGGTAATCGGATCATGCAGGTACCTCAGTGCTTGGCGTGAGTCGGGTTGATGGGCAGGGACAGCATCCCTGCCGCATAATGAAAAGTTAGTGGATTGACCTTAAGGGCGGTTTATCCGCCCCAGCCGCCTTTAGAGCCGCTGCTCTTACTGCCCCAGCTAGATTTTGCGCGAACACTGCTACCAAAACCGCCCCGCTTTATGGTTTTACTCACAGTAGGTTTGGGTTTAAACGCATCGGGTTTGACTTTGTAATTACGTTTGCGAATATCACCATAATCATAACCGTCTGCACCGACCCAGCGATGGCGATAGGAAGAATAGGGTGAATAGGAGGTAAACAGCGGTTGGTATTGATAGCGATTTGGCGACAACAAATTACTGATCATGTAACCCGTCATAAAAGGGATGAAAAACGAGCTTGAATTGCGTTCCACATAGCGACACTGATTTGGCCCGAACTCACTCTCACAGTCACCTTGGCTGTTATATTTAGGAGCGGTGCGCTCTGCTTCGGCCAATGCCTGCTTATAGGCAGTTACACAGGTTTGAGCTTGTTCTGGGTTGGCGTCTTTACAATCCTGTTCGTTTGTATACACAGTGGCTTCTTGACGGTTGTCAGAGCAGGCAGCAAGCAAAACGCCAACCACACCCACCGTGAGCGGTTTAAGTGCAAAATGCTTACGAATCATTGGAAGTGTTATTTGAGCACTGCGTTTGGGTGTCATAATAGGCCCCTTAATACGTCATGCAAGCCGCGTTAAGCAGCCCGACGCCAATAGACATTGATGCTAACATAATACCGGCGGATACTTCTTGATTGTCGATACGTTCGGCGATTTTTGGCATGAAAGTAAAACGTAATATCAAGAAAGCTAGAACTTGAGCAATAAGGGCTACGAATCCCCAGATAGCAAAATCGACTAATGAGGCCGAGTTACTAACTGCACCTGCTAAAGCGATACAAAAGCCCACAATGGCTCCGCCAAAGCCAAGAGCTGCTGCTGTATTGCGCTCCTCTTTTACTAGTTTCCACTCATCTTGCGGCGTGACCAAGGTGTAAGCCAGTTTAAATACAAACAGCAGCGCAATTGAAACAGCGAAATAAATAGTAAAACTAGTTAATCCTGCGAATGATTCCATAATGGTGTCCATGTGGTTTCCTTAATTTTTATGCTAGAGTCTAGTTAGCCGTTGATTTTAATATCTGCTGGCAACACATCAAAGCCGGTGCTAATCACTAAGCAGCGATCATGATTATTGTTAATAATTTTTTCTTCTGCGCTGACAAGCAAAGTTTCAGATTGTTGAGCATTGATTTCTCGTTCGTAGAGCATCACAAACTGATCCGTTTCACTTACATCACCATCTAATTCATAGGTCTTTTCTGTCATGGCAACTGGCGGTGACTCATCACCAATTGCATCCCATACTCGGTTAAAAGTGTTGCCTGCTAAGGTGTACAATGGTGTGGAGACTTGTTCATTTATTAACTGGTCCCACTGCTGTTTTGAACCAACCGTTTTGGTTTCATAAAAGTACCACAACTTAACATCGGTAATATGACTTTCAGTCTCTCCACCGTCCAAAACGACTTGCAAGAAAGCGTCATCATCGGTGTAAAAGCGTAAAATTTTACCGCCGGTATCGAGGTGGGCCTCACCTACAGCTTGAATAATATGCTGCCTGGCGGCACCATCTATTGTCAGTAACGGTTCGATCAATTTCAAATTCAGATCGTCGAGTTCAAATGAACCGCCTAAATAAAGGCCCATTATCTCCGGCGCCTTTGGCTTGGTGTTGGTATCTTTTTTACCGAATAACTTAGAAAACATGCTTCCCTCTCAACATTCTTTGGATTGGATGATTAAGCACTCAGTGCTGCCCAATTCATCTGCATAATGCGTTTGTCGGCAATGTAAAATAGTTTGTATTTGCCACGCAGTTGCTGATCAAAACTGGGATTGAGTTGCACCCTAGCAGGCACGGTCGGCTCAACGTAACCAATAAAAGTGGCGTTATATTGTTGTTTTAGCGCCAAGAAGAGCTTTTCAACAGGTATGGAATCTATATCTTCCGGAACTTCAATGGAGTATTGAGCTTGGCCATCTTGCACAGTTAATAAATCATGCTGTAATAAGCTCGAGCCAGGGTCGAAAGCCGATTTGGCTAACATTTCAACCGCCACACTTGGTGTGCATTCAACATTGGGGCAATGGGTCTGTAATAAATCGACTAGGCTTTCATCTTTGAAATAGGCAATTAGATGTCCCATCTGATTGCGTTTGCTGCAATATAATGCAGTTGTCATGGTGACATCATCTTCTGGGTTGTCCATTATCACAACAGACGCACTGGCTACGCAGGCACGATCCATGTCGTCATCGTTGTTAAATGATGAAACTTTGACAAATTCAATCTTGTCCGGCATCGGATTGTCAATATCCGCTTTGGCACACAATACTATGCTGGGCTGATGATCTGTTTCGCTGCGCTCTTTTAATAGCAAGTTCAATAGTTGCATCGTACGTTGACCATTCCAACCAATTACGAGTACATGATTTTCCAGATTTAATGGTTTCAAACCTTTTACCCCTTTTTGCCATTGCAGTGCAACCCAAGACGCCACCCGCCCAAGGACTAACGCAAAGATACTGAGTCCTAGTGGAATAACATAAAATGAAACTAAATACTTACCGGCCTCGGTGCTGGGAGAAAGGTCGCCATATCCCACCGTTGAGCCTGTGACAACCAGCCAATAAATAAAATCGCTGGGGTTGAGTAGGGCGTGTTCACCCGCTGCAGACAATAATAGCCAACTGCTGGTGCCATAAAATAAAAGCGCCAGTACAATACTGTACCAGCGCATTTCAGAGAACACTCTGACGATTACTTTTTTGACTTTACTGAATACCAACATCCTGATGGTTACCGTATTACTGTCCTAAAATCCGTTTTAATTCATCATCAGCTGAACTTTGTCCACCTTTGATGCCAGCTTGTGCCAGACGTTTTTCAAGATCGTCAGTTGATTCATCCGCCGCGAGTTCTTCAGCTGCTTCTAATTCAGCGCTGCGCAGTTTCTGCTTATCCTGAATGCGACTCAATGACTCGGTTGCCGTTTTCATTTTGCTATTGGCACCCATGTGACGAGATGAAACTGCAACTTGCGCTTTTTGCACTGACTCAGTGGCTTTAACCATATCGACTTGCTGCTCAAGTCGTTTTAAATTTGACTTGGCTTGGTTGATATTCCCAGCTAATTGCTTTTCTGATTGAGTAAACTGGTCAAGGTAAGCCTGCTCTGCTTCAAGCTCGGCGCTCAAGTCAGACACTTTTTGCGCACAATCAAGAGCCAGTTGTCTATCGCTATCAATTGCCTTACGGGCATGCTCTTCATATTGGCTAATTGACGTCTTAAGACCCTCTACTTTTTGTTTAGCCAATTTACACTTGGCCAAAATTTGCGTACGAGCATGGTCCGACTTACGTAATTCTTCTTTGGCTTCACGGATCTCTTGTTCAAGGATACGTATAGCCTGACTATCAACTACAGATTGTGCTGCTTCGTTAGCACCACCTTTAACCGCAGTTATCAATTTTCTCCAAACTGACATAATTCTCTCCTATATACCGACTAGGGTTATTTCAAATGATCTTGATAAGCATCTAAAAATGCTTCTACATTTTGAAATAATGCAGTGACTTCGATCATGACGCTTTCAGCTTTTGATTGTGAGCTTAGTGCGCCAAATGCAGTGTAATACTCTTCTCCTGCGACTTGGGATATGCCAATAGTCGTTAAGGGGAACAGCATGTGTGTTTTTAGAATTTCTTCATTCAACGCTGCGTTATCTTTTACCTCTGAGGTTGAAAACAATAAGCTTTCAACAATAATCTGTTCACCACTGATGGCCAACCAAGCGTCTAAACCATCGCCATTGCCGATCAATAAACAGTTTTCTTCCTGGGTGACAACTAGGTTGTCGTTTTCTGAAAAAAGGGTCTCAAGTTTATTAAGGTCCCAAGTCATGCCTACTCTCCTGTCAGTGTAATGACTATAGTATGTTACCTTTGTTGACGAAAAAACATGATCAATGCAAATTGCTTTGTAAGTTTTTTTGTAACAGGACGAATTGTAGTCACAAGAGTATTTTCTTGTCAAACTTTATTTTAGCTGAATGTAGTGTATAATTCATTTACGTAAATTATAATTCACATAAAGACTTAATTGGAGAATGTATGGACCCGCAAAATAATGCTGATTGGCGGCAAGTTGTACAACGCATCATTAAGGCCGAAATGTCTAAACGTGGGGTTAAATATCAAGATCTTAGTGACCGACTGGAGAATATTAAGATATACCAAAGCGCCGATAACCTTAGAAATAAGGTGAACAAGGGCATTTTAGGTGCTGATCTGTTACTGCAAATTATGTATGTATTAAACATGCGTAAAATTGAGCGAGATGAGATTATTGATATTTTTGCCGACATGGAAATCAAATTAGATGATCAATAAACCTGCGGCCTAATATTAGCAGGCAAAAAAAAGCCCAACAGGGGATGTTGGGCAAAATATCGTTTGGGAGAAACGCTGAAAAACTTAATGTTGTATACAATTTAGCCTAATCATTTTTTTACACAAGTAATACAGGGTATGTAGAAAGGATTGCAGGTATATTTTTTAATACGTAAAATAGTGGTAATTATATTTGGAATTTGCTATGAAATTATCTGATTTTGACTTCGAACTACCTGAGCATTTAATCGCTCGATACCCAATGAAACAGCGCAGTGCAAGCAGGTTGCTGCATCTTCAAGGCAAATCAGGAAAGGTGCAGCATAAAAAATTCACCGATCTAATCGATTTAGTTGAGCCCGGTGATTTACTTATCTTTAATAATACCCGAGTGATACCCGCGCGCATGTTAGGGCAAAAATCTACTGGCGGAAAAGTAGAAGTATTAGTTGAACGTATTATCGATGACAAAACCATCTTGGCCCATGTGCGCGCGAGCAAATCACCGAAACCCGGAACTCAATTGTTGATGGAGGACCACATCAAGCTTGAAATGCTCGGTCGCAAAGATCAACTATTCGAATTAAAAGTGTTAAACGACGAGCCTATACTTACCTTGCTAGAGCAATATGGCCACATGCCATTGCCACCCTATATAGACCGTCCCGATGAGTTCTCTGATAAAGAACGCTATCAAACCGTATACTCTGAAAAGCCAGGCGCTGTTGCCGCCCCTACGGCAGGCTTGCACTTTGATGAACAAACATTACAGACTCTCAAGCAAAAAGGAGTAGGGATCAAATTTGTCACTTTACATGTCGGTGCCGGAACCTTTCAGCCCGTGCGGGTCGAGAATATAGTAGAGCATCACATGCATTCTGAATATGCCGAGGTGCCACAAGATGTGGTAGATGCAATTATCCGCACCAAAGAAAGTGGAAAACGCGTGATTGCGGTGGGTACTACTTCAGTACGTTCTCTGGAGTCTGCTGCCCACGCTTCTATCAAACAAGGAAAACCCCTTGCGGCATTTTTTCAAGATACCGATATATTTATTTATCCCGGTTATCAATTCGAAATTGTTGATGCCATGCTGACCAATTTTCATCTGCCTGAGTCAACTTTGCTGATGTTAATCAGTGCATTCGCCGGACGAGATCAAGTTATGAACGCCTACCAACAAGCCATTGAACAAGAATATCGTTTCTTTAGCTACGGTGACGCTATGTTTATCGAAAAAATGTAACTTAGAGTCTCTTTATAAGGCCCTGAAAACTTTACGGTTTACAGGGCTTTTTTAATATTGCGAAGAGAAATCGCATTTGCTGATTTAAGCATCGCTATTATTCCTTTATAATCCCCGCTGTTTTTCAGCCCTGGACTGTCTTCCGGGTCGCAGAATGAATAAGGTTTAAAATGAAATTTGAATTAGACAATACAGATGGAAAAGCCCGTCGCGGCAGACTCATCTTTGAACGCGGTACGGTTGAAACCCCAGCCTTTATGCCTGTTGGTACTTACGGTACGGTAAAAGGCATGACACCAGAGGAGCTGGAAGAAACAGGCGCTCATATTTGTTTGGGTAATACCTTTCACTTAATGCTACGTCCAGGCACTGAGATCATGAAGCAGCATGGTGATTTGCATGATTTCATGCATTGGCACAAGCCGATTCTTACCGATAGCGGTGGTTTTCAGGTCTTTAGCTTGGGCGATTTAAGAAAAATCACCGAAGAAGGGGTGACGTTTCGCTCGCCTATCAATGGCGAAAAAATTCTATTAACCCCAGAAAAATCCATGGAAGTGCAGCGGGATCTTGGCTCTGATATTGTGATGATATTCGATGAATGTACCCCTTACCCTGCCACTGAACCTGAAGCTCGCCGGTCAATGGAGTTATCTTTACGCTGGGCGAAACGCAGTAAAGCCGCTCATGAAGGAAACCCCTCTGCATTATTTGGTATTATCCAAGGGGGTATGTATGAAGGCTTGCGCGATCAATCATTAAAAGGGTTGGAAGATATCGGTTTTGACGGCTATGCCATCGGTGGTTTGTCTGTTGGAGAGCCTAAAGAAGATATGATCCGTGTACTGGATCATACTACCGATAAAATCCCTGCAGACAAGCCTCGCTACCTTATGGGAGTTGGGCGACCAGAAGATATCGTAGAAGCCGTTCGACGTGGTATCGATATGTTTGATTGTGTGATGCCAACCCGAAATGCCAGAAATGGACATTTATTTGTTACCGATGGGGTGGTTAAGATCCGAAATGCTAAACATAAGACGGATATTGGCCCCTTAGACGAAAAATGTGATTGTTACACTTGTAAAAATTATTCACGGTCATATCTACATCACTTGGACAAGTGTAATGAGATCCTAGGTGCGAGACTAAACACTATCCATAATCTGCGCTATTATCAGCGGGTTATGCAAGGTTTACGGGACGCAATTGCTGAGCAAAAGCTTGAGCAGTTCGTCATAGAATTTTATACACAAAAAAATATGCCGGTACCGGCACTATAACTAAAAAAGATAAGAGGAACTTATGAGTTTATTTATTTCGAACGCTTATGCTCAGGAAGCCGGTGGCCCAGCGGGTGGTGGTTTTGAGATGCTGATTTTATTGGGTGTTTTTGGCTTAATATTCTATTTCATGTTGTATCGCCCACAGGCTAAACGTGTAAAAGAACATAAAGCATTAGTCAATTCAATCGGTAAAGGTGATGAAGTACTCACTCAAGGTGGCATGGTCGGCAAAGTCACTAAAGTCTCTGATGAAAAAGACTTCATAGAAATCGCGTTGAATGACAACACTAATATCGTCATTCAAAAAGGAGCGGTTTCAGCGGTTCTGCCTAAAGGCACCATGAAATCAATTTAAAAGATGAACAGGCAAACTTAGGTTTGCCTGTTTCGTTTATGTAGTGAAGGAAAGCTAAGTGTTAAATCAAACTCCTCTTTGGAAGTACATTCTGGTGTTGCTGGTGATAGCCGTCTGCACTTTGTATGCTTCCCCCAATCTGTATGGCGAAGATTACGCCGTTCAGATTTCTGCTGGCAGAGATGCAGTGGTAGACACCAAGTTAATGGATCGCGTTAACGGGCAATTGGCAGAAGCCAATATCGATAAAAAAGCCATAGTGCTAGAGAACAACCAGATACTCGTGCGCTTGAAAAACGATAGTGATCAACGCTTAGCACGAGAAAAACTAGAAGTCGCGCTAGGTGAAGATTATTACGTCGCTATGAACTTAGCCCCTGACACGCCTGAATGGTTAGCCGGCTTGGGTGGCACACCGATGAAGCTTGGTTTGGATTTGCGCGGTGGTGTGCACTTCCTAATGGAAGTGGATATGAACTCGGTAGTCACTAAAACGTTAAAAGACATGGAAGGGGATTTCAAAACCTCATTGCGAGAAGAAAAAATTCGTTACCGCCGTGTCAGTATCGTTGATGAAACTGTGCATATTCAGTTTCGTGATAGCGAAACCTTGGACAAGGCAGAATTTTTCTTAAAAAATCGCAACCGTGACATGACACTGACTCAGCAGGGCGACTTACTACTCGTTGCCAGTATGTCAGAACAAAAATTAACCGAAATTCGTGATTACGCGGTAAAACAAAACATCACCATTATTCGTAATCGTGTCAACCAACTTGGTGTGGCCGAACCGCTAGTTCAGCGTCAGGGTGCTGAACGCATTGTGGTGCAGCTGCCTGGTATTCAAGATACCACTCGTGCTAAGCAAATTCTGAATGCAACAGCCACCCTCGAATTCAAAATGGTCGACTTGGAACATGATGTTCGTGACGCCCTCAACGGCCGTATTCCTCCTGGAACTGAATTAATTGAAGATCGGCAAGGTGTGCCACAATTGCTTCAAGATAAGGTGATGCTCGAGGGTAGCCATATCATTGATGCCAATAGCGGAGTTGACGAATATGGTATGCCTAAAGTGTCTATTTCATTGGATTCCGCTGGCGGAAGTAAGATGTCTTTGGCCACCAAAGGAAATATTGGTAAGCCAATGGCAACGGTTTTCATTGAATACAAAGCCACTGGTGAGCGTGATGAAAACGACAAACTCATTTTCGTACCCAAACGTGAACTTATCAATCAGGCGACTATTCGTGCTCAGTTAGGCAGTCGATTTGAAATTACCGGCTTAGATTCACCCAAAGAAGCAAGAGATCTAGCGCTGTTGTTGCGAGCTGGAGCTTTGATTGCACCAATTACCATAGTAGAAGAGCGGACTGTTGGGCCTAGCCTAGGTCAAGAAAATATCGATTTGGGAATGCAGGCTATAATTTGGGGCTTTGTACTGGTTCTGGCATTTATGCTGATGTATTACAAAGCTTTTGGTTTAGTCGCTAATATTGCGCTTGCGGTTAACTTAGTGATGATTGTCGGTGTAATGTCAATGATACCCGGTGCCACCCTGACGTTGCCGGGCATGGCAGGCATAGTATTAACAGTCGGTATGGCGGTTGATGCAAATGTGCTGATATTCGAGCGGATTAGAGAAGAGTTACGGGACAGTCGTACGCCACAGCAAGCTATTCATCATGGGTATGACAGTGCATTCTCGACTATTTTAGACGCTAACATCACGACTTTCATTGCGGCAATCATTTTGTTTGCCGTTGGTACAGGTCCTATAAAAGGCTTCTCAATTACCTTGATGATCGGTATTTTGACGTCAATGTTTACCGCAATTATCGTTACCCGCGCCATTGTCAATGGTGTATGGGGCGGTAAGCGTCTAAACAAGTTATGGATTTAGGAGCGGGAAATGAGATTTTTTAAAATGAAAGAAAGCATCGATTTTATGTCGATGCGTATACCCGCCATGATTTTTTCTGGTTTGCTAATCGTTGCTTCCTTAACCTCTTTGGCCATTAATCAGCTCAACTGGGGGTTGGATTTTACCGGTGGTACTCTGATTGAAGTGGGGTACGACAAACCTGCTCAGTTAGACAGTATTCGCTCTCAGTTAGATGTCGCCGGTTTTGGCGATGCGGTTGTGCAAAACTTTGGTAGCAGTGAAGATGTACTTATTCGCCTTTCACCCCGTGATGGTGTAAAAGCAGAAGAAGTCGGCGATCAGGTACTAGCAACCTTACGTGCATCTGGTGATGCGGTAGATATGCGGAGAATTGAATTTGTTGGCCCTAATGTAGGAGAAGAGTTAGCTGAGCAGGGTGGATTGGCCATGTTGGTTGCGCTGATTTGTATTCTTATCTATGTCGCAATGCGTTTTGAGTGGCGCTTTGCATTAGGCTCGGTAATTGCTTTGGCACACGATGTTATTCTCACCTTGGGATTGTTCTCCGTATTGCAAATTGAGTTTGATTTAACCGTTCTAGCCGCAGTATTGGCCGTGATTGGATACTCGTTGAACGATACTATTGTTGTTTCGGATCGTATTCGTGAAAACTTTCTGAAAATTCGTAAAGGTGAGCCAATTGATATTATCAATACCTCATTAACGCAAACTTTGAACAGAACCATCATAACCTCACTAACCACCATTTTGGTGTTGTTAGCGTTGTTTTATAAAGGTGGAGCATTGATTCATGGTTTTGCTACAGCCTTGCTATTTGGTGTAGTCATTGGTACTTACTCGTCAATTTATGTGGCTAGTCTTGTCGCGCTTATGTTAGGAATAAGCAAAGAAGACTTAATGCCTACAGTCGTTGAGAAAGAAGGTGCTGATTTAGACTCTTTACCTTAGCCTCATCAGATATAAATTATTTTAAGCCGGGCATGCCCCGGCTTTTTTATGCTGCGAACATAGCGCAAGCCCAATTAGATATATTTGCTTGAAAATGCTGTGTTGAGGGATAGGTAAGCTTATGATGGAATCATGCTGTTTATGTGAGGGCACACAGATGAACGAGCAGGGGTAAAAGACTTAATTAAAAATGACATTTAACAAGCGCCAAAAAATAGACTAACCTTTATTACATAAGAATAACTATTGGCACCGAGTGGAAAACCTGTCTGCAACTTACCTACTAACCGTGTTGTTAGCCACAAATAGTGGAATTGCATTTGCGCTACTAGCCTTGGTGCCTTCAAATCAAACACAGCATAATAACTACTCCATAAGATATTTCAGGTTGTTTTTCTTATTCTCCCTGTTCGGTTACGCATCTTATGTGCTTCGTGCGGTGCTGATACTAGAAGTGTCTGTAGGCCTGACGAATTGTTTATTGCTATTTGCCATGTATTGCATTGTATTCGGTTTAAGATGGCGCTTGAAGCTAGATAACCATATATTTTACTGGCCAGTGATAGGTCATATTGTGGTTTTTACTGCTTTACAGGTCACCTTGAGTCATTATTATCAAGACAGTATGTTGCTGCGTCTGCTGTTTTTCTACATCAACTTAGTCGCGGTGTTACTCTACGCCTTTGCCTTATTGCATCGAAATCGCAAAGAAGAGCGACATACTTCCAAACCATTGAGTTTAGCAATTGTACTTACTACTTTGGGGATCATGCTTTTCCCCATTTTGTATTTATCCAGCGTCGATGAAGTAGACTTCTTAAACTTGTTATTGCTGATTCAAAATATGATTGTGCCTATGATGTTCGGTACGATTTACTTTTTGCTGTATGAAGATGCATTATATTTAGCTAAAGAAAGTGCCAGTCAGGACCCTGTTACTGGAGTATATAACCGACGATTTTTCATGGAGCAAGCTAATCGTTTTTTACACGCCGCCAAACGACACCAGTTTCCAGTTTGCATTATTTTATGTGATTTAGATCGGTTTACTGATGTAGCAGATAAATATGGCCAATTTGCCAGTGATGAGGTTATCGCGTCGGTGGCAGATATTATTCGTGAGCAGATGCGTGTCGAGGACTTTATTGCTCGTTTTGGCAGCAAAGAGTTTGTCCTACTGCTGCCACAAACTAGACAGGCTGGCGCAATGCTTATTGCTGAACGCATCCGTATACAAATTGAGGCATTGCAATTGAGGTATGAGCAGCAATCGATTTCATTGACGGCCAGTCTTGGGGTGACCAGTATTCATCAATCAGCCGATATCGAAACGAGTCTAAAGTCTGCCGATTTGGCGCTGAGAAAGGCCAAACAAAAAGGCTACAATTGTGTTGAATTTATAGATTCCCCCACTGTACGGCCGCAAGCATTCATCGAACCTGATGAATGACAGTATGGGTGAGTTCGAAATAATTTGTATCTACCACTAAAAAGGGAGGCTTTTGCCTCCCTTTTTTATTAGATTAGTAGTTACTGTCTACTTTAAGTGTTTCACCAATGCTTGAACCACTCTTGGGTTTCCAGCAACAATTTCACCTTTATACAAGGGGTCATTGCCGCCACTGAAGTCTGTCACCAAGCCACCAGATTCACGCACCAGTAGTTCACCTGCTGCAACATCCCAGGGTTGAAGACCACGCTCCCAGTAGCCATCAAAACGTCCGGCTGCTACATAGGCTAAATCCAGAGCAGCAGAGCCGCCACGGCGAATATCACCACATTGCTTAAATATATTACTAAAGCGTTGGATGGCTTGCTCAGCATCATCTTTGGCTTTAAAAGGAAACGCCGTGGCCAAAACTGTGTTATTGAGGTCTCTGGCGTTACTTGCACGAATACGGAATCCATTCAATTGCGCACCACCACCCTTGCTGGCGGTAAATAACTCACCTCTGATGGGATCAAAAACTACGGCTTGGTCTATACGACCTTTGTGCATTAATGCAATGGATACGGCAAAATGAGGGATGCCTTTGATGAAATTAGTGGTGCCATCCAATGGATCGATAATCCATTTGTAGTCTTCATCTCCTTTAACCAAACCACCTTCTTCACCGATGAAGCTATGGTCTGGATAAGATTGCTGAATTTTGTTGATTATCGTAAATTCGGCTTCTTTGTCAATTTTAGTAACAAAGTCATTTTCACCTTTTTTCTCGGTTAATAAGTCGCCACGGTTTTCAAACCCACGAGTAATCACGTTACCTGCAGCGCGCGCAGCGCGCACAGCAATATTCAGCATAGGATGCATATAATTCCACCAATTTTAAAAGAACAGGAGCTACAAACCAGAAACTGGATTGCACAAAATTTCGCCGCGTATTCTAGCAGTTTTTCATTTTGTTGCAATTAAATTCTGCTAGAAACTAGCTTTTGCTAATCATTAGGTTTTGAGTAGATGCTCGACTTCAGTGGTTTTCACTTTGTGATAAGCGGGCGTTATCTGATTGTTTTTTATCAGTGCATGAGAGAAGTGATGGCGGATCATAACCTCGTCAGTGACATCAATCAGGTCCCCCACGCCAACGATGTTCCACAATTGCTCTTCTAGCAATTTAGCTCGATGTATAGCGTACACTGCTACGTAGCTCAACTCCGACTGCAGTTGTTCCAAGTCAGGTCGGCCTGCTCTAGCAAGGAACACTTTAATGGCAATAAATTGGCCGGCTAATAACGCTTCAGAAATAAAACTTTTACGCTCTTTATCACCATGGAATTGATCAGCAAAGCGGCTTTTTACTGCTGCAGATGAACTGTCTTGGCTTGGGTCGAAAGCAACAAAAATTTCGCGCATAACAGGTTTGTCATTGGTTTTGATTTTTTTCAAGGTGTACTGGATGAAATCTAACTCGACGCCATAAGTAGAGTACAAAAAGTCTAATTTAAACTGGCCTGGCTCGGCGTTGAAAGCCAATAAGGTATTTACCCGACTGTTAGGCGCGCTGGTAACCAAGGCGTCAGGCAGGAAATCCACACCTTCTTTACGGATGAAAAAGGCGGTGTTAAGGACATTTTTAGCATATAAGTTCCGTAACGCATTACCAATGCCAGGGATTTCTTCCTCTTCTTTGTATGCCTTTAACTTAGAGCGATTGTTGCGAATTAATTCGTCAAAGAACTTCTGCGCAGTTTTATTGGCGGAGTCTGTAACCGCATGCAAATGCAGTACGTTTCTATCATAGGAAATCCCACGAACTTGATAGGGTAGGTTGATCAAGTCATATTTTTTGGTGACGTTTTGCAGTGTTGGAAAACTCAAATCGACAAAATCATTCTCAACCCCATGGAAGAAGCTATTGAGTTCAACGCGCAACCCATGAATAGAGATGTCTTCACTATTGCCTTCTATAGTGACGTCGCCAATTTTTAATGATACTTTGCTACGCAATTGATAGCGGGTCTCTTTGCGTTGATTATGGTATTTAAAGCGAAACATCTGTACTGCAACAGGCACTTTGTTTCGCGGGTGGCCAAATACTCTTAGAGCTGAAATCTCACTCCTGCGGATGGGAATACGCTCATATGTCTGGGTACCCACTTCATCGGTAATATCAGTGAGCAACGCAATATGTTTAACATTCTTGATACGTGCCATAAGACGAGGAGCGGGGGGTTGATTCTGGCGTTTAACCGCACTGCTAATCGAATCGGGAATGGATAAGGGGATATGAGCCTGAGCTAAGGTCATATCGGTGATCTGTAATTTAAATACTCGCCAACTGGCTTTGCGGGATCCATAACCTAAGAACACTTTCATTAGGTCAGGGCGCTCAAACAACTCTTCTTGAGAGGCCGAATAAAAATATATTTTTTCGTCTTTTACGTGATTAAACGCGTAAAGTACTGTTTCTCTTGGACCCTCTTGAAGAGCTATCAGTCTTTCAAGCCGACTATGGTTGATCATATAACCAATGCGCAACTCAAATTGTTCATCACTCCAATAATATAAAGGATCCTTATTACTATCATTGATTAACGCATATTTGGGTTTGTGCAGACCATTAATTGTCTCGATGTACAAAGGCACTGAGGTAAAGTTAGGCGTGAAATATTGTTCGTAAGTTTTTAATTTGATGGCGGAGAGGGTGTTATCCATGTTCACTTTGTAGCGACGCTTATTACCATGGATAAATTTCTCAAAAAACTCTTCAAAGGCATGAGATGCATGCTCATTGTTTTTTTGTAATGATAGTCGCTGTTCTTTTTTATTGGTTTCCACATCGACAATGGTGTAACCCACACCGGCTTTTCTATCGATGGCATACTCACCTTCCAAACCGCGGAACTGGACGGTGATCCGTTCGCCGACTTTGAATAAATGTTCATTCGCCAATTTTATCTTTAAGCCACTGACGGAGACATCAATAGTTGTTGCTTGTAAGCTCTTGTTTAGATCCGTAAACATTTCGATATTGATAGCGAAATTCATCCGCTCTTCACAGCGCTTTGCATAATTACCAAACATTAATGCGGGGGCTTGATGGGGATGTTTTTCGCTAGATGGATGACCTTCTTTTTCTGCTTTTTCCGCCTTCTCACGCTGCTTTTGGTAAATCACTCGATAACTATTTTCGGTACTAATTACCGCCTCATACACTCCCATGGTGTACTCACCAAATAAGCGGACCTGACGTTCGAATACATCAATCGCGGTGTCATCGAGGAAATGGGACTTGCCCTGATAGGTATATTCGCGACAAACACCTGAAACTTGTCCACGTAAATCCACCACCCGCAAACAGGGGCGGGCAAGACGCTTCAATTCCATTTTTATCAGGAAGCGCTTTTGCTTTGGTACATCGGAAGCTACCTGCGACAACACCTGATTAAACTCAGGTTCATTGATCATAGGTTTAAGCTGTTCGATAATGTCTTGGAATTCTGTTAAATCTTGACTCATGCCACTAAAAGTTCGTTATGGTTAATCTGTCAGTATGATATTCTGTTATCGGCAATGATTGCATAACCTTTGACATCAACTCACTCTAATTTAATGTAGTTCAATTACTTATGGCAAAACGTAAAACCGCTTTTGTATGCTCCGATTGTGGAGCAGAGTTTCCTCGCTGGCAAGGACAATGTAACGACTGTTTAGCGTGGAATACTATTTCTGAGATTGTACTCAGTTCTGAAAAACATGCACCCGAACGCAATTTAAAGGGTTACGCTGGGCAGACTCAAGCGAAAGTAGAAACCCTGGATAAAATAGATTTACAAGCTCTTCCTAGATTCAGCGCTGGATTCAAAGAGTTAGATAGAGTCTTGGGTGGTGGTGTAGTGCCGGGTGCCGCCATGCTGATTGGGGGGTCTCCTGGTGCGGGTAAGAGTACCCTATTGTTGCAAGTTATGTGTCACCTAGCCGCGGCTAAAAATACCCTATATGTCACGGGTGAAGAATCCCTACAACAAGTTGCAATGCGTGCTCAACGACTCAGCCTGCCGACATCTCAACTAAAAGTGTTAGCCGAAACCAACATCGAAACCATTTGCGAGCTGGCATTGCAGCACAAGCCGCAGATCATGGTGATTGATTCTATACAGGTGATGCATGTCAATGATGTTACTTCCGCCCCTGGCAGCGTGTCACAAGTACGTGAAAGTGCGGCCTTTTTAACCCGCTTTGCTAAACAACATCATATCGCCATGTTTTTAGTTGGTCATGTAACCAAAGAAGGTAACCTGGCGGGCCCCAAAGTACTTGAACACTGTATCGATTGCTCCATGATGCTTGAAGGGGAAAGTGATAGTCGTTATCGAACCCTCAGAGGCAATAAGAATCGTTTTGGTGCAGTCAACGAGCTTGGCGTGTTTGCCATGACAGACAAAGGCTTAAAAGAAGTCAGCAATCCGTCCGCGATTTTCTTAAGTCGCGACGAAATGCAATCTCCCGGCAGCATAGTTATGGTGATTTGGGAGGGGACTCGACCTTTGTTAGTGGAAATACAAGCCTTGGTTGATTATTCGCAAATGGCTAATCCACGCCGCATAGCGGTAGGTTTGGAAACCAATCGACTGGCTATGTTATTAGCAGTGTTGCATCGACATGGTAATGTTCAAATGAACGACCAAGATGTATTTGTAAACGTCGTGGGCGGAGTCAAAGTTACCGAAACCAGTGCAGATTTATCCTTATTGCTAGCGATGATCTCTAGCTTTAGGAATCAGGCATTACCGCGGGAATTAATTGCGTTTGGCGAAGTGGGATTGGCAGGCGAAATCAGACCGGTGCCAAATGGCACTGAACGGATCCAAGAAGCGGCTAAGCATGGCTTCAAAAAGGCTATAGTGCCCAAAGGTAATAAACCTAAACAGACTATTGCTGGCATTGAAGTTATTGCTGTTTCGCGCTTATCAGAAGCGTTGGAAGCACTTTAATTAATGGGTGGCGCTGGTTGTTAGTGTGCAATCAGCGCTTGGATTTCCCGGTGGAGTAATTCATCGTCAGCTAGATTAAGCTCAACCAGACGGCGTAATTTAGTAATGCTTTCTATATCTAGTTGCTGAGCACTAAAGCCTAAAGAATGGTTGGCATTGTGTGCAATTGTTCCTCGCATCACAATATTATTGTTCACACCTTGTATATCAATATCTAATTCAAAGTCACGTTCCAAATCACCCTCGAAATCGTCAGGGTAAGCAATTAGCGCCCCCTTGAGTGATATATCGAGCACCGTTGTCTGCCAAACATTATGATCTTGGATGAGCAGCGCTGAGGCAGAAAATAGCACTCGATTAAAATGTCGTTTTTCCATGATTTGCACTAGCTAAGTAATGTTTCATTATAGTTAAGCACAAAAAAGGCGCAATTGCGCCTTTTCGTTGTATTTCAATTGAGCAAAAATTATTTGCTGATTTTTTTGTATTTCAATCTATGGGGCTCAATCATGGCTTCACCAAGGGTTTCTTTTAACCAAGCTTCATACTCAGTAAAGTTGCCTTCGTAAAAGTTGATTTTTCCTTCATCACGATAGTCCATGATATGAGTGGCCACTCTGTCAAGGAACCAGCGATCATGGGAAATAATCATTGCACAGCCAGGGAATTCCAATATGGCATTTTCCAGCGCTCGCAATGTTTCCACGTCCAAATCGTTGGTCGGTTCATCTAACAGCAAAACGTTTCCGCCTGCTTTCAATAATTTAGCCAGATGGACGCGATTTCGCTCACCACCGGATAAGTCTTTGATGAATTTCTGTTGATCTGTCCCTTTGAAATTAAAGCGGCTGCAATATGCTCGGCTGTTGAGCTCGAAATTACCGATTCGAATAATCTCTGAGTCATCAGAAATTTCTTTATACACGGTATTTTTCTCGTTCATATGATCGCGAAATTGATCGACGCTGGCTAACTGCACCGACTCCCCTAATTCGATACTGCCTGAATCGGGTTGTTCTTGTCCGGTCAGCATTCTAAACAGGGTGGATTTACCCGCACCATTAGGACCGATAATCCCTACAATCGCGCCTTTGGGGACCTTAAATGACAAATCGTCAATCAGTAAGCGATCACCATAAGATTTACTTAGATGAGACACCTCGATGACTTTTTCCCCTAAACGCTCACCGGGCGGGATAAATAATTCATTGGTTTCATTTCGCTTTTGATAATCACCGGTGCTGAGTTCATCAAAGCGGGCCATACGTGCTTTGCTCTTAGCCTGACGACCTTTAGGATTGGAGCGTACCCATTCCAATTCTTGCTTAATTGACTTTTGACGAGCGCTTTCTGTGCGTTCTTCTTGTTCTAAACGTTTGTCTTTTTGGTCTAACCAAGAAGAATAGTTGCCTTCCCATGGAATACCCTGACCACGGTCGAGTTCTAAAATCCATCCCGCCACATTGTCCAAAAAGTAACGGTCATGGGTGATGGCAACAACAGTGCCCTCATAATCATGTAAAAAGCGTTCTAGCCAAGCAACGGATTCAGCATCCAAGTGGTTGGTCGGCTCATCGAGTAATAACATGTCGGGTTTTTCTAGTAACAAGCGGCATAAAGCCACTCGGCGTCTTTCTCCCCCAGACAATTTACTTACATCCGCATCCCAAGGGGGCAGGCGAAGTGCATCAGCCGCCCGCTCCAAAGCATTATCTAAATTGTGGCCATCTTTAGCTTGAATAATGCTTTCTAATTCGCCTTGTTCTTTTGCTAAAGCATCAAAATCTGCACCTTCTTCGGCATAGGCTGCGTAAACTTCATCCAAGCGTTTAATCGCATGAGCCACATCGGCTACGGCTTCTTCTATATTGCCTCGAACGTCTTTACTCTCATCTAATTTGGGCTCTTGTGGGAGATAGCCGATTTTCAGGTCCTGCAGAGGACGAGCTTCGCCCTCAATGTCCTTATCGATACCTGCCATGATGCGCAATAGGGTAGATTTACCTGAGCCATTCAAACCTAACACACCAATTTTAGCGCCAGGGAAAAAGCTGAGTGAAATATCTTTTAGAATATGTCGGTTGGGCGGGACGATTTTGCCCACTCTGTGCATGCTGTAAACGTATTGTGCCATTGATGATACTGATTAATTACGAATACCTGCTAGTGTAATCCAGACTTTCCTTTAGTCCAATGGCTGATGTGTTTTTTTGTCGGTAATAGCTCATTTGGTCTGATCTGTTGTTATTCTGGCCATAACAACTGGTATTTAGAGTCACAACCGGCACAATGGATAGATGACTATTTTATAAGAGAAAAAAATGACATCAATTCGATGGGGGATTATTGGCCCAGGCGGAATAGCCCACCAATTTGCCAAAGCTTTGGCGGCCTCAAAACAGGGGAGCTTGCAAGGAGTAGCGAGTCGTAGTCAACAGCGGGCGGTTGAGTTCGCCCAATTATATCAAGCCCCAGACACCTACGCTGATTATGACGCTATCATCAATGCTCAGAATGTCGATGCTATCTATATTGCCACACCACATTCCCATCATTATCCTTATGCTAAGGCGTGTATTGAAGCCGGAAAACATGTTTTGATGGAAAAACCATTGACCGTGAATGCCCAGCAAACTCGGCATTTAATTAATCTTGCAGTACGGCACAATTGTGTTTTTCAAGAAGCATTGTGGAGCCGCTATATGCCCTGTTTCGAGACCGTAAGAGACTGGTTGGATAAGGGGCTTATTGGTGATGTGCAATATATTAGTTCGCAAATCGGCTTCCCATTTTCGCATTTACAAAATCATCGATTAACCAGTCCAGGGCTTGCTGGCGGGGCCCTGTTGGACTTGGGAGTGTACAGCGTCAGTATTAGTCAGTTTTTGCTACGTGAATATCCAAACGCTATAGCTGCTATTAGCCAAATAAACTCAGATAGGGTGGATCAAAATACGTTGGTAAATTTAGCTTATCCTTCAGGGGTGAGCAGTCAGTTTACCTGCACCATCGGCGCTCAGGCTACCAACACCATGACCATCCACGGTAAAGCGGGCTATATATTATTACCGGCTCATTTTTGGAATGGCCAACATGCACAACGTTATCAAGATGATGAGCTGGTTGAATCTGTTGATTTTCACCATCAAGTAAACGGTTTTGAATATCAAATTGAGTCTATTATGCAGTCAATCTGTAGCGCACGATTATGTGATCCTCGCATGAGTCATGCCGACAGTATTAATGTCATGGAAACCTTGGATGAGGTGCGTAAACAGGTAGGTTTAACCTTTCCTGAACGCATAGAAAGGGTAGAATAAAACTAACCGGTATAAAACATTGCGTTTTAACGGTGTACATCGGCAACAAAATGACTAGAATAAGCGCTCATTTTTTGCCTGAGATTGTGCTTAGACAAAGTTATTTAATTTGAAAAAGTGCCAAGTTGTTGAGGAGACACCATGCTGACACGAAACATGAATATCGCAGATTTTGATCCGGAATTGCATGACGCGATTGTTAAAGAAACTCAACGCCAAGAACAACATATTGAATTGATTGCTTCTGAGAACTATTGCAGCCCAAGAGTGTTAGAAGCACAGGGTTCGCAATTGACCAATAAATATGCCGAAGGGTACCCACATAAGCGTTACTACGGTGGCTGTGAATATGTGGATATCGCAGAAGATTTGGCCATCGAGCGTGCTAAACAACTTTTTGGTGCTGATTATGCGAATGTTCAGCCACACTCAGGTTCACAAGCCAACTCTGCGGTCTTTATGGCCTTGTTAGAGGCTGGCGATACTGTATTAGGTATGAGCTTGGCCCATGGTGGTCACTTGACCCATGGCTCACATGTGAATTTTTCAGGTAAAACTTATCACGCCGTACAATATGGTTTGAATGAAGCGACTGGCGAAATTGATATGGAGCAGGTGGAAGCCCTAGCCCTTGAGCACAAACCTAAGATGATTATCGGTGGATTCTCAGCTTACTCAGGTATTGTTGATTGGCAGCGTTTCCGTGAAATTGCTGACAAAGTTGGTGCGTATTTATTGGTTGATATGGCCCATGTCGCTGGCCTAGTGGCTGCCGGTGTTTATCCGAATCCATTGCCTCATGCCCATGTTGTAACCACCACTACCCACAAAACTTTAGCGGGTCCACGAGGTGGATTAATCGTTTCTTCTTGTGGCGATGAAACCATTTATAAGAAATTAAATAGTTCGGTATTCCCAGGTAATCAAGGTGGTCCTTTGTGTCACGTGATTGCTGCAAAAGCCGTAGCCTTCAAAGAAGCGCTGGAGCCAGAATTTAAAGTTTATCAACAGCAAGTGGTTAAAAATGCCAAAGCTATGGTGGCGGTGATGCAATCACGTGGATATAAAATCGTATCTGGTGGTACAGAAAATCATTTGTTCTTGATGGACTTGATTGATAAAGACATCACCGGTAAAGAAGCTGATGCCGCGCTGGGCAGTGCCAACATTACCGTGAACAAGAACTCAGTCCCCAACGACCCACGTTCACCTTTTGTGACCAGTGGTTTACGCATAGGCTCTCCGGCAATTACCCGTCGTGGCTTCAAGCAAGCTGAAGCTGAGCAAGTTGCCACTTGGATTTGCGACGTACTTGACAATATGGGTGACCAAAGCACAATAGATCGAGTAAAAAGCGAAGTCCTTGCCCTATGTGAGAAGTTCCCTGTTTATGGGTAATCTGATTTGAATCATTGAAAAACCGTACCTGTGTACGGTTTTTTTATGTCTGAAAATAGACTATGTTGTGAGAACTTCAATTTGTTGAAGATATAACCCTTAAAATTTAATTTTCTAGCATATTGTATAGGACGACAATAGCCATGTTGAAAAATCCACCTTCTCTGCTAATTGCTTTAGGTTTAGTGATCACCTGGATAATATTACAAATCCTATTAGGCCTAGTGCTCTATCAATCTGGTTTAGTGACACAGTCCAGCGTTTTTTGGGATATGCTAGTTGTCACCATTGCTACCGGTATGGTGGTGTTACTGGCGATGAAGCACACTGAGTTGAGTTTCAGCGGCTTGTGGGATGATTCTGGCAATCAGTTTAGAAGCACAGCGACATTATTGTTTCCACCAATATGCGTGGTATTAGTCGGTGCCTTGTGGTGGTTTGCCGATATTCAAATGCAGTATTTTAAACTGATTCCGCCTAGCCCAGAGATCCTCAAGCACTTTGATATGTTAATGACGGGCGGTATCTGGTCTATATTGGCAGTGTGTGTGATTGCTCCGGTTATTGAGGAAGTTCTTTTCCGCGGTATTATTTTTCGTGGTTTTCTGCATCATTACCCGCCCAGTCTAGCGATAGTATTATCAGCGGTGTTATTTGCCGGTGCTCATCTGAATCTGTATCAGTTTTTGGTGGCACTGGTGATGGGTATTTTTTTAGCTTGGATATATTACAAAAGCCGCTCATTGTGGCCGTGTATTTTTGCTCATGCAGTGTTCAATACCAGCGCCTATATAGGTTACCAACCTATTGAACAATACCAATATAATTCTGTTGTAGTCAACGGTCTTACATTTGGGCTATCAGTGGCTGGTCTGTACCTTTTAAGCCAAGTTTTCAACCGTGGATTTAGCCGGCGCAAGCTAATTTAAGGCATTTTATTCCTTGTCTCAATTTTATCGAATAATGGCTTGCTTACCTCTATAAGCGGTTTGATATTCTGGCAAACTAGGGTCTTTATCATTAAACAGGGGCCCAAGATGTCATCTGTAGTAACCCGAATTCCTGCTGGGCAGAGCGACGCTGCCAAACAATACTTTAGCCAATTGCTGAGCTTCGAAACTGATTGCTGGGATGTACATTTCGCTCAATCGAATAGTCGTCAGGATTTTGTTTTACTGGATGTGCGCAATGCCCAGTTGTATGCGCAAGGTCATCTTCCCCATGCGATTAATATTGCGCATAAACAGTTAAGTGTAGAAAGTTTATCTCACTTCCCTGACGATACTGTATTTGTGGTTTACTGCGCAGGACCACATTGCAATGGCGCAGATAAGGCTGCGGTCAAGTTGGCTGATTTGTCTCGTCCGGTAAAGAAAATGATTGGTGGGGTAACGGGCTGGCTCGATGAAGGATTAAGCCTTGTGGTGGGATAGATAACATGGTTTTACAGTTTATGTCGGGCTAATTAGCCTATCGAACTATAATTTAGCTGCAAATTTTGCTAGTTTTAGCCCATTAAAATCTTGTTGAAAAGATACCAACATTTATGTTTTGTCCATTTTGTGCTGAACAAGAAACCAAAGTTATTGACTCGCGGCTGGTGGCTGAAGGCCACCAAGTTAGACGTAGACGTGAATGTACCAGTTGTCACGAGCGTTTTACGACTTTTGAAATTGCTGAACTAGTTATGCCCCGAGTGGTGAAACGAGATGGCTCCCGTGAACCTTTTAATGAAGATAAATTGCGCGCAGGACTGCAGCGGGCGTTGGAGAAACGTCCTGTGAGCACTGAAAAAGTTGAGCATTGTATCAGTCAGTTAAAGTCGTCTTTGCGGGCCACCGGTGAGCGTGAAATCAGCAGCGAATTTCTAGGTGGTTTGATAATGAACGCGTTGAAAGATCTCGACAAAGTGGCTTATGTGCGCTTTGCGTCTGTCTATCGCTCATTTGAGGATATCCGTGAGTTTGGCGAAGAAATTGCTAAGCTTGGCGACTAGACGTCCTATCGTGAGTGGATAACTTCATGACAGTTCAAACATTTTCTGCGCAAGATCACCGTATGATGGCCCAAGCCTTGAAGTTGGCTCAACGGGGTATCTATTCCACCTCGCCAAATCCAAATGTGGGCTGTGTGATTGCTGATGATAGCGATAACATAGTGGGCCAAGGCTGGCACCTTAAAGCCGGCTCTCCTCATGCTGAAGTCCATGCATTACGCCAAGCTGGGCGGTTGGCTAAAGGGGCGACAGCTTATGTCACTTTAGAGCCCTGTAGCCACTTTGGTCGTACGCCTCCCTGCGCGAATGCGCTAGTCGAAGCTGGTATTAAACGTGTGGTGGCCGCTATGGTCGATCCTAACCCTGCCGTATCTGGGCGTGGACTAGCCATATTGCAACAACAAGGCATAGACACCTCATATGGATTAATGGCTGAGCAAGCAGAAACGTTAAACCGTGGTTTTGTTAAACGGATGAAAACAGGAACACCCTGGGTAACCCTTAAGCTCGCTGCTAGTTTAGATGGCAAAACCGCGTTAGCTAACGGACGCAGTCAGTGGATCACTGGCACTGCTGCGCGCCAAGATGTGCAACGACACCGACTGGCAAGCTGTGCTATTTTGAGTGGTTCAGGTACGGTATTAACTGATGACCCAAGTCTCAATGTTAGACACCATGAGTTAGGTGATTTAGCGCAGCAGATAGATAAAAGTACCATGCGCCAACCCGCTAGAATAATATTAGATGGCAGGAATCAACTTCACAATGCGCTCAGATTGTTTGATCTTGCTGGCCAAACCTATGTATTTAATCAAACCTACAACTCGTTATTGAGACCTAGTGTTGAGCAAATTCAGTTGGCATCTAAGGATAACAAACTTGACTTGCAGGCCGTTCTGCAGAATTTGGCTGAACTGCAATTTAACAATATTTGGTTAGAGGCGGGTGGCCGACTAGCCGGTGCCCTAGTGCAACAAAATTTAGTTGATGAATTGATTTTATACCAAGCGCCCAAATTATTAGGCGATAAGAGTCAAAACTTGTTTGTAATGGATGAGCTAACCTCCATGTCGCAAACAAAGATGTTACAATGGTCATCCATCAAAATGGTCGGTGAAGACGTTAAATTTACCGCACGTTTTGTGCCTAATAGTGAATAATTAGAGAAATTATGTTTACCGGAATAATAGAAGATGTAGGGCATATCGCCAAATTACAGCCCACAGGTGACGATATTCGTCTCACCGTAAATGTGAATAAAATGGACATGTCAGATGTGGCCCTTGGCGATAGTATTGCCACTAATGGTGTATGTTTGACTGTGGTGGACTTTTCCAGCAAACACTACAGTGTAGATGTATCCCATGAAACTATAAAACGCTCTGGTTTTGCTGATTATGCTGTTGGCGACAAAGTTAACTTAGAAAAGGCGATGCAGGCCTCCTCTCGTTTTGGCGGGCATATCGTCAGTGGCCACGTCGACGGGGTTGGTAAAATCATCAGCTTAACCCAGATTGACCGTTGGTTAGAGGCCTGGATCCAAGCACCAGATGCCCTTGCTAAATATATTTCTGAAAAAGGTTCTATCACCGTAGATGGGGTAAGCTTAACCGTAAATGATGTAGACGGTGGCAAATTTATGCTGACGCTTATTCCCCATACACTGCAAGAAACCATCATTGGGAGTTATCGTGTTGGTAGCAAAGTGAATTTGGAAGTTGATCTTATTGCACGATACTTAGAACGCTTGATGATGGGCGATAAAGCCGCTCAAAGTACCAGTAAAAGCGGTATTGATCTGAAGTTTTTAGCCGAGAATGGTTACCTGAAATAACTAAAATCTACGTGCCGCGTAGAATCAAATTAAAACGTCATAACTGATTATAGAGAACCCTAAACACATGGCATTTCATAGCATTGCAGAGATAATTGAAGATATTCGTCAAGGCAAAATGGTCATTCTGATGGATGATGAAGATCGCGAGAATGAAGGCGACCTTATCATGGCTGCCGAGCATGTCACACCTGAAGCGATAAACTTCATGGTAACTCATGCCCGTGGATTAGTCTGTCTACCCATGACGGCTGAGCGTTGTCAAACCTTGAAATTGCCCCTTATGGTCGATAATAATGGCGCGCAATTCTCCACCAATTTCACTGTCTCTATTGAAGCTGCTGAGGGTGTAACAACTGGCATATCTGCCGCAGACCGAGCCCAGACTATATTAGCTGCAGTGAACAAGAATGCGCAAGCTAAAGACATAGTGCAACCAGGTCATATTTTCCCATTAATAGCTAAAGAAGGCGGGGTTTTGAATCGCGCTGGGCATACCGAAGCCGGAGTGGATTTAGCTCGCTTAGCAGGAGCAGAGCCAGCATCTGTAATTGTCGAAATTTTGAATGAGGATGGGAGTATGGCGCGCCGTCCCGAATTAGAAATTTTCGCACAGAAGCATGATCTTAAAATCGGTACCATTGCTGACTTAATTGAATATCGCAACCTAAACGAAACTACTATAGAAAAAGTGGCTACGTGTAAGCTACCTACTCGTTATGGTGAATTTGATTTAGTTACCTTTAAGGATGTCATCGATGATCAAGTTCATTTTGCCCTGTGCAAAGGCAAAATAGAGGGTGAGACTCCAACCTTGGTTCGCGTACATCTGCACAATACCTTCAGTGATTTACTCGGTTCCGAGCGTTCCATTGAACGTAGCATGGGTTTACCAGAAGCCATGCAAAAAATATCTGATGAAGGCGGCGTGTTGATCTTACTCGGAAAACAAGAAGATTTAATTGCCCAAGTTATACAATTTGAAGCCGAAGATAACGGCGAAATGCCAGTCAATGCTGCATGGCAGGGGACATCTCGGACCGTCGGTGTGGGCAGTCAAATACTGGCATCTTTGGGTGTTCGCAAGATGCGTTTGCTTAGCAAGCCGAAAAAGTACCATGCACTATCTGGTTACGGCTTAGAAGTCGTAGATTACGTATATTAGTTTAAGTAACGGTGTGCTACAATGCGCGCCGTTTTTCCTACAGGACTCTTGTATCATGAATATCATCGAAGGTAATGTTCGCGCAACAGGCAAAAAATTCGCCCTAGTTGTGTCACGCTTTAATAGCTTTGTTGTAGAAAGTTTGGTTGATGGCGCATTAGATACGCTTGATCGTGTTGGTGAAGTCAGTGATCAAGATATCACTTTAGTTCGCGTGCCAGGTGCTTACGAGCTGCCAATTGTCGCTAAAAAATTGGCTGAACAGAAAAAATACGATGCAATAATTGCTTTAGGTGCAGTTATTCGCGGTGGTACACCTCATTTTGAATTTGTTGCGGGCGAATGCAACAAAGGTCTAGCCCAAGTATCCTTAGAGTACGGTATTCCTGTTTCCTTCGGTGTTATCACCACTGATAGCATTGAACAAGCCATTGAACGTTCTGGTACTAAAGCTGGCAATAAAGGCGCTGAAGCAGCTATGGGCGCTTTGGAAATGGTCAATGTAATTGCTCAGATTGAAGAGGCTTAACACGTGAAGCCAGCGGCGCGCAGAAAGGCCAGAGAGTTAGCGGTTCAAGCTGTCTATTCCTGGCAGATGACCAACAATCCTGTAGAACAAATTGAACTCAGTATCGCCACTAGCAACAACATGGCTAAGGTCGATATGGGATATTTCCAGGAGTTGTTGCGAGCAGTAGTGAACGATAGCGCTAACCTAGATAAGACTATCAAGCCTTACCTAGGACGACTTCCAGAAGAATTGGATGTCGTTGAAAAAGCGATTTTGCGCATATCTACTTATGAACTAAGTGTGCGAATTGATGTGCCTTATAAGGTTGTGATCAACGAAGCAATTGAGTTGGCAAAATCCTTTGGTGCTGAAGAAAGCCATAAGTTTGTCAATGGTGTATTAGATAAAGCGGTTAAAACACTTCGTAAACACGAACTGTCTTATAAAGAGTAACGTGAAAGAATTCGATGTAATTGAGCGCTTTTTTAACTGCAAAAGTTATCAGCGCAAAGATGTAATTCAAGGTATTGGTGACGATTGTGCCATTACCCGTGTGCCTGACGGTCTCAATTTAGCTACCACCACTGATACCTTAATCAGTGGTGTGCACTTTCCCATAGACACCGCCCCAGAAGCCATTGCTCATAAAGCACTAGCCGTTAACTTGAGTGATCTTGCGGCTATGGGCGCTGAACCTGCTTGGTTTAGTTTGTCCCTGTCATTACCAAGTGTAGATGAGGCATGGTTAGACGCATTTTCCAAGTCATTATTTGAGCTTGCTGAGTACTATTCTATCCAACTGATTGGTGGCGATACTGTCAATGGGCCATTGTCTATTACTATCACTGCACAAGGGTTCGTGCCCCAAGAGCATGCTTTGATTCGCAGTGGCGCTATGCCTGGTGACTTGATTTATGTTACTGGCACCCTAGGGGACGCGGGCATAGGTTTAGGCATCCTACAAGGCAAGCATGACGTGAGTCAGCATTGCGCAGATTATTTGGTAAACCGTTTAAATTATCCAGCTCCTCGCCTGTTGGCAGGAACTGCGTTACGTAGAATCGCATCCGCTTGTATCGACTTGTCAGATGGTTTGGTGAGTGATATTAAACATATCCTCAAGGCGTCCCAATGTGGAGCAAAAATACAAGTTGATAAACTTCCTCTTTCTGTGGCTTTAAAAGAAGCTGTAGAGGTTGAGGATGCTTATCAATCTGCCTTGAGTGCCGGAGATGATTACGAATTACTCTTCACCGTAAGTGAAGAACAAAAAGGCAATTTAGACATTGCCCTAGCAAGTGCCAATATCAGTGTAACCTGTATTGGTCAATTGACGGGTTTGAAAGAAAAATTAGAATTACGCTACGAAGACGAACCTTACCAGGTTCAACGTTCTGGTTTTGAGCATTTTGCCTAATGATCCCTGAACTCCGTCAAAAAGTGTCATTGCGTAACCCAGTACACTTTTTGGCTTTTGGCTTTGGATCTGGACTTGCCTCAAAAATGCCCGGAACATTTGGCTCTATCGCCGCTATTCCACTTGTTATGTTATGCAGCCATTACCTTACATTACCTCTATACCTTGCAGTGACGGTGTTAGCTTGCATCTTGGGTATCTGGATTTGTGGGCAGGCCGCAGACGATATGGGCGTGCACGATCATGCCGCTATCGTGTGGGATGAAATTGCCGGGATGATGATAGTCATGGTTGCGGTTCCCTTATCGTGGCAAACCATGCTCGCGGGATTTGTGCTGTTTCGGTTCTTTGACATAGTCAAACCTTGGCCTATCAGCTACGTAGACCGTGTGTTACATGGTGGCATAGGGATTATGTTGGATGATGTGTTGGCTGGTGTGGCTGCACTGCTGAGTGTGCATTTGATGTTGTATTTAGCTTGGTTAGTTTAACCTTAGA
Source organism: Aliiglaciecola sp. LCG003 (assembly GCF_030316135.1). NCBI lineage: Bacteria > Pseudomonadati > Pseudomonadota > Gammaproteobacteria > Alteromonadales > Alteromonadaceae > Aliiglaciecola > Aliiglaciecola sp. LCG003. The sequence continues at coordinate 3,173,547 of NZ_CP128185.1, read as the reverse complement.
AACTGCTGCTTAGCATCTCCACTTTTCATTTCCATCCTGAAACAAAATCAATCCATATCAACCTAGGGTGATTGCACTGTGGATATTTCGATTGTATGGGAGTTATCCAACTTCAGATTGGTCCTGCACGGCATAGGCTAAAGATTAAACGGCGCATTAGTGTCATCCACCAATACGCCCTCCAAGTAGCATCAACAGATGAATTAACTCGCTAGAAACCCTTCCACCTTGTGAATAATCCCAGCCGAATCTAAGCCTAGGTCGGCATACATTTGTTGTTGGGTACCTTGCATGATGAACTCATCAGGTAAACCAATCTGTAATAATTTGGTTGCACTTTTTTGCGTCATTAAATATTCCGCCACAGCGCTTCCAGCACCGCCGACTATGGCACCATCTTCCAATGAAACCAACAGGCTATGATCCAGACAAAGTTGGTCAAGGACGCTGGTATCCAAGGGTTTGACAAAACGCATATCTATCAAAGTTGCATCCAGTATCTCTGCTGCCTGCTGCGCAAAAGGTAGCAAGGTGCCAAAGTTTAAAATGGCGACTTGCTTACCCGCTCTAAGGCTGCGGGACTTGCCAATTGGAATGGCTTGCATCGTCTCTTCAATAACGACCCCGCTGCCGGTACCTCTGGGATAACGCACAGCGGCAGGCTGATTGAGTTTGTGCCCAGTATATAACATTTGACGGCATTCATTTTCATCCCCAGGGACCATGATGACTAGGTTGGGAATACAGCGCAGAAAAGATATATCAAATGCACCTTGGTGAGTCGGACCATCTGCGCCAACGATGCCGGCTCTATCTATAGCAAACAGAACCGGTAAATTTTGTAAGGCAACATCATGAATCAGTTGATCGTAAGCCCGTTGTAAAAATGTGGAGTAGATGGCAACCACCGGATTAAGCCCTTCTTTGGCTAAACCCGCGGCAAAGGTTACCGAATGCTGCTCGGCTATGGCAACATCGAAATATTGTTCAGGGTATTGTTGAGAAAACCTCACCATGCCTGATCCCTCGCGCATGGCGGGCGTAATCGCCATCAACGCTGGATCTACAGCTGCCATGTCACATAACCAGTCCCCAAACACCTGAGAATAGCTTGGGCCACTGGGCGCTGATTTTGGCAAAGCGTCGTCAGCTGGATTAAATTTAGGCACAGCATGAAATTTTATTGGGTCTTTTTCAGCTTGTTCAAACCCTTTGCCTTTCTTGGTTACCACATGAAGTATTTGTGGGCCTTTGATGTTGCGCATATTACGCAAAGTTTCAACGACCCCTTTTACATCATGACCATCAATAGGTCCGATATAATTAAAGCCTAATTCTTCAAAGATTGTTCCCGGGACTACCATGCCTTTTATGTGCTCTTCAGCTCGGCTGGCAAACTCTTTGATAGGCGGCACATTACTCAGAAGCTTCTTACCCCCGTCACGAATCGAGTTAAAAAAGTTACCGGTCAATAGGCGAGCTAAGTGGCTATTAAGGGCTCCCACGTTTTCGGATATTGACATCTCATTGTCATTCAAAATGACCAACAAGTCTTTATCCATATCCCCACCATGATTCAAGGCCTCAAAAGCCATACCTGCGGTCATCGCACCATCGCCAATCACGGCAACCACTTTACGACCTTTAGCTTCTTTATCGGCCGCAACTGCCATGCCAAGTGCTGCACTGATAGAAGTAGAGGAGTGACCCACAGCGAAAGTGTCGTATTCGCTTTCCGGCGGCCAAGGGAAGGGGTGTAAACCGCCTTTTTGGCGAATAGAAGTCATACGTTCTCGGCGGCCAGTTAGAATTTTGTGTGGATAAGCCTGGTGGCCGACATCCCAAAGAAGGCGATCGAAAGGGGTGTTATAGACATAATGCAAAGCGACGGTTAACTCTACAGTGCCTAATCCTGAGGCAAAGTGACCACTGCTTTTACTCACACAAGACAATAAATATTGCCGCAATTCATCGGCACATTGCTTCAATTGCTCTTGCGGTAGTTTGCGCAGTTCTTCAGGAGTGCCAGCCTTGGCCAACGTAGGGTAATGTGCTAAATCAAGAGTCATGAATTGCCTAATAGTTATTCTGAGTGTGTCTAATGGTTTCGTTGCACAGTGAAATCAGTGAACGTTTCCAAAACACTGGTATTGTAGGGTAAAGCACGCAATGCGTGAAGTGCTTGTTGGTGCAACTGGGATAAATAGTCCTTGGCGCCTCGCAAACCTAATATCGATGGATAGGTAGATTTGTTTTGCGCTTGGTCAGAACCTTGCGGTTTACCTAGGGTTGAAGAGTCTCCAACGATATCTAGAATATCGTCCTGAACCTGAAACGCCAGACCCAAGTTAACACTAAATTCATTGAGCAACCTTGTACTTTCTGGGGCTACATCCGGTGAAAGTGTCGCCGCCATAGAGACTGCTACACGAAGTAACGCCCCCGTTTTTAAACTATGAAGCTGTTGTAACTGAGCTTGGGAAATGCGTTTGTCTGTGGAGGCTAAGTCAATGGCTTGGCCACCACACATACCATCATAACCCGATGCATGGCTGAGTTGTTTGATGAGCGCTAATTGCATTTTAGGACTGTCATGGCTCAAAGTTGCATTAGCTAAAATGTCAAAGGCCATAGTTTGTAGGGCGTCGCCAGCTAAAATCGCGGTGGCTTCATCATATGCAATATGACAGGTTGCCTTGCCGCGACGTAAATCGTCATCATCCATTGCCGGTAAGTCATCATGCACTAAGGAATAGGCATGGATGCATTCAATTGCGACTGCCGGGTAATCTAGATCCTGCTGTTTTGCGCCTAACATTTCACCGGTTGCATAGACTAAAAATGGACGCATGCGTTTGCCACCATTAAATAGAGCATACTGCATGGCACTTTTAAGCTTAGGGGCATGCTCCTCGCTGACTTGAAAAAAGCCTTGCAGGATTTCATCAACCCGCAATTGATAATCTTTTTGTCGTTGGCCTAACTCAATCATCAAAGATCAGTCTCTTGCTCAAGGGGGGCCAGTTTCTCTTCACCATCTTGATTGGTTAAAATTTGTACTCTTTGTTCAGCCTCTTTGAGCATTTTTTGACTGGCTCTTGCCAATACTACACCCCGCTCAAACTTTGCCAGTGCTTGTTCTAGAGGTAAATCGCCACTTTCCATTTCAGATACAAGATCTTCAAGTTCTTGCATCGCATCTTCAAATGATGGTTGTGCTGTTTGCTTGGCTTTACTCATTTGTGTTGGAGGTCCTAGTGGCGGGAAAATTTAAGCCTTGAAAGATACCTGACGCACCTATTAGGGTCAATTGATTTTGCCTGTTAAATCGTTGCTCAACCTAGGTTTAGAGCTCAAAATATAAGTTGAGGTGTTATTGCATTACAGTGTTAGATTTTAATCTACAATTAGGTGCTATTTATTATACTGAAGTTAGGAATATGCTATGGTTTAATGAACCTAGAGTAGGGTTAAATAATTATTGCTTCAGATTTGTAATCTATAGCCGATAAAATTGAATATTTCAGTGACTTATCAAGTCAAGTAGCATTGTAAAATAGTTTGCTCGAAACGGGGTTTCGCAAAGTATTTGGCGTCTTTGGAGGACAGTGTGGATTTAGCAACCCTTATAGGTATGCTTGGTGCAATTGGTTTTGTTTTTATGGCCATGGTGTTGGGTGGAGATCTCAGCATGTTTATGAATGTGCCATCCATACTAATTGTATTCGGCGGAACGTTGTTTGTTGTGCTTTCGCAATTTTCTCTGGGCCAATTCTTTGGAGCTGGTAAAATCGCTGCAAAAGCATTTATGTTTAAAATTGAATCGCCAGATGACTTGATTCAAAAAATCGTTGAAATGGCCGATGCTGCTCGAAAAGGTGGTTTTTTAGCCCTTGAAGAGGCTGAAATAGAAAACGCCTTTATGCAAAAAGGGGTCGATATGCTGGTGGATGGTCACGATGTGGATGTAGTAAGAGATACCCTAGCCAAAGACATCGCAATGACCACCGAACGCCATGAGTTTGGGGCGACTATTTACAAAGGTATGGGTGACGTCGCACCCGCTATGGGTATGATAGGTACCTTAATTGGGTTGGTTGCCATGCTCTCAAACATGGATGACCCCAAAGCGATTGGACCTGCAATGGCGGTGGCTCTATTAACCACCTTGTACGGCGCATTTTTCGCTAACATAGTGTGTTTGCCGATTGCCGTAAAACTAGGTAATCGTGCGATTGAGGAAAAGATCAATCAAAGTTTGGTGTTGGATGGCATCATTGGTATTGCTGATGGGCAAAATCCCCGTGTCATCGAAGGTATTTTGAAGAGCTATTTGGCTGCTAATAAGCGCGGCAGCGCCGCTGAGGAAGAGTAGTAATGGCTGAGCAGGAATGTCCAAAGTGTCCACCTGAAGGACTTCCGGCTTGGATGGGAACTTTCGCAGACTTGATGTCACTGCTGATGTGTTTCTTTGTTTTATTACTGGCTTTTTCTGAAATGGACGTACTGAAGTTTAAACAAATCGCCGGTTCAATGAAGTTTGCCTTTGGTGTGCAAAATAAAATTGAAGTCAAAGACATTCCCAAAGGTACAAGCGTTATCGCAATGGAGTTTAGACCAGGGAAACCGGACCCCACTCCAATTGAAAATATCCAGCAGCAAACAATCGATATGACTCAAGAAATGCTTGAATTTCAAGCGGGTGATGAGGATTCTGCCGGCGGACGTCAAAAACAACGGGGTGAACAACGTGGCGGCTCTGCCCAGCAAACCGCCACCGACCAAGCGGCTAGTACAGCACAGATGCAAGCTACCCAGCAACAAACTAATGAGATGATGAAAAAAGTTGCTCAGCAGTTGGAAAAACAAATCTTAGACGGCTCTATTGAAATGGAGTCTTTGGGACAGCAAATCATTATTCGGATCAGAGAACAAGGCTCATTTTCAGCGGGGTCAGCATTCTTACAACCGCAATTTAAACCTATATTAAAGAACATTGGTGAGCTTTTAGGTGATGTCCCTGGCGAGATTGAAATTTCAGGGCACAGTGACAGTCAACAAATCTCCAATGAGCTATATCGTTCCAATTGGGACCTTTCCGCGCAACGTGCAGTGGCTGTGGCGGAAGAAATACGTCGGGCGACCGGATTTGATGAACAACGAATGATCGTTGTCGGCAAAGCCGATACAGCGCCGTTATCGACAAATGAAAATAATGGTGATCGGAGTCGCAATCGACGGGTCGAAATTTCTATAAATCAAGGCAAGCCTATGTATTCAAAACCTATTTCCGTGGTTGAATAAATTTAATCCTCAGTTTTTTGGCTTTACATTTTATTTATTGTTGGCCTTATTTGACATTAAAATGCTCCTCACTGCCAGGCTATGTCTGACAACCATTTATACCCCTGTAACCCTGTCTCGTATGACCTCACTGCCAGGCTATGTCTGACAACTCAAATTAGCGTAAGGGCGTTATTTTAAACCACCGTACCTCTGTTTTAGCCTCAACTAGGTAAATGCGATATGCTTATTTACTGGATTGTGCATTTTAGTGTTATGCCTATTGACTTAACTAACTCAATTAATTCGATCCAAACTCCTTTGAGTGTCGTAAAGTTCTATGAATCGTTAAGAGGAATATTATTTTGGGCTCCAACATTTTTTCGGCACCTTTGTTTCCTTTGTCTGCGCATTTATTGCCTGGTGGCATGATGTCGTTGCGAATTTTTGAACCGCGCTATATCCGGATGGTAAAAGAAGCCTGTGCTAATCAGACGGGGTTCATCATTTGTATGCTCAATTCTCAAGGCAACAAACAGCTCAATCAACACATATACCCAGTGGGAACCTATGCCACGGTGGTGGACTTCGACCTGTTGGAAGACGGCTTGTTGGGCATCAAAGTTCAAGGGCATCGATGTGTCACTATAGATGCAATAGAATCGCAAGATGACGGTTTGCGGGTGGGACAATGTCAATGGCAAGATGACTGGTCCTGCGATCTAGATATTGACACCCTCGCACCCATGCATACTCGACTTCAAGAGATATTTGTTAAATACCCAGAGGTAAATGCGCTTTATCCAAAGCCGGAATTCAGTAACCCTTTGTGGGTCATCTATCGCTGGCTCGAATTATTACCTGTTCCGGCAGAGCAAAAACAAAAGTTTTTGGCTCAAAAAGACTGCGTTAATGCTGTCGAATTTCTTTCTCAACTGGTAGAGTGATCCCTTTCAGTCAAAGCACGTATAAATTCTGAAGTTAACAAATTCAGGTGAAGGTGCATGTTAGTCGGAATCCCATTGGAAGAAAATCGCTCGGAAACGCCGCGGCCAAAAGAGTGTGCCGAAGAGATGTCTCAGTATTTGCAGATAGTCGCAGAAGATAGATGTACACGCTCATTTTCTAAAGTGTTTGGCTACTTCGCCCCGCGTTTACGTTCTTATGCGTTAAAGCAAATTGGTAATGAAGCGCTAGCGATGGAGCTGGTGCAAGATACAATGTCAAATGTTTGGCAAAAGGCGCACTTATTTAATGCTGAAAAAGGTTCACCTTCTACGTGGATCTTCACCATTGCCAGAAATATTCGCTTCGACATGTTACGCAAGCAAAGAAATCGCAAGGAAGATATATGTTCTGACGATCTTTGGCCTGTACTGTGCGAGCAAACTGCTGATGTCAATGAAGTGTCTATAGATCATCAGATTACCTTACAGCAGGTATCGACCCTTTTTGAAACCCTTCCAGATAAGCAAAGAGTGGTTATAGAAGCTATATATGTCGAAGGTAAATCGCAGCAAGAAGTTGCGGATGAACTAGGGATCCCCCTTGGTACGGTAAAATCGAGAACCCGATTAGCCCTACAAAGATTGAAAGAGATGTTGAACGACGATGATTAATTTCCACCCTAACCAATTGCAGCTAATCGACTTCGTCGAAGGCAATTCTGCCCCCGCAATGGCGTTGATGATCTCTGCTCACAAAGATATGTGTCCCAAATGCAGAGGCCGCATCGAGTTGTTAGAAAGCAGCATCGGTGAAGGAATATTTGAAGTAGAAGCTGAGCGCATTGATTTTGGTACTATGCTATCTGATATCACTAAATTACCCGCAGCGGAACAAATCACTTTCGATCAAGCTAGTCGAGGTCAACCGCTGGTTGAGTCGATTGAATTGGACGGTAGGCAATTTAAATTGCCACGTACATTGAGACGTTTTATTGCTAAAACCGGTAATTTTTCACATTTGCTTGGTAATCTTTGGCAAGCTCCTGTCGATTTAGGTCCCATAGGTAAAGCTAACTTTATCTATATGCAAAAAGGCGGAAGAGTCCCAGAACATACTCATAGAGGTACCGAACTGACGCTAGTTATAAACGGCGAATTCAGTGATGGTATGTCTGACTACGATACTGGCGATTTCATTCTAATGGGTGGGGAGAATACTCATGCTCCTTATTCTGAAGCCAGTGAGGGGTGTTTAGTATTTTCAATTGTCGACGCACCATTACACTTTACTTCTGGCATCGCACGCTTGTTAAATCCATTCAGTCATTTGTTTTTTAACACCAAATAAAAAACCCCTTGAGTTATTTCTATCTTCAAGGGGTTTACTGAGTCAACACTAGTGGAACGTATTCCTAGCTTGAGTATTGACTATCAGGGTAGTTCAAGCGCAATGTTTTCAGCGCATTTTTCTTCAAATCTGGTAAATCCAATTGCTCATAACATTCAACCATGATTTCTAATGCCTGCTGAATTTCAGTTGAATCTGGGTAGTACTCCAAAACATAGCGACCACGGTTAGCAGCAGCGACAAAGGCTTCGCGACGCATATAAAATCGCGCTATAGCAATTTCATATTTGGCTAGACGGTTTTTGATAAAAACCATACGTTTCTTGGCATCAGCCGCATATTTGCTATCTGGAAACTTATTTATCAAACGTCTAAAATCATCGAATGCATCTCTAGAGCGGGAGGGGTCGCGGTCAGAACGGTCTATGCCTACCATTTCTTGGAACAAATTTTTATCTGCATCCATATTGGTTAACCCTCTCATGTACAGAGCATAATCCACATCGGAATGATTTGGATTAAGGCGAACGAAACGGTCGATGGTTGCGATAGTTTCATCTGTCTTACCTACCTTGTAGTAGGCGTAGATCAAATCCAACTGAACTTGGTGGGAGTGAGGACCGAAAGGGTATCTAGAGTCCAGAGTACTTAAAATCGTCGTGGCTGCGTTAAAATTTCCTTGCGCCATCGTTTTCTTTGCTTCTTCATACAAAGCGCTTTCACTGCGGTTGCCGAGTAAAATTTCTTCACTATCAGGTGAGGAAGAACAACCATAAAGGCCGACAACTGATAATATTAAAACTAGTTTATAGAATGAATTTTTAAATGTCATGGTACTCTTATTCTTTATTAGGATTCAGCCGAAGGTAAAAATCCGCTAAACTCCACTTATATTAATTCATTGATCCGAAGCATTCTACCTTAGGGATCTTTGTGATGCACTTTTTATTGCGAATTGCAGTCATTCATTAACAGGACCATATTTTACATGTCAATCCAACAACAAGCCGTTCAACTGAGCGCGGCAGTGCCCGAAATACTTATGGGCAAACGGTTAGATCAAGCTTTAGCCGAAATGTTCCCAGATTATTCAAGATCTCGCATAAAAGATTGGATATTGGCTGGAAATGTTAAAGTAAACGGTGTCGTTTGGGATAAACCTAAAGAAAAAGTATTTGGTGAAGAACAAATTGAAATAGATGCGACTCTTGAAATTCAAGTCAGCCATGAAGCTCAATCGATAGAGCTAAATATTGTTTACGAAGATGAACACATACTAGTTATTAATAAGCCCGCTGATTTAGTTGTACACCCAGGCGCAGGCAACGCCGACGGCACTGTGCTAAATGCCTTGCTTAGTCACGCACCTGAAGTGGCAAATGTACCAAGGGCAGGAATCGTACATCGACTCGACAAAGACACTACTGGCTTGATGGTAGTAGCGAAGACTGTACCGGCCCAGACACACTTAGTTGAAGCTCTACAAGCCCGCGAGATTAGCCGCGAATATGAGGCCGTTGTATATGGCACTATGGTTGCTGGTGGAGTGGTTGACGCACCTATAGGGCGACATCCTACCAAACGCACTAGCATGGCAATTAGAGAGTCAGGTAAACCAGCTGTGACCCATTATCGGGTTAAAGACAAGTTTCGAGCCCATACGCACTTGCGTCTTAAACTTGAGTCCGGTCGAACTCATCAGATCAGAGTGCATATGGCGCATCTGCGCTATCCTCTGGTAGGAGACAACCTTTACGGTGGTCGCCCCAGACTCCCCAAAGCTAGCGGGCCAGAAATGATTGCTATGTTAAGAGGTTTCAAACGTCAGGCATTACATGCTATTCAATTAGAACTAGCCCATCCTATTACAGGTGAGTGGATGAGCTGGAAAGCACCACTACCAGAGGATATGTGCGAACTTTTAGAGGTATTAAAGGCGGATACACTCGAACATGGATTTGACGAAGACTAAATTAACCACAGAAAATGTAATTAAGCCTAATTGGGCATTGCCTGATGGCGTCAACGCTTTTTATACTAATCGCCTAAATGGTGTCAGTCGTCAACCATATGACTCGTTTAATTTGGCGACTCATGTGGGTGACCACTCAGCCAGAGTCGAGGCTAATCGCAGCAGATTGCCTTTAGCGAATAAAATAGCATGGTTGCAGCAAGTTCATAGCAGTCGTTGTATCTCTCTATCAGAGCAGTATTTTTTATCTGGTGAAACTGCTAAGGCTGATGCTAGCATGACCCAAAACAAGCAGCTAGTCTGTGCGGTAATGACAGCTGATTGTTTGCCAATCTTAATTACAAATCAAGCTGCTACCTGCGTTACTGCCGTGCATGCAGGGTGGCGGGGATTAGCTAATGGGGTGTTGCAAAATAGTATAAAGGCTATGCAGTGTCCTACCGACACCCTTACTTTATGGGTTGGTCCACATATTTCGCAACAGCACTTCGAAGTAGGTGAAGAGGTTAAACAGGCTTTTACTGGCTATCCCAACGCTTTTATTCACGTTGCCAATAGCTTAACTGGAGTGGCCAAGTACCAATGCAGTTTGATAGAAATAGTCACAGCCATTTGTGAGTCTTTGGGATTAAGCCAAATTCACAGCGAAAATATTTGTACTTATCAAAATCATCAGTTGTTTTACTCCCACCGCCACGGCCAGCACAACGGCGCGGCCCAAACGGGTCGTTTCATCAGCGCTATTTACCTCGAAAAATAGCGCTAAAATTGTGATCTAGATCAAGCAAGCATAGGGTTATCTATTGAATCATAGATAAGTTGGACCCATCTAAGGGGTAATGTAAATTCTTTAGGACGCAAATATGAGATTAGATAGATTTACCAGTAAATTTCAGATGGCTATCTCCGACGCTCAATCAATCGCGTTGGGCAGAGATCACCAATATATCGAACCCGTTCACCTAATGACCGCATTGTTGAATCAAGAGGGCGGTTCAATACGCCCCCTGTTCGATAATGCCAGCGTCAATGTTAATGCGCTGCGCTCTTCGCTAGCAGAAGCCATCGAGCGTTTACCTCGTGTAGATGGGATTGGCGGTGACGTGCAACTTAGTAAAGATTCAATTGTATTGCTAAATATGAGCGATAAAATTGCACAAAAACGCAAAGATGAATATATCAGCTCAGAAATATTTGTGTTGGCGGCAATTGAAGATAAAGGCAAGTTGGGGGAGATATTTAAGCAATTAAATGTGACTCAGGGCAAATTAGAGCAAGGCATTGAAAAAATGCGCGGTGGTCAGAAAGTCACTGACCCAAATGCAGAAGATGTGCGCCAAGCCTTGGAAAAATTCACCACAGACCTGACCGAGCGTGCTGAGCAGGGCAAATTAGACCCAGTGATAGGTCGTGATGAAGAAATTCGTCGCACCATTCAAGTATTGCAGCGTCGAACAAAAAATAATCCTGTATTGATTGGTGAGCCGGGTGTGGGTAAAACTGCCATTGTAGAAGGGCTTGCGCAACGTATTATTAATTCAGAAGTCCCTGAGGGTTTAAAAAATAAGCGTGTCTTGTCATTGGATATGGGAGCCTTGATAGCGGGCGCTAAATACCGCGGCGAGTTTGAAGAACGACTCAAAGCGGTGCTAAATGAACTGTCCAAAGAAGAAGGGCGGGTGATTTTATTTATTGATGAATTGCATACCATGGTCGGCGCAGGGAAAGGCGAGGGCGCAATGGATGCTGGCAATATGCTCAAACCAGCATTGGCACGTGGCGACTTGCACTGCGTGGGGGCAACCACGTTAGATGAATACCGCCAATATATTGAAAAAGATGCGGCGCTAGAGCGTCGTTTCCAAAAAGTCATCGTCGATCAACCTAGTGTCGAAGACACTATTGCAATATTACGTGGTCTTAAAGAACGCTATGAACTGCATCACTCAGTTGATATTACCGATCCAGCCATAGTCGCTGCGGCGTCTTTGTCTCATCGCTATATTTCTGACCGTCAACTGCCGGATAAAGCCATCGATTTGATTGATGAAGCGGCTTCAAGCATTCGTCTGCAAATGGATTCTAAGCCTGAGGATATGGATCGTTTAGAGCGCAGAATTATCCAGCTGAAACTTGAAGAGCAGGCGTTAGCTAAAGAAAAAGATGAAGCCAGCCATAAAAGACTTGAGCTTATTGAGCTGGAGCGTGAGCAAGCTGAAATTAAGTTTTCTGAATTAGAGACAATTTGGAAATCTGAGAAGGCAGCTATGCAAGGTACGCAACACATTAAATCTGAGCTAGAACAAGCAAAACTGGATTTAGAAATTGCACGACGAGCGTCTGATTTAAGCCGCATGTCCGAATTGCAATATGGCCGGATCCCAGAGTTAGAACTGAAGTTAGAACAAGCTTCTGAAAAAGACCTAACCGAAACTCACTTGCTGAAAAATAAAGTGACAGAGCATGAAATTGCCGATGTATTGTCGCGTTGGACGGGGATCCCTGTCAGCAAGATGCTGGAAGGTGAGAAGGACAAGTTACTGCGAATGGAAGATGTGTTGCACTCTCGCGTAGTAGGCCAATCAGAAGCGGTGACAGCCGTATCTAATGCTATCAGGCGTTCTCGTGCGGGCTTATCTGATCCTGACCGTCCAATCGGCTCATTTTTGTTCTTAGGCCCAACCGGTGTAGGTAAAACTGAATTATGTAAAGCCTTGGCTGGTTTTCTGTTTGACACTGAGCAAGCTTTGGTGCGCATTGATATGTCAGAATTTATGGAAAAACACTCGGTGTCAAGGTTGGTCGGTGCCCCTCCTGGCTATGTCGGCTATGAAGAAGGTGGCTACTTGACTGAGGCGGTGCGCAGAAAGCCTTACTCGGTCATTCTATTAGATGAGGTGGAGAAAGCTCACCCTGATGTTTTCAATATCCTGTTGCAAGTATTAGATGACGGCAGGCTAACTGATGGCCAAGGGCGCACGGTTGACTTCAAAAATACGGTGATCATTATGACCTCTAATATTGGTTCAGATGTGATTCAAGATAAACATCAAGAAAGCCAATACGAAGAAATGAAGAAAATGGTGATGGATATAGTGGCGCAACAATTTCGCCCTGAGTTCATTAACCGTATTGATGATTCAGTTGTATTTCATCCCTTGGGTATGGAGCAAATCAAGTCAATAGCCAAAATTCAATTGCTGTCTTTACGTCAACGTTTGATTGAAAAAGGTCATAAACTGGAACTTTCTCAGCAAGCATTAGAGCGTATTGCTGAAGCGGGATTCGACCCAGTTTATGGTGCGCGGCCACTTAAGCGTGCAATTCAAACTGAAATTGAAAATCCATTGGCCCAGCGACTGCTATCGGGCGAGATTGAACCTGATAGTACCATCAGAATAGATGTCCAAGATGGTGAGTTGATTATTCATTGATTATTGGGTAACCCACAACTGATAGCGAGGTGATTTGATAAGCTGACTGTTAACATCAGCGTGGGTCACTTCAGTTCTTGCCTGATCACTAGCCAAAAAAAGCCGACTTACGTCGGCTTTTTTAATACTATTGGAGTTGTTCAAGTAGTGCTTGTGCAGCATCCTTTTCGATGAAGTAGCGGGGCGAGGACAGAGCACGGTTCAAAGAGGTCTTGGCTTCTGTGTCACGTCCAAGTTTATGCAAGGTATAAGCTAGGTGATACTGATTAGAAGGGTCATCAGAGTTCATTGCAAAAGATTTTCGTAAAATCGTTAGTGCTTGTTCATGTTGGCCTTTGAGGGCAGTTATCCAGCCGTAGGTGTCAAACAAAGCAGCATTTTCATTGCCAATTTCAAGTGCCTGATTAATATATTGTTCCGCTTTAGACAAATCTTTGTTGATGTAAATGTTGGCCAAATTGTTCAGAATAAACATCTGATTGACTAGCGGCTTAACGTCTAAAAGCTTGTCATAGTGGGGTAAGGCGTCGTCTAATCTACCTTGGTTAACATAAAAGTCAGCTAGCAGATTTCGTGAAAAATAGTATTCCGGTGCCCTGTCCACTATTTGAATTAACTTCTGTTCAAACTCCTTAGCAGCAACTCCTCGGGAGGCGAGTTGATAGAGTTTGAGCAAAGCATTTTGGTAATTACTAGTACCTTCCAACGCCTTGAGATATTCCTGAGCCGCCTCAGTTGTTTTTTGCTGGGCGCTATAGACATCGCCGGATAAAACTAACAATTGTGGATCACCTGCACGTAGCTTCAACCATTTAGATAACATGGCACGGGCACTGGTCAAATCATTGCTAGCAAGATGCAGCCTAACGTATTCTGTGGCCAAGAAGAAACTGTCTGGGTGAATGGCATACGCATCGGCAATGCTTTTCTTGGCATCGTCTAGTTCTCCAGCTCTAAATTGAATCTTACTCAACTCTACTAGGGCTACGGGATCCTTCTCAACTAATTGATTGATCTTACGCAATTCTCGTTTAGCTCGGTCATGCTGCTTTAAGGTCAAATAAAGTTGTGCTCGTTGCATTTGGTACTTGGGTTCATCGGGACGGGTCTTGATCGCAATATTGATTTGACGTAAGGCTCTCTCAGTATCACCTTGCTGCGTATAAACGGCGGTAAGTAACTCTAAGGCTGGCAAGTTATCGATATCTTTTTCCAATACTCGTTTAAGATTATCAATTGCCGCATTGGCGTCGTCATTATTGAATTGACTGCGGGCCAGCAAGACTAAAACATTAACTGAATCTGGCTGAATAGTATTCAATTCTAAGGCTAGCTTCAGCGCCTTTTCGTGATCCCCCTTGGCGCTAAGAATATTGGCTTTGTTAAAACGGGCTGAGAAATGCTCTGGATTGATTAATAGAGCTTTATCTAAATATTCTTCAGCCTTTGCGAACTGTTTTAATTTAATTTGAATCGCCGCTTTGAGGTTGAGAAAATTGATGTTATCTGGTGATACTTCTAATAATTTATTCGCGATTGCATCAGCTTCCGCGAACCTTCCGGTCTCAATATATAATTGAGTCCTAGTCATAATATAACCAATATTTCGTTGGCTATGTTCAGATGCATCCAGCTTTTCTAGTGCCAAATCGTACTTTCCACGAGACATTAAGGTTTTAATGTCGAGTAATTCGACGCTGGGGTCGTTAGGGTATTGGGATTTGAGGCGACTTATAATATCAACCGCTTTGAATGACTTGTCATTGGCTAGATACAGTTCCGCTAACAAAAGTGCGGTGTCAATTTTTTCCATTAATTGGCGTTCATGACGCTGCATAGCTTCCAGCGCGGGCTTGGGTTCGTTCAGTTTAATATGGGTTTTAGCAAGTAACGCAATTGCTTCAATATGGTTTGGGACGAACGTTAGATACTGAATAAAGTGTACTTTGGCCTGCCGATAATTTTGTAGGGCATAAGCAGATAAAGCGCTAACGTACAATAGAGAAGGGTCGTTTTGCAGCACTTCACCGCTCAACCCAGCCAACTGAGCGCTCAAATTTTCAAGCTCTTTGGCGGCTTCGTCACTCATTTGATTTTTGGCCAGCAACCATGCCTTTAACAGCATAGCTGTCGGGTCCCCTGGGGTTTGTTCTAGTATTTTGTTTAATAAGGCTTTCGCTGCGTCGACATCTTGGTTTTGTAAATGCGCCGTCACCAATGAACGCTTGATAACCGGGTCTTCTGGGTCAATGGCATAGCTTTTCTGGTAGGCGGAGATGGCTTCGGCTATTTGCTGTTGACGTAAATAATAATTACCTTGTAATAACCAGGTTTGCGGATTGTTTGGTTCAACCATAAATGATCTGTTTAGATAGTCTTTACTGGTTGGATAATTTTCGTCGCGGATTTCAAGTGAGGCCAATGCGTTTAAAGTTCTGACATTGGTCGGTTCAGTGATCAGAGCGCTTTGGTATTCTTTTCTCGCTCCGGCGATGTTACCCATATTTAGTTGAGCTGTGGCAACAATGATTTGCCAATCAGTGCTACTTTGAGGTGTTAGATTGTTAAATTCTGCATCGACAATCTTTTCATTTTGATTGGTGAACAGCCAAACCTTACCTAGCGGATCTGCAACTAGACTGGGGTCGGCGCCGGCACTGAGTGCTTCTTGTAATACATCTTCAGCTTCAACTAAATACCCACTAATAAGCAGCACTCTACCCATGAGTATTTTGGCTGGTAGGTTATCTTCATTTTCTTTTAAACTATTCTTCAAATGGATATAGGATGCTTCAAAATCATTGGCTTGAAACGATTTCAAGGCTTTTTCATAATATTCGCTGCTGTTTTCAGCCTGACTATAACAAGGGACTAGTAGTAGGCTAACAAAAGTCAGCGCCTTCAATACGTTCAACACATTAATTCTCACAATGAAATTTTGATTTGAAACTTTATTTAAGCTGCTTAACATACAGCAAAGTCGAGATTTTTACACCCGTAGGGTATAACAAGTCATATAGACTTGAAGCGCAAGAATAACATTAGATGTATTCATATTGCACATCAAGGTAAACGGGGTATTTGTCATTTAGCACAGGGATTTCAGGCATAAAAAAAGACGGCGAACCGTCTTTTCTTGGAATTATTTGGCTTATACCGTCTTTTTACGTCTCAATAAAGCTGCAACACCAGCCAACATCAAGGCGAAAGTAGCTGGCTCTGGCACGCTAGTTTGACTGTCAGCCTTTCTGGTTGAAACCATGCTTAACTTGACTGCATCCCAACTGCTATTCGTTGCGCCAGTAAATACTGGATTGTACACGCCAACTAACCAATATTTAGATTCAAAACCGGGAGCAATAGTTTTAGTATTATTTACACCAAGGTTCATGACATCAGTATGGTAGCCCCAACCCTTGCCTACAAGATCACTCCATTTATCATCTGAAGCGAAAGGTGTATTGGTATCTAAAGCGGTTGAGCCAGTGTAACCAAGTACAGTCATATCAGAATCGTTGCTTGCCCAACCAGCACGCAAACCGGTCAGTTCTACTGCGGTATCGAATTCAAACAATACCATGTCAAACTCAGCCCAGTTGGTGTTACTGCCTTTGTTATCCAATGCATGATGCGGATCACTGGTGCTGTCGTCGGCATTAATCGCGCCAATACCACTGCTGTAACTGGTAAGCTGCGCACGCTCAAGAAAGGGGTCTTGGTCGTAAGATGCTGAACCTGGATCACATTCAGGACCCGTCCCACATACGCCGAAATTACCAGAGTTAGCCCAAGCGGTGATTTTCACACCGTTCGCCCCGGCAGATTTATAGATTTGGTTACCGCTGATGCTGACATTAGAGGATGTTAGATTCCAATCTTGCGGAGTGTAAGTCGTGGTGGATGCGTTAGCCAAACTTGCTATCGATAACACAAAAAAACCTGTTACTGCTCTTTTAAACATATTGTGCGTCCTAATTTTCGAAGCTACGGATGTCACCGTACCGATTTCAAAATATCTCTGATCCGAGTTAAGCAACTATTGTTCCAGTTTTATAAAACCGTTTAAAAACAATGGCTTTTCAATGTTATTCGCTGTGGTTAAGGTAAAGCTAAAGTGCTGGTGTAAAAATTCCAGACACTTAACTTTCACACTGCCGGTAAATAGTGACACAATTCTAACCAATTACGCTAGGGATCGCTATTCTATTTGAAAAATCTTGTTTTTCCCTTGTACCGTATCCTAGACGTTATGGTATCTTGTGAGCCTAATTTAGGAGGACTAATGACTGAATCTAAACGTAAAGGTATTTACTTATTACCTAACTTGCTAACCACTGCGGGACTTTTTTCTGGATTCTATGCAGTTGTAGCGTCAATGAATGGCCGTTTTGAAGCAGCGGCTGTAGCGATTTTTATCGCGATGATTTTTGATGGTCTGGACGGCCGCGTAGCGCGCATGACCAATACTCAAAGTGAATTTGGCGCCGAATACGACTCAATGGCCGATATGGTGTCTTTTGGTATGGCCCCAGCACTGGTTGCCTATAATTGGGGGTTGGCTGATTTAGGCAAAATAGGTTGGTTAGCAGCCTTTATCTATGTCGCTGGCGCTGCCCTGCGTTTGGCGCGCTTTAATACTCAGCTAGGTGTGGCGGATAAACGTTTCTTCCAAGGCTTAGCCAGCCCGGCGGCTGCGGCGTTAGTCGCAGGGTTGGTCTGGGTAGGTGAGGAATATGGTCTTAGAGGAAGTGATAACGGTATTATTGTTGCTTTGGTGACAGGTCTGGCTGGTTTGTTGATGGTCAGTAACTTTAAATACAATTCTTTTAAAGAACTTAATCTGCATGGCAAAGTGCCTTTTGTAGCTATCCTATTGGTTATGTTGGTATTTGTGGTGGTGGCTACAGAACCTTCATTAATTTTATTCCTTGTCTTTGCACTTTATGCATTGGCCGGCCCCATCAATACTTTCCGAAGCGTCGATAAAGTTAGGTTGGAAGATGTGGTGGGTGATCACGAAGAACATGATGCGGACTTCAGTAGTGATGAAAATGATCATTCCTCACATGAGGATGATCAGCCTGATGCGGCGCCGAAAACTAAATAAAGTGTCAATAATTTTAACGGATTTATCTATTAGTAAACCAAGCCTAATAGTAACTTGTTGAAATTTATGGAAAATAAATATTGGTTCGTTATTTGCTTTAAAGTCGGTAGAGGTCACATTCACAAAAAGTGATCGCGTAACAATTATTAAAACAACAAGAATGATCGGATACACCAATCCAGATTACAAAAAATATAAGGCCCACTTATGAAGTATTTGAATAAAGTTTTGCTTGCTACAGGTTTAATCGTTTCTACTCTTGGCATGTCTATGACCGCCAGTGCAGGCGCAATCATCAAACAGGACATCTATGTGTCTGTTGATTTTGCAGATTCAAACCCTTACGGGATTGTTGAAGGTGCAAACCAATTAATCGGTTCTATTACCTATAATACTGATGATGCAGATGACTTTGGCTTTTTAAGCGCTGAATCTACCGTCCTTGATCTTAGCCCTGGTACTTTGTCCCTTGGCTTATCTGATGCTGTATCAGCAGAGTTTTCACCTCAGCTATTAACTGCCGGTATTGATATGTTCAATCCGTTTGCAGGTTTAGATTTTTTTGTTGACGAATTTAACCTTTTCGGTGCTTCACCTGATTACGTACTAGCGCTTGAGCTTAGTGCTTTTGGTGGTTTCATGGTGTTAGATGAAATTTTCTATGACGTAAACGGTGATATCGAAGACGTATTCCCAGTTGCGTTTGCTGAAACTAATCTTGGCGCTGTTACTTATGTGCCAGAGCCTTCTGCATTATTGCTAATGCTAGCTGGCCTAGGTCTACTAGTTCGCAGAAAAGTTTCTGCTAAATAAGACGCTTTTGAATGATGAAAACCCAGCTTCGGCTGGGTTTTTTATTTTTGACTATTAAAATATTGTTGTTTACGGCTTTTACTAAAAGCTGGCTCAGTTGTTGCAATCCCACTGTTATTCTCTCACACCGTCAAAAACTCGTTATATGCAACTTACTGGCTTATTAAATAGCGTTGATAAAAATCAAGTAAAGCAATTTACTGGTGGCGTGGGTGCACCTCTGGTGGTCTTGGCCATTATGGGTATGGTGATCTTGCCAATGCCTGCATTTTTACTCGACATCCTCTTCAGTTTTAATATCGCATTGTCATTGATGGTGATCCTGGTATCGGTTTTTACCAAAAAACCGGTGGATTTCGGTATCTTCCCATTAGTCTTGCTAATCGCTACGGTATTGCGACTTGCCTTGAATGTCGCCTCAACTCGTATCGTATTACTGGAAGGTCATGAAGGTGGGGATGCGGCAGGGAAAGTCATTGAAGCTTTTGGTGCGGTCGTAATCGGTGGCAATTATGCAGTAGGTATAGTGGTATTCGCCATACTACTGATCATCAATTTTAAAGTTGTTACTGCCGGTGCCGGGCGGATATCCGAAGTAAGCGCTCGCTTTACCTTGGATGCTATGCCAGGTAAGCAAATGGCGATTGATGCAGACCTAAATGCTGGTTATATCGATCAAGATGAAGCCCGCATCAGACGCCTAGAAATTACTTCAGAAGCGGATTTTTACGGTTCCATGGATGGTGCCTCTAAGTTCGTTAAAGGTGATGCCGTTGCAGGGCTATTCATCATGTTGATTAATATTGTTGGTGGTTTATTCATCGGTATTATTCAACACGATTTGGCGTTTGGTGATGCCATCGAGATTTATACTCTACTTACCATTGGTGATGGTCTAGTGGCGCAAATACCTTCGCTATTACTATCGGTAGCTACCGCAATCATCGTTACCCGTGAAAATGACTCACAAGAGATGGGCGCGGAAATGAAGCGTCAATTGGGTAATCAAAAAGCATTGTATGTGACCTCGGGTATTTTGTTCGTAATGGGTATAGTGCCAGGTATGCCACATATTGCTTTCTTAGGATTTAGTGCCGTAGTGGGTGGTGTTGCTTATTTCAATACTTGGAGCGCTAAGAAGGCAGCGGAAGAACCAAAATCCTTGGATAAGTTGCCGGAACAAAGCTTACAACCAGCTGAAATCAAAGAGCTTGGTTGGGATGATGTACAGCATGTTGACACCATAGGGTTGGAAGTGGGTTACAGGCTTATTCCGCTAGTTGATAAAACCCAAGGTGGCGAGTTGCTGACCCGTATTAAAGGGGTCAGGAAGAAGTTATCTCAAGAGTTGGGCTTTTTAATCCCGCCCGTGCATATCCGTGACAACCTAGATTTGAGCCCAAATAGTTACACTATTGCCATGCTGGGCGTGACCGTAGGCGATGCTGAAATTAGTCATGATGATGAATTGGCGATCAACCCCGGCCAGGTTTTTGGTAAGTTGGAAGGTAAAGCGACCAAAGATCCTGCATTTGGCTTGGATGCGGTATGGATCCGCCCTGAGCAACGTGAACATGCACAGACGTTAGGTTACACGGTAGTTGATTCTGCCACTGTGGTGGCGACACATCTGAGTCAATTGCTGACCAATAATGCCTATCAATTACTTGGCCATGAAGAAGTCCAGCAGCTACTTGATATGTTAGCCAAATCAAGTCCCAAATTAGTCGAAGGTTTAGTGCCAGATTTGTTACCACTTAGTACGGTGGTGAAAGTCCTACAAACTCTGTTGTATGAAGGTGTGCCTATTAGAGATATGCGTAGCATAGTGCAAACATTATGTGAGTATGGCCCACGTACGCAAGACCCTGATGTTTTAGTCTCAGCAGTGCGAATTTCACTGAAAAGACTCATAGTCCAAGAAATCAATAATAATGAAGCTGAACTGCCCGTCATAACTTTGGCACCTGAGTTGGAACAGATGTTGCACCAGTCATTGCAAGCCGGTGGTGAAGATGGTGCAGGTATTGAGCCTGGATTAGCTGAGAAATTACAACATTCCCTCAGTGAAGCCTCTCAACAACGAGAATTGGAAGGAGAGCCAGCAGTGTTGTTGACATCAGGCATGTTACGTCCTGTGTTATCAAAGTTCTTCAAACATTCAGTGATGGGACTGCACGTCTTGTCCTACCAAGAAATACCAAACGACAAGCAAATTCGGATTGTCAGTTCGGTGGGTCAATAAAATGACGATTGTCGAAAAAGACATTCTGTATTCGCTAGTTAGGGGGCGATGTGAAAATTAGACGCTTTATTGGAAAAGACATGCGCGAAGCGCTCAAACAAGTGAAAACTGAGTTGGGCGGTGAAGCTGTGATTATGTCAAACAAGAAAATTGCCGGCGGTATTGAAATTATCGCGGCCTATGACAAACCATTAGACAAACCCAATAACGAGCCGTGGGGAGGCGCCACTACATTAAGTCAAGCGCCCACAAACACAAGACCTCAGGCGAGTCAACCCTCTGCTAAGCCGTCGCCAAACAAAAATATCCCTAGTTTGAGCGAAATTATTGGCGACTCTGGCCCTGATAGCCTACGGGAACTGCTAGAGCAGCAAGGTCAAAGCAGTGACCTATCGAGCAATGTAACTAAAGCTAGCGCGCAACCTGTGCGTAGCTTGCCTGATATTGACAATCAAACTGCGATCACCGAAATCCGAAATGAACTCAATTCCCTACGTAATGTGCTGCAATTTCAGGTATCTGGTTTATTTAAGCAAGAAACTCAACGCAATCATCCTATGCATGGATACCTCTCATCTAGGTTGATCCAAATGGGGATAAGCCCCGCCATTGCTGAAGATGTCGTCTCTTATGCTCCTGAAAATACTGACGAACGTCAGTCTTGGTTATTCCTACTTAAACTATTGTCTAATAAAATTCAGACCACAGGTAATGCTATCTTAAACGATAAAGGGGTAGTTGCACTGGTCGGACCCACGGGGACAGGTAAGACAACTACCATTGCTAAGTTGGCCGCCAGAGCTGCGCAAAAATACGGTGCAGACCAGGTTGCAATGGTAACGATTGATTCATATCGTATTGCGGCATACGAGCAGTTAGCAACCTATGGAAAAATAATTGGCTGTTCAGTAAAAAAAGCGCAAAATGCCCAAGAGTTATCAGATATACTTTTTCAACTTCGCAATAAGCGACTGGTTTTAATTGATACAGCTGGATTTGGGCAACGTGACGCCAGATTGATCAAACAGTTAGATACGTTAAATCAGCATTCTTGTGCTAGTATCAAAAAATATGTTGTGATGCAGGCGAATGCTCAACATCGGGTAATGGAGCATACCCTTAGTGCTTATCAACACATTTCATTGCAGGGATGTATTTTTACCAAGTTGGACGAATGTTACAGTCTTGGTGAAGCGCTTAGTGTGGCAATTGAACACAAATTAGCCGTTAGTTATTTAACGGATGGACAAAGTGTCCCTGAGGATATTAAAGTTGCCGATGCAAAGTATTTAATATCAACAGCGGCTAAGCTTTATAAAAAATATGGTTTGCTCCATACTGGTAAAATCGAAGTTCAAAAGTCGGCAATGTCAGTATGATTGAGGACCAAGCGAGTAGCTTAAGAAGAATGAATCAATCTCGATTAATTAAAGTAATTGCGGTCACCGGCGGTAAAGGCGGTGTAGGTAAAACAAACATTACCCTTAATACTGCAATTTCAATGGCTAAAACGGGCAAGCGAGTCATGGTGCTAGATGCTGACTTGGGTTTGGCTAATGTTGATGTAATGCTAGGTTTAAGGGTCGAAAAAAATCTCTCTCATGTACTGTCAGGTGAATGCACCTTAGATGAGGTATTAGTGATGGGGCCCCATGGCGTGCTAATTGCGCCGGCCACCTCAGGCTCTCAATCTATGACAGAATTAAGTCCAACTGAACATGCCGGACTTATCCGAGCGTTCAGTGAGCTAAGAACCGATATCGATGTACTTATCGTCGATACCGCCGCTGGCATTTCAGATATGGTGCTAAGCTTTTCCCGTGCCTCTCAAGACATCATGATGGTTGTTTGCGACGAGCCAACATCATTGACAGATGCATATGCGCTGATCAAATTACTCAACCGTGAACATGGCGTATTTCGGTTTAAGATTGTTGCAAACATGGTGCGTAATATGCGCGAAGGCCAAGAGTTGTTTGCTAAGTTGTCTAAAGTGACCAATCGCTTCTTAGATGTGGCGTTGGAATTGGTTGCGACTATTCCCTACGATGAGAATATTCGCAATTCAGTGCGTAAGCAAAGGGCGATAGTCGATGCTTTTCCTAGTTCACCTGCTGCTGTAGCGATTAAAGGCTTAGCCGAAAAAGCATTGCAATGGCCTATACCTAATCAGCCTGGTGGCCATTTAGAATTTTTCCTTGAGCAACTTATTGTCGACAAGGCGGTGGGTGGTCAAGGGTGAATAGAAAAGCTGCAGCTTATCAACAACAGGTCAATATGGCCCAATTGGTAGAAAGACATGCTTCTCTGGTTAAGCGCATTGCACATCATCTTTTGGCTAGGTTGCCTGCTAGTGTATTAGTCGATGATTTAATTCAATCTGGCATGATTGGATTGCTTGAGGCAGCGAAAAATTTTGATGGCACCAAAGGTGCAAGTTTTGAGACCTTTGCCGGTATCCGTATACGCGGAGCCATGTTAGACGAAATTCGCAAAGGTGATTGGACACCTCGTTCTGTGCATAAGAACGGTCGTGCCATTACTGAAGCCATTAATCAGGTTGAGCGTGAGACAGGAAGGGACGCCAGAGATGTTGATGTGGCTGAAAAACTTCAAGTTTCTCTCACTGATTATCATCAAATGTTGAATGAAGTAAACGCGGGTAAAATTATTGGAATCGAAGATCTGGGTATTACTGAAGATGTAATTTCTACCGAGCAAAATAAAGGTAGCGATGCTCCATTTCAGGATTTATTACAAGGATCATTTCAAAAAGCCCTCGCCCATGCTATTACTACTTTACCTGAGCGAGAAGCGATTGTATTGTCGTTATACTATGATGAAGAACTCAATCTACGCGAAATTGGTGAAGTACTCGAGGTGAGTGAATCGAGAGTTAGCCAAATTCATAGTCAGGCGATGCTTAAATTGAAAAATAAAATGCATTCTTGGCGAATGAACGAAGAACAATAGAATATAATTTTGGTTTAATCCTCATTGGAGGCAGTTTTGAATAAAAGTATGAAAATTCTTGTGGTTGATGATTTTTCAACAATGAGACGTATCATTAAAAATCTACTTAAAGATCTTGGGTTTACTAATGTGCAGGAGGCCGATGATGGCAGCACTGCACTTCCTATGTTGCAACAAGGAGAGTTTGACTTTGTGGTAACAGACTGGAATATGCCCGGCATGCAGGGAATTGATCTTCTTAGAGCGATTCGTGCAGATGATAGCTTGAAGCATTTACCAGTTTTGATGGTAACGGCTGAAGCCAAAAAAGAACAAATCGTTGCCGCTGCGCAGGCAGGTGTAAATGGTTATGTTGTTAAACCTTTTACTGCAGCTACACTGAAGGAAAAGCTTGACAAAATTTTTGAGCGTTTGGGTTAAGACTCACCTGTTAACAACACAATAGGAGTGTCTTAATGACCAGCTCTGTCGAAGCACCGTTATCGATTGAAGATGCGAGAAAGTTAGTGGCTCTTTTGGAACAAGGAGATAACCTTGCGGCCAAAGAATTACTCGAAGAAGCATCATTAACCGATTCTGTCGAATTGTTTGCTGAAGTGGGTAAGCTAACCCGTCAACTGCATGATTCGTTAAATACCTTTCAGTTAGACCCGCGGATTTCTAATTTGGCGACAGAAGAAATTCCAGATGCGCAAAGTCGTCTCAATTACGTGATTGAAACCACTGAAAAAGCTGCTAACCAGACGATGGATGCGGTCGAAACAAGTATGCCGATAGCAGAAAGGCTACATTCAGGGATCGCCAAAATTTTGCCTGAATGGAAAAAATTAATGACCAGACAGCTGCAAATAGGTGAGTTTAAGAGCTTATGCTACGAATTAGATTCGCTTTTAGAAGAATCCTCCGCAGATACTGCTAAACTAAATACTCTGCTTACTGAGGTATTAATGGCTCAGGGTTACCAGGACTTGACCGGTCAGGTTATCCGCAGAGTAATTGAATTGGTTAAAGAAGTTGAATTGAGCTTAGTTAACATGTTGACAGTGTTTGGGTCACCAGAAGCAAACAGTTTAATGTCGAAATATGACGAAAGTGCTAACAAAACTGAACCTCAGTCCGATAAAGTCAAAGCGGAAGGACCAATCATCGATGCAGATACGCGGGATGACGTGGTGTCGGGTCAGGATGACGTTGACGACTTATTATCTAGCTTGGGCTTTTAAGAGGAAATGATGCATGTCTTTTGAAGTTGACGAGGATATCCTACAGGACTTTTTAGTCGAGGCCGGTGAAATACTGGAACTATTGCAGGAGCAACTCGTAGACCTCGAAAACAATCCGGAAGACTCTGATTTACTAAATGCTATATTTCGCGGATATCATACCGTGAAGGGTGGGGCTGGCTTTTTGGCTCTATCAGAATTGGTAGATATTTGTCATGGTGCGGAAAACGTTTTCGATGTTATGCGAAATCGACAACGAACATTAACTCCAGAGTTGATGGACGTAATATTACAAGCCACTGATGTGGTTGTCGAAATGTTCGAAAATGTCAAAGCCAGGGACCCCTTGGTACCTGCTGACAAAGAGTTGTTGGATACCTTGCATCGACTTAGCAAACCTGAATCTCAAGATGAGCAAGTGGCGGTTGTCTCAACAGCTGCACCACAGGTAGCAGAATCTGGCGATGCTGGAAGTTCTGAAAACATAGATGATATCAGTGAAGACGAATTTGAAGCATTATTAGATGAATTACATGGAAGCGCCGCGCCAAACAAAAGTGCGCCTGAACCTGCAGTAGTAATTGATAACGGTTCAGAACAAGACATTAGCGATGATGAATTTGAAGCTTTGCTGGATCAATTGCATGGCGAAGGTAAATTTGTTGCAGAGAAAAAACCTGTCGACAAAGCGCCCCCTGCCGCAGCTTCTCAGCCAAGTTCTGGTACCGAAGAAATTACAGATGACGAGTTCGAAGCTCTACTCGATCAATTGCACGGCAGTGGAAAAGGTCCGGCAGTTCAAGATCCGGCCCCGCCTTCGCCGCCACCACCACCACCGCCTCCTCCTCCAGCGGCACCATCTGAAGCAGCTAAACCTGCACCAGCGGCTGTAGCTAAAGCAGCGCCGAAGAAAGATGAGAAGAAAGCCTCCGGTAGCGCTGCCCAAGGTGAGACCACGGTTCGCGTGGACACTAAACGACTCGACCAAATCATGAACATGGTTGGAGAGTTAGTGTTGGTTCGAAATCGTCTGCTAAGTCTAGGCATCAATGTCAACGATGAAAGTATGACTAAAGCCATTGCCAATCTAGATGTGGTGACTGGTGATTTGCAAGGTGCGGTGATGAAGACCCGCATGCAACCGATTAAAAAGGTTTTCGGACGTTTTCCCCGAGTGGTTAGGGATTTAGCCAGAACTCTTAAGAAAGAAATCACTTTAGAGCTTGAAGGCGAAGAAACAGATTTAGATAAAAACCTAGTTGAGGCCTTAGCGGATCCTTTGGTCCACTTAGTGAGAAACTCAGTCGATCATGGTATTGAAATGCCGGCCGATCGGGTTGCTGCGGGCAAGCCTTCGATGGGGATCGTCAAGTTATCGGCTTCCCAAGAAGGGGACCATATATTACTTACCATTGCAGATGATGGTAAGGGAATGGATGCAGACAAGTTAAAAGACATAGCAATTAGTCGCGGTGTTTTGGATGCTGATGCCGCCGCTAGAATGTCTGATGTCGAAGCCTTTAATTTGATTTTCGCGCCTGGATTCTCCACCAAAACTGAAATATCTGATATTTCAGGACGGGGTGTTGGCATGGATGTGGTGAAAACTAAAATTAACCAGCTCAATGGGACTGTGAATATCGACTCTCAACTGGGTAAAGGCACCCGTTTAGAGATAAAAGTGCCTTTGACATTGGCTATTTTGCCAACCTTGATGATCGTAGTTGGTGATCAAACTTTTGCATTACCCTTGGGCGCGGTAAACGAAATAATTAACATGGATATGAGTAAAACCAACACGGTTGACAACCAACTCACCATGATAGTCCGCTCGAAAGCGATTCCGTTGTTTTATCTTCGGGACTGGTTAAAGCGGGGTAAAGGTAAAACGGATCCTAATTTAGGTCATGTTGTTGTAGTCCAAATTGGTACTCAGCAAGTAGGCTTTGTAGTTGATGCTTTGATTGGTCAAGAAGAAGTAGTGATTAAACCCCTCGATGCATTGTTGCAAGGCACGCCTGGTATGGCTGGCGCAACGATTACCAGTGATGGTGGCATTGCTTTAATCCTAGATATTCCAAATCTGTTAAAGCGATATGCGAAAAAGAAATAACCACTAACGAGGCATTTTTTCACAATGGCATATAGAGTATTGGTGGTTGATGACTCAAGTTTTTTTAGCCGTCGTGTTAAGGATTATCTGAATCAGGATGCCTTTTTAGAAGTTGTTGGTGTAGCGCGAAATGGCGAGGAAGCCATAAAGCTAAATGCTGAAATGAAGCCTGATGTAATCACCATGGATGTAGAAATGCCCGTCATGGATGGTATCACCGCAGTTAAGCGCATTATGGCTACTAAACCGGTTCCTATATTAATGTTCTCTTCTTTAACCCACGACGGGGCACAAGCCACCTTAGATGCCTTAGAGGCAGGGGCTTTGGATTTCTTGCCTAAGAAATTTGAAGATATTGCTAGTAATCGTAAAGAGTCTATTGATTTACTCCAATCCCGCGTGCGGGCTTTAGCAAGTAAAGGCAAAGTTGTTGCTAGGCGGACGCTTAGCTCTGCGAGTTCTCCTGGAACTACAGCGAAAACACAAATCTTTATGCGTGCTACTAGCTCTTCGGTGGCCCCTTCATCAGCTAATAGTCCTTCTGCTGGAGTCGCCGCCAATTTACGTTCGTCAGGAAAGCGTTATGCGGCCTTAGCAATTGGAACGTCTACCGGAGGGCCGGTTGCTTTGCAAAAGGTTCTGACTAGTTTACCCCAGTCCTTTCCTTACCCAATATTGCTAGTTCAACATATGCCAGGTAGTTTTACCAAAGCATTTGCAGAACGCTTAAATGAGCATTGTGCAATTAAGGTTAAAGAGGCCGAGGCCGGTGATCTTTTACAAGCTGGCAGCGCTTATTTAGCGCCAGGCGGAAAACAGATGTTAATCGAAGGGACGGCACGCAATGCACGAATTCGTCTTAGCGACGGTTTGGACAATGATCATTTACTTTTTAAACCCAGTGTAGACGTTACATTTACTTCATTAAGTGAGGTATTTGCCGGGGATGTATTAGGTATCATATTGACAGGTATGGGGTCTGACGGTAAAGAAGGTAGTCGTGCGTTGAAGACGAAAGGCGCGACCATTTGGGCTCAAGACGAAGACACTAGCGTAGTTTATGGTATGCCTCAGGCTGTAACTGTGGCAAATATCGCTTCACGCAACCTGCCTATTGGAGAAATTGCTAAGAGCATACTGTCAGAAATGCAGGTAAAATAAGAAAAATAACGTGCAACCAATGAACAGAGCAACTAATTGATAGTTTGGACGATAGCCAATCAAAAAGGCGGTGTAGGTAAAACTACTACTACAGTGACTTTAGGCGGCCTCCTTGCTCAGCAAGGTAAGCGCGTTATGCTGGTGGATACCGACCCTCAGGCCTCGTTAAGTTATTATTTTGGGGTTGACTCAGAAGAGTTATCTAGCAGTGTGTATGATGTTTTTATGGCGGGAGATGAGTTAGATCGTGATCGAGTGCTGGATTCACTCTGTTCGACTAAATTGGATTCTTTGTTTATCTTGCCAGCCTCTATGGCGCTGGCAACATTGGACCGTACCATGGGTACCCAAAGTGGAATGGGGCTGATTTTGAAAAAGGCGTTTGCACTGGTAGCGGATGACTTTGATTACATTCTTATTGATTGTCCGCCGGTTCTAGGAGTCTTAATGGTTAACGCGGTAGCTGCATGTGATCGAATGTTAATACCCGTACAAACCGAGTTTCTGGCCTTAAAAGGGCTACAGAGAATGATGCACACATTGGAGATTATGGCAAAGTCGCAAAACCGACAATTCGAACATCTGATCATTCCTACTATGTTCGATAAGCGCGTAAATGCAGCGGCAGATGCCTATCAAGAGTTGTGTCGTAAGTATACCGGTCAGGTATGGTCGGGTGTGATTCCAGTTGACACTCGTTTTAGAGATGCGAGTCAGGCGCAAACGCCGCCTTCGGTATTTTGCCCAAAATCCAGAGGGGTCTACGCTTACAAAAGTTTATTAACTCAGCTTCAGACAAAAATTGGCTATATAAAATGAATAATGGCGTGTTTGCAAAAGAACAGATAGTTGAAGATTATTTAACCTCTTTATTGACTGAAGAGGCGCCAAAAGACGTTATTCAGAGCGAAAGTGTCGCCAAGTTGCTCAAGTCTGCTAATCTGAGAGATGTTGACGTTGATAAGATAGTTGAAACGCCAGCGGTCACACCAGATAAAATCGCAATTAAAGAAACGGTTTTGCAGGTCGACATAGAAGAGGCTGGAAATGCATCTCAGACAGCAACGGTAAGTCATATTCCTACCGGAGACTTTCAAGCTTTATTTTTTAAAGTGGCAGGGCTCACGCTGGCACTACCCTTAACGGAACTGGGGGGGATCCATAAGATTGAAAAGATCGGTCCTTTGTTTGGTAAACCGGATTGGTTTAAAGGTGTTATGCTGCACAGAGATGAAAATTTAAACGTAGTAGACACTGCAAAATGGGTAATGCCAGAAAAATATGACGAAAAACTGGCAGAATCTTTAAAATATCAATATCTTATTATGTTAGACAGCAGTGGTTGGGGATTAGCATGCGAAAGTTTAGTCACCACTGCAACCTTAAAGCCTGCTGATGTGAAATGGCGCGAAGATAGTAGTAAGCGTCAGTGGTTAGCGGGAATGGTTAAAGAAAAAATGTGCGCACTTGTGAATGTAAAGCAGTTAATCGCTTTGTTAGACAAGGGCCTTGGTAGTAATAGTAAATAGACGCAGCTTGTAAGGAGCGAGTCATATGAGTGATGACAGAATTACGAAAAATGCCGCTGTAGACAGTAATGATGAAGTTTTACAATGGGTAACGTATCGATTAGGTGAAGAAACCTACGGTATCAACGTGATGCAGGTTCAGGAAGTGTTAAGACACACTGAAATTGCGCCAGTGCCAGGCGCGCCTGAATACGTACTAGGTATTATCAATTTACGTGGCAACGTGGTTACTGTAATTGACACTCGTACCCGCTTTGGTTTGCCGCCAACCGATATAACCGATAATACCCGAATTGTGATTATCGAATCTGATGAGCAGGTTGTAGGCATTTTGGTTGATAGTGTGGCTGAGGTGGTTTATTTGCGTTCCTCAGAAATTGACAGTGCGCCTAATGTTGGAACTGAAGAAAGTGCTAAGTTTATCCAGGGCGTCAGTAACAGAGATGGCGAATTGTTGATTTTGGTCGATCTGAATAAATTATTAAGCGATGAAGAGTGGGATGAAATTAGCGGACTCTAATAGTTCGTTGTAGCATATTTACTAGACCCTGGTCTGAATGAGCAGGGTTTTTTGTTTGGGATTCACTATGACATTATGGGTTATTGTTCTGCTGGGCGTAGCAATAGTTTTGTCTGGCGTCTGTCTTGCTACGCTTTTCTTCGCCAGAAGGCGGATTACGCAACTTGAACAACAACATAGTGCTATTAGTGAGCAATTCATCTTTCTGCAACAACAGGTTGAGGTCCATACTGAAGAATTAAATGAAACTCGTGTCGGCGCTCATGGCCTTAGCGCTAAAGTCAAAGAACTACTGGCGACCTTTGATCATCTAAAAGATAAAATTCACGAAATTGAAAATCAAGATCCTGACACTCGGCTCTATTCCCACGCGACAAAATTAGCCAACGGCGGCGCAAGCGTAGAAGAATTGATGCGAGAGTGCGATCTACCTCGAGCTGAAGCTGAATTATTAGTTTCCATTAAAAAAGGCCGCTCAAGCTAAACGTTATCCCTGCCTGTGCTTATCCTGCCCTGTCTCAAAATCAACGCTCCCTGTTATTTTGTTTAAATTAGAAGATTATGTGAAGATTACGTCAGAAGATTACGTGGACAGGCATCGCTATTTAAAATATCGTTAATGTTTGCCATCGTTCAACAATTGGCTTTGCGCTACCTATTTGATAAGCATCGAGGTAAATATTTTAAATAAATTTAAAGCGGTCTTATTGGTTGTTTTGCTTATCTTAGTTTACCTCCTCAATACTAGTTCTGGCGATAAACACATCAACAGCAGCTCACTTACCAATCCGAACTTACAGTATGAACATGAAGAACCTTTAGGTGAAAAGCTACAGCGAGATAACTTTTCAGAAGATCTTGAGGACAGTGCTACTGAATCAAAGTTGGATGAGTATATTGCTAGCTGTGAGAAAAATATTGATGACTATGGCAGCGATGACCATGATCGGTTGAATGCCTATTTAATGTCACTTGCCAATTCAAACAGCAAGGAAGATCATTTTAATTTCGCATTTTTTAGTCCAATCGATAACGAACAGCAACGATTGAAGTTGTTGCTATCTTATGATCAGCAATATCCTAATGAACCTGAGGTAATGTTTGAGATCGTCAGATTGTGCACTACCAATGAAAAATCAATGGCATGCACCGGCAAGTTAATCCAAAGAGCGACAATGTCCGAATCTTCTAACGGGGAGATGTGGCTCAATAGCGCGAGTTACTTTGCAAAACATAATCACAACCGACAAACAATGGATTCAATAGCCAAGCTCATCAGTTCTAATTATTTTGGTAATGGCTGGGCTGATGATATTAGTCGTTTTCTTAATCTAATGCGTAAACTAGAGGGTGAATATAACTCCAACCATTTTGTAGCTGCTCTGGGTAAAGCAGCAACTAAGCAAACCCAATTTCATTGGATATTTAACTGGTGTAAATCAAATATTAGCGATATTGAGATTGCAGATTCATGTTTTGAACTTGGCAGAAATCTCGCTCACAGAAGTAAAACCTTAGAGAGCCAGTCTATCGGTTTGAACTTGCAAAACATGGTTGTGGATCTTCGCGGTGAAAGCGGATATGACTTAAGTTATAGAGAACAAGCCAGCCAGATACAAACTTCCTATAACCCAATATTTGTCAAAAGGGCTAACCTAATAGGTGCAGATGAGCGATTGTTGCAAAACTGGCTTAATGACTTGAAAAATTTTGGAGAAGTTACTGCTGCTAAAAACGTCGTCAAACAGGTATTAAATCGGTCTGAAAATTCAATTGAATGCCCTTAAGTACAAAAAAGTAAACATCACAGCCTAACGAATACCCATTTAGACGTCTAGACGTAAAGATGTTGACTTTTGCTTCGAGTTGCGAGAAATTCACCTCATCAAATTCAACTTCGGAGTGAACATGCCCATTCGTATTCCTAACGACCTTCCTGCACAGAGTATTTTAGATGCGGAAAATATATTCGTGATGGACAGCGAAAAAGCGTCTCGTCAGGATATTCGCCCCTTAGAAGTAGGTATTTTAAATTTAATGCCGAATAAGATTGAGACAGAGGTGCAAATTCTGCGCCTGATGTCCAATACACCTTTGCAAGTTAATATTGATTTGATCCGTATCGATAATCAGGCTCCCAAGAACACGCCTAAATCTCATATGGATAATTTTTATTTGTCGTTTGATGAAATCGCCCATAAAAATTATGATGGTTTTATTATTACTGGGGCTCCAATCGCACATTTGGATTATGCGGACGTGAAGTACTGGGATAAAATCACCACTATAATGGATTGGACTAGGCGTCATGTGCAATCAACATTGTATTCATGTTGGGCCGCCCACGCGGCGTTTTATCATTATTACGGCTTTAACCGCGAATTAAGAGCAGAAAAACTTTCAGGCGTATTTGAGCATAAAGTAAATGATACCCACGATGAGTTGGTACGAGGGTTTGACCCGTATTTCAGTGCACCCCATTCCCGGTATGGCGAAATCCCTTTGTCTCGCTATGAGCAAGTTGAGGGTCTCAAAGTATTGGCTAGTTCACAACAGACTGGGGCTTATATAGTCGCATCTGAAGATAAGCGTACGGTATTAATTACCGGCCATCCTGAATATGACCCTGATACCTTGGATCAGGAATATCATCGGGATTTGGCAAATAGTCAGGCACCGAATGTCCCACAGAACTATTATCAGAACAATGATCCTACCCAGCCTTTTAAGGTAACTTGGCGAGCGCACGGGACTTTATTGTTCACCAATTGGCTGAATTACTATGTTTACCAGACTACACCGTATAATCTGGATGAATTACCGAGCAAAAAATAAGAGGGGTTTGTATGGCCAATCGATCTATTGAAGTATTTAAAGCATTGGCAAATCAGCGAATTCTGATCCTTGATGGTGCTATGGGTACAATGATCCAACAACACAAATTGGACGAAGATGATTATCGCGGTGAGCGATTTGCTGATTGGCATTGTGATGTGAAAGGCAACAACGATTTATTGGTCCTCAGTCAGCCTTCGATTATATACGATATTCACTGTGAATATCTCGAAGCGGGAGCCGATATCCTCGAAACCAATACCTTCAATGCAACCTCCATTGCGATGGCCGATTATGATATGCAGTCGCTGGCCAAAGAAATAAATATTGAAGCAACTAAATTGGCCCGCAAAGCCGCTGATGAATATACAGCTAAAACGCCTGACAAGCCTAGATTTGTGGCTGGTGTCCTTGGGCCAACTAATCGCACCGCTTCTATATCCCCAGACGTTAATGACCCAGGCAAACGCAACGTCAATTTCGATCAATTGGTGGAGGCATATAAAGAAGCAACCCATGGTTTAATTGAAGGTGGCGCAGACTTTATTCTATTGGAAACAATTTTTGATACGCTTAATGCAAAAGCCGCAGCTTTTGCGGTAGATTCGGTATTTGACGAATTGGGCTTCAAGTTGCCCATTATGATATCAGGTACTATTACCGATGCATCGGGTCGCACTTTGTCAGGTCAAACGGCAGAAGCATTCTACTATTCCCTAAGACATACTAATCCAATCTCATTTGGGCTTAACTGTGCATTGGGGCCTGATTTACTGCGCCAATACGTTGAAGAGATTGCCAGTCGTGCCGAATGTTTAGTTTCAGCTCACCCTAATGCCGGACTACCCAATGAATTTGGCGAATATGATATGGAAGCAGATGAAATGGCTGAACATATTAAAGAGTGGGCACAGTCGGGACTGGTTAATATTGTTGGAGGATGCTGTGGTAGTACCCCTGAGCATATTGCAGCAATGGCCAAAGCCGTTGAGGGGATCCCCCCTAGAAAACCAATACAGAATGACGTAAAAATGCGTTTGTCTGGACTTGAACCTTTTGTGCATTAATCGGGAGTTATCTGTGTCGCAAACTCAAACCAATGCCAGTGCTACATTCATCAACGTTGGTGAGCGTACTAACGTTACTGGCTCTGCCATGTTTAAACGACTTATCCTCGAAGGGGATTATGAAACCGCCCTCGATGTTGCTCGCCAACAAGTAGAAAACGGTGCGCAAATCATCGATATAAATATGGATGAAGCCATGTTGGATTCCGAAGCTGCTATGGTGCGCTTTTTGAATCTCATTGCCTCTGAGCCTGACATTTCAAGAGTGCCGATTATGATCGACTCATCCAAATGGAGTGTCATTGAGGCCGGTCTAAAATGTGTGCAAGGTAAAGCCATTGTCAACTCTATTAGTTTAAAAGAAGGGGAAGAGCCATTTCTTCGTCAAGCTAAGCTTATCAAACGTTATGGCGCGGCAACCGTAGTAATGGCATTTGATGAACAAGGCCAGGCTGATACTCAAGAGCGAAAGTTTGCCATATGTCAGCGCAGCTATCAGTTGTTAACCGAAAAACTCGGCTTTCCGCCAGAAGATATTATTTTTGACCCAAATATTTTCGCTGTTGCGACCGGTATTGAAGAGCACAACAATTACGCAGTAGATTTCATTGAAGCGACCCGTAAAATTAGACAAGAGTTACCCCACTGCCATGTCTCCGGCGGGCTTTCGAATATTTCTTTTTCATTTCGTGGCAACAACCCTGTACGTGAAGCTATGCACTCGGTGTTTCTGTATTACGCGATTAAAGCGGGCATGGACATGGGTATTGTCAACGCAGGTCAGCTTGAAGTGTATGATGAAATTCCAGCAGAGCTAAAGCAAGCGGTAGAGGATGTGATCCTCAATCGCCACCCCGACGCCACCGATAATTTATTAGCGCTAGCGCCCAAATATCAAGGCGACGGAAAAGTTGTTGCTAAAGAGAATCTTGAATGGCGAGAGTTCCCGGTTAGTAAGCGGCTAGAATATGCGCTGGTTAAGGGCATCACCGATTTTATTGAGCAAGACACTGAAGAGTGCCGCCTACAGGCTGAAAAACCACTGCATGTGATTGAAGGTCCTTTAATGGACGGCATGAATGTAGTAGGGGACTTATTTGGTGAAGGTAAAATGTTTCTTCCCCAAGTGGTTAAATCAGCACGGGTGATGAAAAAAGCCGTTGCCTATTTAGAACCTTATATTGAGTTGGAAAAAGACAAAGGCACCACCAACGGTAAAGTCATCTTGGCTACCGTGAAAGGTGATGTACATGACATTGGCAAGAATATTGTTGGCGTGGTACTGCAATGCAACAATTACCAGATTATCGATCTGGGTGTAATGGTATCGGCAGCTAAAATTCTACAGGTTGCCAAGGAAGAGCAAGCTGACATGATCGGCTTATCGGGATTAATTACGCCCTCTCTAGATGAAATGGTTCATGTGGCCAAAGAAATGCAGCGATTGAACTTCACTATTCCGCTTTTGATCGGCGGCGCCACGACATCCAAAGCGCATACAGCGGTTAAGATTGAACAAAATTATTCAGCCCCGGTCGTCTATGTACCCAATGCAAGTCGTGCGGTGGGCGTGTGTCAGAAGTTGATATCTGACGAGCATCGACCAGCATATGTCGCTAAGCTGCAAAAAGAATACGACACGGTACGTGAGCAGCATGCCCGTAAACGTCCTCGTAGCAAGCCTATTAGCTTGCAGTCAGCCAGAGAAAACGCTTTTAGTTGTGACTGGCAGGCCTATCAGGCTCCTGTTCCGAAAAAGCTTGGTGTGAGCGAAGTCTCCGTCGAATTATCTGAACTAATTGATTATATAGATTGGACCCCGTTCTTTTTAACTTGGTCGTTAGCCGGTAAATATCCACGCATATTAAACGATGAAGTCGTAGGGGAAGAGGCAAGCAAACTGTTTGCCGATGCCAAGGAAATGTTGCAGTACATGGTTGACAGTGAAAAACTACAAGCCAAAGGTGTAGTCGGTATTTTTCCTGCTAATCGGGTGGGTGATGATATTGAAATTTATCAAGATGAAAGCCGTCAGCAAGTATCGGTTGTTGCACACCATTTACGCCAACAGACAGAAAAACCCAAAGGTTTTAATTATTGTTTGAGTGACTATATTGCACCGAAGTCTTCTCGCAGAGCAGACTATATTGGCGCTTTTGCGGTGACTGCTGGAATAGGTGAAGATGACTTAGCCAATCATTACATTCAACAAGGTGATGACTACAACGGTATTATGGTAAAAGCCTTGGCGGACCGTTTAGCTGAAGCCTTTGCTGAGTATTTGCACGAGAAAGTGCGTAAAGAAATCTGGGGCTATGCGAAAGATGAAACGTTAAGTAAAGATGATCTCATTCGCGAGAAGTATCAGGGGATCCGCCCCGCACCGGGTTACGCAGCCTGTCCTGAGCATACTGAAAAGCAAGCAATTTGGGATTTGCTCGATGCCGAAAATACCACTGGTATGAAGCTGACCGAGAGTTTTGCAATGTGGCCTGGTGCCGCGGTTTCAGGATGGTATTTCTCTCATCCCGATGCCCGCTATTTTGCCGTTGCACAAATTCAACAAGATCAGGTGGAAGAATACGCACAGCGCAAAAATTGGAGCATAGAAGTCGCTGAAAAGTGGCTTGGGCCGAATATCAATGGATAAGCATACTTTGGCTGCGCAGCGCTTTTCACAAGCTTGTGAGAACAATAAGGCTCCAATTTTACAACAATTGAAGTCTCGTTTAGCTAATTCAAAGGCCGTATTAGAAATAGGCTCAGGGACCGGCCAGCACGCTGCTTATTTCGCAAAAGGTCTGCCTCATGTAATTTGGCAACCAACCGATGTTGAAGACAATCACCCCAGCATTGAGGCTTGGGTCAAGGCTGCCGGTTGCCCTAATGTTGCGCCACCAATGCCATTTTTTATTGGTTTGCACCCATGGAGCTTTGAAAACATAGATGCTGTGTTTAGCGCTAATACCGCCCATATTATGCAAGCGAATGAAGTCCAGTTAATGATGGAATTAATCGGACAGCAGCTGCCCGATGGTGGCATATTTTGTCAATACGGCCCTTTTTGCGTAGCGGGTGAATTTACCAGTGCCAGTAATGCTGACTTTGATCAAAGTCTGCGTCAGCGGGGTTTGGGCGGAATTCGCGATATTGACGAA
This sequence comes from Aliiglaciecola sp. LCG003, assembly GCF_030316135.1. Lineage (NCBI taxonomy): Bacteria > Pseudomonadati > Pseudomonadota > Gammaproteobacteria > Alteromonadales > Alteromonadaceae > Aliiglaciecola > Aliiglaciecola sp. LCG003. The sequence goes on along the minus strand of NZ_CP128185.1, from coordinate 3,135,819 downwards.
TTAATAAGTTGGGCGCCGCAATTGCAATTATGTGAAACAATTAGTATGCCAGCGAATAATTTATTACTGGTTTGGTCGAAAGCAACTGCTGAGTAACACACTGATATCAGTTATTTTGTTCATTTATTTGTTTAAACGGTAGTAACTGCGCAGCAGTAATTTTGTATGTTTCAATTTGCGGTGTTTCTTGCTCAATAAAACGATTCACCGCCTGTTGAAACGTCTCGTCCGCTAGCCAGTGATTGGAATAACAAAAAATTGGCTCAAATCCCCGAAGTATCTTATGTTCCCCTTGAGTGCCCGGATTGAAACTGTCGAGATGCTTCTCAATACAAAACTCAATTCCTTGGTAATAACAACATTCAAAATGCAAGCCATCAACGTTTTCCAGAGCTCCCCAGTAGCGTCCGCACAACTGATCTTGGTCAAATAAATACAAGGCTCCGGCTATAGGTTTATCGTGTTTGTGAGCTATTACTAATAATAGGTTTTCAGGCATTCTGTCTAGCAGTTGATTAAAAAATGCTTGGGTAAGATAACCTGTATGGCCGCTACGTTTTAAGTAAGTCTGACAATAGCAAAGATAAAAGAAGTTCATTTCAGTAGCGCTAAGTTCTGCGCCGCTATAGCGCTTAATCATAACCTGTTGAGCGAGTACTTTTTGACGTTCTTTACGGACACTTTTTCGTCTGCGAGCGGTAAAGGTGGCAAGAAAGTCATCGAAATCCACATAATTACGATTAAACCATTGAAACTGCACACTTTTTCGTTGGCTACATCCTGCAGACTGCATCAGCTCGCTGCTCGCTTGTGTTGGAAACAAACTATGGAACGACGACATCCCAAGTAGGCTCAACTGTTGATTAATGAACAATACCATCTGCTGTAAGAGCTCAGTTTGGTCAATATCTTGGACAAACAAACAACGCACTCCAGTAACTGGGGTAAATGGAATAGCATTGACTAACTTAGGATAGTAGTCCATTTGATGGCGCTGATAAGCTTCAGCCCAGGCAAAATCAAATACATATTCACCGTAGCTATGGGTTTTCTTATACAAAGGTAGAATGGCGACGAGGCTTTCCTGTTGATAAGCTACTAGGTGATTTGGTAGCCAGCCGGTATCTGCTCCTACCGAACCTGAAGATTCCAACGCTGCGAGAAAGTCGTAACGGCAGAACAACCCTTGATTTTTCGATAATTCGTCCCAGATCTCTTTACTGATATCGTCGACCGAGTGAATGAATTGGAAGTGAAACTGCAAAAGTATTTATCCGTTAGCATAGGGTTTGTATAAATGGATAATAATATGGCCAATAATGATACGAAGATCATTAACCATTCTATTACACGTTTGTTAGCTCGTCGTGAGCACTGTCAAACTGAAATTGTAAATAAACTGCGTGCCAAAGGCTTCGACGAAAAATTAGTAAAGCAGCAATTGCAGTTGTTTGTCGATAAAAATATTCAAAGTGATGCGCGTTATGTAGAAAGTTATATCCGCTCTAAAGCAAATAGTGGGCAGGGTAAGCAAAGAATTTTAATGGCGTTGCAAACCCAGGATATAGATGAAAATGTAATTAACCAAGGCTTCGAACAAGCTGAGACTGATTTTTATGACAATGCAGTGAAGGTATATCAGAAAAAATATACCGACAAACCCATTGTCGATTGGCAGGATAAACAAAAGCGTATGCGCTTTATGCAGTATCGGGGATTTAGTACCCAACAGATAGATTTTGTGTTTAAAAATGGTCAGGGTGAATAATTGCGGTTAATTGTCTTAAATAATTGACTGTCTGAGCGCTGTAGGCTTAACAAGAGCAAGCTTGTTGTGCTATTGTGCAGCGAAATTTAACCCGCAGATATCAATGCTTTGTGTAGATTTTGCACCTAAAGTAACCAGGAAAATGAATGAGCAAAACAACCGCTGAAATTAGACGTGCCTTTTTAGATTATTTTTCTAACCATGGCCATCAAATTGTTTCCAGTTCCTCTTTGGTGCCGGCGGATGACCCTACGCTATTGTTTACCAACGCCGGGATGAATCAATTTAAAGATACGTTTTTGGGCACCGAGAGTCGCAGCTATACCCGTGCGGTATCTTCACAGCGTTGTGTTCGAGCTGGTGGCAAGCACAATGATTTAGAAAATGTAGGCTATACCGCCCGCCATCATACTTTTTTCGAAATGCTTGGCAATTTCAGTTTTGGCGATTATTTCAAAGAACAAGCGATTAAGTTCGCATGGTCATTTCTGACTGAAGAATTGGCGCTACCCAAAGAAAAATTGCTGGTTACCATTTATCACGAAGATGATGAAGCCTTCGACATCTGGCATAAAACCATAGGTTTACCAGCAGATAAAATTATTCGTATTGCCACGTCTGACAATTTTTGGTCAATGGGCGATACTGGACCATGTGGACCTTGCTCAGAGATATTTTTTGATCACGGTGAGCATATTTGGGGCGGCCCTCCGGGTACACCTGAAGAAGACGGTGATCGATTTATCGAAATCTGGAATCTTGTTTTCATGCAGTTTAATCGCACTGCTGATGGCGTGATGCATCCGCTGCCTAAGCCATCTATCGATACAGGTATGGGACTAGAACGAATCTCTGCGATTTTACAGAATGTACACAGTAATTATGAAATTGACATTTTTGTTAAGTTAATCGCTGCTGCGGGTGAGATTGTCGGCTGCCAAGATTTGTCTGATAAGTCGTTACGTGTTATCGCTGATCACATCCGTTCCTGTGGTTTCCTCATCTGTGATGGCGTGATGCCATCGAATGAAGGCCGAGGTTATGTGTTACGTCGCATCATTCGTCGTGCGGTACGCCATGGTTATAAACTTGGCGCTAAAGATATTTTCTTCTATCGTCTGTTTGACGCCTTATGTGAACAGATGGGCGATGCTTATCCCGAATTAGTTGAGCAAAAACCGGTTATTGAAAAAGTATTGCGGGTTGAAGAAGAACAGTTCTCTCGCACCTTAGAGCGTGGCATGGCTATTTTAAACAGTGCGCTGGATGAGCTAGAGGGAGAGGTCGTACCCGGTGAATTAGTGTTTAAACTATATGATACCTACGGCTTTCCTGCAGATTTGACTAATGATGTAGCGCGGGAAAAGGGCTTTACCATTGATCAAGAGGGTTTCGAAACCTCAATGGCTGGACAACGAGAAAGAGCCCAGCAGGCCAGCAACTTTGGAAAAGATTATAACAGTGACATACGCTCTTCCGTGGTAAGTCAATTTAGCGGTTATGAACTTGAACAGGATGACTCAGTCATTCAAGAATTATTTAATCAGTATGGCCCTGTAACAGAGCTCAAAGCCGGTGAGCAGGGAGTGGTAGTGTTATCAAATACGCCATTTTATGCCGAGTCAGGCGGACAAGTTGGTGATACGGGTGAATTGCGTTCTGAACAGGCTAGTTTCACCGTATCAGACACCCTTAAATTAAACGATGCTGTGGGTCATCACGGTGTGGCGAACGGCACCTTTAACGTTGGCGACACAGTAGCAGCTGTGATTGACATAGAGCGGCGTAATGCGATTCGCTTAAACCACAGCGCTACTCACCTAATGCACGCCGCACTTAAATCCGTGTTGGGCGAGCATGTCAGTCAAAAAGGCTCATTAGTGGATGCCCAGCGTTTACGCTTTGACTTTTCTCATTTTGAAGGGATTTCTTCACAACAACTGACTGAAATTGAAAATTTAGTTAACCAAGAAATTCGTATGAACCATTCTTTGTCGACCCAGTTAATGGGGTTGGACGAAGCAAAAGCTGCAGGTGCTACTGCGTTATTCGGTGAAAAATATGACGAGAACGTTAGAGTTGTCGCTATGGGACCGTTCTCTATGGAACTGTGCGGCGGAACTCATGTCAAACAAACCGGTGATATAGGGTTATTCAAGATAATAAGTGAAAGTGGTATAGCATCAGGTGTGCGCCGCATAGAAGCCATAACTGGCCAGAGTGCGATTCAATTCGTACAAGACCAATCCGACCTAGTTAATCGTCTAAGTAGCTTACTAAAAAGTGATCAACAGAACTTAGAGCATAAAGTTGTTTCAGTACTGGATCAAACCAAAGACTTGGAAAAACAAATTGCTAAGTTGAAGCAGCAAATGGCGAGCCAAGCAGGTTCAGACTTGATCTCATCTGCGATTGAAATAAACGGTGTAAAAGTCCTGTCTGCTAAAGTAGAGGGTGTTGAAGCTAAGTCTCTACGTAATATGGTAGATGATCTAAAAAATCAGCTACGCAGTAGTATTATTGTATTAGGCTTAGGACAAACTGATAAAGTAAGCTTGATTGTGGGCGTAACAGCGGATTTAACCAGTAAAGTTAAGGCTGGTGAACTAGTTAACTATATCGCCAATCAGGTTGGCGGTAAAGGCGGCGGCAGAGCCGATATGGCCCAAGCAGGTGGTAGTAAGCCAGAGAACCTAGAGTCTGCATTAGCCTCTGTAGCGAGTTGGTTAGAACAACGTTTATAAATAAAGGTAAGAATTTCAGTTAGTTTTTGTAAGTGACGACAACGACAAGGAATACTGAACGCGTATTTTTCTGGTGATACCAGATAAATACGCTAGTTTTAAGTATGGATGATTGTGGATTAACGGAAAAGGAGCAACAGAATGCTAATTTTAACCCGTCGTGTTGGCGAAACCTTAATGGTTGGTGACGAAGTCACTGTAACTGTATTAGGTGTAAAAGGTAATCAGGTAAGAATAGGGGTTAACGCGCCTAAAGAAGTATCTGTTCACCGAGAAGAAATATATATGCGAATTCAAGCTGAGAAAAATGGTCAAGGAAATTCTGAACCATCTGGCAATCAAAGTGAAGAAAACGCGTAAATAAAAGAGGCTGGAAATTTCAGCCTTTTTACTTTTTGTTAGAAAAATTTAATTTAGTACCACCAGTGAATTGGTCAAATAAAGTACTTGGTTAGCGATTGTTTGACCGAATCGTTTAAAATCATAGCAGGCGAACACATTGAGTTGAAAAAAGGTTTGACATCCTTTCATGATTCAGTAAACTTCGCTCCCACAATTTGGAGAGGTGGCCGAGTGGCTGAAGGCGCTCCCCTGCTAAGGGAGTATAGGGTTTGTAGCCCTATCGAGGGTTCGAATCCCTCCTTCTCCGCCATTTATTTTTGATTAAATAAATGGATTGTAAACAACGCGTGTGTAGCTCAGCTGGATAGAGTACCTGGCTACGAACCAGGCGGTCGGAGGTTCGAATCCTTCCACACGCGCCATTTTTTACTAAGGCTTAATTAGATTAGTAAAACGTATGAGTTAAGTGTTAACTTAGCTGATATAAGATTAATGTGAAAACATTAATGTTGTAAGAAAGAATCAGCGCGTGTGTAGCTCAGCTGGATAGAGTACCTGGCTACGAACCAGGCGGTCGGAGGTTCGAATCCTTCCACACGCGCCATTTTTTCTAACACTCAAGCCTCAACGTTTATCATCATAATTATCATACCCATCGCAAATAGATAAGCAATTTTTAATTGCTGTTTCAAATTACCGTCATACATCATATTTGTTTATTTTCCTTGCTGCTCGCAACCTCTATTGGTTAAATCCCTATTCAACCTCAAAAATTATCCATGTCATTTAAGGGTTGGGTAAAAATTCACTATTTCTGAATAGATATATCAAAATGGCAGGTGATATAAATGGAATTTCCTTGAGTTTTCAAAGTGTAAGTGGTACTTATCTGCACCACACAACTTTAATAGTGAAACATCATGGAAGTACCTATCTCAGAGCTTTTAACCGAAGCAGTCACGCTAATGGTAGTGGGTATGACGGTAGTATTTGTATTTTTGACTCTATTAATTGGCGCAGTGACGTTTATTGCGTTTATTAACCGAAAATTTCCAGAGCAAATACCATCACAGCATACAATGCATCCCCACCGACCGGCACAAGGGCAGATCGAGTCTTCATCATTGATTGCTGCAATCTCGGCGGCGGTTCACGAATATCGCACTAATCGTAAATAGAGCCTAATCCGATTCCTAGGAGTTCCCATGAGCAATCCCCTAAAGATTACCGAATTGGTGTTAAGAGATGCACATCAATCACTACTAGCAACCCGTATGCGCCTAGAGGATATGCTTCCTATCGCAGATAAACTCGACAAAGTTGGCTTTTGGTCGATGGAATCCTGGGGAGGCGCGACTTTCGACGCTTGTATCCGTTATTTAGGTGAAGATCCATGGGAACGTATTCGCGCGCTCAAAAAAGCCATGCCTAATACGCCACAGCAAATGCTCTTGCGGGGGCAAAATTTATTAGGCTATCGTCATTATGCAGATGATGTGGTTGAGAAATTTGTTGAACGTGCACACACTAATGGTGTCGACGTGTTTCGTATTTTTGATGCGATGAATGATACTCGTAACCTGCAAACAGCGGTTAAGGCGACCCTTGCTGTTGGTGCTCATGCGCAAGGTACCATCTCATATACTGTCAGTCCGGTACATACATTACCCCGTTGGTTAGATATGGCCAAAGAGCTCGAAGATATGGGCATTCATTCCCTTTGTATCAAGGATATGGCGGGATTATTGAAACCTTATGAGTGTGAAGAACTTATCACGCAATTAAAAGAAACCATTCAGGTCCCTATTGCGATGCAGTGTCACGCAACTACTGGATTGAGCACTGCTACTTATCAGAAAGCTATCGATGCAGGAATTGATATGCTTGATTGCGCTGTATCGAGCATGAGTATGACTTACGGGCATACGGCGACTGAGACTATCATGGCGATTGTTGAAGGCACTGAACGCGATACAGGGCTCGATTTACTGTTGTTAGATGAGATTGCTAGCTACTTCAGAGATGTACGTAAAAAATACGCTAAATTTGAAGGTAGTCTTAAAGGAGTTGATGCCCGTATTTTGATTGCTCAAGTGCCTGGTGGGATGTTAACCAACATGGAAAGTCAGCTCAAAGAGCAGGGCGCTGAAGACAAATTAGACCAAGTGTTACGGGAGATTCCCAAAGTTAGAGAAGATCTTGGTTTTATTCCGTTAGTCACGCCCACCTCGCAAATAGTCGGCAGCCAATCTGTATTAAACGTGCTCACCGGAGAGCGTTACAAAAGTATTACCAAAGAAACGGCTGGTGTACTCAAAGGTGAATATGGTGCTACCGCAGCGCCAGTCAATGCTGAACTGCAGCTACGTGTGTTAGATGGGCAACAGCCAATTACCTGCCGTCCAGCAGATTTAATTGATCCGGAGTTGAGCAAACTTGAAGCCGAATTAGACGAATTGGTAGCAGAAAAGTCTATTCAACTTGCGGAACACAAAATTGACGACGTATTAACTTATGCGCTGTTCCCGCAGATTGGTTTGAAATTCTTAGAAAATCGTAATAATCCTGATGCATTTGAACCTGCTCCAGGCAAAGAGCTTGAACCCACTGCTACAGCTAATTCTGTGATAGCGACGCCAGACCAAGGGAATGTAGAAGCTTATTCTGTCAGGGTAGATGGTAAAACCTATGAAGTTGAAGTGGGGCCAAGCGGACAGCTTTCCTCCGTGCATCCCAGTCAGACATCAAATAGCCAACCCGCGAGTGTGTCTAGCGGCGCAGAGCTCAAAGCGCCACTGGCGGGTAATATATTTAAAATTGTTGTTAGAGTTGGCGATCACCTGGCTGCTGGTGACGTAATAGTTATCATGGAAGCCATGAAAATGGAAACCGAAGTCCGTGCCGTTGAAGGTGGCACAGTGTCCTCCATATTAATAAAAGAAGGTGATGCCGTGCAATCAGGCCAGCCTCTAATTCACTTGGGTTAATAACATGGAAAAGTTAGAAATTTTGTGGCAAAGCACTGCTTTGGCTCATTTCCAAAGTGGTCAAGTGATCATGATGATGGTTGGCTTGATACTGCTGTATTTGGCCATCGTGAAGAAATTCGAACCACTTTTGTTGATACCCATAGGGTTCGGCGCTTTGCTAACAAATATACCATTGGCCGGATTTACCGATGCGGGTGGCTTGCTTCATTATATTTACGCTATCGGCATTGATACAGGTGTGTTTCCACTCCTCATTTTTATGGGTGTTGGTGCTATGACCGATTTCAGTGCATTAATCGCTAATCCAAGAATGTTATTATTGGGAGCCGCAGCTCAGTTTGGTATTTTTGCGACCCTAATCGGCGCTATCCTACTGAACCTGGTGCCAGGCCTAGAGTTCACGCTAAAAGACGCAGCAGCAATCGCGATTATTGGTGGTGCGGATGGTCCTACGGCAATCTTCCTGGCCTCAAAGCTCGCGCCAGAACTATTAGGCACTATTGCGGTTGCAGCATATTCATACATGGCGCTGGTGCCAATTATTCAGCCACCTATAATGAAAGCACTGACTAATGAAGATGAACGGAAAATTGAAATGGCCCAACTGCGGGTCGTGTCAAGACGAGAGAAAATTATCTTTCCGTTAGCGGTGTTGCTAATGACTATTCTATTTTTACCCACAGCGACCCCCCTAGTTGGTATGTTCTGTTTAGGTAACCTAATGAAAGAATGCGGGGTGGTAGAGCGTTTGAGCAATACGGCACAAAACGAACTCATTAACATAGTGACAATTTTCCTCGGTTTGGCAGTGGGGTCAAAATTATCCTCTGACAAATTCCTCAAAGCTGAAACCTTAGGCATATTGGCTTTGGGCGCGATTGCATTTGCGATAGGTACCGCCACAGGAGTGCTGATGGCAAAACTGATGAATAAATACAGTAAATCAGCTATTAATCCGCTGATAGGGGCCGCGGGGGTTTCTGCGGTGCCTATGGCCGCCCGTGTGGTGAATAAAGTTGGATTGCAAGCCAACCCCCATAACTTCCTGTTAATGCATGCTATGGGGCCTAACGTGGCTGGTGTGCTAGGTTCAGCTGTTGCAGCAGGTATTCTATTGGCCCTAGTTGGCTAAAAACTCCTGCTTGCTAGGCGTTTGGCGTTATCAGAGACTGGTGAGACTTCACCAGTTTCTCGGTGTATTCGCTTTTGGGCCAGGTGAAAATCACCTCGGTTTTACCGCTTTCTACCACCTTACCGTTTTGCAAAATCAAAGCTCTATCACTAACATGTCGCACTATGCCTAAATTGTGCGAAATAAAGATAAAGCCCAAGCCCAAATCATGTTGCAGCTTCATAATCAGATTGATAGTTTGCGAGCGCACTGAGGGATCTAAAGCGGCAAAAGGTTCATCTGCTACTATGACTTGAGGATCCAAAATCAGTGCCTTGGCCAAGGCTAGACGTTGCCTTTGTCCATCAGACAGCATATGCCGATAATAAAACATATGTTCACTCAACAGTCCAACCATCTTAAGGGTGTCTACGATTTTGTTCAGCCGTTGTGCAGAATTAAGCTGGGTATTCAAAATGAGCGGTTCTTCGAGAATTTTGACGACGGTAATGCCAGGATTCAATGATTCATTACTGTGTTGGAATATCATGCGGATATTCAAACAACGTTGTTTAAGGTTATGGGGTGACAGTTTTTGACCGTTTAAGAATATATTTCCGCCTGTTGGTTGTTCGGCGCCTACTAATAACTTACCTAATAATGATTTACCCGAACCATTTTCACCTACTATTGCTAAGGTTTCGCCTGCGTTTAAGTCAAAACTGACCGGACTAAGGGTGAAGCCTTTGCGCTGTTGAAACCATTTTTTTTGCGGCTTTTGTGCAAAACAAAGCTCTTTAACTGAGATTAACGCTGTCATTGCCTGTCCCTGATTAGTGGAAAGTGGCAACTGTAGTAATGGTCTTGTACATGTCGTAGTTCAGGCACTCTTACACACTCTCTTTGTGCTCTGGGACAGCGCGGACCCAGCCGGCACCCAATCGGTAAATGCTGAAGGGTAGGCATAGTGCCATCTAAAGCTGCTAGAGGAGACTTCGGCGGCAAATCCTTTCTAAAGCTCGGTGCACTATCTAATAGGGCTTTGGTATAGGGGTGTAAGGGACGCTTTCTTAATTGTGCCATCTGTCCATCTTCAACGGTTTGTCCACAATACAAAACCGTCATGGTATTGGCCATACTAGAGATGGCTAACAAATCATGACTGACAAATAAGATACTTAAATTGCGTACTTTGTTGAGCCGAGTCAATAATTTGAGAACTTGAGTTTTAGTGGTGATCTCCATCCCCCTAGTTGGATCATCGGCAATTAATAGTTCAGGGGAAGACACTAACGCACAGGCAATCAAAAACTTCTGACAAATATCATCAGCAATTTGATTGGGATAACACTTAAGATACTTATCGTGCTCCTTAATACCCACTTTGTGCAGTAATTTGATGGCCATGGCCTTGCGATTCTTGGCCTTTTGCCAAAACCATTTACCTTCAACCAAATCGGTTGGGATACTTTCCATTAGTTGTTCCCCTAACGTGGAGGAAGGATCCAGAGACAATAACGGATTCTGAAAAATCACTGCGATTTCAGAGCGCATAACTTGGCGTCGTTCAACAGCGTTCATCGAGAGTAAATCTTTGCCCTTCCAAGTCAAACGATCCGCTGTTATTCGCCAATTCTCTGGAATAGCGCCAACAATTGCTCTAATAATTAAACTCTTGCCGGAGCCTGACTCACCCACCAAGGCTCTAATTTCCCCGCTCTCTACTTTAAGGTTGACCTTGTCGAGGGCTTTCATCCAACCACTGGAGCCCTCAATTTCCAACGTGAGATTTTTGATATCTAATAAAGGCATTAGTGTTTTAGCCTATTTCTAAGAGCGGAGCGAAGCCCATCACCGACAACATTGACAGATAACACCATGAGAAAGATAGCACTACCTGGCAAGGCTATGATCCATGGCGACTTATACGCCACTTTTAACCCTTCTGACAACATGGTCCCAAGCTCTGGAGACGGAGGTTGCGCGCCCAACCCTAAAAATCCCAAAGCACTGATATCTAATATCGCAATGGAAAGGGCCATGGTCCATTGCACAACCAGCATTTCGTACATATTTGGCAGTATGCAGTAAAAAAACAAATGACGATTGCCGGCACCATCAAGTTTAGACGACAGCACATATTCTTTTTGCATTTCTGCTCGCACGACTTCACGGGTGTTGTGCACAAATTGTGGGATCAATGCCAGTGAAATAGCCCACATACTATTAACTAGGCCCGTTCCTAAAATAGCCACTATGATGATTGCTATCAGTAAGGTGGGGACTGCCATAATAGAATCGAGCAAGTGATTCAGTACGCTGGAGCGGACCCCTCTGGTCATGCCAGCAAAGGTGCCAATCGCCACCCCAACAACCAATGACACTAAGACCAATAAAATACTTATCCCCAGAGTCATTCGGCAACCGTAGATGAGCCTGGAGAGTAAATCTCGACCAATACTATCGGTACCAAAAATATGCCGGATTGAGCCGCTTACATCCCACGCAGGGGCTATCAAAAATGCATTGGGAATTTGCTCTAGGGGATCAAATGGCGCGATTAACGGACCAAAGATCACCAAGATAACAAAGAAAACTAGCAGCCAAAGCCCAAGTACCGCTATGTGACTTTTGCGAAATTCCATCCAGGTATGGATCAAAGGCGAAGGATGGAACTCTTCTTGATACAAATCAAACTTTGGCATAACGGGCTCCTGTCTGGGCAGGATTAATCAGTTTTGCGACTAAATCTACTGTCACTGTAAAAGCAATTACCAAGGTGGAAACAGCTAACATACCGGCACGTATCGCCGGATAGTCTTGTTGATAAATTGCCTGTATCAACCAGTTACCAATGCCCGGCCAAGAAAAAATGACTTCAATAATCATCGCATTGGTCAATAGCACTGCAAATTGCATAGCGAATAACGGAATAATCGGCAGTAGCGCATTTCGCACACCATGTCGCATAATAACTTGGAAATGGCTCAAACCGCGGGTATAAGCCGCTTGTATATATTGACTGGTCATCACATCGATAACCGAGCGACGGGTTAGTCTGAAAATAATAGCGGTGGTAACTATGGTTAACGATAGCGTCGGCATAATTAAATGCTTGACGGCGCTGTTTATGGCATCTGACTTAAACTCAATGTCACTAAAAAATAGATCAAGTAAAATGAAGCCGGTTTTGTGGGGGATGTCAAAAAGTAAACTAATGCGGCCAGACAGGGGTAGCCAGCCCAATTGAAGAGAAAAGATCAATATCAGGATCAAGGAAAGCCAGAAAATTGGCATGGAGTAGCCGAGTACGCTGGCGGTTAATAGGCCAAAGTCTATGGGTTTGTAGTGTTGAAACCCGGCTAAAAACCCCATAGGGACGCCGATCAATAGCGATAAGATCAATGCATAGGCACACAGTTCGATGCTAGCCGGGAATGTTTGGCTAATTTCATCCCATAGGGGTAACCCACTGCTGAAACTTAATCCGATCTGGCCGTCAAATATATTCAGCAAATAATACCAATATTGATGCAAATAAGAGCGGTCAAATCCGTGCTTGATGGCGAGTTGCTCATACTGGGCAGAATCGATATTTTTTAATCCGGTTAAATTTATCAGCGGATCCCCTGGAAACATATAAACCAGCAGAAACGAAAAAAGGCTTAGCACCAACAGGGTAAAAAATAATAAGTTAAATTTGCGGATAATATGGGCAAACATCATGGTTTTTCTACATCCCCAAAACGAATTGCACCAAAGGGGTTAATTAATAAACCTGTAAGTTCTCGTCGATGAGCACGATATCGAAATGCGTGTGCCAGTGGTACTAATGGAACTTCTTTAGCCAATAATTTATTCGCCATTTTGTAATACCGTACACGTTGTTCTGTTTCAGAATACTGTAAAGCTTTATTGACCAAATCGTCATATTCATGGGAGCACCACATTGCACGATTTGTCCCGGAGGTAATGGCATCGCAGGTGAGTAGCGGACGATAAAAATTATCGGGGTCACCGTTGTCCGCTGACCAGCCAATTAACACTGAGTCGTGGGCTCCTTGCTTTAAACGCTCTCTAAATGCTGACCATTCGTAACTGACGATATTCACCCTGACTCCTACCTGCGCTAAGTAATTTTGCATCAGTTCAGCCATTTTCCGCGCATTTGGGTTATAGGCCCGCTCAACTGGCATGGCCCAAATATTCATGGTGAATCCTTCGGCAACGCCGCTTTCCCGCAACAATTGTCTAGCCATAACCGGATTGTAGTTTGTATCACTTAAGTCCGCTTGATAGGCCCATGATGATTCTGGTAGTAATCCTTTGGCGCTGACGGCACTGCCGAAATAGACCGCTTCGATTAAACTGTTTTTATCTATCGCCATTGCCAGAGCTTGTCTTACTTTGGGCTGATCGAAAGGTGCTTTAGCGGTGTTGAAGGCCCAAAACCCCACATTCAAACCGGGTTTTTCATCTAAGATTAAATCCTCACGCTCTCTGATAGTATCTAACTCACTGTGGGCAGGAAAAGCAATGGCATCACATTCCCCCGTCATCAATTTGGCTAATCTTAACGAGCTCGAAGGCGTGATATCAAAAATCAGTTTTTGCGGGGCACGATCATGCAGCCAATATTGTTGGTGTTTAGAGAAACGTATGTAGCGGTTTTTCTTATATTGTTCAAACTTGAAGGGGCCTGTCCCTATTGGTAAGTTATCGATATTAGTTTTTATATTTAGCTGCTCTAGCTGTTGGGCATATTCTGCGGACAAAATGACAGCAAAATCAGTGGCTAGATTGGCTAAAAAAGAGCTATCGGGGTGATCTAAGGTCAATTCCACTCGATAACCGTTAATTCTTTTCACATCGTTAATAACGTAACTTAAACCTGAACTGGAAAAATAAGGATAATTGCCGCCGGAGACATCGTGAAAAGGGTGTTCGGGCAAACGCCAACGGTTAATGCTAAAAATCACGTCATCGGCATTAAAATTTCGGCTGGGGGAAAAATACGAAGTAGTGTGAAATTGAACGTCTCTGCGCAGTTGAAATGTGTAGGTCAGGCCGTCGTCACTTATTAACCAACTACTGGCCAATGCTGGGACTATTTTACCGGTTAAAGGATCGAAGTTAATTAAGCGATCATATATTTGGTGTGATGATGCATCTGATGTCGTCCCTGAGGTATCTAACTGCGGGTTAAAACTATAAGGATTACCTTCAGAGCAGTAAATAACGCCGGATTCTCCCAGCGGCCTAGTGAGGTTTTTATGACATGCAGCAAGGCCAAATAACAAGCTAAATATCACAAAGTGTTTGATATTTAAGCAGGGCATCAGGGTATTAGTCACTTTAGTTTTCCATCTCTTCGACCGAGCTGTCTAATAAATTGTATTTTTTTAAGTATCCTCTAAGTTGATGATAGGTCAACGAAAGCTTGTCGGCGGTTTTTTTCTGATTAAATTGACTATCCGCTAGAGCTTGTTTAATTAGATCGATTTCAAAATCTTGAGACAGCGTTTTTAGGTCTACTGGAAAGTCAAAGCTGGTGGGCTGTTCTATTCTGGTTTCTACAGCATTAGGTTGAGTTGGGGTTGTGGTAATGGCGCCTGCATGGGGCTCGGGTGTTGAGCTGATGATCCTGTCTTGGGTTTTGATACGTTGCTTGGGTCTAAAAGCAGACTCGAACGGATCCAAGACAATTTGATGCACTGGCACATGAGGGTTATTCGAGCGATAAACCGCTCTTTCCACCACGTTTTTTAACTCTCGTATGTTACCAGGCCAATCGTGCTCCATTAAAATACGTTTGGCTTTTTCGGTAAAGCCGCTGAATAATTCCATGTCCAGCTCTCGGGCCATATTGATGGCGAAATGCTCAGCTAACATCATTATATCATCAGGACGTTCACGTAGCGGTGGTAAGGTTATTACATCAAATGCCAAACGATCCAACAGATCAGGTCTAAACTCACCGCTGGCCGCTAGGGAAGGCAAGTCTTCATTAGTCGCTGCCACTAATCGTACGTCTACTTTGACACTGCGAGAACCACCAACACGTTCAAATTCACCGTACTCTATAACCCGTAAGAGTTTCTCTTGGATTAATCCTGAGGTATTTGCCAGCTCATCTAAAAACAAGGTACCATTATGCGCAACTTCAAAACGTCCCTCTCGACGTTTTTGCGCGCCGGTAAATGCGCCTGCCTCATAACCAAACAGTTCAGATTCCAACAAGCTTTCACTTAAGGCGGCACAATTTAATTTTAAATAAGTTTGTTCCCAGCGTTTAGACAAATAATGTAATCTTGCTGCTACAAGCTCTTTACCCGTTCCACGCTCACCTATAATTAACACAGGCTTATTTAACGCTGCTATTTGAGAAATTTGTTCCAATACCTCTAAAAAGCTATTGGATTGACCTAACAAATTGTCTTGTTGACGAAAACGGCTCATCGACAATATTCCTTATTTAAACCTTGTATTTAAGAAGCAGCAGGTCTTTTTTTGTATGTTTAGCGTTGCTATGAAACGCGTTACTGACCTTTACCTTCGCCCTTTTAGTCAATAAAATCTAAAAAGTGGTCGAATCGACTAATATGTGGTTGATTGTAATAATACGCTATTCTCGCAAAGTTAGTATAAAAAATATTAAATATATATAAATCATACTGTTAAATCACTTTTTAGAATTGGCCCGCATATTGAATAAGTAACTGTAGTTAATGCATTTTGCATTATTTTATTCAACAACATGAGTTAGAGGAAAAGATTATGGGTATCTTCTCGCGTTTTACTGACATAGTGAACTCAAATATCAATTCATTGCTAGATAAGGCCGAAGATCCTGAAAAAATGGTACGCCTTATTATTCAGGAGATGGAAGACACCTTGGTTGAAGTGCGTTCTGCTTCTGCCAAGACGCTAGCAAACAAGAAAGATATTGCTTCACAAATATATAAACTCAGCAATGAGGCTGATGATTGGCAAAGTAAAGCTGAGCTAGCCATTAATAAAGATCGTGAAGACCTCGCTAGGGCTGCTTTGCAAGAGAAAAAGAAATGTGTTGAACACGGTGAAGTCTTGTCCAAAGAATTGTCACTTATTGATGAACAAATCAGTAAGTTACAGGGTGAGATTGGTCAATTACAAGATAAACTAGCGGATGCTAAAGCCCGTCAGAAAACCATTATCATGCGTCAAAAGACAGTCAGTTCGCGTTTGGAAGTTAAACGCACACTGGATAGCACAAAGGTTGATGCTGCAATGGGCCGCTTTGAGCAATATGAGCGTAAAATTGACGATTTGGAATCACAGGTTGATGCCTATGATTTAGGCAAAAAGACCCTTGCAGATGAGTTCAATGAACTTGCAGGTGATGAAAAAATTGACGATGAATTGGCCGCATTAAAGAAAAAAGTGCAGAATAAAGCCAGCAAAGCCAAGAAGTAGGTCTAGGTGCGGATAAAGGAGTAACATTGTGGAAGATATATTAATGTTTACGGTAGGCATACCGACAATAATTTTTATGACTATTGTGGCGCCTATCTGGTTGATACTCCACTATCGCAGTAAGAAGCAAGTCAGTCAGGGGCTTTCGGAAGACGAGTACGTGTCTTTACAGGAATTGTCTAATAAAGCAGAAATGATGGCTGATAGGATTCAAACATTGGAAGCGATTTTGGACGCCGAAACCCCTGATTGGAGGAATAAAGCATGAACACTCGTAAGCAACTTCAGCGTGATACGCAAAACGGTAAAATTGCCGGAGTGTGTGCCGGCATCGCAGAATACTTTGGTATTGAAACTTGGTTAGTACGTATTGCCACTGTGGCAGCCATGTTGTTGCTTGCAGGACCTTTTATTCCGGTGTTTTATATTGCAGCTTGGTTCATTTTGGATAAAAAAACTCCCGAGCATGGGCAGGCGTTTCATCGCTCAACACCTTTTGATCCAAAGCATCAGGGCAAAGGTTGGAAAAACGAATTAGCTGATAACGACCGTAAAGTTGAAGTGAAATCAAAAGTTTGGCAAGCAGGCGAACCGCCTAAACAAGCTTTTTACGATATCAAACAGCAATTTATTCGGACTGAAGCGCGTTTACGTAAGATGGAAACCTATGTTACCTCGTCAGAGTTTCAGCTGAATCGTGAGCTAAACAAGCTGTAGGGGCAAATCCTACTGAAAGCTTTAATTGAAAGACTGTAATAATTCCATTAGCGTGGAGGGCTAAAAGCCCAACTAGGGCGGCCATATGGCCGCTTTTGTTTATTAGCGTGAAAGTTAGCTTTATGGAGATTGATGGATTTGCTAAACAAACTGACTCAACATACGGCGTTGCAACGGCTGCAAAATCAAGTAAAGGTTTTGGGCAATAGAATTGCTGATCATCACGTCAGCCTGGCTGTAACCGGATTAAGCAAGAGCGGTAAAACGGCATTTATCACATCCTTATTGAATCAATTGCTCAATGCACGGGAATCGGCAGACTTACCGTTTTTTTCAGTGGTTAAGCAAGGCCGCTTAATTGGCGTGAAACGCGATGTTCAACCAGATGTCACTGTGGCACGTTTTGCCTATGAAAAAGGCCTTGAAAATCTCACTCAAACACCGCCTGTCTGGCCAGAGTCTACCGCTGGTGTCAGTCAAGTTAGGCTGTTGATTAAATATCGAAACCAATCAAAACTAAGACGTTTGGTGTCTGAATTTAGCACTCTGACCTTGGACATTACGGACTACCCCGGTGAATGGTTGTTAGACTTGCCTTTGCTCGAGCTTGATTACCAGCAGTGGTGTGAGCAATTTTGGCAAGACGTCCACGATATCACCAAAAGTCGTTTAGCAGAGCCATTTAAACAGGCGATTTCCGGCTTAGATATAGAAAGCACACCAGACGAAATGCAGTTGCAGAGTATTTCGACACTGTTTAGCGATTTTCTACTGCAATGCAAGGCCCATGGTTTTCAACTCATTCAGCCAGGTAGATTTGTTTTGCCTGGAGAGTTGGCGGGTGCGCCGGTATTGCAATTTTTTCCTCTCACACCAGAGCAATTAACATCCATCACCAACCAATCAGTGTTTTCCTCCAAAGAAACCGTTGTGGGATTGCTCAGTAATCGCTTTGAACAGTATCAGAAAAAAGTCATAAAGCCGTTTTATAGTAAACATTTTAAACGTTTCGATCGTCAGATTGTTTTGGTCGATTGCCTAAGCGCACTCAATCAAGGGGCGCACAGTTTTAATGATCTGCGTAAAGCGGTCAATTGGTTGCTTGGCAGCTTCCACTATGGCAAGAGCAACATATTAAAACGTTTGTTTTCACCAAATATTGATAAATTAATGTTTGCAGCTAGTAAAGCCGATCACATAACGCCTGCCCAACAACACAATTTGGTGTTACTGCTGGAGTCGATAGTGCATGAAGCCAGACAACAAATTCAATACGAAGGAGTCGTGACCGAATCTACCGCTTTTAGTGCCATTCGAGCGTCCAAGTCTGGAACGGCGGAGGTTAATGGTAAGACGTTGCAGGTGCTGCGGGGCACCGATTTGAATGGAAAGAAAATCACTCTTTTCCCGGGCGATGTGCCAAGCGTTTGTCCTGATGATAGTTTCTGGCAACAGCAAGGATTTCAATTTCCGGCCTTTGCGCCCATGCCTTTAGAAGTCGGGCAACAGACATTTCCGCATATCCGTTTAGACCATGTGCTGGAATTTGTGTTGGGAGACAAAATGGAGTGAACAGATATGACTCAAAATAATAATCAACCCGATGGCAAGTCACCAAGCCCAACCCCTTCAGCAATCCAGTCTGCGTGGGTGCTCGAAGAGCAAACACATAATAACTCACCATCAAATGACGAGGTACCTAATGGGCAGTTATCACCTGCATTGGTGTTGGATGACAATGTACAATGGATGGATGACGAAGGTGCACTTAGTGCAGATACCGGACACGCTGAAAATCTTGCTCCAAGTAGTAAAAAGCCAAATAAAAAATGGTTCTGGTTAGGCCTAGTCGTCATACTATTGGGCGGTATAGAGTTGTTTTTATTTACTCAACAAGTGCTGGAACAGCATGATTGGCTCTCTGCTGCGTGGTTGCTGTTATTGTTCGCGGTAGCAGTAATGGCAGTTAAGCAAGTAATCTCAGAATGGCGAGGATTGCGACAACTGAAACGCTTTGAACAGCAGCGTGATCTAGCCAAAACCTTAATTAATACCCCCTCTATTGGTCAGGGGGAGATATTCTGTAATCAATTAGTCAGTCAGATGGAAGTGATTGAGCCAGAGGCAGTAAATCAGTGGCGGAACACTCTGCAGCCCCATTACTTAGATAGTGAAGTCCTTGGCCTATTTGAACTACATGTCCTAGAGAAAGCCGATCAAGCAGCGTTACAGAAAGTGACTAAGCATGCCTCAGCCTGCGCAGCCATGATTGCGGTCAGTCCTTTCGCGTTATTAGATATGGCGGTGGTATTATGGCGTAATCTGGTAATGCTTAAGCAAGTTAGTCAATGTTATGGCATGCACCTTAGCTATTGGGGACGGATCGGCTTGGTGAAAAGAGTGTTTAAAACCATGCTTTTTGCCGGAGCTGCTGAAATTGTCAGTGATGCAGGAAATTATGCCTTAGGGGCGGGTATTACCGGCAAACTTTCCACTCGACTTGCCCAAGGGTTAGGCGCAGGAGTGTTAACCAGCAGAATTGGGATCAAGGCCATGCATGCCTGTAGGCCTTTACCGTGGGTGGCGAAAAAGCCGCCAGGATTGTCTCATTTGACTCAGCAGCTACTCAGTGACCTAAAAAAAGTCGTTGGTTAACTTATTGAATATTAAGATTTTAAGGCTTGGCGTGTAAAATTATTGTTACGAACTTGTTGTTCCTCGAAATACAGCAGATTCTTTTGCTTTGTGTCTAAATCAGTAGACTTAACCGCATTAGAACGTATTTTAAAGGGCTGTGCTGTTTAGCCGGCTAAGGGTAATAACATGTCTAAAGTGACGAAGTATGTTTCTCATACAGCCGATGAAAACGGTAATGTTAAATGGTCATCTGATGAAAATCGGGTGTGGCAAGATCTTGTAGAAAGACAATTAGAGTGTATCAAAGGGCGGGCATGTGACGAATACATGCAGGGACTGGATCTGTTAGATCTGCCGAAAGATAGGGTGCCGCAATTAGCTGAGGTTAACCAGGTTTTGGCTGTGCATACCGGTTGGCAAGTAGAACAAGTCCCATCGTTGATCAACTTCGATGCCTTTTTCAATTTATTAGCCAACAAGAAATTCCCGGTTGCGACTTTTATTCGCAGTCGTGAAGATTTTGATTACTTACAGGAGCCGGATATATTCCATGAAATTTTTGGCCATTGTCCGCTATTGACTAACCCTGCTTTTGCGCACTTTACCCATACCTATGGAAAATTAGGCTTGGCGGCAAGCAAGGAAGATCGAGCGTATTTAGCTCGACTCTATTGGTTTACTGTTGAGTTTGGTTTATTGCACACGGCCCAAGGACCACGGATCTATGGTGGTGGAATTTTGTCCTCTCCGGGGGAAACCGTCTACGCTCTAGAAAGTGACGTACCTGACCGCTTGCCATTAGAACCTTTAGAGGTACTTCGCACCCCTTATCGAATCGACATTATGCAGCCTGTATATTTTATGTTGAATCATTTTGAGCAGTTATTTGATTTGGCTCAAATGGATGTAATGGCGTTGGTTAATACGGCTAAGAAGTTAGGTTTACATCCCGCAAAGTTCGAAGCTAAGAATAAATTAGCTAGTTAAACCATATAGATACTATCCTACCTGCTCAAGCCACAGTGCTTGAGCAGGGTTGCTGGTCGCAGAATTAAGTCATTTATCTCATTGAAATTGAAGACAAGCAATCCTATTTGTAATAATATCTTTACACATCTAATTTTGGACCACTCATTTAATGCGCTTGGAAATTACCTGCCAGGATCGCCTGGGTATTACTCAGGATATATTGGATATATTAGTCAACTACGAAATTGATCTTCGTGGTATCGAAATCGATAAATCCGGCAAAATATTCCTGAATTTTCCCAATATAGAATTTGATGACTTTCAACACTTCATGCCAGAGATACGCCGTATTAAAGGTATTGAAGATGTTAAAACAACCCCATTCATGCCCATTGAGCGGGAACAGAATCAACTTAGAGCCCTTTTACAAACCTTACCCGATCCGATTTTTTCTTTGGACACTAAAGGGCGTATTCTGTTGGTCAATGATGCGGTAGTCGCCAGTATTGAGCAGCAACCTGAGCAGATGTTAGGCAGTGAAATCAACGAATTCGTCCGTGGTTTTAATTTTCAGAAGTGGCTAGATGGCAAGACAGTTGCAGCTCAGACACTTAAAGTGAATTTTTTGGAACAAGATTTTCTGGCAGATATTTTACCTGTCATGATCCCCGATGCAGACGGTGAATCTATTTTGGCAGGGGCACTATTGATGCTCAAATCCGAGTTTCGCCTAGGCCAGCAACTCACCGTATTTCATCAAGCCAGTAACGATAGTTTTGCGTCGGTTCAGGCCACCAGTAATAGCATGAAGAAAGTGGTTCGCGAAGCCACTCGCATGTCTGAGTTAGATGGCCCAATTTTAATTCTTGGTGAAACCGGAACGGGCAAAGAAATGCTGGCAAGAGCCTGTCATGAGGCGAGTCGGCGTGCCAGTGGAGAGTTTTTGGCGCTCAATTGTGCCTCATTGCCTGATAGTGTGGCTGAGACTGAACTATTTGGATATGCCGCGGGGGCTTTTGGCCAATCAGAAGGTAAGGCCGGTATTCTAGAACAAGCCAAAGCTGGGACCTTATTCTTGGATGAAGTGGGTGATATGTCTGCGCAGTTACAAGCCAAACTATTGCGTGTCCTACAAAATGGCACCTTTCGCCGCGTAGGGGACTCCAATGAGGTCACAGTTGATGTGCGAATTGTATGTACCACACAAAAAGATTTGTCCAAATTGATCGAAGATGGCGAATTTAGAGAAGATTTATATTATCGACTCAATGTACTTAGCTTAATCGTGCCGCCTTTAAGAGAGCGCAAGTCGGACATCATTCCATTGGCTGATCGTTTTCTTAAGCAGCACAGCATGAAATTGGGTAGACGAGCTCCCAAACTGAGTAAGTCTTGTATTGATTATCTACAAACTTACCCATGGCCAGGTAATGTTAGACAATTGGAAAATGCGCTATATAGAGCCCTTTCTCTATTAGAGGGCAATGAAATGAGTAAAGAACACATTCAATTGCCGTCTAGTTCAACCAGTATCAGCTTTGTGCCCGAAGATTTCGAAGGTACCTTAGAGGATGAAGTTAAACGCTATGAGAAAAATTTATTAAGGCGTCTTTACCCCTTCTATCCCAGCACTCGACAACTGGCCAAAAAACTGGGCTTGAGTCATACAGCAATCGCTAACAAATTGCGTGAATATGGCATAAATAAGAAGACTGTAAAAATTTAGTTACACATTTGTAATATGTGTTAACTAAAGTTGACAATGCAAGCCGCTATTTAGCGGCTTTTTGATGTCCAAACGCAAATGTACAGCTAGGCTTACAGTTCTGCTTGTCGCACCAGACTAACTATCGCCTTAGCCTATCTTTAATTCTAGCGCTCAATAGTGTCTATTAGCTCTTTATTACATTTGTTCTAGAAACATTGAGGCAATGACCATGACACAAGATTTTGATTACAATCCGTTAAACAGTGACGGTTTCGAATTTGTCGAATATACCGCAGCGGATGATAAAGGGATCCAAGATTTAAAAGATTTATTTTTATCATTAGGTTTTGCCGAAGTAGCAAAGCATAGATCCAAGCGGGTGTGGTTATTCAAGCAAGGCGACATTAACTTTATCGTAAACGCTGAACCGGCATCACAAGCTGAAGAATTTGCTAGATTGCGTGGACCTAGCGTATGTGGAATGGCATTTCGCGTGAAAGACGCAGGCAAAGCACTGCAACACGCAGTTAAAAATGGCGCGAAACAATTCGTCGGTAATTTAGGCGCGATGGAACTAAATATTCCAGCTGTATATGGAATTGGCGAAAGTACGCTGTATTTTGTCGACCGTTACGGTGATGAATCTATTTACCAAGTCGATTTTAAATTCTACCCAGATTGGCAACAACGGATGAAAGATACCGATGCTGGACTAGAGGTTTTAGACCATCTTACTCACAACGTGAAACGCGGAAATATGGCTGTATGGGCAGACTTCTATGAGCGTATCGGTAACTTCCGCGAAATCCGTTATTTTGATATTGAAGGAAAGCTAACGGGGTTAGTTAGCAAGGCTATGACTTCACCATGCGGTAAAATCCGTATTCCAATCAATGAGTCTTCTGATGATAAGTCGCAGATTGAAGAGTTTATTCGTGAGTACAACGGCGAAGGCATACAACATATTGCGTTGTCCACCGATGATATTTATAAAACAGTGCGGGATCTAAAAGCGCGCGGCTTGAAGTTTATGGACACACCAGACACTTATTATGAAAAAGTCGATGAGCGTGTAGCAGGTCATGGCGAAGATCTTGATATGCTCAAAGAGCTTCGTATTTTGGTCGACGGCGCGCCGATGAAAGATGGTATCTTGCTACAAATTTTTACTGACACTGTAATCGGGCCGGTTTTCTTCGAAATTATTCAACGCAAAGGCAATGAAGGTTTCGGTGAAGGAAACTTTAAAGCGCTATTTGAATCCATTGAACAGGATCAAATTCGCCGCGGTGTGATTGACGCAAACGGAGAAAAAAGCGATGCGTAAATGGATCCAATTTCCTCGTCAGGAAGGGATATCTTCTCGACAAGCTCATGCTGACTTTCCTGAAAAGGCGATATATGAGCGGGAAATTGGTCGCAGTGGCTTTTTTGGTCCTGCTACCCACTTGCATCATACTCATGCTCCTACAGCTTGGTCTGATTGGCAGGGGCCTTTGCGGCCCCGCGCATTTGACCTAAACTTGCTGGGGCAACAGGGTGTTGAGGTTGAGTGCGACTCGCCTTGGTCTGCGCCTGTCATTTTAAGTAATGCACATTGTCTTTATCGTATCTGGCATTGTAAACAAGCTATGTCAAAGCTGGCACGAAACGCCGATGGTGATGAGCTTCTGTTTGTGCATCAAGGCAGCGCTGAACTATTCTGTGATTATGGTCACATGCAGATTAACCAGGGTGATTACGTGGTTATTCCCCGCAGCACTATGTGGCGCTTAGAGCCGCATAGTCCGATGCAAATATTGATGATTGAAGCTACCAATGATAGTTATCAATTACCTGAGAAGGGATTGGTTGGTCCCCATGCTATTTTTGATGCAGGCATGTTGGACACACCAGCCATTAATGAGCAATTTAGCGCACAATATTCTGAACAAACATGGCAAGTAGAGATTAAACGCCATAACCAGCAATCTGTAGTGACCTATCCATTCAACCCCTTGGATGCAATTGGTTGGCATGGGGACTTGTCAGTAGTGCGGATTAACTGGCGAGATATTCGTCCACTTATGAGTCATCGGTATCACTTACCACCTTCGGCGCACACTACCTTTGTTGCCAGTCGATTTGTGATCTGTACCTTTGTTCCTCGGCCAATAGAAAGCGATCCTGGTGCTTTGAAAGTGCCCTTTTACCATAATAACGATGATTACGACGAGGTGCTCTTCTATCATGAAGGCGATTTTTTCAGTCGAGATAACATCGAGAAAGGTATGGTGACATTTCATCCAGCTGGCTTTACACATGGTCCCCATCCTAAGGCCTTCGCCGCAGGGCAAGCCCATAAAAAAACCTTCACTGACGAAGTTGCAGTGATGCTAGACACAAGAGACGCACTCGAGGTTTCAGAGCAAGCCGGTAAAGTGGAAAATAGCCAGTATGTGAACAGTTGGCAAGTTAAGTAATTTAAAAGTAGCGAACAATATAGGAATTATCCGACAATGAAATTAGCAAGTATTAAAAATGGTACACGAGATGGCCAATTGGTCGTTGTTAGTCGTGATTTGACTTTGGCTATTTCAGCAACAGACATTGCGCCGACTTTGCAGGCCGCACTGGACAACTGGCAAGCACTCGCGCCTAAATTGCAACATTTGTATGATCAATTAAATACGGGCTCTGTAGACAGGGCGGTAAAGTTCGACCAAGCAGAATGTGAATCACCACTCCCCCGAGCCTATCAATGGGCCGACGGTAGTGCCTATGTAAACCACGTAGAGCTAGTGCGCAAAGCGCGGGGTGCGGAAATACCAGAAAGCTTCTGGACCGATCCATTAATGTATCAAGGCGGCTCTGATGATTTTATCGGGCCTAAAGATGATATTCAGTTGCCCAGTGATAAGTGGGGAGTTGATTTTGAAGCCGAAGTTGCTGTGATAACCGATGATGTTCCTATGGGTATTGCTAAGCAGCATGCAGCTGATCACATTAAGCTTTTAATGTTGGTTAACGATGTGTCTTTACGTGGGTTGATACCGGGTGAACTAGCAAAAGGATTTGGTTTCTTTCAATCCAAACCGGCATCGGCTTTTTCGCCCGTCGCGATTACGCCAGACGAGTTGGGTGCTCATTGGCAAAACGCAAAAGTCACCTTGCCACTGTTATCTAGCTACAATTACCAACCGTTCGGTAAGCCCCAAGCTGGAGAAGATATGACCTTTAGCTTCGCTGAGTTGATAGCCCATGCTGCTAAGTCTCGTAACTTAGGTGCAGGAGCCATTATTGGTTCGGGTACGGTGTCAAATAAACAGGGTACAGAATACGGCACTAGTATCGCTGAAGGTGGGGTAGGTTATTCGTGTATTGCTGAAGTGCGTATGATTGAAACTATTCGCGATGGTCAACCAAGCACTAGCTTTATGCAATTTGGTGATCACATAAAAATTGACATGCATGATGAGGATGGCAATAGCATATTCGGTAGCATTGAACAAAATGTGGTGAAAGCGGGTCTACCTCACGAAGGCTAGATTATCATTTAGGAGCAGTACAAATGAGTTTATATTTACATGGTTATTGGCGGTCGACCGCGACTTATCGGGTTCGGATCGCGTTGAATCTCAAGCAGCTTGATTACACTTATGTGCCTGTGCATTTAGTTAAGGATGGTGGTCAACAATATAGCTCAGAATACGCTGCTCTTAATCCTGCTCAATTAGTGCCCACCTTTGTTGACGATGACGAAGATATCTTTCTGAATCAGTCTATGGCGATAATCGAGTACTTAGATGAACGTTATGATAAGGGGGCCAGCTTGTTACCTAGTGATAGGTTAGATCGGGCGCGAGTCCGTGCTCTGTCCCAGGATATCGCCTGCGATATTCAACCTTTGGGCAATTTACGGGTGCTGAATCATCTTGATGCGCAATTTGGCGCAGATCAGGCTGCTCGCAGCGACTGGGCCAAGCATTGGATTGAAAAAGGCTTTGATGGAATTGAAAAGCGTCTAAACAATACCGCTACCGACTACTGTTTTGGCTTTGATTTGAGTATGGCTGATGTCATTCTTGTTCCGCAAGTCTACAATGCCGTTCGCTTTGGTGTGGACATGCACAAATACCCAAATATCCAGCATGTAGCCAAAAACTGTAATAAGCTAACGGCATTCATTGATGCGTTGCCAGAAAATCAAATCGACGGGGCTAAATAATGCTTAGCCATTATTGATTTTTTATCGGTAATTCGGTGGTGTTTTTTACTTGCTTGAGGGCAAAGGTTGAACTGAGATGATCTACCAAGGGAAGGTGGGTCAACTTGCTTTTTAACAATTGTTCATACTCTTCGATACTTTCAACGATCACTTTGAGTAGGTAGTCTTTTTCACCACTGGTGGTATGGCATTCAACAATCTCATCGATATTTTGCACAGAGGCTTCAAAATCATTGAGTGAGTCGCCATCATGATTTTTCAAGGTTACGTAAATGAACACGCTAACCCCTAAATTGAGCTTTTTACTATCTAAAAGTGTGACTTTCTGTTTTATGATGCCTTCCGCTTCCATGCGTTTTACTCTGCGCCAACAGGGAGTATGGGATAACCCCACTTTCTGACTTAAATCAGCCATCGAAACAGTAGCATCTTTTTGTAATACGCGGAGAATTTCGCGGTCAAATTTATCAAACTTCATATGGTTTCTTGTTGTGAAAAGTCATTTTGTACCTGTTTGTGCAGCATGCGTAAAATCGTCATCTTTTTCAATAGGAAAAACTAGGATATATATCCTATTTGTTGGAACGCAATCGTTACGAAGTTGCGTGTTCGGGCGAACATTCGAAAACATTGCAAGGTTTATCCTCTCAGCTATAGGCTAATATTGAGCGAAAATAACCACATATAATAATAGGGTATAGCGATGTCAGTGTTTGACCACAAAGAGTTTGATAACCATGAGCAGGTTGCTTTTTTTTCCGACAAGCAAACTGGCTTGCAAGCAATCATTGCAGTGCACAACACTAATTTAGGTCCATCGTTAGGGGGTTGCAGAATGTGGCCTTACGCCGATAGCGCAGAAGCGTTAAATGATGTTCTTCGCTTGTCTCGTGGCATGACCTATAAGGCGGCAATGGCTCAGCTCAAACTTGGCGGTGGGAAAGCCGTTATCCTAGGTGATCCTCGAAAGCACAAAAGCCCAGAAATGATGAGAGCGATGGGGCGCTTTGTTGAACAAATGGGTGGTCGTTATATCACAGCCGAAGATTCAGGTATTGCCGTTAGTGACATCAAATTAATGGGCGAGAGCACCCAACATATATCCGGGGTGAGCGCCAAATACCGTTATGATGGTGGTGAAGCGGATGGTAATCCAGCACCATCAACCGCATTTGGCGTCTTTACTGGTCTAAAAGCGAGTGTTGAATATGCTTTAAAAACAGACTTGAAAGGCGTTCGCGTGGCTGTTCAAGGCTTGGGACATGTGGGGTATCGGTTAGCTAAGCACCTCCACGAGCACGGTGCTAAATTATTTGTGACTGATATTTATGAAGACAGTATCGCTCGTGCGGTAGAAGAGTTTGGCGCCGTTGCCGTCGCCCCTCGTGATATTTTCGATGCGGAAGTAGATGTTTATGCGCCTTGTGCCATGGGCGCGTCTATTAATCATAATACTATTGAGCGCATCTCTGCAAAAGTCATAGCAGGTGCTGCCAATAATCAGTTAGCCGAAGAGTCGTTAGGTGAAGTACTACGCCAAAAAGGCGTGCTCTACGCACCTGATTATGTCATCAATGCGGGTGGTGTTATTGATATATATCATCAGCGCATGCTAAGTACTGCAGAAGCCATGCGAGCCCACATCGAAGGCATAGCCGATACATTACTAGAAATCTATACCCGTTCAGAGCAAAACCAACAACCTACTAATGTGGTTTCAAATAGTATTGCCGAAGAACGCTTTTTAACCGAATAAATAACAGATAAGCAAAAATTGCTGGCAAGCAGCAAAACCGATGGATTTGCTGCTTGCATAATAGTTTTGATTTGGTCATAATGCGCGCCGATTTAGTAAAGCCTAACGGCTCAAATTTCAATCGTTATCGAGTTTCAATGGTGGTCCTCTGGTCCTTTCGCAATGATACTCTGTGAACCCGGTCAGGCCTGGAAGGGAGCAGCCGCAGCAGACGACTCATGTGCCGAAATGTGGCTGGGGGACCGCCACCCAATCTCCCCCCATTAATCTATTTTTTTTCTTCATCCAAGAATTCTATTGCTTTGTTAACCGCATTAGTAACATTCATTTCCATCTGCTGGCGCTCACTTTGCGGTAGATAAAACGACATATCTACTTCATAGCGAATATAGCGTGGCGGTACTTGGTTAAGTGCTAAACAACATAAGTCTGCAATGTAATCATTACTTTTATTTTTGTTTAAACCAAGTTCAGCAATTCGCTCTAAAATTAAATGTTCGTAATAATTGTGGATATCATCGTCTAACTTCATAGTTCAGTTCTTAAATGAGTGTTAAAGCAATAGCTTAGTGTAATCACATCAAATTACCAAGATTGATATAGCTTCTAACATAAGGTTTTAATCTCTTTAGCCAGAATAAACGGTTAAAGAAAAATTTCACGATTTACTTAAGTTGTTGATTGTAATAGGGTTTGGCAGATTGCGCAGTGGTTGAAAGCTATGTTAGGCCTGTCCGATAAACATGAGCTACAAAACAAGACTATTTTTCACTTCAAATAGTTGCCTTGGTCCGCATCTGTGCTTAATTATCATAAAAAACGGTTATAAAAATACACTGAATTTATAATTGCAGTTTGAAGACGTAAACATTTGCTTACTAGTGATGTGAAAATTGACTGAAAATAATTTGAACTTTCCGTAAATAGGCTGATACAACCAGTTGACCAACCCCTCATGATGTGTTTATTATCTGTCGCGAGGTTCACTACCTTACTAATAAAAAGTCGCATAAGCGGCAAAAACTCACACTATTAAATAGTGGTCCAGGGAGACATACATGTTTACAAATTCCAAGTTGGCGAAATCAGTTCGCCTAGCTATGGCTTTTGGCGCTGCGTCAACAGCTATGGTTGCTTCAACTTCTGTCATCGCTCAAGAAGAAGGTGCTAGTTCAGTTGAGAAAATTTCAGTTACAGGTTCACGTATCCAACGTACTGACCTTGAAGGGGCTTCACCTGTAATCTCCATCACAGCTGCTGATATCAAAATGGAAGGTGACTTTACTGTTGCTGATGCATTACGTAGCAGCTCTTTGAACTCTTTCGGTTCGTTCTCTGAACGTTCTGGTAGTTCAGCTCAATCTCAAGCAACTATTAACCTACGTGGTGCTGGTTCACGTCGTACGTTGGTATTGTTGAACGGCCGTCGTTTCCCAGGTTCACCTACACTAGGTGGTGCATCTGCTAACCTTAATGCTATTCCTTTTGCTGCTGTTGAACGTATCGACATCATGACTGAAGGTGCTTCTGCGGTATATGGTTCTGACGCAATGGCTGGTGTTGTTAACGTTATCCTTAAAGAAGATTACGAAGGTCTTACATTTAACATCGGTGCTGGACATCGTGACCAAGACGAAGGTACTACATCTAAAGAATTCTCTATTGTAGGCGGTGTGTCTAACGATAAAGGTAACATTACCTTCGCATTCGATCATCAAGAGCGTAAAGGTATTTCTGACGGTGCACGTCCATATACTGCTGCTAGCATGACTGATTTCGATGGCGATGGTGTAATCCAAGCTTATCAAGAAACATCTGGTTGGTCTTATTTCGGTGCAACTGTACTGACTCCTGATTTCGGGACGGCGACAGCATCTCCATTGTGTGGTGACTTGACTGCTGAATATGGTTCTAACACTTTCCAAGAAGTACGTGCTGATCAAGACTGGGGTGCTGGTTCTACTTACTGTATGTATGCTTACGCGAACGTGTCTTACAATACTGCATCTATCGATCGTAATACGCTTTATGTGAATGCTAACTATGAAGTTGCTGATGACATTGAATGGTTCGGACAAGCTATGTTCGTACAAAACAGCTCATTTGGTCGTTATGCTCCTCCTGCTGCTGCTTGGCAAAATATGACAGCTGATAACCCTCATAACCCTCATGGGGTTGATGGTGCTTACGGTCTGTTCCGCTGGGTTGGTATTGGTACTCGTGACGGCAACGTTGACGATTATAACCAAGATTATACTACTGGTTTCAAAGGTAACCTTGATTGGAAAGATGCTTCTTGGGAAATTTATTTCCATAATAACGTTGCTGATAACAAATCAGTTGGTCAGTATTACTTAAGCTACGGTGGTTTAGCATATAACGAAGCTAATGATATCGATCTTGGTACTGACGAAGGTGTTGCAAATATGAAGGCAACAACTTTGCAAGATTCTAAGTCTAATCTTAACCATTACTATGCTGGTATCGGTTTCGATATGTTTGAACTAGACGGTGGTGCGGTTGCGCATTACTTTGGTGCTGAGTTCATGGAGCAAACTTATGCAGATACTTATGACGGTCAGTCTGAAGCTGGTCTAGTAGGTGGTTCTGCAGGTAACAGTGCTGCGGGTGAGCGTGATATCACATCATTCTTCTACGAAGCTGCTCTTCCTGTACTTGACAATCTAGAAGTTAACGTAGCGGTTCGTTACGATGACTATTCTGATTTCGGTGATAACGTTGCTCCTTCTGTTAAAGCTCGTTGGGAAGTTGCTGATGGTATCGTGCTACGTGCATCTTACTCTGAGTCATTCCGTGCACCAGGCTTGGATGAATTGAACGCTGCAACTACATTCTCTGCTGAAGCTGCTACCGATTACGCACAGTGTGCTGGTAATGGTGTTGCTGCAGAAGATTGTCCTGAGCGTCAATATGACACTTACTACAAATCAAATTCTGGCTTAGGTCCAGAAACATCTGATTATGTGAACTTTGGTGTTGTATGGGATATCACAGAAGAGTTTGGCGTAAAGCTTGACTACTTCAACTTAGCTATTGACAACGTAATCCAAGCCAAAACTGTTCAATCATTGTTGAACGACGAAGCTGCAGGTCTTCTAACTGCGCTGGCTCCTGGTACTGATACGTCTGATGAAACTTTCTACTTGGTCCGTGCTGCTTCTGGCGCAATCGTAGAAGCGGGTACTGGTTATTTCAACGGTATTGGTTTCGAAATTGAAGGTATCGATTTAACCTTCACTGGTATGGTAGAAACAGAGTTTGGTGACTTCCGTTTTAACAACGTGAACAGCTTCGTACTTGCTTACGACCAAGAAATTGGTGGTGTCATTACTGATACTAAAGGTTGGGCTGGTCAGCCTGAACTTAAGTCTGTAGCGACTCTATCTTGGTCTATGGAAGATCATTTAGTAGCTTGGAACACGACTTACACTGATAGTACTGATGCGGGTTCTGGCCCAGGTACAGGTAAGTTAGGTAGCTGGGTAATCCACAACCTAACCTACACGTATAATGCAGGTGAGTACGGTGCGCTTACACTAACAGTTAACAACCTGACTGATGAAGATCCAGTATTGAACTCTTCAGGTCAGTGGACTAACCAAGATCTATACAACAACTTCGGTCGTGATTACCGTGTAAACTATCAAATTAGTTTCTAATTATTACGATAAGTTGTTAACGTAACAACAAAAAGGCCGATGCGAATCGGCCTTTTTTTTCACCTTTTTTTAATCGGAGTATTACAGGTAATGAGTGATTATTGGACCCAGTACTGGCAACAAGGACACCTCACTTCTTTTGGCCAAGAGATCGCTGGAAACTACGTTGGTAGTTTGCAACAGGTTTGGACTGACTTTTTTGCTCAGCTAGATTCAGGTAGTCGAATTTTAGATATTGGTACTGGCAATGGCGCCTTATTAGACATAGCTATACAAAGCAATAAAAATTTCCAGTTAGTAGGTGTGGATAGTGCCGAACTGACTATTCCTGATAGCCTCGATAATGCTGAAAATGTCCATTTTAAGCAAAAGGTAAACGCCCAAAATTTACCTTTTGAAAATCAATATTTTGATGTAGTTATTTCTCAATTTGGTATTGAATATGCAAATCTGTCCCTAGCACTACCTGAATTAGTCAGAGTGATGAAACCTGATGGAC
Source organism: Aliiglaciecola sp. LCG003 (assembly GCF_030316135.1). NCBI lineage: Bacteria > Pseudomonadati > Pseudomonadota > Gammaproteobacteria > Alteromonadales > Alteromonadaceae > Aliiglaciecola > Aliiglaciecola sp. LCG003. The sequence continues at coordinate 3,103,236 of NZ_CP128185.1, read as the reverse complement.
AATTCCAATTAGTTATGCACGAGGTAAATTCTTCAATAGTAAAACCAAATGCGGATATTCTTAATGCAGCAATTGGTTTAAATGCAGAAAACGGTGTCTTGTTCCAATTGCGAAAGCTCATAAATGCACTTGCAAAAAATGACCAAAGATCGGTACATACTGAAAATTGTCGTATATCGTTAAATGAAGCAATCACCCAACTAGCGAATGGCAATCATGGTGGTCTTCTAGGGACAGATTTTCCTGCATTTTTGAAGCATATTATGTCTCCAACGCTAACATATACGCAGAGAAAGGAAAAATTAAAGTTATTTACTCGTGAACTGAAAGGTCAGATAATTCGATTATCAGATCTAGTCGCTGCAGCATTAACCCAACAGCGCTATGAAGCAGTATTAGACACCTTGCAGTCGCTAAATCTAATTATTGAGCAAGATTACATGCTTAAGGAAAATAATATAGCTATTGCCAAAGTGCTTCGAGGGCAAAAAAATTAGTCAAAGTATCAACGCCCCGATTATCATACTATCTGCGCCAAGAGCGGGTAGCACGTTACTGTTTGAAACCTTATCGCGCCTCCCTGATCTGTTCACCATAGGTGGGGAAAGTCATGCGTTAATCGAGCATATTCCTGCTCTTAGTACCGTCGCCCGAGGATATGTTTCCAATCGACTGGATGAAATCGATGCGACTCCAGAGATTATTGCAACTTTACGTTCGCGCTTTATTGCAGCGTCAAGGGATTTTAAAGGACAACCCTTGTTTGATAAGTCGCAAAGTTTTCGCTTACTCGAAAAAACACCTAAAAACGCCCTTCGCATAGGCTTTCTAAATAAAGTATTTCCCGATGCAAAGTTCGTATTCTTGGTTCGTGACCCTCGTGAAAATATTAGCAGTATCATGCAGGCCTGGCGTTCGAGACGTTTTGTCACTTATCCTGACTTACCGGGCTGGAAAGGGGGATGGTCTTTGTTTTTGCCGAATAATTGGCAAAGTCTAATTGGTGAGTCTTTAGCAAAGGTAGCCAGCTATCAATGGAAAGAGGCCAATCAAAGCATTTTGGAAGGGTTAGAGCAAATACCGCGTGAGCGCAAGATGATGTTAGGCTACCAAGACTTGGTAGCAAATCCTCAGGCAAGCCTTGAGGCTATTCTTGCATTCGCTCAGCTAAAAGCTGAAGCTCAAACAATGTTAAGTAATGGTTTACCTCTGTCACGTTATACCCTCACACAGCCTAAAGCGGATAAATGGCACGCCAATGCTGCTGAGATATTGCCTTATATGTCGAGTATCAGTGAACTGGTAGAGAGGTTAAATAAAGGCTTAGTTGCCGCTAACAATAAAACTATTGATCACAACATTGATTTATCTGTAGTGTCTGATTTGCCGAGTCTAGCAGCTAAACAGCCACAACCACCTCAAGCACGTGTATCACGTAATGCCCCGTGTCCTTGTGGTTCGGGTAAAAAGTATCGACAATGTCACGGTCAGTTAGCATAATAAAGTTAGTATAGTATCGCACCGGCTAGCGAGAGCCGTAGCGCCAAAGAATACCCACAAAGGTTGTACATGAAACTGGAACACGAGTTTATCCAATTACCACACAAGTTTGAGGTGGAAAGATTGCAACAAGAAGTGCAAACCTTACCTCGGAACCTATGGATACCCCATCATGAAGGATTTCAAGGTAATTACTCTATACCGTTGGTCTCTCGTGGCGGATTGATGAATAATGACTTCAAAGGTGCGATGGCGTGCACCAAAATATTGGACCAGTGTCTGTATTTACGCCAGGTTATTGCTAGTTTTGGCGAGGTAGTTGGACGCTCAAGATTAATGGGATTAGATGCTGGTTGCCAAGTCCCTGTGCATTCTGATATTAATTATCATTGGTATAAACGTGTCCGTATTCATGTGCCAATCATTACCCAGCCAGAAGTGATCTTTCATTGCGGTGAGCGCCAATTACATATGCAAGCAGGGGACGCATGGATATTTGATTCGTGGAAATATCATCAGGTTAAAAATGATAGTTCAGATTTTCGGGTTCATTTGGTTATTGATGTGTGTGGCTCTGCCGAGTTTTGGCAGCAAACTAGAACCGGTGCGGTTCCATGGATAGCCGATAGGCAAAAGGTTCAATCGCCTAAATTAGTTAATTATAAGGCGCATAAGGTTGCCGAAATTAGAACTGAGCAATTCAATGTACCTTTGGTGATGTCGCCAGGGGAAGTCGACGGCTTGGCCGGAGATTTATTGCGAGATGTGCAAAGTGTCGTTACTAATGACACCACAGCGCTAAATGAATTTGTCTCCAAAGTGAATGATTTTGGATATCAGTGGCGCTGCTTATGGACTTTATATGGTATGCAAGAGCAGGGGTGGGCACATTATCAGCAACTACGTCATCGCGCCTTTGAGAGTGTGAAGCATTTAGACACAAAACTGCGTTTGCAAAATGGTACTCAAGCTACGCGAATGTTCTTAAACTGCATTATTGACCCTGCTTTAAATGTCGAAGTAAAAGACAGTTTTTTATCGGTAGACAACACAAGAGATCCCCAGCAGTCTGTGCAAAAAACAGCTCCATCTGCAGTCACTGCCGCTAGCAAAAGTGGGTCGTCCACGCCCACAGCGCAACGAACAATATCTCGTAATGATCCTTGTCACTGTGGTTCAAAATTAAAGTTTAAAGCATGTCATGGCAAACTGAGTTAACCCTCAAGTTTATCGCTTAAAATTGGTTATAAACTTGCCATTTTGTTGGTTAATTGCTCGATTCTGCGCTCAAAGTCAGAAATGTAAGGACGGTACATTTTGCCACTTCCCAATGCTTTCGTGGTGATCGGCTGCCTAACCTGACTCACACTTGGGGTAAGAACAGGTCTGTCGGAAGTATGAAATTCGAGACATTGTGGTTGGAAATCTACCCCACAAAAATCTAAAAGGTTACGTATGCTCTGCTCGGGAGAAGTAACTAATGATTGGTAACTTAAGTGGTATATCTGATCACCATAAACAGCTTTCCAGTGTTTCAATAGGGAAATATATCCAGCGGTATAATCTACGATGTGGCCTAACTGGTAGCTAAAGTCGTTGCCTTTGCTAAAGTGTTGTTTATATACACTCAACACATTGTCTAACGGGTCGCGCAACAAAGCGATTATTTTTGCGTTTGGGAAGAGTGCTTTAATCAAAGCTATATGAATGAAATTTGTAGGATTTTTGTCTATAAATAGAGCATGTTTATTGCCAGTATACTCTTCTACCTGCTGAAGATAATAATCGGCAAAATGCTCTCGTTGTTGCCGGGTCATAGTGGTTATACCCTCAATATACGACTTACCTTTTGATAGCTGCATTGCGATCCGCTCAATAAAAGGCAATTCATCAGTGCAACCGATATCGGAATGACTGGCCAAGATTTGCTCGGTTAGTGTGGTACCTGAACGCGGCATACCTACGATAAATATCGGAGTAGGGGCGTCAGCTGCTAATGATGTGGAATTAATATGTTCGGGTCGATAATCTAACTGCGTTTCAATGATATGTTGATAACCCGCTAACTTAAATGGTCGGGTTTGACTTATTTGTTGGTTTGCAGCTTGTAGATATTTAAAACTTGATGTCACATCTTTTGCTTGCTCTTTAGCCCGTGCCATAGCAAAGCTAAGTAACCCTATTTCTTTCTTATCTGTTATTATAGAATGAGATTTATCCATCGCCTGCTGTATAGCTAATACATCTTGTTCAGAAAATCGATAATCTTTTAAATCGGCTAAACTCCAATAACCCGTCCCTAACATAGATGGTTGGAGTTGAATGAACTTTTGATATTGCTCAGCGGCAAGAGGGGACTGTCCTTTGGCTTTATGAACATGGCCTAAATTCAATATTGCGAGGTGATTGCTATTATCTAAGCGCAGACACTCTTGTAGTGCAGTTATAGCTTGATCAATTTTACCAATACGGGCTAAACATAAACCTAATTGAAATATAATTTTGGGGTTGTTAGGTTCCATTTTGTCTAGCTGTTTGAGTGCTTCGGCCAGTAAAAAATGTAGCTCTAATTGACTTAGCTGTTGGGCAAGCATCTTCAGATGAGTGATAGAAATATCGTCTTGCTTTAGAACCTTTATTAGATACTGTCGTGCAATATCAAAGTGAAGCTGGACTCGCTCAACATGAGCGCCGAGTATTAGTCCATCAATACTTTCAGGATTCTTTCTAAATATTTTGTTCAGCATTATACGAGCCGAACTGATTTTGCCATGACGCAAAGCATCATATGCGTCAGTTAATAATTGTTGCGTATGTTGGTTCACTGATATGTCCGAAAAACTCATGTTGGGCAAAGACATATTAGATGGTATCGTGACCAATAAAGCAAGATTAGGAATAAATAGGATTAAGGCGTTCAAGCCGGATGGTTTTCTATGCAAAACACAGCGTTCAACCCCCAGAAGTCGATCAATACTGCAATGCAATTGATGCAAGCAGGCCAATTTGAAAATGCTTTACAAATATTTAATCAACTAGAAAAGTCTGGTTTTAATGATCACCGTTTGTTTCGTGTAATGGGCTCGGCTTATGAGCGTTTAGCTAACATAACGGCAGCGGCTAAATATTTCAACAAGTCACTTACCTTACAGCCTCGTCAAGCTGATTTGAACATTGCGTTGGGTAATATTACGTCATCCAACAATGATTATGCTTTAGCGAAAACCTATTACCAACTTGCAGTTGACCAATCACCAGACAATAAGGGATACAAGTTAAAACTGGCTAACTGTATGTTACTCAATAGGGAATATGAAAAGGCACTTGATCTACTTGAATCTATATCCAGCGATGATCCTCAAAATCTACTTGCCACAATCGGGAAGTGTCGAGCGTATGCCGCAATGGGTGAAGAGGCTCTAGCGATACGACAATTGGAAGAAGCGCTAACACAACGTCCTCAACAGATTGAGTTAATTAAAGAGTTTGGATGGTTATATAAAAATTTAGGTAGAGCCGAGCTAGCAATTCACTGGTTCGAAAAACGCCTCGAGTTTGAGCCAAACAATGCAGAAGCCATTGAGGATTTGGCACTTGCGTATTTGGATAATGGTAATTCGCAGCAAGCTCTGAGGATAATTCAGCATGGGGTTAAAGAAAACCCATTAAACCAAATGTTAAATAAATTATTAACGTCATTAAAGTTTGAATTGGCACAAAACAATCATTTAGACCATTACCAAAGTCTATCTAGAGAACAGATGCCAAATGGTATGTTCATAGATTACGTACAAAATTTGTTAAAAATGGATCAGATATCCCAAGCAGAAGAGGAATTGCGCGAAGCATCTAAATATGCAGATAAGTCTACAGTCATACATTATCTACAATTGATGTTATGGAAAAAAAAACACCAATTCGAATCAATCATAGATACATTGCAAAAACTGAGAGCAAATAATGTAACGTTGAACGGTAGCCAAAGTGAAATTTTGGTACAGGCATACTTAGCTATCGGCGAAGGACCTAAAGCGCTGACAATTATTAAATCAATGCTAGACCGCAATCCGCAGGATCAGTATTATTGGGCGTTGTATACAACCGCTTTACGTCAGGTAGGTTCTGACCTTTATTACAAATATTGCGACTATGATAAATATGTTTTTCAACAGTCATTAATTTTGCCATCTTCGCAGGGTAGCGTCTTTGAATTTAATCAAAAATTGAAAGTTCTGCTTGAAAAGCTCCATACCAGCAAGCAAAACCCGCTCGATCAATCCCTCATCGGTGGAACGCAGTCAGCCGGTCAGTTACTGAATCGCCAAGATGAGCTGATCTCTGAGTTTAAACAAGCTTTACTAACCACTAGCGCCCAGGCATTAGAGCAATTAAAATTTGATAAAAACCATCCCGTTGGACAGTTTGTTGGCGGTACTAATCATTTTTCATCATCTTGGTCAGTAAGATTGAGCAGTCAAGGTTTTCACATTCCTCATGTACACACTAAAGGATGGTATAGTAGTGCTTACTATGTAGATTTACCTAGTGAGATTGGTACAGAATCTAAGCAAGGATGGTTAAGTTTAGGTAAGCCAGGCATATTTCTCAACAGGCCTTTAGATGCTGAAAAATGGATAAAGCCGGAGCCAGGAAACTTGGTATTGTTTCCATCCTATTTTTGGCATGGTACTGAAGCATTTGAAAGTGAATCGCCGAGGCTGACAGTGGCCTTTGATTTGTTGTCGAATTAATATTAGTACAGGTTAACAAGCTGTTAACCTGTATATGCGCCTTTCTTGGTCTGACGTAGTCAATATTTTCTGCCGCTAAGTTTTGAAAAACAGTCTTATTCGCACAAAAGAATAAATATTTAATCATATACGATGCATAAACCATCAACCTAAGTTTACATTCTTGCGTTGAATGTAACTAAATATTACCCGAATATGCGAGGGTAACAGCCTATAAACAATCAGTTCCAGTTTATTTTACTGATTAGAAAAAATATTATTCTGGTCAGATGTGTTACAAAATCCCATGTAAAAGGTATGCATAAGTAGCTAATGTTTGCTCTGTTTATGTACAGTCGTTTGAAATCTATTCAGTTTCGGTTATTTATCTACATTGTTAATGGGCTGTTGCTTGACTATCGCCCGTAATCCATGTGATTATCGCTGACTGTAAGCTTTGTACTTTTTTAATTCAAAGCTAAACTCCTTATTTAATAGAGCTTATATATAGAGCTTAAAGCCCCTCGCCGGGATACTAATCACCTAGGCTAGGATTCAAAACAAGAAAATTGGTTGGGAACTATGTCCAAAATGAGCAAGAGAACCCTTATTGCCTCTACCGTAATTGGTGCATTCGTACTGGGTAGCAGTGCTGTCTCTGCAGACACGCTAAATGACCTTCATAAAGAAGAAGGTAAGATTCACGTCGCTGCAGTTAAATCCCAAGAGAAGATCAACAGTCTCTATGAACAGTCTCAAGAATTACTTGCTGAATATCGACAAGTGGTTGATGAAACTGAAAACTTGAAAGTTTACAATGACTATGTTGCTACTCTGGTTGCTGATCAGCAACGTGGTATCAATTCATTGCAGAAGCAGATTGATCAAATCGATGAAACTAAACGTGGAATCGTTCCACTATTGTTTAGAATGATTGACAGCTTAGACAAATTCATTAGCGCAGATGTACCAATCAAATTGGCTGAGCGTAAAGCACGTATCGAGCGCCTAAGAGATGTAATGGGTAACTCTAACGTAACGGTATCAGAGCGATTCCGTCAGGTTATTGAAGCTTACCAAATCGAATTGGATTACGGTTCAAAAATCTCTGCTTACCAAGGCAATATGAATTACAACGGAACAGACATCACAGTTGATTTTTTCAACTTGGGTCGCACCGCTCTGATCGCTTTATCTTTGGATCAGAAGAACGCGTGGATGTGGGATACCAATGGCAGCAATTGGGTAGAGCTTGACAGTGAGTACTTGGATTCAAGTATTGAGGCTGTACGTATGGCAAGAAAGCAATTGCCTATCAACCTAGTTAAACTACCAATTCCAGCTGCGGAGTAATTAAGAATGAAAATGACATTTAAATCCGTATTAACTGCAGCTGCAGTAACGCTATTAGCATCAAGTGTACAGGCGCAATCAAACGCGACTCTTGACCAGCTTTTACAAGATGTAAAAAACAACCGTGTATCAGAAGCGCGTTTGAATAAAGACCGTGAAGCTGAGTTTCAGTCTGCACGTGCTGACAAACAAGCTCTATTGAGAACAGCTAAAGCAAACTTGAAAGCTGAAGAAAGTCGTGGCGACAAGCTAGCAAAGCAATTCTCTGATAATGAAGTGACTTTGACCGACAAAAGCACCGAACTTGACCTAGCGACCGGTGATTTAGGCGAAATGTTTGGTGTTGTACGTCAAGCAGCTTCTGAATCTTATGGCCGTATCGCTACTTCAATTGTAAGTGCAGAGTATCCTGGTCGAGCCGAGTTCCTAAAGAGAATGTCAGAAGAGTCTGAAGGTCTACCCAATATCCGTGAGTTAGAAGATATGTGGATAGCGCTTCAAACTGAAATGACTGAATCTGGTAAAATTTCACGCTTCAATACTGAGGTAATCAATATCGATGGTGGTTCTTCACAACAAGAGATTGTGCGTGTTGGTACCTTTAACCTAGTCGGTGAAGTTGGCTACTTGATTTATGATGATCAAGAAGAAAACGTACAACCTCTAGGTCGTCAACCTGATGAATACCAAGCTGAAACAGCTAGAGCCTTGCACAGCGCTACTTCTGGTTTAATCCCTACCTATGTGGATCCATCAAGTGGTGCAATCTTGGGCCTGTTGAAGCAGAAAGCAACTTGGGAAGAGCGTTATCACGCAGGTGGCCCAGTGGGTTACACCATCACCGCTATGCTGGCAATTGGTTTGTTGATTGGTCTATACAAAATCATCACTCTTACCCTAATCAGTGGCAAAATGCGTTCACAGCTTAACAACCCTGGTTCGCCTTCAACTAATAACCCGCTAGGTCGTGTTTTGACTGTTTATCAACAAAACAAAACCAGTGATACTGAAAACCTAGAATTGAAATTAGATGAGGCTATTCTTAAAGAATTACCTTCAATTGAGAGCGGCATCAATATTATCAAAATCTTCGCTGCTATTGCTCCGTTGCTAGGTCTACTAGGTACAGTATTGGGTATGATTGCAACCTTCCAACAAATTACGTTGTTCGGTACAGGTGACCCAAGACTAATGGCTGGAAGTATCTCAATGGCGCTTGTAACTACTGCGCAGGGTATTATTGCAGCGCTTCCATTGATTCTTATGCACAGCATTGTAGCTGGACGCAGTAAGTCAATTGTCCACATTCTCGATGAGCAAACAGCGGGTATCGTTGCGGCTCACGCTGAGACGGAGAAAGCATAGTATGTTTGACCTGATTGGATTATGGGAATCTGTCAGGGAATTTATCGCGACCGGTGGTGGGGTTTTATACCTCGTCGCCGCAGCGCTCTTTCTAATGTGGGTTTTAATGATTGAGCGTTTTTGGTTTTTAACTTCTGTCTATCCTAAGATGAAAAAGAATATCATCAGTGAATGGGATGCTAGAAGTGATACAACCTCTTGGTACGCGCATAGAATCCGTGACGCTTGGATTTCACAAGCTTCAGACAAGTTGAGTACAAACATTTTACTAATTAAGACTCTAGTGGCAATGTGTCCATTAATAGGTCTTCTTGGTACGGTTTGGGGCATGATTAACGTATTTGAAACTATGGCGACTCAGGGAACCGGTAACGCCCGTTTGATGGCAGCTGGTATCTCTATGGCTACAATCCCAACTATGGCTGGGATGGTCGCAGCTTTATCCGGTGTTTTCTTTAGCTCGCGTTTAGAAGCTAAAGTTAAAATCGCCAAAGAGAAGCTTGTCGACAGCCTACCTCACCATTAAGAGAGAAGTTTATGGCTCGTAAAGAACGTGCACCAGAAGAAGATGCAGCGATTGATATGACACCGATGCTAGACATCGTGTTTATCATGCTTATCTTCTTTATTGTAACCACAGTATTCGTTAAAGAAGCGGGTATTCAAGTGAACAAGCCTGCTGCAAACCAGGCAACTTTACCTAAGAATGCAAACATCTTTATAGCTGTGACTGAAGACGGTGTAATTTGGATGGATAAGCGCGAAGTCAAGGTTGAAGCTATACGCGCCAACCTAGAAAAATTGCTCGCAGAACAACCTTCTGATGTTGTGATTATCCAAGCAGATGCAAAAGCAGAACACGGTATTGTGGTGAAAGTCATGGACCAGATTAAAGCTGCCGGAATTGATAAAATTTCTGTTGCGGCAAAAGGAGCATAACTGAATGAGAGTTATTATTTCAATTCTGATCGGTGCTGCTATTGCTTTTGGTTTATTCGTTATAATGGCAAAATTAGTTGCTAATACTAACGCTCCCCAAGCAGACGTGGCTGATACACCGGTTATTGACATCGTTATGAATGACCCTGATGAAACCACACAAACTCGTCAACGTGTTCCACCACCACCGCCTCCTCCGCCACAACAACCACCTAAGATCCAACCGGTTGAACCTGATGTGGAAGATGCTAATGCAGAAGGCGTAAGCTTTAATATGCCTGCTGTTGATGTTGGCGGCGCGTCCATCGATATCGGTGGCGTGGGCAATATGCAACGAGATGGCGACGCAACTCCTATCGTGCGTATAGAGCCGAAGTACCCTGTGCAAGCGGCTCGTGATGGTAAAGAAGGTTGGGTTATTCTATCTTTTACTATTAATGAAGTAGGCGGAGTGGATGACGTTGAAGTAATTGACGCTGATCCCAAACGTATTTTCGACCGCGAAGCGAAACGTGCTTTGAAAAAGTGGAAATACAAGCCTAAAATTGTTGATGGTAAACCCGAAAAACAGTTCAATATGAAAGTGCAGTTGGACTTTAAATTGGATCAAGGCTAATGAAAAAGTTTGTTAAGAATGTTACTGCGATAGCAACGATTACTGCTGCTGCGTTGCTCTCAAACTATGCAACGGCCCAATCAGCACCAGTCGTATGTGCCGATTATAAGCGTGGAAACACAAGTATTGTCGGTGAGCGTACCGGCAAGAAGATACAAAAGGCACTTGACGCTTATAATAACGATTTGATGAAAGAAGCTTTAGAGTTTCTTTATGATATCGATGCGAAAGACGGTTACGATAGAGCATTTACTGATAATTTTATTGGGAAAATGTTAGCAGGACAAGATGACCAGGGCGCAAAAGCTCTTCAATATCTTAAAAATTCTGTGAATCCTAAGTCGTTAAATGATCTTGAGCATGCAGGTACCTTGCGCTTAGTTGCTGATTTAAGCATGCAAGAAAAGGAATATGCCCAATCCGTTGAGTATTATCAAAAATGGATGGACTATACCTGTAAAGAAGATGCAGATGTATACACACGTTTAGCTCAGGCCTATTACGAATTGAAGCAACTACCTAAGATGGTTGAACCGGCTGATAAGGCAATTGCGCTTTATGCTAAGCCGAATAAAAACCCTTATGTGTTAAAGTTGCAGTCTTTTTACGAACGCAAAATGTATAAAGAAACTGTTGCGATCGCTGAAGAGTTGGTTCGTGTCTTTCCTGACAATAAGCAATGGTGGTCACAATTAGGCTTTTTCTACATGTTAGTTGAAGACTATAAGAAAGCATTGTCTACTTTTGAGATCGCTTACAATCAAGGCTATTTGAGTAAAAAATCTGAGATTAAAGCGCTGTCACAATTGTATGCTACTAATGAAATTCCGTACAAAGCTGCGGTTATTCAAGAGAAGTATATGAAATCTGGCTTGCTTGAAAAAGATGACAAGGCGTTAGCTAACCTTGCTAACTCTTGGCACCAGGCTCGTGACTATAAAAAAGCAGCTGGTTACTATGCTCAAGCTGCTCAGGTCCGTCCTGACCCAGATTACTTCCGTAAGCAAGGTATATTGCTGCTCGCTGCTGAAGATTATAAAGGTGCGATAAATGCGTTACAAAAAGCACTGGATGAAGGCGCAGACCAGCAAGGGCGTATCCATATAGCTATGATGGAAGCACATATTTATACCGGTAATTTCAAACAAGCTATGGTCCATGTTCGCGAAGCGAAGAAGGAAAAGAATGTTGAAAGAACTGCAAGAGCGTGGGAGCCTTACATTAAAGAAAAGGCTAAAAACCGCGGTATAAAAGTCTAGTAAACTTATCGTTAAATTAAAAAGCTCCTTTAGGAGCTTTTTTTATACCTGAAATATAATTTTGCTTAAGCTGTTTAATCTAAGCTAAAGATCTTGGCTGGCTCAGGTATTATCCTGAAGCTGATAGATAACTGTGCAAACTGGCGTTTATTAGCTGGATACTAGCTACACAGCAGGTACTAGACTCAGCAAAAGGCGTTAACCGTCCTATGAGCGTTAGTGCTAGGCGAGGAATTGTTAGTTTTAAGTTTTGGTTGGTTCAGGCTAAATTTATCCTTACTATGGCTGCCAAACGGCTAAAGGCTTCTCTGGCCTTTGCTTCAATCTGTTTCTTCCCCGTTAACTTATAAGTTTGTTGTAATGCTTCATAAGGTAGCTTTTCTACCAGTAGGTCTTTAACAAATTGGCATTCTTTGTGTTGGAGACTAATGTCTTCAGGGACACACAACAACCATAGATACAAATACCACTCAAGGCTATGCAAGGGCCGTTTATGGGCAATAAAGTCCTTGACCATTTTGTCTAAAGTTGAGGTATCGGGTTTAGCGGTTGTCCTTGTCGTGCTGTCTATTTTGCTAAAAATTTTAGTCATGATTACCGGCTCAAAATTTTCTAGCCGATGATTTTGTTGGTATGCTAGTTGCGCAGCGCTAAGGTTACTCAAGTTATCTATAATGACTTGGTTCACAAGGGACAATGAACGTAACATTAAACCACTGTATTGGCCACTAGCGGCGTCTTTCTTCAGACCCAGACGTACCATGTGGAAATCATTTTTTGACCAAAAATCAAAAAGCTCTGGTGTAAGGCCGTAAGATGTAGCGATAAAATCAGTATCAACAGTATGCTGACAAATCTTGTCCACAAGAGTGCTGCCTAGGCCGGTCAACCTGGCATGGTTTGCCACTGCAATTCTCACTACCCTTAAATAGCGAAAGCCGGCTAGGTGAGGGGCACAATATTCAAAGGCCAGTCGTTGAGCGGTTAAGTGTCCGGCAACACGTCGCTGGCCTTCTGCTATACCAACCTTTAGAGGATCAAGAACTGGGCCGCCTTCATCATTTGTTAATGCTACGGCAACGGGTATCCCTTTGGAATCGAACAATACATGCAGCTTTTGGTCGGGCGAATCAAGCATGCGCTTCAAATCATCAGGTCGAGTTTGATAGTGAGCTTCTACTAACAATTGAAATACGCATTCAAGCAATAAAGGCTGTTTGATTAACTCTGTTGGAGACAATTGACTGTAATGATACGTGCCATGGGTTATTCGGTTGGGCAGGCTGCCAATTAATGGCTCTTCAACTGGGGCTTTAGGCTGCATGAGGGATTGGGTCGCCATCACTTTGAACCAAAATTGCTCTAGAGAGTCATTGTTAAACCAACGAATAGGTTGGGTTAGGCTAAGTAAATGGGTATGTTTGTAGTGCTGAACTAAATAGGGTTTGAACCTCAGCTCAAATCCTCTGCCGCTGCCTTCATAGCCCTGAATGGTAGTACTGAATATGATCTTGGGATAAAGATTGAGAAGATCCTCTAACACTTTATTTGGTATTGCTGCGGCTTCATCAACCAGTATCAAATCTGCCGCTGGAGGCTGCTCCAGAAGCTTGTCAAATGGCAAAAATCGCATTGTTGACTGTTGATATGAGATACTGTTCTTAACACCTTCAGGAAGGGCACACAAACGAGCTGCGTGTTTAAATATTTGGTCACACATGGATATGTTTACGGCACACACCACTATGTTGATTGGGCTTTTGAGCATTAGTGAACCGGCAACGATCCCTAAAGTGGACGACTTACCCCGTCCACGGTCAGCACTTAACACCATTTTCATCTCTGGTTGAGCAGTAATGGATAAGATGGATTCTACCAGATGAGTCTGTTGCTCTGTGATTAAGTGGTTAATTGAGCTGGGTTGCTGCGCATTTAATTCAGCAACTGGCCCTTTAAACTTTTGCGCTTGCCAAAGGGCGATATGAGGATCTGTTTGAATGTGACTGCACAGCCAACTAACAAAATAACTGTGTCTATTTTTGGTGTTATAGCCATAGGTGGTCGTGTTGATATATTCAGGGTCGGCATATTTTGGCCATTCAGATAATGGTGGACACAGCATGATCATCAAATTTTGCTGAGTCACGCATCCACTCACCGCAAATAACGCGTTAGCCCGCAGCCCACTGAACGCATCGTAAACTACACAATCGAACTCTTGCCCCATGATTTGCTTGTATCGACGATTATCCACCTGAGACTCAGGCGTATCTTCACCTAACCACAATAACGTATCAGGTTGTTTATAAGCGAGTAAACTGCGTACTGATTCATAAACCCAAGGTTGTTCCCCAGAGATAACCAATAGTTGCCGATGGCAGATTGTATTTCGCCTTTGTTCAACCCAGCGCTTGATTTCAGCGGCTAAAACCATATTTACAACATTCATGTTATAGACTAATGCTATAGTGTATTGAAAATAATTGAGGAATACGAATGCGCTTTTTGTCCCGTAGGTTGGTTATGCCCAGCGATCTAAATTATGCAGGCTCTTTGTTTGGTGGTAGGGCCTTGGAATGGATAGATGAAGAAGCCGCAATCTATGCGATTTGTCAGCTTGAAACCAATGTTTTGGTTACTAAGCATATTGGTGAAATCAGTTTCGAGTCCCCGGCGTTGCAAGGGGATGTTGTCGAGTTTGGCTTAGCGACCAAAAAAGTCGGACGCACGTCAATAACGGTAACTTGTATGGTTCGTAACAAGGCCACCAAAAAAACTATTTGTGTCGCTGATGATATTGTATTTGTCAGAGTAGACACAGAAACAAGGGAGCCCATTCCCCATGGTAAAACCTTAAAAGAACTCGAAAATCAAACTAAGCAAGAGCTGCGCTCGCTTAATATGCTAACGGATTAAATGGGTTTGTTTGAAAAAGGTATGTGATACGCCCCTGAATTTAGGGGCGTATTTATTTGCTTAGCTGAGTTTACACACTGGCGGCGACAATCTCTCTGGCTTCTGTTGGCGTGATGTTTTGATGTTCGCCTAGCTTAATAAAACCATTCTCTTGAAGGCGTCTTGCCACATTATCGGCAACGTCAGGAGCAATACCATACTCTGATAATTTTGTTTTAATGCCCATTTGCTGGAAAAATTGTTCGGTTTTCTCTATAGCGAGGTTAATGGCACTTTCCTCATCATAGCGACTCAGCCCCCATACGCGCTCAGCGTACTGCAATAATTTTTCCCGCTTGTGTTCTTTTTGATGATGCATGACTCTAGGCAGAATTATCGCTAGGGTCACAGCGTGATCAAGGTTGTGCAGCGCGGTTAATTCATGGCCAATCATATGAGTGGACCAATCTTGCGGCACACCCACCCCGATTAAACCATTTAGAGCTTGTGTGGCATTCCACATTAAATTCGCTCTGAGCATATAATCTTGAGAGAGTAATACTTGGGGACCGATTTCAATCAAGTTGTTTAAAATAGCTTCGGCAAAGCGATCTTGCACCGTTGCGCCAACAGGGTAAGTGAGGTACTGCTCCATTACATGCACAAAGGCATCAACCACTCCATTGGTTAATTGCCGCTCAGGCAATGAATAGGTTGCTTCAGGGTCTAAAATAGCAAATTTAGGACGCACATGCTCAGAGTCAAAAGGTAACTTTTTCCCTAGTTTGCGTCTGGTAATTACCGAGGCAGTATTGGTCTCGGTACCTGTTGCAGGTAAGGTTAGGATGCAGCCTAGCCCTACTGCACTGGCGACTTTCCCACCGCCAGCTAAAATTTCCCAAGGATCATTATCATAAGGAATTGCCGCGGCGATAAATTTACACCCGTCTATCACTGAACCACCGCCCACCGCTAAAATAAATTCAACGTCATTGGCTTTAGCGTGCTCAACGGCCTGCATCAAGGTGTCAAACTCAGGGTTAGCTTCAACACCTGAAAACTCAGTCCACTGATGGCCTTCGAGTTGTTCGAGCACTTCTTGGTATATACCATTGTGCTTGATACTACCGCCGCCATAAACCAGCATGATTTTACTCTCAGGGAGCAGTTTGCTTAGCTTTTTAATACTGCCTTTACCAAAAACGACTTTGGTTGGGTTGTAATAGGTGAAATTTCGCATGATTTGTTCCTGTTATCTACTCTAAGCTAGATATTGAAGCACTACAGGAAAAATTCAAGCCTTGATATGCTTATAACCAATAAATATAGGGCATGCCTATTTTAAGCTTCGAGTGCTCAATCCATTTGTAGCAGTTAGTGTAAATGCTTGTTATTATTCAATTGTTCAGAGTACTTGTTGCTCTGAATACACCAAGGGGTGCTGATTAGCTGAGATCCGTTTCGCGGAGACCCTTAGACCTGATCCGGATAATACCGGCGTAGGAATGGTATGAAAAATTAAAAATTCATAATTAACCTCTCCATTTACCTGCCGTAACACCGGGTCTTTTCATTGTTAAGAAGAGATCCTTATGAACATAACCAAAATAGCATTAGTCGTGAGTGCGTTGTGTGCCGCCAACTTGCACGCTCAAACAACTCCTAATAGCGAAGAAATCGAAAAAATCATTGTCAGTTCCGACTTTAGAGCTAACGATATTCAAAATGTCACCGCCAGTGTCAGTGTTATCTCAGCTGATGGCATTGTGAATCGTAATGCTAATCATCTGGACGATATTTTGTCCATGGCCGCCAATATCAATTTTGCAAGTGGAGCATCTCGGGGTCGATTTATTCAAATTCGAGGCATTGGTGAACGTAGTCAATTCGCCGAGCCAATTAATCCATCTGTCGGCTTTTTAGTTGATGATTTTGATTTCTCTGGTATTGCCGCAATAGGCACTCTGTTTGACGTGGAGCAAGTGGAAATCATGCGTGGTCCCCAGGCCACTGAGTTTGGTGCTGCAGGGATGGCTGGTACCATAAAAATAAAAACCACTGAAGCAGACGAATCACAACCGACTCGATTCATTGCAACTATTGGCCAACAAAATAGCTGGAATCTAGGGGCGGCCTATGGCAACAAAATTTCCGATTCGGTATTTTATCGGCTTGCAGTTAATCAATATAAAAGTGATGGTTTCATTGAGAACCAATATTTAGGGCGAGACGATACCGATAACTTGGACGAGTTGACCGCCAGACTGAAGTTAAAGTTTGTTTTGTCCGACTCCACAACCCTTGATTTTAACTACCAATATTTTGATATAAGTAATGGCTACGATGCATTTTCTCTTGATAATAATCGAACGACCTTATCCGATGAGCCGGGCTTTGATACCCAGCAAACCCATGCCATAGGGATTAAGGGCGAATTTGAATTATCCTATGCAAAGGTCAGCGGATCAGTTAATCATGCAACATCGGATATGGCTTATGGCTATGATGAAGATTGGACCTATGTTGGATTCCACCCCTGGGAATATAGCTCCGTTGACAAGTATTATCGCTCTAGAGATTTGACTAGCGTCGATTTACGCATAGTTTCGAACCAAAGTTCGCTGATTTTTTCCGACTCAACCCAATGGCTGATTGGGCTCTTTAGTCGTCACATTGATGAAGGTTTATTGCGCAATTATACCTACGCTGACAGTGATTTCAGCAGTCAATATAAGCCTAAAAATCTGGGGGTATATGCACAAACAGATAGCAATTTGTCTGACAACTTAAGTCTTAGCTTAGGTTTTAGGATTGACCGTTTTGAAATTGACTACGCTGATAGTAACAGTTTCCAACAGTCGGTTGAGAATACCTTAGTGGGCGGTAAAGTTGTTTTGCAGTACAGCATTGATAAGGCATCAGTCTATACCAGTGTTTCAAGAGGTTATAAAGCCGGCGGGTTTAATCCTGACGAACGGGTAAAAGCTGAAAATCGCCTATTCGCACCAGAATATAACTGGAACTATGAAGTGGGTGTAAAAGGACAGGCATTAGATGATAATTTATTCCTGCGTTTGGCATTATTTTATATGGACAGAGAAGACACACAAGTAAGTGACTATGATGTTCTGATCCGAGAAGACAATACTCCAGATTTTATCGATATCATTGCTAATGCGGATATTGGTACCAATAAAGGTTTGGAAGTCGAAGCAAATTGGCAAGCATCTGAGGAAATTCAATTTGCCGCTAGTTATGGCTACCTAGACGCAAGTTTCGAGGATTATCAATTGAGTGATGGCAGCTTGATAGACAGGCAGCAGCAAGCTCAAGCCCCCAAGCATACATTCAATATTGCCATGACTGGGTATATAAGTGAGCACATATCTGTGCATATAGATGCTGATGGTAAGGACGAGTACCGTTTTTCTGATGGTCATGATGTTACGTCTCCTTTCACCGTTTTATTAAACGCTCAGGTTAAATATCACTGGCAAGAGTGGACATTCTCTTTGTGGAGTAAAAATCTGTTGGATAGAGAATACTATGTCAGAGGATTTGGTGGCTTCAGCAATGATCCTCGTGATGAATATGCCTTCCCTGAACCCTATTTCCAATTGGGTGATGGTCGTCAGTTTGGATTAACCGCGAATTACCTTTACTAAAAAGCAGGATAAGAGATGAAATTAGTTGTCGAGATATCGTTGTACCCGCTACAAAACGAATATATTCCTGTTATTCAGGGTTTTATTGACAGGCTCAATACCTATGACCAACTTAGTACGCAAACCAGTGCAACTAGTACCATTGTAATGGGCGAGAATACTGAGTTGATGAATATTTTAAACACCGAAATGCAACGTACCTATGAGCAGGTGGGCCAAGCCATATTTGTCTGCAAGTTCCTCAATGGGGAGAATATGGGCAGCGGCAGGTGATGGATGGATTTTTGCAAGCTTTGCAGCAGCAAATGCAACAACAATCATGGATAGAGGTTATTGCGGTTCTCTTTTCCCTTGCTTATCCATGGTTGGCGGCTAGGCAAAATATATTGTGTTGGCCGGCCGCGTTGCTAAGCACTTCATTGTACATCTTTGTATTTTGGGAAGTGAGCTTGCCGTTTAACAGTGCACTGAATGCTTATTATATGATTATGGCAATTTATGGTTGGATAAAGTGGCACAAAAGTCCGCAGTCAGAAGAGCTACCAGTTCGCTCATTGCCACTGCTGATCCATTTAACAGCAATTTCTATTTTGTTGATAAGTGGCTTTGTAGTGTCTAATCTTGTGACTATGTCATTAAGTGGACATGATCATTATTTAGATGCGATGGTGACTGTGTTTAGCGTATATGCCACGTATTTGATGGCGAATAAAGTGCTAGAAAACTGGTTATATTGGATTTTCATCAATGCTGCAGCTGCGTACTTATATCTTAATAATGGTCTGTTCTTGACGGGGATTTTATTTGTCGGATATTTTGGTTTTGCCCTTTATGGCTTTTATAGCTGGCGAAGATCCTATCAGCAGGCTTAGGGGGTATTATCAGTAACAAGTTGCATACCTAGTGCAACTTGTTGCTCTAACACTATAGGAGTAACCTCAAGTTAAACTCAATAGAACATATGTTGTGCATTAAGGGGGAAAGGTGAAACAAGCCAAAATCATCGATGAACTGATTGCTAGCCAACTGTTTGGCCTACATCTATCTATGGAACCAATAACGGGGGGCACAGTTAACCAGAGTTATCGGCTGTATGATGGAGAAACAATTTATTTCCTCAAGACATTTGAGCTGAATCATATTGCACCAACCGATCGGCAAGCGCTATTTTACCAGCAAGCTCAATTGGCTGATTTAGGGCGAGCAACAAAACCTGTATATCTCTCCAAAGCCCATGACTTCCAAGTTGAGCTATGGTTCGAGCATGTATCTTTATCAAAGGCTACAATCGACACCCAACAAAAAATCATCTGTTTGGCCAAAGTGCTATTTGATATTCATCATCTTCCCACCGTTGCCACGTCTTTGGATTTACCCAAAGATTGGTTGCTGTACCTAGATGCCGCTGGCCGCCAAAACCTCGCATACTGGATGGAACGCATCGAATTATGCAAAGCTGATTGGATCGATACTCACAAAGTGGATCAAGTACTGTGTCATAACGATCTAGCCATGGAACATATAGCAATGGCTGAAGTGCCGGTCATCTTCGATTGGGAATACGCTGCTTTGGGCAATAGATATTTCGATTTAGCTGCCTGTGCCTTGATCAATCGTTTGGATCATAGTGAAATATTATCCTTGCAAACCCATTATGCACATTTATCTGGATTGGAGCCGCAATGGGTGTTCGAGCAATGCCAACGACAGTTTCCCATTGTGAAATTGACCAACGATTTATGGTATCTCGCTGCAGCTGAGGTGAACAAAGCCCAAAGCGTTTAATTTTTCAGCAACTGGATGGGTTATTGAGAATCAACACGCAAATTACTTTACCTTTTTTTATCCATGAGTATAATGCCTCTTCTTCTGCAGGGGTGTAGTTCCAATTGGTAGAACAGCGGTCTCCAAAACCGATGGTTGGGGGTTCGAATCCCTCCACCCCTGCCATATTTTCTGTTAGGCTAAGTACATGACTTTGGTTAAACGCAATAGCTTGTCAGACTTCCAACGTGCCATTTTGACGCATATTGGCATTACCCCTTGGCAACTAAAAAATCTTGCACCTGAAGAGGCTAGCTCTTCACACTCTGGTGAACAGAAATCCTCTGAGAACATCAAACCTCAGCCAATCCCAGTTCAAGCAATTAGTTCTGAGCAGAAGCAAGCGGGTCTTGCGCGATTGAAACAACAAATTGCACCAAAAGCTAAATCCGCAGAGGGGAAGGTCTTGCTGTGTATGGATGCGCAATCTGCACAATATAGATTGGTTCAAGATGTGCTGCTAAGCATTGCTCCCAATCAGCATAAGCCATTTATGCTATCGGCCCAATCACCTGAGGCCTTTTGCGATTTCAGCATTGCGTGGAAAATAGGTACAGAATTTAGCCTAACTCAAAATGTAATTGAAACGCCGCCATTAAACTTACTTAGCAAAGCCCCGAATAAGCAAAAGTTATGGAAACTACTGCAAACTTTGCCAACAGCATAGATGTCGACTATGTCCTTTGCTCAGATGTCACCGGATAATTGCCTTGACGCATTTGCTATTCAGCAAAAGTGTCATCTGTTTCCCTGGTCGCAGGCTGTATTCACCGATTCTCTTAGCCCTCCTTACTTTGCGTACCAGATGTGCGAAAACCAACAGGTTATTGGGTATTACTTAGGTTTAGCTGTCGCAGGGGAGGCCACCTTAATGGATATCGGCATTCAACACCTCAGCAGAGGAAAAGGCTTAGCGAATAAATTGCTAGGGCATTTTATCGAAAAATGTATTGAGTTGAAATGTACAGAAATCTGGTTAGAAGTACGAGAATCAAATAGCGCGGCTATTTCGTTGTATCAGAAATATCACTTCGAACCCATTGAAATTCGAAAAGGCTATTATGAAAATGAATCAGGCCGTGAAAACGGCCTCATCATGAAACGATTAGTATAGTCGTACTTATCTAACCGAGGCCTTATCAAGGTTCATTTGCTCAGTTGCATCAGAACGCTCCATAGCCATTTGTACAATTGCAGATGAATTAAACTGACAGCCTGAACACATGGCTATGAATTGATTCATACTTGGGCTACCGATGTTCTTTTCCCAGTTTTCATAAGTCTTACGGGTTTTAACATTAGCCAATTTGGCCATTTGAACGGTGGTTAATCCTGCTTCTAAGCGCATTTTTCGTAAATCACTACCAGTAATATACATAGGTTCCTACTCCATTTTATTTTTATGTTAACGGCAGGTCGTTGATAACGGCGTATTTTATCAATAACACCTGCTTGTTTTTCAAGCATAGTGTAAGCAAGCTTTTGTGGATTCGGGTCCACATCGCGTAAAAAACCGCCCATTTTTTATAAATCTTTGTTTTTTAAAGGTAAATATATTGCACAAAAGTATGTTTTTGGGTCTTTGGGGTGAAAATTGGAAGGAAGGCGTCGAAATCTGACAAACGCCTTTAAGAAAATTTAGCTAGTAACTAAATAAATCGAAATATTCCAAGACGGATCTATACCAAGGTAGCTGGCTTTGTTCCACAGCACTAGGTGGTTTGACTTTGCTACCAGCCTGAGCTGTCATAGTTACACAACTAGCCAATAATAATAGAGTGATAGCTACAGTGCCAATAACAGGTTTTGCTTTCATGCTCTTTCCTTACGCTCAACTAATTCTAGTGTATGTTTACTATATGGCAAAAAAGGCAAGCACAGGGGCATACCAGGTGGTGGTTTCAACGATGGGGTCAGCAGCAGGCGGTTTGACTTTGCTTCCAGCCTGAGCCGATGTGGCCATCATAGTGCTACTCAGTAGTAAGGTAATGGCAGCGGCTTTAACATAAGTATTGGTTTTCATAATGATTCCTTAATAGTGTTGGGCGTTAATTTTAAAGTTTGAATGAGCTGAAGTAGGCAAGCACAGGGGCATACCAGGTGGTGGTTTCAACGATGGGGTCAGCAGCAGGCGGTTTGACTTTGCTTCCAGCCTGAGCCGATGTGGCCATCATAGTGCTACTCAGTAGTAAGGTAATGGCAGCGGCTTTAACATAAGTATTGGTTTTCATAATGATTCCTTAATAGTGTTGGGCGTTAATTTTAAAGTTTGAATGAGCTGAAGTAGGCAAGCACAGGGGCATACCAGGTGGTGGTTTCAACGATGGGGTCAGCAGCAGGCGGTTTGACTTTGCTTCCAGCCTGAGCCGATGTGGCCATCATAGTGCTACTCAGTAGTAAGGTAATGGCAGCGGCTTTAACATAAGTATTGGTTTTCATAATGATTCCTTAATAGTGTTGGGCGTTAATTTTAAAGTTTGAATGAGCTGAAGTAGGCAAGCACAGGGGCATACCAGGTGGTGGTTTCAACGATGGGGTCAGCAGCAGGCGGTTTGACTTTGCTTCCAGCCTGAGCCGATGTGGCCATCATAGTGCTACTCAGTAGTAAGGTAATGGCAGCGGCTTTAACATAAGTATTGGTTTTCATAATGATTCCTTAATAGTGTTGGGCGTTAATTTTAAAGTTTGAATGAGCTGAAGTAGGCAAGCACAGGGGCATACCAAGTGGTGGTTGCAACGATGGGGTCAGCAGCAGGCGGTTTGACTTTGCTTCCAGCCTGAGCCGATGTGGCCATCATAGTGCTACTCAGTAGTAAGGTAATGGCAGCGGCTTTAACATAAGTATTGGTTTTCATAAAACTTCCTAAATATCAGACTAATTTTCAAAATGTGGATTTAAATCCACATGGAAATGCTAGTATGCGTTTTTTTTGAGCAAATTTGCAGTATTTATGCTTTTAGAAGTTTGGGGATGAGTAATTTATAACTTTCATAAAACACCACCCATATTAGATAAGTGTAGAAAAGCTGGCTCAGGTAAGGGTATATAGCCCAAACATAGAGTATTTGATAATGCTCAAAAACGCCTCGAATCAGATACTCTACAATCATTAATAATTGTAATAGGACAAATAGTGCATTTAACTTATAAATTTGCCAATCGAGGTTGACCGAATCAATGTGATCTCGGACGAAAATTTCCTGCATGTAAGCTACGCGCATAAAGATAAGATGACGCGCAAAAGCATAAAATGACATTAAGGTGACATACCAATAGACTTCCGGCGCCTGTTGTTCTGTAAAACTCCAGTACAAGTCAGCAGCAATCGCCAGCACTAAAGCTAGCAGTAATAAGCGAGATACTTTGTCGTATTTGATAACCCAATAGACGCTCAATGCCATAAAGTAAAAAAGCGCTTTAATAATATCCTTGTATTCAAGTTCACTGATCGTCCATGCAGTTTCTTCCGCTAACCGTTGCAGTACTAAAATAATCACCACACCAAGCACATTTATGTTCTTTCGGCAGATTGTTGCGGTAAAAAGCAAGATACAAATAAACAGGCGATCAAATAGGAGGGGTTTTCCGAAGGTATAGATTCCAGCAAAGATAAAAAGCCCTCCAAGGAGGGCTATTAGTATCTTTGGGAAATAGTGGGAAAGTAGCATCAGCTATGAGAAAAGCCGAAATAATCCATAACAGTTGAAAAAAATGACTCTCGAGTTTGCTCGGACGCCTTTTGGCGGCATATTGACCACCACTTACTGATGACTTCAACGCCTATACTGTTCATGGTTTCAGGTTTATCATTTTCTATAGCTGAAACAGTTTCACGACTGATTCCAACTCGCATACCTAATTCTTCTTGAGTGTATCCAGCTTCCTTACGCAAAGAACGTAGTTGTGAACCACTAAACATTTTTCTTCGTGACATTGGCTTATTTCCAGATTGACTAAATTTACTGAGAAACAAAAGGTAAAAAACTTACCTGTTCAGAATATAAGCTAATCTCAACAAACAGTAAATGTAAATTTAATTTTTTTATTCACTGACTTGCGATTATCAAGATATTAATTCATAAATGAAACTGGCAACAAGCTTCGGGACTTTTGCACCTATCTCGTATACAATTCGCGCCCAAAAATCTTTGTAATTAATTAGCCATATAGAGAACTCATGTCATTCCAGCAAGAAGTTGATAAACGCCGCACCTTTGCGATTATTTCTCACCCCGATGCGGGTAAAACCACCATTACTGAAAAAGTATTGTTATTCGGTAATGCGCTGCAAAAAGCAGGTACAGTGAAAGGCAAAAAATCGGGGCAACATGCCAAATCTGATTGGATGGAAATGGAGAAAGAAAGAGGGATATCTGTCACCACATCAGTTATGCAATTTCCTTATCGTGATCATTTAGTCAACTTGCTTGATACCCCTGGACACGAAGACTTCTCCGAAGATACCTATCGCACCTTGACAGCGGTTGACTCATGCTTGATGGTTATTGATGCAGCTAAAGGTGTTGAAGCTAGAACCATTAAACTTATGGAAGTGACTCGCTTACGAGACACACCCATTAT
Organism: Aliiglaciecola sp. LCG003; assembly: GCF_030316135.1. NCBI lineage: Bacteria > Pseudomonadati > Pseudomonadota > Gammaproteobacteria > Alteromonadales > Alteromonadaceae > Aliiglaciecola > Aliiglaciecola sp. LCG003. Next base: position 3,078,508 of record NZ_CP128185.1, on the reverse strand, counting down.
CACATTTATCAATAAACTTGATCGAGATACGCGGGATCCAATTGACTTACTGGATGAAGTTGAAGACGTTTTAAATATCAAGTGCGCGCCTATTACTTGGCCAATTGGTATGGGAAAGGAATTCAAAGGGGTTTATCATCTACTCCGTGATGAAACCATGCTGTATAAGTCTGGCTTGGGACACACCATTCAAGAAGAACGCATCATTAAAGGGCTCGATAATCCGGAACTAGATATAGCCATAGGTAGCTATGCCGATGAGTTACGTGAAATGCTTGAGCTGGTAAAAGGTGCGTCACATGAATTTGATTTGCAATCGTTTCTAAGTGGTGAATTGACACCAGTATTTTTTGGTACCGCACTGGGCAACTTTGGTGTCGACCACATGTTGGATGGCTTAGTAAAGTGGGCACCAAAACCTCAGGGCCGTGAAACGGACCAAGGTAAAGTGAAAGCCGATGAAAACAAATTCAGTGGTTTTGTGTTTAAAATTCAGGCTAACATGGACCCTAAACATCGGGATCGTATTGCATTTTGCCGTATCGTTTCGGGTAAGTACGAGAAGGGCATGAAAATGCATCAGACTCGAATCGGTAAAGATGTCCGTATCTCTGATGCTTTAACTTTTCTGGCCGGGGATCGTTCCTTGCTCGAAGAAGCTTACGCTGGCGATATCATAGGTCTGCACAACCATGGTTCCATCCAAATCGGTGATACATTTACCTGGGGTGAAAAGTTTCGTTTTGCAGGTATTCCTAACTTCGCTCCTGAATTATTCAAACGGATTCGACTAAAAGATCCGCTTAAGCAAAAACAATTGCAAAAAGGCCTGATCCAATTGTCTGAAGAAGGTGCGGTTCAAGTATTTAGACCGCTGACCAACAATGACTTAATTGTGGGTGCGGTTGGTGTATTGCAGTTTGATGTAGTGGTCGCTCGCTTAAAAGCAGAATACAACGTAGATGCCATTTATGAGCACGTGAATGTCAGTACAGCGCGTTGGATATATGCCAAAGATCACAAAAAACTAGATGAATTCAGACGCAAAGCAGAAGTAAACCTTGCTTTGGATGGGGGCGACAATCTAGCTTATATCGCCCCGACTATGGTAAACCTCAACCTGTCGGTTGAGCGTTATCCTGACATTGAATTCCACAAGACCCGTGAACACTAAGCATTATTAACACTAAAACCAAACAGACAAATTAAGTAGCACTATGAATTTACAGACCCTTTTGCTCGACCGTTTTAAAGCTGCCCTAGTTGTGATTGGCGCGCCTGCTGATGCACCAACACCGTTAGGACGAAGTACACGTCCAGAGTTTGGTGAGTATCAATTTAATGGTGCTATGGCTTTGGCTAAATTACTCAAGCAGAAACCCAGAGATATCGCTGAAAAGCTAGTTACAGCGGTAGAAATGGACGACATAGCACAAAAATTAGACATTGCTGGGCCAGGTTTTATCAATATTCACCTTAAACCTGAGTGGATGGCACAACAGCTTAAAACGGCTAAACAAGATGTGCGTCTGGGAATTGCAAAACAAGCAACGCAAACCATAGTGGTTGACTATTCTTCCCCCAATCTTGCTAAAGAAATGCACGTGGGGCATTTGCGAAGTACTATCATCGGGGATGCGGTTGTAAAAGCATTGGAATTTTTGGGGCACAAAGTCATTCGCCAAAACCATATGGGTGACTGGGGTACACAATTTGGCATGCTGTTAGCGCATTTGAGCGACCAACTAGCGTCCAATCAAGTTGCCGAAACGGCCTTGTCTGATTTAGAAGATTTCTATCGAGAAGCCAAAGTTCGCTTCGATAACGAAGATGGGTTTGCCGACCGCGCCCGCGATTACGTGGTGAAACTGCAAAGCGGTGACCCACAATGTTTAACCCTTTGGCAAGAGTTCATTGACGTTTCGATTAAACACAGCGAAGAAGTGTATAAAAAACTCAATGTATCACTCACCCGTGCAGATATCATGGGGGAAAGCGCTTACAACTCTGAGCTTCAATCTACCGTCAACAGCCTCAAAGAGCAGGGCATTGCGGTGGAAGATCAAGGTGCTGTAGTCGTCTTCATTGAAGAATTGGCTGATAAAGAAGGTAATCCGGCAGTTTATATTGTACAAAAATCCGGTGGCGGCTTTTTGTATTCGAGTACCGATCAAGCGGCTATCCTTTATCGTTGTCAAACGCTCGGCGCAGATAGGACCCTTATCTTCACCGATGCTCGTCAGGCGCTGCACTTTAAGCAAACTGAAATTGTCGCCCGTAAAGCCGGTTTTATCAGTGACAGCCAAAGTTATGAACATTGCCCCTTTGGCATGATGTTGGGACAAGACGGCAAACCCTTTAAAACCCGCAGTGGCAGCACTGTTAAGCTCGCAGATTTATTGGTCGAAGCAGTTGAACGTGCTGAAGTATTGATAAACAAAAGAGAATCAGATTTATCGGCTGAAGAGCGCAAAATAATCGCTGAAAAAGTTGGGATTAGTGCAGTCAAATATGCTGACTTAAGTAAAAATCGCACAACCGATTATATTTTTAATTGGGATACCATGCTCAGTTTTGAAGGTAATACAGCTCCGTATCTTCAGTACGCATACACTCGCGTTCGCAGTATCTTTAGAAATGCTGGCGTTGATCTAGAACAGTTGGACGGCACAATCTTACTCGAAGCAGAGCAAGAAAAGGCTTTAGCAGTAAAATTGTTGCAATTTAGTGAATACCTAGCTCAAGTCACGAATGAAGCCACGCCCCATGTGTTATGTACTTATTTATACGAACTTGCCAGCCATTTCATGACATTCTACGAAGCCTGTCCGATTTTAAAAGAATCTGTCAGTCAAGAGCATAGAATAAGCCGGATGATGCTTGCCGCCATGACGGCTAAAACCCTTAAAACCGGTTTGGATATTCTAGGCATAGACACCATGGAAAGAATGTAGCAGCCTATTTGGCCACAATATTATTAAGCTGATTAAATATATGAGAGACCGACTATGATCAAAATACTCGCTTTTGCTGGCAGTGGCCGCAAAGATTCTGTTAATAAGAAAGTTGTAGCAGTGGCTGCCAAAGGAGCAGAAGAAGCTGGTGCTCAAGTGACCATCGTGGATCTTGAATCATTTAATATGCCAATGTTCGATGAAGATCTCGAGGCCAAAAACGGTATGCACGAAGGTGCTCAACAATTCAAGCAATTGCTAATTGACAGTGATGGCATATTAATTTCTAGTCCTGAATATAACAGCTCCTACAGTGCGCTTTTCAAAAACGCCATTGACTGGGCATCCCGTAAAATTGAAGGTGAAAAACCCCTCGAAGCATACAAAGGCAAAGTGGCCGGTATTATGGCTGCCTCTCCTGGGGCGATGGGCGGAATGCGTGTGCTAGTGACACTGCGTATGTTGATGGAAAACTTGGGCACCATGGTGTTACCCAATCAAAAGGCCGTAGGTGGAGCTTTTACTAAATTCGACGGAAATGGCAATATCACTGATCCTGCAACGGAAAAAGCCCTTAAAAAAATAGGTAGCGAATTAGTCGAAACCTTACAAAAATTGAAAGCTTAGCTCAGCGTATTTATCGTAAGCAGTGGTATATCTTATGCCACTGCTTTGCTGCACTGGCACTGTCCAAATGCTAAGAAATCCGGTAGAATCCCGTCCCTAATTTAAATACAGATTGAATATTTATGTTTGAAATCAATCCTATACAAAACATGTTGGCAGATGTAAGAAAGCGCAACGACTTGCTTCGGGGGTATCTTTGACTTCGATCACAAGAAAGAGCGCTTGGAAGAAGTCTGTCGTGAGCTAGAAAGTCCTGATGTGTGGAATGAGCCAGAACGTGCTCAAGCTCTAGGCAAAGAAAAAGTTGCTTTGGAAAATGTGGTTGAGACCATCGAACAGCTAGACCAGGGCACGGAAGATGTCGAAGGCTTGCTGGAATTGGCAGTAGAAGCGGAAGACGAAGATACCTTCAATGAGGCTCAAGCTGAACTTGATCAATTGGTTGAGAAGTTAGAGGTGTTAGAATTTCGCCGGATGTTTTCCGGTCCGAACGATAGCAACGATGGATATATCGATATCCAGTCCGGATCAGGTGGCACAGAGGCTCAAGATTGGGCCAATATGTTGCTGCGCATGTATCTTCGCTGGGGTGAAGCCCATGGCTTTAAAACTGAACTCATTGAGGTGTCAGACGGTGATGTGGCAGGTATTAAAAGTGCGACCATTCGTTTTGGTGGTGAATACGCTTTCGGTTGGCTCAGAACTGAAACTGGCGTACATCGATTAGTCAGAAAGTCTCCTTTTGATTCGGGCAGTCGTCGACATACTTCTTTCGCTTCAGTGTTCGTTTATCCGGAAATCAACGATGACATCGAAATCGAATTAAACCCATCAGATTTACGTATCGATACCTATCGTGCTTCCGGTGCGGGTGGGCAACATGTAAACCGTACCGACTCTGCGGTGCGCATAACCCATTTACCCACTAATATTGTTGTGCAGTGTCAAAATGACCGCTCACAACATAAAAATAAAGACCAAGCCATGAAGCAGCTAAAAGCCAAGCTTTATGAGTTTGAGATGCAAAAACAAAATGAAGAGAAACAAGCCATGGAAGACAGTAAATCTGATATCGGCTGGGGCAGTCAAATCCGTTCCTATGTATTAGATGATTCTCGGATTAAAGATTTACGCACCGGGGTTGAAACTCGCAATACTCAAGCTGTATTGGACGGTGATTTAGATAAATTCATTCAGGCAAGTCTTAAATCAGGCCTGTAATTGAACCTAATGATAATAATTCAGGAAAGTCTATGACTGACATTCAACAAGATGAAAATAAATTAATCGCTGAGCGACGTGGCAAGTTGGAGCAGATTCGTAGTCAATGCGATTCCAATGGTTTTCCGAATAGTTTCCGTCGCGAGTTCTACAGTCAAAATTTGCAAGATGAGTTCGGCGAATTGGGCAAAGAAGAATTAGAAACCTTGGGGAAGGTGGTCAGTATTGCGGGGCGTATTTTAGCCAAGCGTGGTCCGTTTTTATTACTACAGGATATGACTGGACGGATCCAATCTTACGCATCTAAAGATGCCCAAAAAGATATTAAAGCCCGCTATGGAAGTTTGGATATCGGCGACATCGTTGGCGTTAAAGGTACATTGCACAAGTCTGGTAAAGGTGACCTGTATGTCAACATGGACGAATATCAACTTTTAACCAAGTCCTTGCGTCCATTGCCAGAGAAATTTCACGGTTTAGCCGATCAAGAAACTAAGTATCGCCAGCGTTATGTTGATTTGATTACCAATCAGCAAACCCGTGACACCTTTATGATCCGCAGTAAAATTGTCAATGGTATTCGTGCCTATTTGACCGAGCGTCAGTTTATGGAAGTGGAAACACCGATGTTGCAGGTTATTCCTGGTGGCGCTACTGCTCGCCCATTTGTGACCCATCATAATGCATTAGACATCGACATGTATTTACGTATTGCGCCTGAGTTGTACCTGAAACGTCTTGTTGTGGGTGGTTTTGAACGTGTGTTTGAAATCAATCGTAACTTCCGTAACGAAGGCTTATCGACTCGGCATAATCCAGAATTTACCATGATTGAATTCTATCAAGCTTATGCAGATTACAATGACTTGATGAATTTAACCGAAGACATGTTGCGCACCCTAGCTAAAGATGTACTTGGAACTACTACCCTCACCAGCACCGAAAAAGATGCTGAAGGGAATGTGGTTAGTCAGGTGGAGTATGATTTTGGCCAACCGTTCGAACGTTTGAGTATGAACGACGCCATTATCAAGTATTGGCCTGAAGCTAACGTGGCAGCCATTCAGGATCCCGAAAATCATCTTGATGCACTCAAAGCGATGGCTAAACAACTGCATATTAAAGAGCCTGCGGTTGATGGTATTTGGGGCGCTGGTAAGTATTTATGTGAGATTTTTGAAGCGACAGCGGAAGAAAAGCTCATCCAACCTACGTTCATTACGGCTTATCCGTGGGAAGTCTCGCCGTTGGCACGTCGCAACGATAAAAACCATTTTGTTACCGACCGCTTTGAGTTTTTTGTGGGGGGCCGTGAACTGGCCAATGGTTTCTCTGAGTTAAATGACCCTGAAGACCAAGCTGCGCGCTTCAAAAAGCAAGTTGAAGAAAAAGACGCTGGCGATGATGAAGCCATGCATTTTGATGAAGACTATATTCGGGCACTTGAATATGGTTTACCGCCGACTGCAGGTGAGGGGATCGGTATCGATCGTTTAGTCATGTTATTTACCGATAGCCCGACTATAAAAGACGTGATTTTATTCCCGCATATGAAACCTGAAGTTAGCGGTGAGTAATTACACGGCGTAAGCTTAGGCATGCTGTCTGAACTGATGTTACATTGAAACGGAGGCTAATTAGCCTCCATTTTTTTTACCTGCTGCAACAAAGTTTGATTGTAGGGTACAGGGATATCTAACCTCCTAGCTTGTTGCACAACATAGCCATTGATAAAATCAATTTCGCTTGGCCGTTTATGCAATAAATCTTGATGCATCGATGAGTAATTCTGCGCGGTGTGTTGGATTACCTGATAGCAGTGTTGTAATCGCTGTTGATGATTTGCCGTTAAACCAAGTGCCTGCATAACCTGAACTACTTCGTGAACAATACCTTCAATATGCTGAGTGTATTGTGGCTCGGCAAGTTGCCCATTGCGGATATTATTTAAGGTTGTTAGCGGGTTGATGACAGCGTTAATTAGCAGCTTGTTCCATAATACTTGCTGAATATCGGTATGCCAGGAACAAGGCGGCAACAGTTTTTCAAACTGTGTTTGAAAGTGAGGGTTATTAGCTGAATCACGCACCCAGCCCGCTTGGGTCTGACCCTTTCCTGTAACCATTAAGGCTCCCTGATCAGGCTTAAACGCAGCGTAACTGGTTGTCGCTATCATAATTGGATTTTCTGGCAGTAACTCTAAAACATACTCGTAGGTGCCTAAACCGTTGTGCAACAGTATCACAGGTATTTTGGTTGCTAGCCGGCCCTTTAATTGCTCAATCGCGGGTAGTATTTGATAGGCTTTGAGCGGAAGTATGACTATTCCCGAATTGATCATTTCGCTGGCTTGTAGGTAGTCAGGTTGTAGAGTGTGTCGTTGTTGATTTTCTTGACAATGAATTTGAATCGGCTGTGCGCTGCGGGTGACCATCTGATAAGTACAATGCTGTCGCTCACAGGCTAGGGCGATTAAGTTTCCAATCGCGCCATTACCGACAATACTAATCATCGCTTAAACCGCCAGTACAGCTTAGTTACGAGGGACCAGCCGCCGAGTAATGCACAGGCCAAGGTAATGCCTGTCAGGTCGGCGTAGAAGTCATCCAAACTGCCGCTTCGATAGGGAATAAAATGTTGCGCTACTTCACTTAATACCGCAAATAATGTGAGCCCAATAACCAACATCCAAAGCGGGCATTTGAGAACCGGTTTCGCTACCAAGGTGATAAGGACAAATAGCAGCGCATGCAATAATTTGTCTGAACGAGTATCGACGGGAATATATTCAACGGGAACAAACATTAATAATAAAAAAATGCCAAATACCAAGGCCGCCAACCAATACATTAGCCTGCGGTGGTTAACCAGGTTCATTGGCGAGCCGTGGCGATTTTTAACTTTGGCCAATCTAACAACCAAGGAGACAAAAATTTGTCTGCTATGTTTGAAATGCAGTTTGGTTGAAAAAACTCCCCAGTTTCAGGCATGCAGGTCACACGCAGTAACGTCCCATTGTCTTCAAACTCCAATGCATAAGCGTGCAGATAGGCACGGTCGGA